>JAKAJO010000014.1 GCA_021813745.1 Acidobacteriota bacterium
GTCTGCATCCCGCTCGTGATGCTGGTCGAGTCGATCCCGGCCACGGCCTGCGTCAGAAAACGCTCGAAGAGATTCAACTGCGTCGACTGAAAGAACGCAAGCAGCGTGACAGCGACGTGCGGATTGGGAATCGGAAGACTCATTGCGCATTACCTGTTCGTCAGCGCCCCGGAGATGAGGCCGTTGTTGCTGGTATTGTTCGTGGTCGCCAGTTTTGTGATGGCGCTCTGATTGGCGAGATCGATCCCGCGCGTGCGCATCAACTCGGCCAGCGCGGTCTGCGTGTAGGCGTTGGCACGCACAACCCACACGTCGGCCTCGGCTTCGAGAATCGGTGCGCTGCCCGGCGCCGCGGCCGTGATCTGCTGGCCTATCTGGTCGGCTTCCTTGAGTTCCGCATCCGCCAGGGCGTCGATCTCGATTGCCCGTTTCATGGCGTCTTGGGCTTGTGCATCGGTCATATCGGTCATCGCTCGCACGGCCGGGGATGCCGCGTTCTGCTGCATCACCACGCCGTAGACGGATTGGAACTGGCTCGATACGCTGCCCACGTCGCCTGCATTGCGCGAAAGCAGCAGCGACTCAAGGTCGCTCGACTGCGGCAGGGTGGCGCTTGCGACATTTACATGAAAGAGATCGCTGACCTGGCTGAACTGACTCTCGAACTGCGTTACAGAGCTTTTTGCCTGGTTGATCGCCGAGAGTGGATACATGACCTGCTGTTCATAATTCGCCACGCTCTGCTCATACTGGTTGATCGTGTTGAGTGGCGCGGAGATGTAGGTGGACATCAAAGATTCCATCTTCTGAAGCGCAGCAAGAATCGCCGCGAGATCGATGCCGAACTGCCCATGCGCCCGCATCGGCAGAATCGTCAGAACTGCCAGAACGACGGCCGCAGCTTTGAGAATCGCGGATTTGCGCCAGGAACGCTCGGATTGCGCCGGTTCGTAGCCCTCACCGAATGCGGGAGTTTCGGGCGTCGGATCCTGCTTGCGCCGCCACGGAAACGGCTTGCGCACTTTGTTGGTGGACTTCTTCGAGTCGGACATGACACTCTCCTCAGTGCGCCGTAAGCGCTCCGGTAATCAGGTTGTTGATCCCGCCTGTGATGGTTGTTCTGCGCTTTAACAGCGCGTTGTCGTGGGCGATGCGGCCGGCCTCCTGCCGCAACTGAGCGGCAAGCATCTTCTGCAGGTATGCCTGGCAACGGAGATTCGAAACCTGCGCCTGCGCCGTCAGATAGGGATTGGAGCCCGGCGTGGTGGTGGCCACCTGGTTCTCCATCTGATTTGCAGTCTGGAGGATTGTGTCCGCGCCCTGGTCGGCGATGAGCGTTGTTTTCAGGTTTTCCTGACCCAGTGCGTCGTCCATGTCCATCATCAGGCGATCCTGGGGCGCGGCATTGTTCTGCTGTGGAATCGCGCCGTAGTTGGCCGTGAAGCTCGCGCCGAGAGCCGGAATCTGCGACGAAAGGCGGCTATGTAGAATCGACTCGAACTGCTGGGGACCTGCTGTGACCGCGCTCGTTGTGGGAGTGCTGAAGATCTGGTTCATCTGGTTGCGAAAACCTGAAATCGAGTTCGCAACAAATCCCCGTGCCTGATTGAGCGCGGCCAGCGGCCACATCGTCGTCTGATAGAGCTGCTGCACCTGCTGAGTAAGCTGGTTGATCGATTTGAGCGATCCGCCGATGTCGCTCTGGATCGTGCCGAAGATCTCGCTGAAAACATCGAAGATGCCCGCGTGGGCGCTAGCGGGCACGAGCATTGCAATACCAAGAACAGACGCTGCCGTCAGCCATTTCCAACGCCGGAGCCGATTCTTCTGTCTGCCAGGCGTGGCGGCATCCCTTGGGTACGGGATTCCGTTCAACAAAACTGTTTCCTCTGGTTTCATTGCGCAAGTACCTCCTGAACCTCGCCAGTTAGTTCTTCCTTGAGCGGCGCCAGATCGGCCAAACCGCGCGGGAACCGCTCGGCGAGCTTTTCGTATGCCTCGATCCGCGCCATCGACGTGTGCGTTTTTATCCACCATTTGCGGTAGGTGCGCTCGCGGGCATAGGTTGTCGTAATCCAGTAGTCCACCGGGCTGGGCACGATACGGATCGCGTGTGTGGACTCGGCCTTCTCGCCGATCGCAATCAAAAACTCGGCGCTGTGGCCCTTTTTCGGGTGAGCGAAGGTCTTGATCTGGTTGAGCGCCGTCTCGTTCAGGTGGACGTGGTCCCGGAGCGCGGTCAAGTCTCCGGGTTGCTTGCCGATGATTTTCGTCGTCGCGTTCTTGACGATGCCGGCGCCGTGCTCGTTGGGCTTGTCCCGAGTGCCGACGAAATCCTCCGGCGTCTGGCTGATCCCCCAGACACTGGCGTTGCGCTTGCGGGCGGTGCGGAAGAGTTGCACGACAACGCTCGCCAGGATCGGCGACTCCAAGAGCGCCCAGCACTCGTCGAGCAGGACAATGCTCGGCCGTCCGGTGATACCGGAGGCACGGTATGTGGCCGTGTGCGCGATCAGCAGGCTCATCGCGCGTTCCAGCCGTGGATCGTCCTTCAACTTCTCGACATTGAAGTAGAGCCAGGGGTTGTTCAGCTCAACCGTTGTCGGCCGGTCGAAGAGCCGCGCATACGGTCCCTCATCGACCCAGGCCCGCAGCTTCGTCGAGGCCATCTGCGCCATCGCGTTGATCTTCTGATTGCGGTCCCGGTCCTGCCAGTGAGCCAGTTCCGCCGCCAGATCGCCAAACAGTGGAATCGGGTTTGAGGTTTTGGCAGAGCATCGTTTATATGTGGAGCCAATGGCTTCGAGCAGGACGCTGTCGAGCAGATCGATGTCGAGATCCGGCGGCGTGTTCTCGCCCAGCATGTGCCGGGTAAGATTTTTCAAAAAGGAAATCTGATCGTTCGACGGCCGGTCTTCGCCCTTGGGCAAATCCCAGGGGTTGATCGTCTGGTCCGAGTCGAGCGACATCTCGATCATCTCGCCACCCATCAACTCGACCAGCGGCTGGTAGGAGTCGCCACGCTCCAGAATCGAGATCAACGGATTCGCCCGCGCCGCCATCAGGAGCATCTGTTGCGCGGCCAGCGTCTTGCCTCCGCCGCTTTTCGCCATCAGCAGGCCGTTCGCGTCGGACAAGTCCGGATCGAACATCGAATAAGGGATGAGCTGCCGATATGGTGTCTCAAAGAGAATCAGCGGGCTTCGTCTTGTACCCATCCACGGCATTTCGACAGGAACCAGATCAGCGACATTCGAGGTCAGCATGTCCTGGTCCCGCTTATCCGCTTCGCCCAGGCCTGGCAGCGTCCCAAGAAAGATACGGCGCTTGGCGATTGTTTCGGCCACAGCTTTCGCGCCGTTCATGTGCGTGAAGGCGTTCAAAACCTCCTGGGTGCGGTTGGCCAACTCGCGCTCCGATTGTTCGAGGTCACGCATCGTCAAGGCAGGCGTCGAGGTCCGTACAACGACAGAAAGGCTCAGCTTCGCCGTCTTGAGCGACGAGGAGATGATGTCGCGTTGGACTTCGATCAGCTGAGCCTGCGCGACCTCGGCCTCGGGATTCGATTTGAAGTTGCCGTTGGCATCTTTTTGAGCGGCCGTCATCTTCTGCAGGCGCTTCTTGTAGCTCTTGAGCACCTTGACCTGGTCGGGAATCACGACTTGGCCGCTAATCACGACCGGAAACCCAAGTGTCGAGAAGTTCTGGAGCATCCCCGGAAATGTCGCATCGGGCAGTTCTTTGAGGCTCACAACACCATAGAGGTAGCCGTCGATATTGAGATACGTCTCGGTCTCGTTGAGGATGCTGGCGTCCGCCGCCTGATCACGTGCGCTGCGGTATTCGATCATCTGCACCGGAGGCACATAGGGCCTCCGATCACGGCGGGTTGGGTGCTGCGCGTACTTCAACGCCTCGAACAGTTCCTGGGTCGTGAGCCGGCGCGGGCCAAGGTTCGCTGATTCCATCGATCCCTCGACGCCGCGCAGGATCGACTCAAACTCCGCCCGATAGGTCTCGTGTTCTTTGCAGGCTCTCTGAATGGCCTTGGTCTGGCTCAACGTGAAGCCGGCGAGCTTGCGATTCTGTTCTGCCGAGTGATAGAGCTTCGCGTGAATGCGTGGGTCCCAGATGTAGTAAACCTGCAGGCAGTTTTCAAAGAAGTAGCCGCTCTGCTCCTTCTCGCGCCACATCCGCAGGCGGTGCGCATCGAGCGCCGTGACCTCCGGTTGGCTGGCGCGCTGCTCGCTCGCGTAGTTGTCAAAGAGGTCGCCCAGCCGCTCCGAGATCTCATAGCGGAACTGAATGCGCATACTGACGTCCGGCACACTGCGAAAGAGCGCTTCCAGCATCGCCTTGGTCTGGTTGCGATCGCCGTCCGTGGCAAAGTACCCAAGGATGCCACGTAGTTCGTAGCCTGCAACGAAGGCTCCGTTGGTGCGGACCATGATGTTCTCGTCCTCGGGAAGGTCCCGTAGCGAAATCAGTTCGCAGACTGCCGGCGACTTCTTCTTTCTCTCGTATTCCGCATAGGTCATCGGCATGATTTACCTCGCTTCACTGGCTTACGGGACTCGCGCTCCAATTCGTCTTTGGCGATTCGTGCAAGCGGTGAGGACCCTTCATGGAAGCGCGAGGCAAAGAGCACACTTGCGAAAACCGCTCGCGCTGCGTTGGCGTCGAGCTTGAGTGCAACCGTTCCATCGCTCATATTCCTGATCGAGGCCTGCATCGGCTAATCCTCCTCGTCGGCGAGATAAGGTTCCACCAGAACGGAATCTCGCTCAAGCGCGCACCATGCCTTTGGAGCGAAAAACGAACGCACGAGATCGGTGAGATACCCGCGAGGCCGCCCATACTTGAAAAGGATGAGAAACGGCACCGCCAGCGCAGGCACGACGAACTCCATGAAGACGTTGAGCGGCATTCCAAAGACGTGAGCATTGCCGCTCACAAAATGCGCAAGCAGATTCATCAACGCGGCCAGCGCCAGCACCAGGATCAGATCCTCGAACTCAAGGCCGAGAAACGTGACCTTGGTATGCAGGTTGCGGTGAACGGGTGTCAGGTCGAGACTCATGCAAAGCTCCTTAGATCCCGTGCGCGTGCGAAACCATCGACTCGGCCAGGCGCACCATTCCTGAAACCATCAACGCTCCCATGGCGGCAATGAATTTCCTGATCCAGGTCGAGCCCGGATAGATCTCCGAGACCACTCCGCCCATGTGCAGAGCCATAGCTCCGAGCTGAGTGAGCGCGAAGATGGGCAGGATGACGTTCGCAACCCAGTTCACCAGGCTCATCGTCGCCATCCAGAAGGCGTCCGCGCTGGTCGGCCCGGCGTGCTGGACAAATCCCTCCAGTGCCCGGAGCATCCCCGAGCACATCAGCGACGCGAAGCCGCCATAGAGCAACTGCTCGAACTGGCCGCCCTTGCCGTAGCGGTAGACCGCCGCCGCAAAGAAACCTCCAGCCATCGTCGGCATCATCACGTTGCCGGCCCACGATGCTAGGTTCGTGATTGCTCCATCGAGGCTCATTCGCTTTCCCTCAGGCCGCCATGGTCTTGAATAACGCCAACAGCCCACTCAAACTCAGAAAGGCGATGGCGGCAAAGATCAGCCTTACCCACGGCCTGTGCCGCACATAGTTGATGACCGCTCCCACGCACGCAAGACCAGCCGCTGCCGGCATGATCTGGCCGGCCACATAATTCCAAAGCGAGGTGAGCATGTCGGTTGTCGCGTATTCGCCGCCGGAGTTCCATCCTTGGAGCAACTGCATCGTTGCCGAGATCGACATCAGAAAGAGTGCGGCCAATATCGATG
>JAKAJO010000031.1 GCA_021813745.1 Acidobacteriota bacterium
GCACTAAGTTGGTCGGCTCTCAAGCGCATTGCAGGCTTGGATCTTCCCGTTCATGTTCAGCAGGAGCTCAAAGCGCGCAGTGATGCGTGCCGAGTGCAGGCACTTAAGTACGTTGCAGTGCTTGCCGGAATACTGAAGGCATTCAGCCGCGCGGAGATTCCCGTGATGGTGCTCAAAGGGCCGATTCTCTCCTCCGAACTCTATGGCGACGTGGGACTGCGTCAATCCAAAGATCTCGATCTGGAGATTAGCCTGAAAGACCTTCCGCGAGCGCGTGCCTGCCTCGAAGAGCATGGATACACACTGGAATCGAGTTACTTTCCCATGACTCCCCGCCAGGAGAAGCGATTCCTGCAGCGAGAGGCTCACATCGGACTGGTGGATCCTCAAGGAAGCTGCACCCTGGAGCTTCATTGGAGCCATTACTGGGATGCGCCAGGCGAGGCCGCACATCGCTGGGCCCGGAGCGTTTCCGCCGTCTGGCACGGATGTCCCTACCGCGCCATGGACCCAGTTGACCAGGTGCTTTATCTCTGCAGCCATGGAAGCCAGCATGCATGGTTCCGCGCAAAGTGGTTGGGCGATCTTGCGCGCATCCATGCAGTTCGAAGCGTCGATTGGCAGGCAGCCCTGCAAGAGGCGCAAGCCTCGAATCGGGAAAGGCCGCTGCTGATTGGCTTACGTCTCTTGAGGGATGTCTACGGACTTCCATTGCCGCAGCTGCCAGAAAGTCCATGGGAGAGGTTGCCTGCGTTCCTGATCGAGGAGCCCCTCCGCAGCCTTAAATGTCCGCAAGAAATCCCTGAGTTTGGCACACTCGTCAGGCTTCTCGATGTCATCCGCAAGAGCCGGTATCACCGCCTCCTTTGGCAGCAGAGAACCTGGCGACAAAGTCTGGCAGAACTCTTCTATTATCGCGATGACTTCAGAGCACTTCCTCTTCCTGATAACCTTTTCTGGCTATACATTCCTCTGCGGCCCTTCTCATGGCTCTGGAGGAAGATACTACGTAATACGTCTGTCTAACATGGAGAAGGAGGAACATATCCAAGGTAAATACCACAGACCTTCAGGATTGCGAGCACAATCTAAGTCATGCAAAAGGCGAGGGATCCGAGTCCTGGGCGAGTGTCTAGACATTGCAGATTTGTAACAGGATGTGGTGTACAGAATTACTTGCATAGAGGAGGGAGTTAGTCTAAGATTGACGCTTAAGACTTATTCGCACGGGAAGACCAAAATGGAGACTTTGATGAAATCAAACTTGGAATCCCGGAAAGCATGGATTGCCCCGCAGCTGAAGAAGATTGATATCGAAAGGATCACAGCTGCCAATCCGGGGAGTGGAAATGACGGGAGCCATCCTAGTCATTCTTAACTCCGCAGTAATATGGCTATCATTGGATGATTGCTCGCGGTGGTTCGTGGGCCTGCTTGAGATTGCACGACAGAAGCAGGTATCCAGTGGAAGTCAGGTAGGTGGACCTGGACTCCGCCTCCTTCGGATCTACATTTCATCTATCTGCGCGAGATCCAACTGCCCAGCCGTAGCCATCCACTCCGTACCACTCCATACGTAGTCCAGCTTCCGCCATTTCTCCTTCAATATCGTTGCGGTTGAACCAGTGTTTGAAGCCGTTATCGAGCCGGTCTCCGGTGGTAACCGGCGGGACGCGCCTCAGTTTTCGTATCCAGTTGGCTCCCCGGGCTGACCAGACCATTCGCCGTTCATACTGTTCCCGTGTCTGAAAGGACACCAGCAGCGGCCCCCCGCAACGGAGTAACCCGCGAAAATCCTGAAGTAGTTTTATGCGCTGGCTTCGCAGCGGGATATACATGTAGCCGGACCACCCCATGATTGCGCCGTCAAACGGCCCCTTCAACTCCGGGACCGTGCCGGCCGGAGCCCAAGTGAGCGGTGCCGGGCAACCCGCATCGCGAAGAAGTCTCTGGCCGGCTTCGGCGAGCGTGCGGGCGCATTCGAACCCCTCCACGGCATACCCCATCCGCTGCAGAGCAACCATTTCTCTGCCCGAACCAGCCGCGCCCACCAGGATGCGCCCCGTCGGGGGAAAGAACCTTTGCACTGCCTCGCGCTCCCACAGCCAAAGCCCCGCTTCGAGATTGTAGGCAGGATCGAGGTAGGTGGACGCCTCAAAGCGCTGCACGGTCAGGCGAACGAGTTCATCTGCGTCCAGCAGGCCTAGTCCCAGTGCCTGAGCACCAGTCCAAGCAGCGGCATGGCACAAGCGAACGCCGCGTTCGATGCGGGGATATACCTTTTCAAGAAGGTGCATATGCTTCCGATTGTTGCACGGCCGACGGCGCTGAGAATGCAGAAAGCCTTCAAGTTGCCCCATCGATGTTCAAAGCGCCCTCGCGGTGGGAGCATGCGATCCTCAACGCAGCGCAACCGAGAGTGCCAGGGGTATACGAGGCAAGGCGTCGCCCTGTCAGGGAGCGGCGTCTTCCTCGCGTTCTTTCTGCGTTTCCGGTTCAAGCTGCTTGCGCACGGCTTCTTCCAGCATCTCCATCGCGGAGATGCTACGTGGATCGGCGGCGTCAGACTTGATGTACGCCTGTCGCGTCACGCTTACGTCACTATGGCGAAGGATTGCCTGGATGACTATGTCGGCGATGCCGAGCGCGTACAGGTTTGTAGCCAGCCCCCTGCGGAAGGCATGCAGGCCATACCAGGGAATGCCGGCTTCCTTCAACATCGGGCGAATGACCTTCCGAGCGTACCCTTCGAGATTCGCGGGGTCCCCGCGGAAGGTTTCGAAGATGTAGTTCCGGGGATGGTGCATGGCGAGATGCTCATTGAGGATCCGCGCGGCGGTCGGAATGAGGGGCACAGTACCGATGCCTCGTTTGCCCTTGGGTTCCGTGATGTGCTTTTCCCAGGCAGCCCGACGGATGCGGAGCGAAGTGCCATCGTAGTCCTCAATCCGCAGCGCCCGCAGCTCGCCCCGGCGCAGGCCAGCAAAGGCCGCGACGGCCACCATGGCCTTGGCCGGCTGTGGCAGGATTTCGAGCATCTTGAGAATCTGCGGGAGGTCGTAGGCATGCGTATCCTCGCCGCGCCGCGCCTTGGGAATGCATGCGGCCTGCACCGGATTGGCACCGTTGAGGAGGCCGATCCGGATCGCATAGCGGAAGATGCCGCTCAACAACTGTTTGATGTGGCGCAGAGTCGTGGTCGTCAGATCCCTCTCGTGCGTGATCTGCCGAAGGAGCCGTTCACAATCCACGGTGCGGAAGTGCCGCATCTGCATGTTGAGGCGATCTTGCAGGTATGTCTTCCACGTATTCTGATAGCCCTTGAATGTGGACGGGCGCGTCTGCGCCTTGATGTAGGGCAGGTAGCGGGTCGTCCAGAAACGCGTCACGGGCATCGTGCTGTCGTTGGCCAGGGATCCATCATTCAAGGGTGTCAGGAACTCATCTGCGAGTTGGCGGACGGATCGCTTGGTGGTGTAAGGCTCGCGGCAGTCCGCCAGCTTATGACTGCGTTGCACCAGGGTGGTGCTTCCATCCTCGTTCACCTCGTACTGGCGATAGCGAAGATGCCAAGCACCACCCTTGAGGAAGATGTACCCGCGCTGGAATTGGCGGATCTCGTTCATTACTTTGACTTCCTCCGGTTGTACTTGCGGCGCGGTTCGGTGCGCTGCGTGAAGAGGCGGCGCTTGGCCCAGTCTTCCAGCTCAGGGCTGCCCCAGGGGAAGCGGACGAACTTGCCAAAGCGCAGATGCGGAATCACGTCCAGGCCGCGGTTGCGCGCCTGGGAGCTGATCCATGACTCGGGAAGATTCCAGCGCTCGGCGAGGGTCTTGGAGTCGATGAACTCGGTCTGGTTGGACGGGTTGATGGTCTGTTGCGATGTCGCTTGTGTCATGCTGTTACTCCTTGTCATCGAGTTGAGATTGAAATGCCGTGGCGTCGGCGAGTTGATGTTTCGGTGTGATAAGGCTTCTCAGCCAATCACACATGTGAAGGGTTGTGGGTTCGGAGAGCAGCCGGCACTTTACCGGCTGCTCCGGGTTGAGCATTTTCAGGTTGATGTTGGCGTTGCGCGGGCATCCCGGTTGAACTACAGGTCAAGCGAGCCAGGCACACTGTCCAGGTCTTGTACAAGCAACTCGTCGAGCTCCGCTTCCCAACCGCGAGATTCCAGCACCAGAGAGGAGCGCCGTGACGCCTCCTTCCGGTTGAGGATCCAGTGCATCCGTGCAGTGTCGCAGTTTTCGAAGTCCTTGATGATCTTCTGTGTGCTGAGCAGACGGTGCTCGACTTGGAAGAGACGATCCAAGCGCTGGCAGGTCTTGCACTTTTCGGATCCTTCGGGCGGGGCAGGAAGGTCAGCGAACTTGCGGAACTTCTTCAGCAGTTCATCGATGGCCTTGGGGTCAAGCTCGATGTTATGGATCTCGACCGTGAAGGGCACGGTGATTCCGGTATCCGTCAGCAGATCCAAGGGTTTGGCTGCGTAACTCGACAGGTCATTTTGGAAGTACACGAGCGCGGCGCTCGTAACCTGGCCAATTTCATAGTGCTCGAGCAAGCGCGCATACCCCTGCAACTGCGTCTGATAGGCAGGCAGGAAGGGGTCGTCTTCGCCCTTGTGTTTGGCCGTCTTGTAATCAACGACGCAAAGGCTGCCGTCCTTCTTCTTGAAGACTCCGTCCGGCATCCCAACCAGCGTAATGCCCAGGTTGGAGATGTCCTCTGTCATCTTTTCCGGAAAATCGACCGGTCCAGTGCAACCCAGCTGGCTGAGCCACTTGGGGGCCTTGCCGTGCTTGTTGAAGTACGCCTCGACGAGCAGTTTTTCGAACTTGTCCAGGTTGTGCATAATTCCGGGCATGGGCATGTCGAAGGGGTAGCGGAAGCCCAGCGCGATTGCGTACCAGAAACAGGATGGGCAGAAGGTTGCAAGGCGCATCTGGCCCAGATGACGCGGTGAGACCCGGAGGTATCCGGGCTTTTCAGACTGTTGATTCATCGTTTTTCCTCATGGGTAAATTCGTGGACATTGCTGGCCACGTGTCCATTTATTGCAGTGCAAAGCGAAGTACCAAAGCCATGTCGGCCACTGCGGCTGAAGGCTTGAACTGTGCTGCGGGATGCAACGCGTCAGTGCAGAGGCGCGCGTGAACTGGCCTGCTTTGCTGGACAGGAAACCTAGACCGGAGACGTCCGGCGCACGAACTCCATGGCGGAGAAATATTCACGCGAAAACCGGTCGGGCTTAACCCGGAAATACCTCTGCAGGGTGTTCTGAGTGGAATGACCCATCAGTTCCTGCAGTACAGCTGCAGACATACCCGCGTTTACAGCACGCGTCGCAAAGCTGTGGCGGAGCTGGTGGACGTGCGCATGCGGGAGGCCCAATTTATTGCACCAGCGGTCGAGGATGTACTGAATGCTCCGTGCGCTGATGCGCTTGTGATGCGCGGACAGAAACAGAGCCGGGTGATTGTCGCTGGCGCGGCAGGTGCGGATGTACTCGCCCAGGGCTTCGAGCGCTGCGGGGCCAACCATGAACTTCCGCTGCTTGCGTCCCTTGCCGATCACCTGGCCCGTGCCAAAGTACTGAACCGTTCCGTCGGGCGCCTTGCGCTTGCGGGGAACGATTGTGTCCTTGTTCAACTGGCGGAGTTCAGAGAGGCGCAGGCCGGAGTAGAGGAACAGAAGAACGATTGCCTTGTCCCTAACATCGGTGATGCCATTGATCAGGGTTAC
>JAKAJO010000006.1 GCA_021813745.1 Acidobacteriota bacterium
CAAGCGCGTGGTCAACTTCACTTCCGGCCAAGGGGTCGTCTACGGTGTTGAGCAGGATTACCACGCGCCGGGCAAAGGCTCCACGATGATTCTCGAGGTCGGCGCCCGCGCCCTCACCAAGCACGCCCTGAACGTCCACTGCGGCCATGACGACATTTATGGTGCGCTTGATACCGGCTGGATCATGGTCTTCGGCAAGGACGCGCAACAGGCCGCCGACCAGGCGCTCATCCTCCGCCGCGTCACTGAGCTGAGCCTCACGCCGGGCATGAACATCATGGATGGCTTCCTCACCAGCCACCTTGAGCGCACTTTCTACAAGCACGAATCCGAGCTGATCCGTGAGTATCTCGGTTCGCCGGAAGACGTGATCGACTGCCCGACCGAGGCGCAACGCGTGCTCTTCGGACCCACCCGCCGCCGCGTCCCCAAGATGATTGACTTGACGAGCCCAATGCTGCTTGGGCCCGTTCAGAATCAGGAACATTACATGCAGGGCGTCATCGCACGGCGCAACAACTTTGCCGAGCCGATTCTGCAGTTCCTTGAGGAAGCCTACGAGAAGTTTGCTGAGCTTACGGGCCGCCGCTACGGGCTCATCAGCCAGTACAAGACTGAGGATGCCGACACCGTCTTTGTCTCGCTCGGCTCTGCCGCGGAGAACATCGAGGCCGCGGTCGACTACCTCCGCCAGACCCGCGGCGTAAAGGTTGGCTCCATCCACCTTAACGTCATTCGCCCCTTCCCTGAGGCCGCCATCGTCGCTGCTCTCAAAGGCAAGAAGAATGTCATCATCCTCGAACGCACCGACGAGCCTCTGGCCGGTGACAATCCCATGGGCCGCGATATTCGCACCGCTCTCTCCAAGGCCGTGCAGTACGAAGGCCACCCCGCGGCAGAGGGCTTGCCGGCGATCTCGCCCAGCGACCTGCCCAGGATCTACAACGGCAGCTATGGCCTTGGCTCACGCGACTTCCGTCCTGAGCACATCATCGGCGCCTTTGAATACGCCACTGTGGGCCGCAAGCGCAAGGATGGCAAGTCCGCCGCCGACGGCGCCAACTTCTTCGTACTCGGCGTCGATCATCCTTACAGTGTCGTCGCTGACGAGACTCCCTCGCTGCTTCCCAAGGGCGCCGTTGCCGTGCGTTTCCACTCCATCGGTGGCTGGGGCGCCATTACCACCGGCAAGAATCTCGGTGCCATCCTCGGCGATCTGAATGACCTGATCTACGAGCGCGACAAGGTCGTGGACGAGCTTGGCAATCCCAAGGAAGTCATCCACGTCAGCGCCAATCCCAAGTACGGCTCGGAAAAGAAGGGTGCGCCGACCAGCTACTTCATGGTCGCTGCCAAGGAGCGCATCAGGGTCAACTGCGACCTGCGCCACGTCACCACCGTCCTCTGCTGCGACCCCAAGGCTTTCACCCACACCAACCCCCTCGATGGCATGCAGGAAGGCGGCAGTCTCGTCTGGGAGTCCGACGAGGAAGGCGAGCAGGCATGGGAGCGTCTGCCCATCTGGGCCCGCCAGCAGATCATCGACAAGAACATTCGTGTTTTTACGCTGCCCGGATTCGACATTGCCCGCAAAGCAACGGACCGCGCTGACCTCCAGCTGCGCATGCAAGGTAATGCCTTCCTTGGCGCATTCTTCCGCGTCAGCACGCTGCTCAATGAATTTGGCATCACTCCGGAGCAGTACCGCGAAGTTGTTCACAAGCAGTACGTCAAGAAGTTCGGTAAGTTTGGCGATGCCGTGGTTCAGTCCAATATGGAAGTCATGCTCCAGGGCTTTGAACGGGTCAAGGAGATCAAGGTGGGAGAGCTCAGCGCGGCTGACCGCTCCACTTTGCGTGGTGCGGCTCTCATGCCGATTCTCGAACTCGCCACCGCAGGCGGCTCCTGTGGCATAGGCTGCCGCTCCACACCGCATCCCTCCGGTCAGGCTTCGCGCCCGCCGGTTTCGAGCATCGCCACCTTTGACGCTGAATATCGCGCTGGCCTCGGCTACAATCAGCCCGCCTCGCCGCTCATCGCCATGGGAGTCATTGCTGCTGCGACCGGCGATACAGCGTCCAAGTATGTCGCCCGTCGTGAGACACCTCTCTACATCCCCGAGAACTGCACGCAGTGCATGGAGTGCATCTCCGTCTGTCCGGACACCGCGCTGCCCAACTGCTCGCAGGATCTGGCGACGCTTCTCTCCACCGCCATCAAGTTCTACGTCGCTGACGCTGGCGATCGCGCTAAAATGCTGCAGGCTTTGCCGGAGATCGAAAAGCGCGCCCGCGAGCGCATGCTGGCCGAGATCAAGACTGGCACGCCTCTGCCGAAGATTCTGCGTGAGGTCACTGACCAGGTTGACGGCTTCTCCGCTGCCGCCAAAGCTCAGTTCTTCAACATCCTTGAAAAGGTGCCAATGGCCTATCAAAAGGTCAACGCCATCTTTTCTTCACCCGAGCGCAAGTCGCCCGGCGCCGGTGGAATCTTCTCCATCTTCGTCAGCGATCTCTGCAAGGGCTGCGCAGCCTGCGTCACCGCCTGCGGTGATCACCAGGCGCTCAAGATGGTTCAGGAAACCGAGGAAATTAACGCCGAGCACGAAAGCGGTACAGCCTTCCTCGGACTGCTGCCTGACACCACGCAGAAGTACCTCGGCTTCTACAACAGCGCCAATCCGTCCGATTCCAAGACGGCAACGCTGCGCAACATGCTCATGGTCCGCACCAACTACGACGCGCTTGTGGCTGGCGACGGCGCCTGCGCAGGCTGCGGAGAAAAGAGCGTCCTGCGCTCAATTGCCGCGGTGACTGAGGCGTACATGCGTCCCGTTTACCACGCCAAGAGCGACCGTCTCGTTGCCAAGGCTGGCGAGCTCGAAAAGAAGGGCGCCGCTCGACTGGCCGCTCTCAAGGAAAAGAGCCCGGCCGAGTACACACTGCTCAAGCAGACTGTTGCGCACCTCATTCTGGGGCTCGGCGGTGAAGACAACAAGGACACGAAGGCCCGCATCGCTGCCTATGAAGCCCAAAATGGCCCCATCACCGATGCGCAGATCGTTGAAGCTCTCGCTGCGGTCCTGCTCACCGAGGCCTTTAATCATAAGAATCTCCAACCTGTCGATGGCCGCCTGGCCAATGGCATGAGCGTAATGGCCATGGCCGCGCACACAGGCTGCAACACCGTCTACGGCTCCACCTCGCCCAACAACCCGCATCCCTATCCGTGGATGAACTCGCTCTTCCAGGATGGCGTGACCGTGGGCTGGCTTATGGGTGAAAGCTTCATCGTGGATCACGCACGCCGGTCGGTGCTGCCGGAGCGGCTCACGGACATCATCCTCACCCGCGACTCAAACGCCATCAGCGAAGAGGAGTACTACCACCTCACCCACTTTACAGACGCGCTGATGACCGACCAGGAGATCGTCGAACTGCCCAAGGTCTGGGTTGTCGGTGGTGACGGCGGCATTGGCGACATCGGGTATCAGAACACATCCAAAGTGATGCTGCAGAACCGGCCCAACGTCAAGGTGCTGATGCTCGACACGCAAGTCTATTCGAACACCGGCGGGCAGAACTCGGATTCGACTCCTATGCTCGGCGGCAACGATATGAACGTTTTCGGCGCCGCAACGCAGGGTAAGAACACGGAGAAGAAGACGGTAGCGGAAACCTTCCTCGCCGGCCACGGCTCGCCGTTCGTTGCGCAGGTCTCCATGGCCAACGCGCCGAAGCTCTACCGCGCCATCCTCGACGGCTTGGAGTACCGCGGCACCATGTTCCTGCAGGCTTTCACCACCTGCCAGCCGGAGCATGGCGTGCCGGACGACATGGCTTTGCACCAGGCCCAGCGCGTCCGCGACTCGCGTGGCGTGCCGGAATTCGTCTTCGATCCCCGCAAGGGCGAAAGCTATCAGGAGGCCCTTGACATCAAGGGCAATCCCTCGATCGATCTTGACTGGTACGAGACGAAGATCAAGTCCACCGGCGAAGCCCTGCGCTACACCGTGGCCCACTGGTGCACCACAGAAGCCCGTTTCCGCAACCACCTCCGCAAGATCAAGCCGGAGGCGGCAGAGAAGCTCATCCCGCTCGACAACATGCTGGTGCGCATCACGCAGCAGGATGTCGTCTATCGGCGCTACCTCAACCCCGCGCACCGCTCGTTTATTCCTGACTTCGGTGTGTACATCAAATTCGAGGACAACGGAAAAATTGAGTATCGCGCACTCTCACGCCAGCTCGTCATGTTCTGCGTCGAGCGCCGCAAGGCATGGCGCATGCTGCAGTCCAAGGCAGGCGTGGTTAACCGCGAATATCTCGCGCAGAAAGCCCTCCTCGCCGACGTGGATGCCGGTAAGATTTCGCTCGAAGACCTCTTCGCGCGCGGTCATCACATCCTGAGTGAGCGGCTCACAGCCAAGGCCTAGTGCCGCCTGCGGCTTCAAAACTGAAAGGCGGACCTCCCGGTCCGCCTTTCTCTTGCCCCCCGCAAGATGATCTTCGCGATTCTTACATGAGCTTTTTGCGAATCAGATCCAGGGCCTGTTGCGTGGCCCATTGGCGTACACGGTCCCGGTCACCACGGAAGGTCCGGTCGTAGGTGTCCGTCTTTTGTGCGTCTGCTACGGCAAAGTAGACAAGCCCCACTGGCTTCTGGTCTGTGCCGCCTGTTGGTCCGGCAATGCCAGTCACCCCCAATCCCAATGTGGCCCCCGTTCGCCTGCGAATTCCCTCCGCCATTGCCGCGGCCACTTCAGCCGACACCGCGCCGTACTTGGCAATCATCTCCGGCGGGACATTGGCAAAGCTCGTCTTCAGCGGATCAGAGTACACAATGGCTCCGCCCAGAAATGACCGCGAGCTGCCCGGCACACCTGTGATGCGCTGCGCCACCATTCCGCCGGTACAGCTCTCTGCAACGGCCAAGGTGGCTTGCCTCAGGCCAAGGTAGTAGAGAACGATCTGCTCCAGCGTTTCTCCTTCTGAAGAGTAGAGCCAGTCGTCAAGCGCCTCTTCCAATTTGCCGGCCAACTCCTCGACACGCTGTTCGGCAGTCTCCTGGTCAGCCTTTGTGCACAGGAGGGTCAATTGGATATCTCCCGCGTGTGCAAGGATCGTCGTGTCGATATCGGTGTAGGTGGTGTAAATCGGAGCCAGCAGCTTGTCCGCCTGCGACTCAGGAATCATCGCCGCCTTGAGCGTGCGCTTGGCAATGTGCCGTCGTGGCACCACTTCGCGCAGGCGCGGCAGGCATTCCGCGTCAAACATCGGCTTGCATTCGTTTGGCGGTCCCGGTACCAGCATGATGAGTTTGCGATAGTTGTTGTAGGTCGTATCAAGCCACTGGCCGGGTGCGCTGCCATTGGGATTCAACAACACAGTCGCCGTTTCAATGACATCGGCTTGCTTGAGATTGTTCTCGGGCATCGGCATCCGCCATGCGGCGGCGCGTGCGTGAATGGACGCCAGCACTGCGCCGTCACGACGTAGCCGAAGCGACAGCGCATCGGCCGTCGCTTCCCTTGTCAGATCGTCCTCGGTCGGGCCCAGGCCACCCATCAGCACCACAATGTCTACGCGGCTCAGAGCCGTTTGAATCACGTTGACCAGGTCCTTGCGCCGGTCGCCGACAATCGTTTTGTAGGCAACCGTGACACCCAGCTCATTGAGCTTGCCAGTGATGTAGAGAGAATTTGTATCTTGGCGGAAGGGCGTCAACATCTCAGAGCCGACCGCGATGATTTCGCATTTCATGAAGGCAGACTTGCGCTCCTGATCGCAATCAAACGCAGCTCACTGAAAAGTGGGGAGGATAAGCCGCGCTTTTTCTATTCTGGCAGATGGCAGTGGGTCCGGTCCCTCTTTTGCCTGTGGCGGCGTTGGTTTTAAGGGGCTGAACCCAACAAAGAAAACCCGCGCGCGAACGCTGCGCCTATTCCGGCTCCAGCGCTCAAAATAGGCTGATTCCTTCCACGCCCAGGTCAACATCGAGCACAGCCTCGTTCGTTGCCAGTATCGTGGTACCAAGGGGCGAGAAAGTTACACCCACCAGGCCGATGCCGCTCAGCACGAGGCTTGCCTCACCCGAGGGGCTTACGCGTACGAGGCCGCGCCGTCCACGCAGGCACGCCGTCACATAGATGTCGCCTTCTCGCGAAAGCGCAAGTCCCTGTGGCCTGCCGAGTCCTCGATACCAGGCTCGTGCTTCGCCGTGCGGGTCAATGGCCCAGATCGCTTCATTCGAGCCCAGCGTCGGCCCAGTTACAAACAGCGTCCCATCGCCACCAACCACGAGATGATAGGCGGACACACTCGGCTCCAGCGTTGCATAGACAAAAATCCGCCGTTGCGGATCGATCTTGAAAATAGTCCCGCTTCGGTCTCCGACAAACAGGTTGCCCTCTGCGTCAAAAGCCGCTCCCGTTGCGATTCCCATTCCCTCTGCGTATAGGCTGGGCTCGCCCGCGCCATCAACGCGGTAGACATTGCCCTCCGCGCGCGAGGTCACATAGAGGTCTCCGTCCGGGCTGAAGGCCAGTCCTGTCGCATTCAGAACACCAGTCACAAATGGGGTTCCACGGCCGTCGGGGCTGATTCGCACAACGGAGACGGGCGTCTGCTTGCCGCGTGGACCCGAGATCGTTGCGTAAATCATGCCTGACCGGCTGACTGCGGGGCTCGTCACCGGATGTAATCCGCTCGACAACTCCCGCGCCACACGAAACGGCACCGCGTTGCTGACTCCTGCCGCAGAGCGGACCTCAATAAGCCCTGTCGTTGCGTCTTCAGGAACCCGAAATGCCAAACGCCCACGCCGACTCATCGTCACATGTGCCGCGTGCGTTCCAACAAACACCGATGGCGCTTGAAATCCTTCAGGTCCAAGATGCTCGCCGACCAGTTCCACCTCACCCTGCGGCAAAGCTGCCGAGGGCACAACATCGTCGATATGAGGAGCGCCAAATGGAACATCCTGGGCGAGTTGGGAACGTGAGCGAACCATAACAAATCTCAAATCCAGACGCGGATCAATGATGCTACACACAAAGCATACAGTCCCGCAGCAACATCATCGAATACAATCCCCCAGCCTTCGGGGAGTCCTTCCAGGCGGCGCACTGGAAACGGCTTCGTGATATCAAAAAGTCGAAATAGGACCAGTGCAATCAAAGCATCGCGGAGATGAAACGGGCTCCAAAGCAGCGCAACCCACTGACCTGCCACCTCGTCGATGACCACAAAACTGGGGTCCTTGCGTCCTGACTCACGTGCTACACGCGTCGCGGCGGGTACTCCCAACGCGACTGAAAGCAGAATCCCAACACCCACCGCAACCAGCATGGCGCGCGGTGATGGGTGTGCTATCGCTCCGTAGATCTCCCAGAACAGAACGGCAGCGACCGAGCCCCATGTCCCCGGTCCGGGCTTGCCCAGCCCTGCTCCAAAGAAAGTGGCAATCGTCCAAGCCCAGAAAGTCTTATTTGGGCTGGCCGGACCAACCACAGACTCACTCATGGCTCTCGCCTTTGGTCTGCCCACCTGAGAGCCCACCGAGGTCTTCCAGCACCTCGGGATCCAGAATTGGTGAACTGATCTTGTAGACGCCCGAAGCCCATTTGCCCAGGTCGATCTTGCGGCAGCGGTCGCTGCAGAAGGGAAATTCTTCATCCTTTGGCTGCACCAGCGTGCCGCAGGTAGGGCACCGAAGGAGCTTTACCGACTTTTTCTGTCCCGCCATGGTCTGATCCGTAATCTGAAAAGTCATTCTACAGCGATGGAGAAACGACACGCGCAACAAGATCGTAGTCGTGTGCTTCGGTAATCTCGGCGCGATAAAAGTGCCCTGGTTGCAGCTTCTCCAGCCTACCAAAGTCGTTAATGTAGACCTTGCCATCAATTTCCGGCGCATGAAACTGCGTACGTCCCTCCCACAACAACTCCGTCTCTTCCGATGGCCCCTCCGCAAGCAGCAGTACCTCGCGGCCCACCCACGCCTGCTTCGCCCGCTTGCTGATGCCTTGTTGCACCTTCATCAGCTTGCGCCGCCGGGATTCGATGGTCCGCTTGGAAACCTTCGCATCCAGGCCGAATGCTCCCGAGCCTTCTTCATCCGAGTAGTTGAAGACGCCCAGCCAATCGAACTTCGCAGCTTTGATGAAGTTCTCGAGAAGCTCAAAATCGCGTGGCGACTCACCCGGGAAGCCCACGATGAAGCTGGTTCGCAGCGCGATGCCCGGCACCGCCGCACGTACCTTGTCGATCGTCTTCAGGAAAATCTCCGCACTCGCGCCCCGCTTCATGCGCTTCAGGACATCCGGCGAGGCGTGTTGAAGTGGCACGTCCAGGTACTTGCAGATGTTGTCGTGCTTTGCGATCGTCTCCAGCAGCCTGCCCGTGATGCGGTTGGGGTAGGCATAGAGAAAGCGCAACCAGCGCAGGTTCTCGATGCGCGCCAACGCATCCAGCAGCGTCGCCAGGCCATCCTTCAGGCCAAGGTCCTCGCCATAGCAGGTTGTGTCCTGGCCGATGAGCGTAATCTCCCGCACGCCGCGCGCCACAAGCTGCTGCGCCTCGGCCACCACACTCTCAAACCGCCGTGAACGGAACTTGCCCCGCAGGTTGGGAATAACACAGAAACTGCACGGATGGTCACAGCCCTCGGCAATCTTGATGTAAGCCGACGTCTTTCCCGTGGACAGCAGACGCGGCGTCGACTCGTCGTAAAGATACGTTGGTAAAAGGTGCGCCGCACCCTGCCAGTCATCGCGGCGAAAGCGACCCTGCTGCTCGCGCAGATCGCCCTCGGCGCGGAAACTGATCTCCGCTGGAACGTTACGATGAGTACCCGCCTCGGCCTCGCGTCCTGCACGCACATCGGCATGTGCGTCATGCTTCAGGATGGTGAAGGGAGACGGCGCCGCCGGTGCAGGCTGTTGGATGCCGGCCGCGGCAAGGATCGAATCCAGCTCACCGGTCCCAATCACGGCATCCACTTCGGGGATATTCCTCTGAATTTCGTCGCGGTAGCGTTCCACTAAACATCCGGCCACAATGAGCTTGCGTGCGCGCCCTTCGGTCTTGTGGCGAGCCATCTCCAGAATCGTATCGACGGACTCCTGCTTGGCTGTGTCGATAAAACTGCAGGTATTGACAACCAGGATCTCGGCCTCTTCCGGCTTCGCCGTCAGGCGCGCTCCGGCATGATCTAGCATGCCCATCATCACCTCGGAATCGACGAGGTTTTTGGGGCAGCCTAACGAAACAAATCCCACGGTGGGCGCCGTGGGTCGGGAAGACTTAGTCACAGTTCTATTGTATCTTCCGCCCTGCACGGCGATAAATTCATCGCCGCCGTTGCAGCGAGCCGGCACCGCACAGGGATGCTAAAATCAATCAGTGCCGGGTCCTACGCGACGTAATCCCGCCAATCCCGCCAGGTCCGGAAGGAAGCAACGGTAACGGGCTAGTACGGGCGCAGTAGGCAACCCGGTACTTTTTTGGTGCCTCGCCGCTCGTCTCTGCGGCCGGGCCCTTGTGGAACGCGGCTGCCCGGCAGCCCAATGAAGAATGAGCGGCAAGCGGAGGGATGAAACCCGTCCCGCATCCCCGCTGCAAGGAGAATTGCCTTGAGCCTCACCGTGCGTCCCGTGGTGGGCCGCCGCGCAAAGATCACCGCGCTTGGCACCTACGCCCCCCCGCAAGTCCTGACCAATCAAGATCTGGAAAAATTGGTGGAAACCAGCGATGAGTGGATTCTCACCCGCACTGGTATTCGCGAACGGCATGTGCTCGAAAAGGGCAAGGGTACGAGCGACATGTGTGTCGAAGCGGCCCGGCAGGCCCTCGCCCGTCGGGGCATTGCGGCCACCGAGATCGAAGCCATCATTGTCGGCACTGTGACGCCTGACATGATGTTCCCTTCCACTGCGTGCCTTGTGCAGGACAAAATTGGCGCCAAAGGTGCGTGGGGATTCGACGTTTCTGCGGGCTGCTCGGGTTTTGTCTTTGCGCTACAGGCTGGCGTCAAGCTGGTTGAAAGCGGCGCACACGATAAGGTGCTTGTCTGCGGCGCGGATGCCAACACGCGAATGACCGACTACACCGACCGCACCACCTGCGTTCTGTTTGGGGATGGCGCGGGCGCAGTGATCATTGAGCCCTGTGCAGAGGGCGAAATCGGCTTCATCGATTTTGTGCATGAGATTGACGGCTCAGGCGGTGCTGCGCTGAACCTGAAGGCCGGCGGCAGCCTCAATCCGGCCAGCCACGAGACGATCGACAAGAAGATGCACTACATCTATCAGGATGGCCCGGCGGTCTTTAAGTTTGCCGTGCGCAAGATGGCGGAGACCACCTTGAAGGTGCTGGAACGTAACGGCGTTACCGGTGCGGATCTCGACTGCTTCATCCCGCATCAGGCCAACAAGCGCATCATCATGGCGACGGCCGAAAGACTCAACATGTCCGAGGACCGTGTCATCATCAACATCGAGAAGTACGGCAACACCTCTTCTGGCACCATTCCCTTGGCCATGCAGGCGGCCCTGGATCAAGGCAAGCTCAAGAAAGGGGATCTGGTGCTGCTTGGCGCCATGGGCGCTGGATTTACGGTGGGTGCCGCACTTTTGCGCTGGGAAATTTAGCTGTCAAGAGGGGCGGGCGCAACTTTCTTTCCCCGCCCCTCATCTGTCTCGTAGCTATCGGTTAGTATTCCCCTTGGATTCAGACGCTTAGCTCGACCCTGCCACGACAGAGAAATCTGTGAAAAACCTGCCGCCAGTTTGCACATTCATTCCGCAAACTGTCTACGCTAGATACATGAGACAAATAGCGGCAACTCTCTCACACCTAGAGCGCCATGGCCACCACCGCGGGTTCATACTGCGGCAGCACCCCGGCTTCGGAGGCCATGCGGAAGAATGCGCGCATGCCCTCAATGCAGGCGTCATCCAGCGTGTAATGGATATTCGTGGTCAGGTACGCGCGAATCGTCTCGGCCGGCACAGGCATCCGAGTCGACCATTCCTCCACCAAAGCATCGTTGTGTGCCAATCCATGGTCGCGCGAGCGGATAAAATCCTCTGCCAGACGGTCCAATTCGGCGTTGCTCACTGTCGCGCCCCACACAGCCGAGACAAATGGAAGACCAGTCAGCGTACCCCACTCAGCAGCCAGGTCATGGTACACGAGCTTTTCGCCCGTCCGTTCTTCGCGATTCGCTCGCTCCTCCAAAGCCAGAAGAGCAGGATCGCCAATGATGATTGCCGCATCAGCGCGGTCAAGCATGGCGTCCAGATCGGCCGCCATGGGCACAAAGGGCACATGGGGATTGCCCCACTTGTGAAACAGAATGCGAGCGTAGGTCACCGTCGTGCGGCTGGCGGTGTCGGCAGCTACGCTGCGCAATTCCTGGAGCGATTGATGAGCGCGACGAACCAGAAGCAGCGACCGCACGTTACCTTTGGATGCAATCGTGCAACCTGGTAGGATGCGCAAGGTCTGGTTGTTGGCGAGCGATGCAATGGGCACAAGCCCGATTTCTGCCTGACCGCTGCAAAGACGATCTGCACACTCTGAGGGGAGCATCCAGTCGAGTTGGTAGCGTCCGGAAAGTACTGTATTCAAAGGCGGATGTTCAAAGTCCCACATGAGTGGGGCGGGATTTAAAAAACGGATTGCAGCAATACGATATGGGCGATGCAAGGTCGAAGTCACACTCCATTAGACACACAAAACTGGGCCAAAGATGCGCGCTGCGGGACTTGAAACTCCGTGACGGGCTGGCTTGACTTCCTTCTTTCACCCGCTTATCGTGAGCCCAAATCCAGCGAAACTCCAGAATGCTTGTTACAGGTTAGCGCACTCGTGTGCACTGGCCACTAACGGAGAAGTCATGACTACCTTGCCGTATCAGGCGGCCCGCACAGGCACGCTGAACATTGATGAAGACGAACTGGCTTGTCTGGCTCTTGCCCTCGTTCCAGGACTCGGCCCAAGGCGCATCTTCGAACTGCTTCGTCAGGTTGATTCAGCTCGCCGCATCTTTGCCATGTCCCTCACCGAGCTGGAGAGTCTGCGCCTTCCCGTGCAGGCTGTGCAAAGCGTCTTTGAAGGCAAAGCGCGTCAGATGGCCGAAGACGAATGGGCGCGCATACGCGAGCAGGGTGGAAGCATTGTCACGCTGGTCAGCGCCCTTTATCCCGAGCGACTGAAGGAGATTTATGACCCGCCTCCTGTGCTATGGGTGCGGGGCGAGGCAGCGTTGCTCTCTCGGCCTTCGATTGCGGTCGTTGGAACACGGCATCCTTCGCCCTACGGCAGTGGAGTCGCAGAGATGCTGTCGAGGGATCTGGCGGCCCGGAGGCTGCTTATCGTCAGCGGTATGGCCCGCGGCATTGACACTTGCGCGCACAAGGGCGCATTGTCGGCCCGTATGCCAACGGTGGCAGTGTGGGGAACGGGGATTGATGTGATTTACCCAAAAGAAAACAAGAAGCTCGCAGAAGAGATTCTTGCCACCGGCGGGGCCATTGTGAGCGAGGTGCCAATGGGCACGTTCCCTGCGCCGCAGAATTTTCCGCGCCGCAACCGGATCATCAGTGGGCTAAGCATTGGCGTGCTGGTCGTTGAGGCCAGTGAGAATTCGGGGACGCGAGTAACGGCGCGTTGCGCGGCAGAACAGAATCGGGATCTATATGCCGTTCCCGGCAACGTAACCGCAAAAAACTCCTGGACGCCGAACACGCTGATTAAGCAAGGCGCCAGGCTGGTCGCTTCCTGGGAAGATGTGTGGGAAGACCTTCCCTCGCAAGTCCGTGAAGAATTGGAGGCTGAGGGCGGCACTGAATCCAAACCGGAGGCGCAAGCATCACTTTTGCCTGAGCCGGCATTACGGCCGGAGGAGGCGATGGTGCTCGAAGTTCTGCGTACGGATGAAGCGATACAACTTGACGAACTGCTGGAATCGCTTGAGACGCAGTTGACCTCATCCGAGGTGTTCACCGCACTGTTTGAACTGGAGATGAGCGGTCGAATCCGCTGCCTGCCCGGCAAGAACTATGTGCGGTCCCTTTGAAATTTTTTTCTACTGCGATGCCGGCGTCGCCTTTTCCCTTGGAAAATCGCGCGTTTTGAAGCTGTTGCGCGTAACCCGGAAGATGCAGGCGGAGCATGAAAATCGATTCTCCTTGTGGAAACGAAGCCGCCTTTCGTGTTAGTTTCCAGATTTTGTAACGTCTATTGTCCTGTGCAAGAGAAGCCGCCTCGCCGGGCATCTCCCTTCCGGGCAGCGGCGCGTAACGGAATGGACTCATCAGGAGTCCAACAGGCCAAACGGTTTGAGTACACAGAATAAGGATGGAAATGAGCAAATCACTGGTGATCGTCGAATCTCCCGCAAAGGCCAAGACGATCGAGAAGTATCTCGGCAAGGGCTTTGAGGTGCGCGCATCGGTTGGCCACATCATGGACCTGCCCAAGAACGATATTGGCGTGGAACTCAAGAAGCGGACCTTTGAGCCGGAGCTGATCGTTTCTCCCGGCAAAGAGAAGGTCGTTGATCAATTGAAGAAGGCTGCCGCCAAGGCCGATGAAATCTATCTGGCGCCTGACCCGGATCGCGAGGGCGAGGCCATTGCCTATCATCTTGCTCTGCAGTTGGGCACGTCAGCAAAAGAGAAGAAAAAGATTCACCGCATTACCTTTAACGAGATCACCAAAAAGGCCGTGCAGGACGCGTTTCAGCACGCGCGGGATGTGGACCAGAATCTGGTGGATGCACAGCAGACGCGCCGTGTGCTGGATCGCCTGGTCGGCTACCAGATCTCTCCGCTGCTGTGGGATAAGGTGCGCCGCGGGCTTTCCGCCGGACGCGTGCAGACGGTTGCGGTGCGCCTGATCGTAGAGCGCGAGCGCGAAATTGCCGGGTTCAAGCCAGTGGAGTACTGGACGCTGGAAGCGCAGCTGCATCCGGAGCGCGAAGCCGACAAAAGCTTCAAGGCGCGCTTCATCGGCATTGAAGGCGAGCCGGCGCGCGTAGCCAACGGCACTGACAAAGAAGGCAAGGCTCAGTTCCTTTCCAATGCGCTGCCAGACAAGAAATCGATGGACGATGTGGTCGCCGCACTCAATGACGCGAAGTGGACGATTACGTCGATTCAGGCGCGCGAGCAGCAACGCCGGCCCCTGCCTCCGTTTATCACCAGCCAGTTGCAGCGCGACGCTGCGAACAAGCTGGGCTTTAATGTGCGACGCACGATGGGTGTTGCGCAGCGGCTCTATGAGGGTGTGGATCTTGGCCCCGAAGGCACGACGGGTCTCATTACCTACATGCGCACCGATTCTCCGCGCGTCGCGCCGGAGGCCAAGGTTTCCGCTCGCGAGTGGATCTCAAAGACGCTGGGTGCAAAATATCTTCCGGAGAAGCCCAACGAGTTTCGTGGCAAGAAGGACGCGCAGGATGCGCACGAAGCCATCCGGCCCACCGATGCTTCGCGTACTCCAGAGTCAATCGCCAAGTTTCTGAGCGATGAACAACTAAAGCTCTACACGCTCATCTGGAAGAGATTTGTTGCGTCACAGATGGTGCCCGCGGTCTACGACATCACCACGGCGAATATCTCTGCGGCATCGCCAAAGACTGGCAAGACCTATGATTTTCGCGCCAGCGGTTCTGTTCTGCGCTTTGACGGCTTCCTGCGCGTCTATGAGATGTCGGACGAAAAGAAGGAAGACGAGACGGAGTCTGCAAGCCGGCTGCCGAATCTGGACAAAGTGAAGGCGCTGGAGTTGAAGCAGTTGCTTCCGGAGGGCCACTTCACGGAGCCGCCGCCGCGCTACAACGAGGCATCGCTGGTTAAGGAGCTGGAAGAGCGCGGGATTGGCAGGCCCTCCACGTATGCGTCGATCATCAACACGATCCAGGATCGTGAGTATGTGGTGAAGCATGGCGGCTCACGCGGGCGCTTTTATCCAACGGAAATTGGCGTGGTGGTCTGCGACCTGCTGGTGAAGAACTTCCCCTACATCTTCGATACTCAGTACACAGCCAAGCTGGAGGAAGAGCTGGATGACATTGAAGAAGGCAAGGAGAAGTGGACCGATCTGCTGAATGGCTTCTACGACTACTTTGAGGAAGAGCTCAAAGATGCCGGCAAGAACATGGAAGACATCAAGCGGATGGAGAAGCTGACCGATGAAAAATGCGAGGTTTGTGGCTCACCACTGGTGCTGAAGTGGGGCAAGTTCGGCAGCTTCTATTCGTGCTCCGCGTATAACAAGAAGGATCCGACGAGCTGTACGTTCACCAAGGAAAACATTGCGGCCAAGCCGGACATGAATACGCCTGAGGCGCAGGAAGCAGGCGACACGGAAGAGTACTGCGAGAACTGCGGCCGGGTGATGGTGCTGAAGCGCGGGCCCTGGGGACCGTTCATGAGCTGCCCTGGATACAGTGAGGATCCGCCATGCAAGACGATTCGCAAGCTGAGCCAGAAGCAGCAGCAGAAGCCGCCGCAGCCGACGGGCGAGGACTGCCCGGTGTGCGGCAAGCCACTGGTGCTGCGCCAGGGTGCGTATGGAGAATTTGTCTCGTGCTCGGGCTACCCCAAGTGCAAGTACGTGAAGCAGAACTTGATTGAAGGCATGAAGTGCCCGAAGTGCGGCGAGGGCGACATTGCCGAGCGCAAGGCGCGCAGAGGCAATGTCTTTTGGGGCTGCACCAATTATCCGAAGTGCGACTTCACCTCGAATTACAAGCCCGTGCCGCAGAAATGTCCGGAATGCGGGAGCCCGTATCTGGTGGAGAAGACACTCAAGTCCGGTGTTTATCTGGAGTGCCCGAACAAGAAAAAGGGTGGCGAAGAGGAAGTTCCAAAGAAGCGCGGCAAGAAGGCGGCCGAGCCCACGGAGGGCGCAGTGGTCTGCAGCTATTCGAAGCGCATCGGTGACGCTCCACCGCCGCCGACGGCAGAGACGCATGGGCCGGTGGTTGAAAAGGTGGAAAGCAAGAAAGAGTTGCAGCCGGCTTGATTCCAGGCAGAGCGTTGGATAGAGTGTCAGAGGCCCATCCATCAACGATGGGGAGTGGAGATCCCTGAATGGAACGAATGCTTGCGACCCCGGCTGATGCCGAGATCATTCTAAAGCTGTATGAACTGCGCACCGAGGACGTGATGCGGCAGGCGCGTACCTGGATGGCGGGTGAGTGGTGGCCTGTGACGGCAGAGGACTTCTTTTCCGTGGCCAGCAATCCTGCCGATCCACACAACGCATTCTTCCGGCAAGTGACGACCTATTGGGAGATGGCGGCGGCGCTGGTGTTACACGGGGCGGTTTCGGCAGATCTGTTTGTGGACTGCAATGGGGAGGGATTCTTCCTGTTGGCGAAGTTTTCCCACATTCTGGACCAGATTCGGGAGCGGATGCCCACCTTTATGAACAAGACCTCAGAGGTTATCTCGCGGTTTTCCGCGGCGGCAGCCCGTTATGAGGCGATGCTGAAGACGATCGAGGCGCGACGTAAGGCGCTGGCGGCAAAGCAGTAAAACAAGGTCTGAACTTTCAGTCGGACCAAATTGCGCGACGGAAGCGCTTGTGCATCAGGCAACGGATAGCGCATGATTGTTGGGCGGGAGGTTAACTTCCCCGGAGGTCGATCGTGAAACGGATTTTTGCTGTGGCGTGTTTGATTCTGATGTCGGGTGCGGTTGCTGCGAGCGCAGCGGACTCGAGCATCAATGGGTGGATTTCGGATTCGATGTGCGGTGCAAAGCACTCGGGTGCATCGGCCAACGCGGCCTGCGTGAAGAAGTGCATTGCGGGCGGTATGAAGCCGGTGTTCGTGGACGAGGCCAAGAAGCAGGTCTGGGCGATTGATAACCCGGATGCAGTCAAGAGCTTCTATGGCGACCATGTGGTGGTCAAGGCATCGATTGACCAGGCGGCCAAGAGCGTCCATATCGACTCGATTTCCGCAGCCAAGTAAGCTCCTTCTGATCATGGCGGACTCGCCATGCCGGACAATCTCTGATAGTGTCGTATCCGTCAGCTTATGCGGACAGCCTCGGGCTGTCCGCATAAGACTCTTTGATTGAACCGGAAAACTCATGGCAAGAGCAATTTGGAACGGCAAGGTCATCGCTGAGAGCGAGACGACAGAGGTTGTTGAGGGGAACGTGTATTTCCCCGAGTCCAGTCTGGTGAAAGAGTATTTTCGTCCCAGTTCAACCACGTCTACGTGCCCCTGGAAGGGACAGGCCAAGTATATGAGCCTGCTGATTGACGGTCAGGACAATCCAGACGCGGCCTGGTACTACCCCGATCCCAAGCCAGCTGCGCGCAAGATCAAAGGCTACGTGGCGTTCTGGCGCGGGGTAGAAATCGAAAAGTGAGGGCGTTTTCGAAGGCAATGCTGTTGAGCGTCCGGCAGGGGTTGGTTGCCGTTGGGCTGGGGATGGCTGCCACCTTGACCGGCTGTGTGGGCGTTGCCAGTCATCCATCGGCCAGTGTGCCGGTTCAGGCTCAGGCAGCCCCAGTACTCGCCGGGGATGCAGCACACCCAGGCCAGACGCAGGGCTGGGTGGAGACGAAACTTTTTTTTGGCCTGGGGCCGGCGGACCACCCGGAGCAGGGAATCAGCGAGGCAGAGTGGCGGGGGTTTCTGGATCAGACAGTGACGCCGCGCTTTCCGGATGGACTGAGTGTGGTGGACCTCTACGGGCAGTGGCAAGGCAAGAATGAGACTGGGCCGGAGCGACTGCACAGCAAAATGCTGCTGATTCTTTACCCCGACACGACTGCGAACCGGGCAAAGATCGACGCGATTCGGGCGGCGTGGAAACAGAAGACGGGTGACCAGTCCGTGCTTCGCGTCACCGAGCCGGCGGACGTGTCGTTCTAGTGTACGGGAAGCTCTTAGTAGGCCTGTAACTGATCCAAGGGTAAGCGGACGCGGAAGCAGGTGGACCCAGGCTCTGAGCGGACACTTAGGTGGCCGCGGTGCTTGCGGACGATGCGCATGGCGTTGTCAAGGCCGAGCCCAAGTCCCTGCCCCGGAGCCTTGGTTGTAAAGAATGGCTCAAAAATGCGGTCCTGCAACTCGGCGGGAATTCCGGGGCCCGTGTCCCAGATTTCGACGAGCAACATTTCTCCCTCCATCCGGCAGGTGAGCTTCAGATCGCCCTGGCTGCCGAGGGCGTCCAATGCATTTTCGATGAGCGCGGTCCAGACCTGGTTGAGCTCGCTGCCGTATGCGCTGATTCTGGGCAGGCCGGGCTGGTAGTCGCGCTCGACGGTCACGCCACCCATGCGGGATTGGAGCATCTGGACTGTGGCGTCGAGGCCTGCGGGTACATCAATTTCGAGAATCGGTGCGCGGTCCATGTACGAATAGGCCTTGACGGCGCTGATGAGAGCGAAGATGCGGTCGGTGGCATTCAGCAGTGTGTCAACGGAACGCGTGGAGCGCAAGTAACGGGCAAAGTACTGGAGGGCGATGCAAATCTCGCGTGGTTCGAGGACGTTACGTAGTTCATCGAGGTCTTCGACGGTGACGAGTTGGTCGCTGAGTTGGGGCGCAATGTCCCAGGCATCTTCGCAGGGCAGTTCATTGAGCCACTTGCGCAGGGATTCTTCGCGGGCGATGAAGGCGGCGGCGTCCCAGTGGTCGTCGGGTGTGCGGCCGAGGACTCGCTGTTCCCATGCCTCGATGGACTGAATCTGGAGGTCGCTGAGGCAGAGGTTGACGAGCTTGAAGCGATTGGCGCGGTTGGCTCGCAACTCGGTGACGAGGCTTGCTGCGGAGCGCTGGGCGGCCGAGGCGGGGTTGTTAAGTTCGTGAGCGAGGTTTCCGGCGAGCTTGCCGAGGGCGGTGAGTTTTTCGGCCTGCTGCTCGATGCGGGTGACCTCGCGGACGCGGTCAAGCAGGGTAGAGACGACGCGCTGGGTCATCGACGGAATAGCGGCGAGCATCTCGTGAAAGAGAGATCTGTGGATGAAGAGTGCCCAGGCCTGCGAGATGGCGAAGCCCTGGCCGCCATAGGTTTTCATCCGGCTGAAAGGCAGGAGACCGGTCATCTGCCCGGTGCGGCCGATGAAGAGGGCCATGGGACCACCCTGCTGGCGGCGAACGTGGATCTCACCCTTGAGAATGAGGATCATGTGCTCGGCGGCGGTGCCTTCTTCGAAGAGGATGTCTCCCGGTTCGGCAACGAACTCTTCGCCGTGACGCGCGAGCCATAGACGGTCCTCAAACGGAAGGCCATGGAGCGGGCCGATGCGTTCGATGGCTTCGGCGATTTCCTCTGGCGGCGTGGGATGGGTGGGGGGCTTGAAGGTGAGGGTGAGCATGAGGCCTCCGAGGGTGGAAACAGGATAGCCGATGGGTGAGCGGGCGGGGTGTGAATGAATTGGGATGGAGTGTCAACCGTCGCTGCACGTCGGCCGGCGGAGGGCGGGCCTCGATGTTGCAGGTGCGAGGAGTGCCTGAGCGGGTGATATGATGGGCCGGTTGATTAGGAGAAGCGAGGTTGGTGTGATGATGAAAGCCTTTACATGGGCGGCATTACTGGTGACTGGAGTGGTTGCGATGGCACAAACGGCAACGTTCGACACGACGACGAAGGTCTTCCGGCTGAATGGCGGCAATGTCTCCTATGTCTTTGGCGTCAACGAGCGTGGTGAGCTGCAGCAGATGTACTGGGGCGGCAGGCTGGGCGCAGAGGACACATTTCCTCAGGCGAAGCCGATGATGGGTTGGGCTTCCTTTGATTCTCCGTATACAACGACGCCGCAGGAGTATGCGGGATGGGGAGCCGGGTTATTTGTGGAGCCTGCGCTGAAAGTGACGTTTCCGGACGGAAATCGCGATCTGGTGTTGCACTACGCGAGTCATACGGTGACGGCCAGTGGCGTGGATGTGGTGATGAAGGATATTGAACGGCCCTTGTTTGTGACGCTGCACTATGCGATGGACCCGGCGAGCGGAATCCTGGCGCGGTCGGCGACGATTGAAAATCGCGGGACGACAGCAGTGACGGTGGAGCAGGCGGCTGCGGCGGCGTGGGCGCTGCCCGCGGGGCACTATACGCTGAATTACCTCACGGGCCGGTGGGCGGGCGAGTGGACGCTGACGCAGGAGACGCTGCACCCTGGAGCTCGGGTGATTGAGAGCCGGCGCGGGACGACGGGCCACCAGGCGAATCCCTGGTTTGCCATTCAGGCGGGCGGGCCGAGCGAAGACTCCGGCGAGGTTTGGTTTGGCGCCCTGGCGTGGAGTGGCTCGTGGCGCATCACGGTGGAGCAGGACCAGCTGGATGCAGTACGGGTGACGGGCGGCTTCAATCCATTCGACTTTGGTTATGTCCTCCATCCGGGCGAGAAGCTGGAGACGCCGGTGTTCTACGGTGGCTACTCGGCGCACGGGATGGGCGGCGCGTCGCGGCTGCTGCATCACTTTGAGATTGCGCACATTTTGCCGCATCGGATTGGGACGGGCGAGGATGCTGCTCCGAAGCCACGGCCGGTCATCTACAACTCGTGGGAAGCGACGGAGTTCAATGTCACCGAGGCGGGGCAGATTGCACTCGCGGAACGAGCAGCTGCCCTGGGCGTAGATCGCTTTGTGATGGATGACGGCTGGTTTGGGCAGCGCAAGGACGACCATGCGGGGCTGGGCGACTGGTACGTGAATCCGCAGAAGTTTCCGCACGGGCTGAAGCCGCTGATCGACAAGGTCCATGCGCTGGGGATGGATTTTGGGCTATGGGTGGAGCCGGAGATGGTGAATCCGAACTCAGACCTGTATCGCAAACATCCGGACTGGGTGCTGAACTTTCCGGGGCGTCCGCGAACGGAGCAGCGGAACCAGTTAGTGCTGAACCTGGCGCGGCCGGATGTGAAGGAATATGTGCTGGACTTTCTTGACAAATTGCTGACGGAGAACGACATCGCGTTCCTGAAGTGGGATTACAACCGCAACTGGAGCGAGCCGGGCTGGGACCAGTTACCACCGGCAGAGCAAAAGAAGGTTTATGTTGCCTTCACGGAGAATCTTTACAGCATACTCGCGGAGCTGCACAAGCGACATCCGAAGGTGGAACTGGAGTCGTGCTCGGGCGGTGGCGGACGCGTAGATCTTGGAATTCTGCGCTATGCGGATGAGGTTTGGCCTTCGGACAACACGGATCCGTTTGACCGGCTGTCGCAGCAGTATGGGTTCACCTACGCGTATACGCCGCAGATCATGATGGCCTGGGTGACCGACTCACCGCACTGGCTGAACAAGCGAAGCACGTCGCTGACCTACAGGATGCTGAGTTCGATGGAAGGTTCGTTGGGGATTGGCGCTGACATCACGAAGTGGAACAACGAGGAGATGGCCACGGCCAAGCGCCTGATTGCGGCCTACCACCAGGTGCAGAGAACGATTGTGCAGGGCGCCCAGTACCGGCTGATTTCACCGCTGAACGGGAGCGAGTTCAGCGCCACACAGACAGTGAACCAGGATCAGAGCCAATCAGTGGTTTTCCTGTACATCCATTCGACGCAGGAGGGGCGCCTATTCCCGCTGCTGAAGCTGAAGGGGCTCGATCCGAAGGCTGATTACGCACTCACGTCGATTGAGGGCAAGGCGATGCCGGATACGCCAGCGGTGGCGAGCGGCGCGTGGTGGATGAATCATGGTCTTCAAATGGATGGCGACTTCCGTGGGGATTTTCAGGCGGCGGCCTTCCGGCTGGACCGGAAGTAGGCAACAAGAGTTGGCTCTGCGGAACACCGGAGCGAGCCTGCCTGATATGGCGGAGTGGGTGGGACGGGCGGCGGACAACCCTCGTCAGAATGGTCCTCTATCGCCCGCTTTCCGATGGCGGCGTCCCAGTTGAACCACGTGCGACCAGGCTGGTTGAAACCAGGAATTCGCGCTGGATCGTCGCGCCACTGGACTTCTCTGCCTGCTGGCGAAGCGCCTCAAAGGCGGCCCGGGCGAGATCGACGCGGGAGAGCCGAATGGTGGTGAGCGGGGGGAGTGTGAACTCTGCAAAGTCAATGTCGTCCAAGCCGACGACGGAGAGATCCTGGGGGACTTTGAGCCCTTTCAGATAAGCCGCGCGCAGCACGCCGATGGCGGTCATGTCATTCGAGCAGAGGATGGCAGTGGGCCGCGAGGAAAGTGACTGGAGGCGCTCAAAGCCCACCACTCCGCCTTTGAGGGTGTGATTGCACTCAATAATCCAGTTTTGGTGAACGGTGAGCCCTGCGTCTTCCATGGCGGCACGGAAGTCATTTTCGCGTGTGACTGCGGAGTGGATGGTGTGCGGGCCGGCGAGGAAGCCAATCCGGGTATGACCCAGGTCCGCAAGGTGCTGAATGGCAGCACGAATGCCGGTGGAGTAATCGAGGAGGATGGTACTCGCTTTGGGGTCGTCGAGATGGAACTCTGCGAGCACCATGGGGATGTCGTGGTAGGCGAGTTGCTCGAGGACCGGTTCCTCTTCGCCAAAGGTAAGTACAGCGACACCCTCAACCTTTCTCTCAATCATGCGGCGCACACAGGTGGTGAGGATCGCAGGGTCACTGTTTGACGAGCTGACGAGAATCTCATAGCCATGTGCGACTGCAATTTCCTCGAAACTCTGGATCAGTTCGGGGAAGAATGGATTGGTGATGTTCTCAACGATAATGCCGAGGATGCGGCTGCGTCCGGAAACGAGGCTGCGCGCCATCGTGTTCGGAAAATAGTTGAGCTGCTCGATGGCTGCCCACACGCGCTTCGCCAGCCTGTCGCTGACCACGGGTGCTCCATTGATGGTCCGGGAGACCGTGGCAATGGAGACCTTGGCGAGGGCAGCCACGGAACGAATATCGGGGGTTTTGTCGGGGATCTTGCGAATCGCTCGTCGAGCCACGGCCTAATCCTAAAACAACTACCCTCGAATTGCGAAAGTTGAATCGAGGGCAGTATCTCAGGGATCGTGCGGAGAATGCTGCCAGATTTCAGTCCATTTGGGCGAGGAAGAGGCGAAGATCCCGCAAGTTGTGCCCGGTTGGGCCTGTGACCACGGCGTCACCCAGGGCTGTAAAGAGGGGGCAGGCATTGAAGGCGTGCAGGGATTCCTCGGGATTGAATCCGAAGGCTCGGGCGCGGCTGACCGTTGTGGGATCGACAATTGCGCCGGCGTTCTGCGTGTTTCCGTCGATACCATCTGAGCCGGCGCTGAGGATCGTGAGAGTTTGGCCTGGATACTTTGCCAGGTCCAGGGCGCAGGCCAGGGCGAATTGCTGATTGCGGCCACCAGCGCCGGGCGCACGGTCCAGAGTGACCGTGACTTCTCCGCCGGAGATGAGGCAGAAACGGGGGTGAATTGCGCGGAGCTCATGGAACCGGCTTAACAGGTACTGAGCGGCGTCGGCGTAATCCCAGTCATCACAAGAGTTATCGACCGCCACAAAGTAGCCGGCTTTCTGCGCGAGCAAGCGGGCATTTTCAACCAGATCATGGCCTGAGAGCAAAATCTCGAAGACGGAATCGCGAAAAGCCTTATTTTCCCCGTCCATTGAATTTGCGGAGGTCATGCGGCGGAATTGTCCAGCGCCGCGGGCTGCCCGATTGAGGAAGGGCGGAAGCCAACCTTTATTGCCAGGGGATTCAGGTAGATCGGGGCGTTCCAGAAAAGCACGGACGGTGGGCGGCAGCTTCTCCGCGATTCCGTATTTGAAAAGGATCTCGCGGACTTCCAGCACGGTGGTGTGATCGGGAGACGTAGGTCCGGAGGAGAGTGCATCGAGGGAGCGCAGCGGCACATCGGGGACGAGGAGATTGACTTTGGTGGCATCGGGCGCAGCCATGGCGAGGCGCCCACCCTTGACGGCAGAGAAGTGCTTGCGCAGGGTATTAATCTCCTGAATGGGTGCACCGGAGGCGAGCAGAACTTCGTGAAACTTCTGCGTGTCTTCGAGGGAGATACTGGGGTCAAGAGGCAGATCAAACATGGCTGAGCCGCCGCCTGAAATGAGAAAGAAAACGATGGTGTCTTTCTTTGCCTTTCTGAGCAGGGCGAGCGCCGCGCGTGCCGCTGCAAAGGAATCCTCGTTGGGTAGAGGATGTCCGCCGAGGAAGTAGCGAAAGCGCCAGTTACGCTTGGTGGGCCCGAACTTGGAACAGCAAATTCCGCGAAGGCCTTTGCGGCGCTTCATTCGACTGAGCAGGACATCCAGCATGGGGCCGGCAGCCTTGCCGAGGGCAATGACGAAGACTCGCCTGAAGGCGGCCAGGTTGATTTCGTCCGGGCCGCTGCCGTCAGGCAGGAGCCGCTTAAGCACGTTGCCTTCGAATTGAAATCGCCGATCGAAGGCGGAGGGGATGTCGCAAGCAGCGAGAGCGCCGGAAAAGATCTCAGAAATGGTCAGATGCAGGGGGTCTAGCATTGGATCGCTGACGGCGTTCATCCCAATTGCTCCTTGAGCCAGGATGCGAGGGCGTTCTGCATCGCTTCAAGCTGGCCGGCGAAAAAGTGATCGGCGCCGTGTAGGAGCACCAGAGTTTTGGGTGGGGCAGCGTGGGCAACAATCTGCTCCAGATCCTGCTTCGGGGCGTAGATGTCCTGGTCTCCACTGATGAATAGCTTTGGCAGAGAGCAGTGATGGAGAAAGGTGAAGGGATAGTGCCGGTTTTCGGCGTGAGTAGGAAGCCCAAGAGCCACCAACGCGCGCAGGTTTGCGGCGGTCGGTTGAGACTGGCAAGCAGCGAAAAGAGCCATCGCGGCCCCGAAGCTGAAACCAGCGAGGAGAATGGGCAGGTTGAATTTGTCTTGAATCCAATGCAGCGCAGCGAGGACGTCGTCGGATTCAGCGCGTCCGTCGTGCATGCCTTCACTTCGTCCTGTGCCTCGAAAGTTAAAGCGCAGGACGGGCAGGCAAAAGCCCCATTCCACTGCGTTCAAGACCTTCATGGCATGGTAAACAACCTTGTTGTGCATGGTGCCGCCGCCTTTGGGGTGAGGGTGGCAGACGAGGGCTGCGCAAGCGGCATGGGGAGATCCTTCATTGAGCAGAGCTTCAAGCCGACCCGCGGGGCCCATGACTTCCACGCTGCGCAGGCGAGCGGCAGCCGGTGAAGATGCGTCTGAAGAGATCATTCAGCCCATATTTTACGCGCATGGGTCAGACCGGGGCGTGCGTACACAGGCAGATTCGCTCGCGGAGGGACGGCGCGCTGCGCAGGGCGCCCATGCGGGGTGAGCGGGCGCGTTGCGGGTCACATGATGCGATATTCTGAGGGCATCATGCCAGAGTTAGCGCCAATTGATCCGATCCGACTTACCCGCGAACTTGTTGCGATTGAATCGACAACCTATCACGAGGGAGCCGTAGGCCGGTATCTGAATGAATATCTATTGCAACGCGGCTGGGTCGTGGACCGAACCCCCGTGCCGCAACCCGGAGACAGCGGTTCAACGGATGAGCGCTGGAACATTTACGCGGGAGTGTTTGGGCAACAGCCGGATCTGGTTTTTTCCACCCACATGGACACCGTGCCTCCCTATATCCCGTACCGCGAAGATGAGGAGTTTCTTTACGGGCGGGGCGTTTGTGATGCGAAGGGCATTATTGCCGCACAGATTGTGGCTGCGGAGGCGCTACGGGCAGCCGGCCTGCACGTGGGCATGCTGTTTGTGTCGGGTGAAGAACGCGACTCAGCGGGTGCAAAGGTGGCGAATGAGTCTCCAAAGGGCAGCCGATTTCTGATCAATGGCGAGCCGACAGAGAACAGGCTTGCACTGGCGTCGAAGGGCTCGCTGCGTGCGGTGCTGCGTTCCAGTGGCAAGATGGCTCACTCGGCGTATCCCGAGTTGGGGGAGAGCGCCGTGCATAAGCTCGTCACGGCGCTGAACCGGCTTCTGGCGCTGGAGCTTCCAGAGGTTGAGGATGTGGGGCCGAGCACATTAAACATCGGCCAGGTGCACGGCGGCTACGCTCCGAATGTGATTGCCGACCGCGCCGAGGCGCAAGTCCTGGTACGGCTGGTGGGGGACTCGACGCCGGTGCGCAAGGCGATTGTGGAAGCGGTGGCGGGACTCGCGGAGGTGGACTTCACGCTGGAGATTCCCTTTGTGCGCCTGCGGGCGGTGGATGGCTTGCCCACGATGATCGCGAAGTTTACGACTGATATCCCGCAGTTGAGCAACTGGGGCGAGCCGCTCCTGCTGGGTCCGGGTTCGATTCACGTGGCGCACACGCCCAATGAAAAGCTGGCGAAGAAGGAATTGCTGGAAGCTGTGGACTTGTATGTGCAGCTCGGCAAGAAGCTACTCGTCTGAAACTCAAGTGCAAAGTGGAGGTTGTTGGATGGCTGTGTCGGTGTATGAGATTCCCCTGCAGACGATTGATGGCAAGGCCACGACCCTGGGTACCTACCAGGGAAAGGTTGTGCTCGTGGTGAACGTGGCTTCAAAGTGCGGTTTGACGCCGCAGTATGAGGGGCTGGAGGCCCTTTATGAGCGTTTCAACGGACAGGGCTTTGTGATTGCCGGATTTCCGGCAAATGACTTCAAGAGCCAGGAACCGGGCACCAATGAAGAGATTCAGACATTTTGCTCAACGAACTACGGTGTGACGTTTCCGCTGTTCAGCAAGATCACAGTGGTGGGGCCGGAGAAGCATCCACTTTACGCTGCGTTGATAGCGGCTCAACCCAAGGCGGTGAGCACGGCCGAAGTTCCTTTTGCGCAAAAGCTGAGGGGCTATGGAATCGAAACGAATGCCGAGCCGGAGATCCTGTGGAACTTTGAAAAGTTTCTTGTCAGCAGAAGCGGCGAGGTTGTGAGGCGCTTTTCGCCGGACACCGCACCGGATGCGCCGGAGCTTGTTTCCGCGATTGAAGCGGAGTTGGCGAAAGGCTGAGGAGTCCGGAGTGCTCCTCGTGCATCGGGCAGCCGGTTCAAGAGCCGGCTGCCCTTTCGATTCTGGATGCTTCGACGTGCGGCGGGTCTCCGACTGCGATATGCTCAGCGCATGCTATCGGATTCTTCCCCTGTGTCTGGACCCATGAATCAGCTTGAACATGCGGCCTCATCGTATCTGCGTTCCGCGCGACATCAGCCCGTTCACTGGCATGCGTGGGGGACAACAGCTTTTGCGCGTGCACTGTCCGAGGATAAGCCAATTCTGCTGGACATTGGCGCGGTGTGGTGTCACTGGTGTCACGTCATGGATCGGGAGTCTTATGAAGACGAGGAGATTGCCCGGATCATCAACCAGCAGTATGTCGCGATCAAGGTGGATCGCGATGAGCGTCCGGATGTGGATGCGCGCTATCAGGCGGCGGTGTCGGCGATCAGCGGGCAGGGCGGATGGCCTTTGACGGCATTCCTGACACCGGATGGGCGGCCTTACTTTGGGGGGACCTATTTCCCGCGAGATGATCGCTACGGTCGTCCCGGTTTTGGCCGGGTACTGCTAACAATGGCGCAGGTATGGCGCGAGCGGCGCGAAGAGGCGCTGGAGTCGGCGTCGAGCGTGATGGCTGCGATTGAGCAGAACGAGAGCTTCTCATCGCGCGGAAATGCAGTGACCCGCGCACTGACAGAGAAGATCGCGAAGTCGGCGCTGGCGATGTTTGATCCGCACCATGGTGGTTTTGGGTCGCAGCCAAAATTTCCGCATCCCGCTGCTTTGGATTTGCTGCTCCATCTGGCGGGCCACGATGGAAACAAGCAAGCACGCGAAGCGGTCCGGGTGACCCTGGACAAGATGGCGCACGGAGGCGTGTACGACCAGCTTGCAGGAGGATTTCACCGTTACAGCGTGGACGAACGGTGGGTGGTTCCGCATTTCGAAAAAATGTTGTACGACAACACGGAACTGCTACGGAATTATGTGCATGGATTCCAGAGCGATGTGCGGGAGGATTTTCGGCAAACGGCGTTGGAGATTATCGGCTGGCTCGATGGGACGTTGACGAATCGGGAGCAGGGTGGTTTCTACGCTTCGCAAGACGCCGATATCAACCTTGAGGATGACGGGGACTACTTTACCTGGACCCTGGATGAGGCTCGTGCGGTACTGACACCGGAGGAACTGGATGCAGCCGCGCGGTATTACGACATCGGGGAACTGGGCGACATGCATCACAACCCTGCAAAGAACGTATTGCACCGCAAATATGCCGTGGCCGATCTGGCCGAGGATATGGGCAGAACCACGGAGGAATTCAAGGGGATACTGACTGCGGCGCGGCGGAAACTTCTGCAGGCGCGCTTGCTGAGGCCAACGCCCTTTGTTGATCGGACGCTTTACACGGGCTGGAATGCGATGGCTGTGACTTCCTATCTGGAAGCGGCGCGGGTGCTGCGGATGAGCGAGCCGCGAGATTTCGCCGTGAAGACGCTGAACCGGCTTTTGGCGGAGGCGTGGGATGGTGGCAGCATGCTGTATCGGGTGATCGCGTATCACGACGGGGCACCGCCAGCGGAAAAGGTTGAGGCAAACCTGGACGATTATGCATTTACGGTTCATGCCTGTATGGATGGCTGGCTGGCAACGGGAGACATGCGCTTTTACAATGCGGCGCGGAAGCTGGCTGATGCGATGATCGAGCGATTTTATGACCGCACAGCTGGAGCGTTTTTTGATACCGCAACAAAGCAGAATGGAGCTGCGCCGCTCGGCGCATTAAGCGCGCGACGCAAACCTCTGCAGGATTCGCCGACGCCGGGGGGAAATCCGACCGCAGCCGCAGCGCTTTTGCGGCTAGAGAGTTTGAGCGGGAATCGCACGTATCGTGAGATTGCCGAGGACACCTTGGAGTCATTCGCGGGTATCGTGGAGCATTTTGGACTGTATGCCGGGAGCTACGGGCTTGCATTGGAGCGCCTGTTGCTGGATCCGGTGGAAGTCGTGGTGGTGGGGTCTGGAATTGAGGCGGATCAACTGGAGGCGCTTGCGATGGCAGGGTTTTCGGTCAACAAGACGGTCATCCGACTGACGCCTCAACAAGTGCAAGCCGGGCAGCTTCCCGAGGCTTTGGCGGAAACCGTCCTGCAAGTGCCGATGCAAGCGAGGCCAGATGCATGGGTGCTGGTGTGCAAGGGGCGTTCCTGTTTGCCGCCGATTGCGGATGCAGAGGGGCTGCTGCGGGCCCTCGCCGCATCGAGCGGCGAAGGCGCATGAGTTATTCCCCGGTGAATGGATTGCTTTCTGGAGCTTTGCTGGCCGTGGGATCGTGCCGGGCGGGAGCCTCCTTCGAAAGGCTGCGGACGATGTTGCTGGCGCCGTCCAGTGTTTTGTTGAAGACACGATAGGGGTCGCCTGGCAGCAGATTCTTTTCCTCGAGTGCGAGACGGACACGGCGCCGGAATTCACGAACTGGGGCAAACTGTCGGGTTGCACGCGTTTTGAAGACGACAGGGAAGATCATCTCCGAGCCTTTGACGGCGTCGACTCCCAGGATTTGCGGGTCGGCAATGAAATCATCACGAAAAGCCTCATTATTACGAACGTCCATGGCGATCTGCCGGAGAAGTGCGAGGACGGAGTCGGGATTGGCGGAGTAGTCGACACTGACGTTGATGGTGGCGACGGAGTAGTCGATGCTTTGGTTGGCGACGGTCGTGATTTGCGAGTTGGGGATGACATAGAGAGTTCCGTCGAAGTCTCGTACGGTGGTTCGTCGTAAGGTCATGCTTTCGACGACTCCTCCGACGCCGGCTACCCGTACGGTATCTCCAACGTTGAATTGGTCTTCAATCAGGATGAGAACGCCGTTCAGCATGTCACGGACGATGTTTTGGGCGGCGAGGCCGATGGCGACCCCGACGACACCTGCTGAGGCCAGCAAGGGAGCCATGTCGACGCCCACAGCGTCGAGGAACTGCATGCCCGCAATGGCGGCAATGACGGCCAGGCCGGTGGTGCGGATGACGCCGGCGAGGGTCTTGACCTGACCAATGCGGGCGGGGCCTGCTGCATGCTGTTCGGCAACGTAGACCATTCGTGCTGTGAATGCGCGGAGTAACCGATTGAGAATAAAAGCGATAATTGCCACCATGATGAGGTGTGGCAACTTGACGTGGAGGAACTCCTGCGTGTCGTCTATCCACTCATCCAGCACCTTGCCCATGAATTGCCCGCGGGTAAGCCATGCCGTGCCGGCTGCAAGTAAAAAGGGATGCATCGCAATCTCCTGCTTTCTAGACTAGACTGTGCGCAGACAGCTTCGGGGCAGATTCAATCCGAGATCCCCAGGATTGAGAAATTACCCCGGACGTGAGGGAAGTGCAGGCCGCAGGAGGTGCGCATGGCTTTCCATCGCAAAGGCAGACTCATCTGTCGAATCGCCAGGTTTCCCCGCCGTTTTCGCGAATCAATGATACGAAGGACAATGTTGCTGTCATGGACGGCGTTGATGCTCTTGCTGTCCAGTGCATGCTGGGTCGCATGCCAGACAGCGTCCGCGCCATCCGCACAGCACGAGACGAGCGGTATCTCCGTTGTTCCGGGTTCGGTAGCGAAGGGCAATCCCGCAGCCGCGACAACACATGCACCTCCGCAAAAGCCACTTGGCCCGGCAGAGAGTCCTCACCGGCAAAAGATGGTGGCAGAAAGCGCGCAGATGCTGAGCTTGGCTGTCGCCCTAAAGGCTGCCGTGGATAAGACCAATAAGGACACGCTGTCGTTGAATGTGATTCGTCGTGCGAATGAACTGGAAAGGCTTGCTCACAACATGAAGGAGGAGCTGCGACAAGCGGGAGGGCTGCGCTAAAGGAGCCCACGAGGGCCAAAGAAGAAGGTGCGAGCTGCTTGCACTTATTCCAGTCGGAGCGGACCTTTCGATTTGCAAGGTTTGAAGGTGACCGCGTGGAGGTCGCAATGAAATTCAGCTGGCTTCAATTTAAGACCATAGTGGCGGGGCAGGGGTTGATTCCGAGGAAACGTGAGAGCACCTCCAGACGAGCGATCATGTTTGCCGTCGGCACGCTGATGCTGCTGGTTGCTCTCCCTGTTTGTGCGCAGGGTGGCCAGACGGCCAACGGTCCACCAAAGCCTGTTGGATACGTGCTGCCAGAAGCAAATCGCCCGCCCGATGCGAACGACCGGATGGTGATGCAGCAAGAGCATCAGAAGGCTGAAGACTTCGAAAGAGTGAATGCAGCACGGCTTCGCCAAATCAACGATGAAAGCAATAAGTTGCTAATTCTGGCACGGGATCTCAAGGCCAAGGTGGATTTGGCTGGGACGAAGCCGCTTCCACCGGAGCTGATCAAGGAAGCGGAGGTGATCGAGTTGCTGGCCCATGATGTACAGCAAAAGATGAAGGTGACCGTGGGTGGGGGCTAGGAAGGATGCGATTTTTTGTGAGCCTTCAAGGGTGTGTTTTTGAGGCAGGAGAGATGGTTTTGTCCAAAGCTGAAAGTGGCGGCTGTCGCTTCTGCTTAGTTGTGCGCTCGTTGATGGTCTTGTGCTTGCTGAGCGAGGGTCTGCTCTTTTGTCCAATCCCTGCGCGAGCACAACAGCCATCAGGAAGGCCTCCGATCATGGGCAGAATGGGCTACCCGAGCAATGACATCCCTTCCACGGATCCTGTGCTTCGGGAAAAGCAGGTGCGAGCGTTGAATGAGCAGCGGCAGAAGCAGTTGGTGTCGGATACCGAGAAGCTGCTGGAACTGGCGCGTGAGTTGAACGCATCCATTGGAGCGAGTCCGGATGCGTCGGTGACCGCCGACCAGCTCCGAACGATCGAGCGGATTGAAAGGCTGGCGAGAAGCGTGAAGGACAAGATGAGCTTCAGCATTGTGGATGGGCTCCCACCACAGGTTCCGGATGCAACAAGGCCTCCGTTTCCATAAGGCGAACCAGAGAGAGCTTGACGCATGGCCTGGGAGTTGATTGCTACAATCATGGATGGTCCGAACCAGAGTGCGGGTGTTTGGGAGACAAACGAATGGGAGCTGCGGTTTCCAGTGCATGCAAGCCTAAAGATGGTGCCGGGCTGGCTGCCGAACAATTAATCGAAATCTACAGATTGATGTATCTTTCGCGCCGTATTGACGATCGCGAAATTATGCTGAAGCGGCAGCAGAAAATCTTCTTTCAGATTTCCGGAGCGGGCCACGAAGCATTGCAGGTGGCGGCGGCACTGGCGCTCAAACCAGGTTATGACTGGTTTTTCCCTTACTATCGAGACCGCGCGCTTTGCCTGGCGCTTGGTGTCTCGCCGTATCAGATGTTTTTGCAAGCGGTGGGATCTGCGGAGGACTCAGCCAGTGGCGGACGACAGATGCCAACACACTGGAGCAGTACGCGGCTGCACATTGTGAGCACTTCTTCTTCGACGGCGACCCAGGTTCTGCATGCGGTGGGGTGTGCGGAAGCAGGGCGGTATTTCAGCCGGCATCCGGAAGCGGCTGTCAAGGCAAACGGGGATTATCGGGCATTTCACGAGGTGCAGTTTCATGCGGACGAAGTGGTCCTGGCCACGATTGGTGAAGGGTCCACTTCCCAAGGAGAGTTCTGGGAGGCACTGAGCGCGGCGTCGAACAAAAAGCTGCCGGTTATCTTCTGCGTGGAGGATAACGGATATGCAATCAGTGTTCCGGTGGAAGTAAATACCCCCGGTGGAAACATTTCGCGACTGGTGGCTAATTTTCCGAATTTCTTTTTTGCGGAAGTGGACGGGACGGATCCGGAAGCATCGCTTCAGGCATTTGAGGCTGCGGCGGCTCACTGCAGAGCTGGTCTTGGGCCCGCCTTTATCCACGGGCATTGCATTCGGCCTTACTCGCACTCCCTTTCGGATGACGACAAGCTTTATCGCTCCGCGGCGGAACGTGAGGCGGATGCCCTCCGTGACCCACTGACCCAAATGCAAACGCGGCTGCTACGCGAAGGGATTCTGACTGCGGAACAGATTGCCGAATTGGAACAGGCTGCGGATCGAGAAGCGGCCGAGGCCGCAGAAAAGGCCTTAGGTGCTGCGTTGCCAGAGATCGCAAGTATTGGGCGGCATGTTTATTCGGAAGACCTGGATCCAGCCCACGCCGACTTCGCGACTGAGATACCGAAGGCGTCGAATGGCAAAGGCGGGGCGCCGAAGACAATGGCGGACCTGATCAACGCGTGCCTGCACGATGAGATGAGGCGTGATCCGCGCATTGTGGTCTATGGCGAAGATGTGGCAGACGCGAGCCGCGAAACCGCCCTCACTGAGGTCAAGGGCAAGGGCGGCGTCTTCAAGCTGACAGCGGGGCTGCAAACAAGGTATGGCTCCGAGCGGGTTTTCAACTCTCAACTTGCCGAAGCCAATATTGTGGGCAGAGCCGTAGGGTATGCGGTGCGCGGCATGAAGCCGGTTGTAGAGATCCAGTTCTTCGATTACATCTGGCCGGCGATGCATCAAATCCGCAATGAGCTGGCGCTCATGCGGTGGCGGTCAAATGGGGCATGGGCGGCGCCTGCCGTAATTCGTGTGCCAATCGGTGGATATCTGACGGGCGGAGCAATCTATCATTCGCAGTCTGGCGAGAGCATGTTTACGCATATCCCGGGTCTGCGCGTGGTCTTTCCGTCGAATGCGCTGGATGCGAATGGACTGCTGCGGACGGCGATTCGATGTGATGATCCGGTATTGTTCCTGGAGCACAAGCGGCTTTATCGTGAGACCTATGGGCGGGCGGAATATCCGGGGCCGGATTTTGCCATTCCGTTTGGCAAGGCGAAGATTGTGCGGCCGGGTAAGGATCTGACCCTGGTGACCTATGGCGCTGTGGTGCCGCGCGCACTGCAGGCTGCTGAACGCGCACACCGTGAGAGCGGCATCGATACTGAGATTCTGGATCTGCGCACGCTCAATCCATATGACTGGGAGGCGATTGCGACCTCGGTGCACAAGACAAACCGTGTGATTGTGGCGCACGAGGACATGCTGAGCTGGGGCTATGGGGCAGAGATCGCAGCGCGTATTGCGGATGATCTCTTTGAGGATCTGGATGCGCCGGTGAAGCGTGTGGGATCGATGGACACGTTTGTGGCGTATCAGCCCTTGCTGGAGGATGCGATCCTTCCGCAGCCGGAGACCATTTTGAGGGCAATTCGAGAATTGCGCGCTTATTGACGTGAGCGGAGCAGCGCCGCGACGGCTTCAGTAAGCGAATGAAATTGAAGGTCGGCTAGCAACGCGGCTTGCTCCGAACCCGGCTTCTGGTGCCTGTTGTCTCCATTGATGAAGATACCTAACATGCCCGTATTTCGAGCGAACTCAATATCAGAAAGAGAATCGCCAACCATGGCGCTGGTGGCGGCGTCGATGTTTGCAAAATCGCGCTGAGCCTGGTGAAACATGCCGGGGCGCGGTTTTCGGCAATCACAGCCGGTCTGGTCATGGGGGCAGAAGTAGAAGCGGTCGATGTGTGCGCCGTGCGCCATGAGCAAATCATGAAAACGTGAGTGAATCTCTTCGACATCCTGTACGGTGTAGAGACCCCTGGCTATGCCGCGCTGGTTAGAGACCACGATGACGCGGATACCGGCTTCGTTCAAGCGGCGGATTGCTTCGACAACGCCGGGAAGGACTTCAAATTCACTCCACCGGGTCACGTATTTCCCCTCGGGCATTTTGCGATTGAGGACACCGTCGCGGTCGAGGAAGCACGTGCGGATGTGCGCGAAGCGCGATGCAGATGAATTCGAAAAATCCATGAGAACAGGATAGCAACGAGTGGCCGATGAATTGACGGCTGTTCGGATGGTCTCTCCTTATACAATACGGGGATGGATTGGCGCAGACAGCGCGCATGGATGATGTGCGGGGCTTTCTCACGTAAGGCTGGCATGAAGGCATGAAGCGATTTTTTCGGCTCGTTCGCTACGGGTTGCCGTATTGGCTGCAACTGCTGCCGGGCGTGCTGCTGCTGGCCTTGGTCGGACTGCTGGACAACTTCCGAGTCTTGCTCTTTCAGCCAATTTTTGACAAGGTGCTGGCGCCGAATGCGCCACCGGGCCCTATTCTTGTTGGAATTCCGCGGTTTCATCTGCAATTTGATTTGCGGATGATTGTTCCGCATTTCATGCACAATGCCTGGACGGTGGTGGCCTTTGCGCTGGTGGTTTCCACGGTCCTGAAGGGGATTTGCGATTACACGGGTACGTATCTGGTGAACTATGCCGGGTTTGGAACGATTACGGACCTGCGGAATCATCTCTATGAAGTCACGTTGCGCCGCTCATCGAGCTTCTTCCACAAGCATCCGACAGGAACGATTCTTTCCACGTTGATTAACGATGTGGACCGCGTTCAGAACGCTGTGAGTTCGGTAATCGGGCAGTTTCTTCAACAGTTTTTTACGTTTCTTGTCGGCCTGGCGCTGGTGATTTACATGGGCGGCGAATTGAGCTGGGCGCTGCTTCTGTTCGTTCCAGTGGTCATCACTTCGGCGCGTAAGATTGGCCGCGAGGTGAGGCAGCGCACGCGCACCGGCCAGGACAAGCTGGCTGAGATCCAGAACATCCTGCACGAGACGGTGACAGGCAATCGTATCGTGAAGGCTTTCAACACGGAACTGTGGGAGATTCTGCGCTTTAAAAGAGCCGCGACGCGGCTGTTTCGCGCCAACTTGCGCAGTGTGCGCATTCAATCAATCAGCTCACCATTGATGGATTCTATTGGAGCTGTGGCTATCGCAATTTTTCTCTTCATCGGGAGGAATGAGATTCTGCATGGGCGCATGACGATAGGCGTTTTTGCTGCTTTCATCATTCTGCTCTTTAAGCTTTACGATCCCGTGCGACGATTTGCATATTTCTATAACTCCTTTCAGCAGGCGATGGGAGCGTCGGCTTCGATCTTCGAGTTTTTCGATGCAGAAGATGATGTGAAGGAAGTGCCGCACGCGGCGTCCATCAAAAGCTTTCAAAGCGCGATCGAGTTTAAGGATGTAGGATTCGCTTATTCCAGCGAAGATGGTGAGCACGAGATTCTGCACAATGTGGATCTGACGGTTCGGTCGGGTGAGGTTTTGGCGCTCGTGGGACCAAGCGGTGCGGGAAAGTCAACGCTTGTGAATTTGATTCCGCGGTTTTTCGATGTGACCTCGGGGAGAATTTTGCTGGATGGCACAGACGTGCGCAAGTTGACACTCTCTTCACTGCGGAAGCAGATCGCTCAAGTAACGCAGGATACGATCCTGTTCAACGACACGGTACGCCACAACATTGCCTACGGGGATCCTGATACCAAGATGACGCAGGTAGAGACGGCTGCTCGTAATGCACTGGCGCATGACTTTATTTTGAAGATGCCGCAAGGCTACGATACGGTGATTGGCGAAAAGGGCTTCAGACTATCAGGCGGCGAGCGGCAGCGGATTGCGATTGCACGAGCCATCCTGAAAAATGCGCCCATCCTGATTCTTGATGAGGCGACTTCTGCGCTGGACGCAGAGAGCGAATCCCTGGTGCAGGTGGCGCTGGCTAACCTGATGCAGGGGCGGACGGTGGTGGTGATTGCTCATCGCCTAAGCACAATTCGGCGCGCTAATCGGATTGCGGTGTTGGAGGACGGCAGGATTACGGCGATAGGCCCGCACGAAGAGCTGCTGACTACATCGCCGACGTATCAGCGACTCTATCAACTACAATTCATCGATGCGCCGGATTCAGAAGAGCCGTTGATGTCATCTGACAGGCGGAAGTAGGACGTATGGCGATTTTCTCGATGACAGGTTATGCCCGCACCCAGGTGCTTGCGGATGAGCAGATTGCTTACACGCTTAGCTTGAAGAGCGTGAATCATCGCTTTCTCGATATCCAGTTGCGCTTGCCGGGAGGTCTGGATGCGCTGGAGATGGAGCTGCGACGAATATTGAAGGAGAGTCTGGTGCGCGGCCATGTGGAATTGGCGCTGTCTCTGGAGCGTTCGACGCAGCAGAAGGCAGGATATAACAGAGAGCTGGTTGCAAATTATCTTGGGGCCTTCAAAGCGGCGAAAGAGGAGTTCGATTTACAGGGCGAACCTGATCTGAATGCAGTTCTGCGGCTGCCTGCGGCCCTGCAAAGCGAAAATCGGAGCAATGGAGATGCCGAGCTCACCGCGCTGGCAGAAAGTGTGAAGGTGCAAATTGGACCGTTGCTCAGCGCACTGAAAGCGATGCGTGCGCGGGAAGGCGAGGCGCTCAAAGACATTCTGCATGGGGCGCTGGACCGGCTTGCCGAGGCGGTAAGGGGAGTAAGCGAACTGCGCCCGGAAGTGGAGCAGCGCTATCAGGAACGATTAACCCAGCGACTGACAGCGGCCACGGGGAATGAGTTCAGCCGGCAGCGCCTGCTGGAGGAAGTGGCGATTCTGGTGGACCGGAGCGACATTGCCGAGGAACTGGAGCGGATGACGACGCATATCAGCCACTTTAGAGAGCTGCTTGCGGAGGGTGGCGAGGTGGGCAAGAAGCTCGACTTTCTGCTGCAGGAGATGAATCGCGAGGCAAACACGTTGTTGTCAAAGACCGGTGGAGTTGGCGGTAAAGGGACACGCATCACCGAACTGGGTCTGGCGATGAAGACGGAGATCGAAAAGGCTCGCGAGCAAGTACAAAACGTGGAATGAGTTGTAAGAGATCAAGTGTGGAAGGAATGCATCGAGAGTGGCAGGAATCCTGTTTATTATTTCGGCGCCATCCGGATCCGGGAAAAGCACGCTCGTGAGCGAGCTGCGCAAGCAAGTGAGCAACGTCGATTTTTCAATCTCGTGGACAACCCGGCCGCCAAGAGGTTCGGAGGAGAATGGTCGCGAGTACCATTTCACAACGCGCGAGGAGTTTGAGAAGATGCGCGATGAAGGTATGTTCCTTGAATACGCCGAGGTTTTCGGGAACTACTATGGCACGTCGCGGCTGTCGCTTGAGGAGGCTAGGCGACAGGGGCATGACCTTCTGCTGGATATTGATGTGCAAGGGGCAGGGCAGGTGCGCAAGTCGATGCCAGAGGCGGTGAGTATTTTTGTGATGCCGCCGACGCCCAAGGTGCTTCGCACGCGGCTGCGCAATCGCAGCCGCGCAGAAGGCGTGGTGAATGAAGCAGAGCTGTATCGGCGTCTGAGCGAGGCCAGCAAAGAGATTGAGAATTATCGTGACTATAGCTATATTTTGGTCAACGACATTCTGGATCGAACCGTGGCGCAATTGGAGGCGATTGTGCTGGCGGAGCGCTACTACAGAAACGGAGAGCCGATAGCGTTTCGATCGAGCCGGGTGTTGGAGGTTGCCGCAGCCTGCCGGCAGTCGAATTCGCAGGAGCGGCTGAAGCCGGTGCTTGAGGCCTTCGGAGTTGGGAACTCGAATGGCCAGCAACAACTTCCCTTCGGAGAGGATCTTGATGACGATTGAGACAAAGTTTGACTCGGACTATCGGAAGGTTCTAGTGGCCGCGCGTCGGGCAAGGCAGCTTCAGAATGGATCGGCGGCTATGGTCCCCAGCCCGTCGAACAAAGTCTGCCGAATTGCACAGGACGAGATCAAGGCGGGCAAGATTTCTTATGTGAAGCGGGATGTGCCCGTTACAAAGCCTTTGATTGAAGATCGCGGCGTTCCGATTCTGTCGCATTAGGGGAGACGGGCTGTTCTGAAAAGCGCCTTGGCATTCAGGATGCGCGGCGCATTGCGCTCAGTCTACAATGAGCAAATGAAGGTAACCGTTGGTGTCTCCGGCGGAATTGCTGCTTACAAAGCGGCGGAGTTAGTGCGTGCGCTTCAGCGGCAAGGTGTGGAAGTTCATGTTGTGATGACCGAGGCGGCCACCCGGTTCATTCAGCCCCTTACATTTTCTGCTTTGACCGGTCACCGAGTGATGGTCAGCCTATGGGACGAGAGCGGATCGGCCGAGCATGCGACGGCACAAAGCTCAATCGACCACATCGACGAGGCCCAATGGGCGGATGCCTTGGTGGTGGCGCCGGCGACCGCGAATACCTTGGCGAAGTTTGCGCATGGCATCGCGGATGATTTCCTGACCACGATGTATCTGGCAACCCGGGCCCCTGTTCTTGTTGCTCCGGCGATGAACGTAAACATGTGGGAGCACCCTGCGACACAGGCGAACCTGGAAACCCTTCGCCAGAGAGGCGTACGAGTGATTGAGCCCGAGGCCGGTTCGCTTGCCTGTGGCATGGTGGGCCCAGGTCGGATGGCAGAGCCTGAGGTGATTGCGGATGCCGTTCTGAATGCGCTCGGACGGCGCCATGATCTGGCCGGCGAGGTGGTTCTGGTGACGGCGGGCGGCACGCGCGAGGCGTTGGATCCGGTGCGTTTCCTGGGAAACCGCTCGAGCGGCAAGATGGGATACGCATTGGCAGAAGCGGCCCATAGCCGCGGGGCACGAGTCATCCTGGTGAGCGGCCCAACCACATTGCATGCGCCTTCTCACTGTGAAGTGGTGAAGGTGACGACAGCCGAGGAGATGCGGAGCGCCGTTCTGGAACGCATGTCTGAAGCGACGCTCATTATCAAAGCTGCTGCCGTGGCCGATTACAAGCCGCTGAAGGTCTCAGAGCAAAAGCTAAAGAGGTCTGGTCCATTAACGCTTGAACTGGCGCCGACGGTGGATATTCTGGCCGAGGTTGCGCGGAAGCGGAGCCCGGGGCAGCTAATCGTGGGATTCGCGGCCGAGACCGAAAATGGCATGGAGAACGGCCGGGCCAAGTTGCTGCGAAAGGGCGCCGACGCCATTGTGATGAATGATGTGTCCGGTGAAGGAGTGGGGATTGACGCGGATCATAATGCTGCTACGTTTCTGACAGCTTCCACAGCAATTGAGCTGCCGGAGATGCCCAAGCGGAAGCTGGCGGACCGGATTCTGGATGAGATTGCCGCGTTGCGTCGTCCGCGATCCATTGTCGTTGAGATGGACCAGGCAACGCCTCAGGATCAAGTGCTGAATCAGTCGGATGTGCCCGCCGCAACACGACGCGCGCTGATTGTGGAGGGTTAGGCATGCCGGGATCGGTTGACCAGGTCGCCCAGAATGCCCTTCTTGCGCGCGTGCGCTTCTATCGTGACCTTGGCCTCAACGAGATGTATCGGCGGGCAGTGCCTGAGGATAGGCTGGCGGAACTACGCACGGCACTCGAAGTGCGCACTGCGGCTGCTGGATTGGGAGAGGCGCCCGAAGTCGGCGCTACCGGCCGTGCTCAGATGTTGGAGGAATCGACCATTTCGCCGAGAAGGACATTCTCTGAACCACCTCCAGTTTCCGTTCCAGTTACAGCCGAAAAACGCGCGGAAGCCTTGCGCCTTATTCAAGAGGAGATTGGCGAGTGTACTCGTTGTGGACTACACAAGGGGCGCAACAAGCTCGTTTTTGGAGATGGGGATCCCAATGCGCGACTGATGTTTGTGGGTGAAGGGCCAGGAGCGGATGAAGATGCGCAGGGCATCCCGTTTGTCGGACGCGCCGGGCAACTGCTGAACAATATGATTGCCGCGATGGGCTTGAAGCGTGAAGAGGTCTACATTGCAAACGTTGTAAAGTGCCGTCCGCCAGGCAATCGAACGCCTGATCCAGAGGAGGCGAACACCTGCTCCCCCTTCCTGTTCCGCCAGATTGACGTCGTGCATCCGCAAGTATTGGTTGCGTTGGGAGCTACGGCGGCCACGTATCTGCTGGGTCAACGGCAGCCACTCGCTGGGCTCCGAGGACGCGTGCACGCCTTTCGCGGCAGCCAGCTCATTGTGACCTACCATCCTGCCTATCTATTGCGAGATCCGCGACAAAAGAAAGAAGCATGGGCGGATTTGCAGATTGCGATGCGAGAACTGGGCTTGAAGGGGCCGACGCGCAGCTAATCGTACCGCCGATACAAAATTTCTCTATTCCTGATCCTGCCAAAGTTTGACGCCGCCTAGAATCCCGGTCTCGTTCGAGATGATGGTGACGTGCTCGGGCGGAGTGAACTCAATCTTCTTGGCATTTCCGCCGCCCAGATACAAATGGTCCCAGTTGAACAGTCGAGAGGTTTGTTCGATGGCTTCCTGAAGCAGCTTGTTCCAGTGCTTCTTGCCAAACTTGTCGAGACCACGGCGGCCCAGATAGTCCTCATACGTCTTTTTAAGCCATGGATGGTGTCCGAGTTCGAGTCCGGGGCAAAGTCGTCCCCGGGTGAACAGGGAGGACCCCAGGCCCGTGCCGAGCGTGAGGACCAGCTCAACACCCTGGCCCTTGATGGCTCCGTAGCCCTGGACAGCGGCGTCGTTGGCGACGCGGACAGGCTTCTTCCATCGCTTTTCCAGCCCGTCCTGCAAGGCAAAGCCAGCCCAAGTGGGGTGCAGATTGAAGGCGCCGAGAGTGCAGCCACGTTTGATAACTCCGGGGAAACCGACAGAGACGCGGTCAAAGGCCGGCAGCAGCTGTTTCAGTTCATGGAGCTTTTCCAGGACTGCCTCCGGTGTGGCGGGCTCGGGGGTTGCGACGCGCTGTCGTTCGCTGATTGGAGTTCCTGCAGCATCCAGCAACATCGCTTTGAGGCCCGATCCCCCAATATCGATGGCAAGAGTGACTGGGTGTTCAGGGTGTGCACTGGACTTGCTCGCAGATTGTTGCGGCTTGGGGCTGGATGTATTCATCACGTTGCATTGTAATGCGGCGGCAAGGATGAATGAATCCTGTGCAAATCGAGGCCGGAACCGGGGCCCGTCGCAAGGGACGATCCCCTACACTGGGTCTTGTTAACATGCCCGGTTATTGCGAAGTCGCTTTGCCCGTGCCGCTGGACCGCACGTTCACCTACGCCTTGCCGGATGACCAGTCGGCTGTGCGCGGAGCGCGAGTGATTGTGCCGTTTCGCCAGGAGAAGCTAATTGGCGTGGTCACTGAGCTGCGGTCGACGGCGCCGACTGATTTCGACGTGCGATTGATTGAGTCCGTTCTGGATGCAGCGCCACTGCTCAGCGAACACTTGCTCCAGCTCGCCGAATGGATCGCACAGTACTACCTCGCGCCGCTGGGAGAGGTCTTACGGGGCATGCTGCCGTTGACGGCAGAAGTGCGGCGGACGGTGTACTACCGGATCACGGATTCAGGACGCGATGTCCTTGCCCGCCTGGTGGAAGGTACACCGGAATCTGGGAGCTCGAGCACCCGGCAGCGTTGGAATGAAATGGAGGCAATGCAGGGCGAAGAATCGAGTCTGACAAGGCAAGTTCTCGAACGATTGTCCGCGGGCAAGCCGGTACGAGTTTCCACATTGCGAAGCTCGACCGCCGCAACGATTCCCGTTTTGTCTTCCATGCTGCGCAAGAAGTGGATTGCGCGTGAAACTGCGGCAGTGGAGCGAGATGCGCGTCGGACCGAACGATTCGCCGTGCTCGTGCCGGAAGGCCGACTGCCCTCGCTTACGGATCGACAACAGTCCATACTGGCTGAGTTGGCTGCGCACAAGGGCGAGATGCCCCTCGCTGAGCTGCGCCGCAGAGTTCCGTCGCCTTCAACTTTGCAGACGCTTGTGCGGCGCGGCCTGGTGCGCATTGAAGAACGCGTTGCGGCTTTTCATCTCGGCGGGATTCCGGCCCGGAGTGAACCGGTTCGCTTAAATGAGTCTCAGACGGAAGCTCTGGCGTCGATTGCAAGCGACCTGGGAGCTTTCAAGCCATTTTTGCTGCACGGTGTTACGGGTTCGGGCAAAACCGCTGTCTATCTGGAAGCGATGCAGCGCGCGCTGGATCGGGGACTGGCTTCCATCTTGCTGGTACCGGAGATTGGATTGACACCGCAGATGGCAGGTCTGCTGGATGCGGCTTTCGGATCACGGGTGGCGCTGCTACACTCCGCGCTGACTCCCGAAGAGCGTAGCGAACAATGGCGTCGGATCCATCGCGGCGAGGCTCCGATTGTGGTGGGAACGCGTTCTGCGATCTTTGCGCCGCTGGAGAACCTGGGCTTGATCCTGGTTGATGAGGAACACGACCAGAGCTACAAGCAGGAGGAGACACCGCGCTATAACGCCAGGGATGTTGCGGTGATGCGAGCCAAACTATGCAATGCAGTGGTGGTGCTTGGTTCTGCCACGCCGTCACTGGAAAGCTGGCAGAATGCGGTGCAAGGGCGCTATACGCGGATTGCGATGCGGGATCGCGTCAAGGACCGGCCGCTTCCTCCGGTGGAACTGGTGGACATGCGGCGCGAGTTTCAGGAGACCGGCCAGGAGCAGCTCTTTTCTCGCAATCTTGTCGAGCAGACGCGGGCCACGCTGGAGCGCGGCGAGCAAGCGATGATTCTGCTCAACCGCCGCGGGTACTCCTTTGCCGTGATCTGCCGCGCCTGCGGAAAGAAGCTGGAGTGCCAGAATTGTGCGATTGCCCTGACCCACCACAAGCCGGTGACAGACGAAGCCGGACTAGCCCGCGAAGGACAACGCCTGGAGTGCCACTACTGCGGCTTTCGCAGGAAGGTACCGGCGCGTTGCCCGGAATGTGATAGCGAACATTTGTACTACCTCGGTGCCGGATCGCAACAAGGCGAGGAGCGCCTGGCGGAGATTTTTCCCATGGCCCGTATCGGGCGGATGGATCGGGATACTGTGCGCGGGCGCCACGACCTGGAGCAGATGCTGGCTCGACTTCACTCCGGTGAGATCAATCTGTTGGTGGGCACGCAGATGATCGCCAAGGGGCACGATATTCACGGTGTGACCCTGGTGGGAGTTGTGGGTTGCGATCACGCGCTTTCAATGCCGGATTTCCGGGCTGCGGAACGTGTCTTTCAACTGATTACACAGGTCTCTGGCCGCGCAGGCCGAGGCGATCTGGCGGGTCGCGTCGTGGTGCAGACCTACTATCCGGACCACTACGCTGTGGTGGCCGCCAGCCAACACGACTACAGTGCCTTTCTCGAGCGGGAATTGAAGTACCGGCGCTGGATGCATTATCCGCCATTTGGCGCTCTGGCGAATCTGCTGATCCAATCAGAAAAACTGGAGGAAGCCGTCAGGTGGTCGGCGAGTCTGGGAGGATGGTTTCAATCTGCTGTGCCGGAGGGTGTTCGCGTGTTGGGCCCTTGCACGGCTCCGATCGCGCGTATCAAAGGAATTTATCGCTTCCACATCATTCTGAAAGCTGCATCGCGCAAAGCGCTGAATGCAGCACTCAGGGGAGCGCTGGCGCACGCAGAGAAAGCCGGAGTCCCTCGGAGAAATCTGGTGATGGATGTCGACGCACAGCGGCTCATGTAGTGCTGTTCCAGCAAGCACATACGGATAGGACTGCGCGATTATTCTGCTGACTTTGCAGGTTCCGCGCTGTTTGCCAGAGTATGCAGTTCTTTGCCCGGCTTGAAGCGCACTGCTTTGCCGGGAGTAATGCTGACTTCTGTCCCGGTTCGAGGATTGCGGCCAATTCCGGTTTTCCTGGCACGGACGCTGAAAACTCCGAAGCCGCGCAGCTCGATACGTTCCCCAGCGGCGAGAGCCTGCTTCAGGCCTTCAAATACGGTGTCTACGGCTGCCTCAGCCTTGGTGCGCGGCAGGCCCGTGCGCTCGATTACGTGATGTACGATGTCCTGCTTGATCACTGCCGTTACCTCGCTTGCGCAATTGGAATTGACTGTACCATGCCCAACGCAATTGATAGTACAGATTTTACGCTCAAGATGGAACTCCCGATGACGGTTTCCGCCAAGAATTGGGTTCAGGTGGTTCTTGGAGGAGGTAAGGGCGCTATGCGCCCAAGGGAGTTTGCGACCAGTTTGTCACAGGTTGTCACGGTTCCGTGGGTTTCCGTAAGATGAAGGCTTCAAGCGGCATTCAAGGCAATCGCAGCAGAAAGCATCCAGAGGCGTCCGCCGCTACAGGAGAAGCATGTCGATTCAGAGCGACCGTTGGATTCGAGAACAGGCACTTGAGCACAAGATGATTGAACCCTTCAGCGAGAAGCAGGTGCGCGAGGGCGTGATCTCCTATGGCCTTTCCTCGTACGGCTATGACCTGCGAGTGACGGATGAGTTCAAGATCTTCACGAACGTCAACTCCGCGATTATTGATCCGAAGGCGTTTGATGAGCGTTCCTTTGTTTCGGTCCAGGCAGAGTCAGTCATCATTCCTCCCAACTCGTTTGCTCTCGCCCGATCCGTTGAGTACTTTCGTATTCCCAGAAACGTGCTGACGATCTGCGTTGGGAAGTCAACCTATGCCCGATGCGGCATTATTGTGAATGTGACTCCTTTTGAGCCGGAGTGGGAAGGATTTGTCACGCTTGAGATTTCAAATACTACCCCCTTGCCGGCCAGAGTGTACGCCAACGAAGGACTTTGCCAGATCCTATTCTTCAAATCGGACGAGATCTGTGAAGTCAGTTATGCAGATCGAAAAGGAAAGTATCAGAAACAGCAGGGGATAGTACTACCCAAGCTGTAAGCAGTTCTCCGCAAGTGGGATGATGTGTGCAGCCGTGGACTCGATGGCTGGCAAGCAAGCCGCCGGCCCGGTTTTCTGCGATTTGCCCACCCAGCCCCTCAACAGCGCTGAGAGTTCGCATGGAACAAGAAATCAACCGGCATACGGTCTCGGTGGGACTGATTGCGAGCGAACCCATTCGCATGGAGGGGTTGCGCGGTGTTTTTGAGCAGTCTCCCAGAGAGTCGAAGGCTCAGCTCGCACCGGTTGTGGGCGCGCTCGAAGACTTAATCGCGAATCCGACAGTGGAGTATCTCATCATCGACCTGAGTTCTTCGCCGGGGCGAGTGGAGACTTTGCGGAGGATCAATCGGTTGAGGCCATCGCTCCGGCTAATCGTGATCGGACCTGAACGGGATGAAGCCCTGGTGATGGAGGCCATTATGGCCGGGGCGCGTGCCTATCTGGACCTTACGGCGGGTCCCCGCACGATTCGCGAAGCGATTGAGGTCGTGCTGTCGGGTTCCATCTGGGCTCCGCGTCGATCTCTGGCGAAACTGATTGATCGCTTGCTTTTGGGTCGGGACACACGCGCCCAAGAGCCTGCTCCGAATCTTACGGCGCGGGAGAAGCAAGTGTTGGATTTAATTCTGATGGCGCGATCGAATCGCGAGATTGCGATGGAACTGGGGATCGAAGAACGCACGGTAAAGTCCCATGTAGGGAAACTGATGCGGAAGACCGGCGCGGAGAATCGAATCGCCCTTTCCATGAGGGCTCTCAGCGGGGCCATGCTTTCGAAATAGAACTGAATGACTCCACTCCCTCATTCCTATTACCGCAGTAACAAAGCAAGGAATTACTCAATCCCTAATCCTTTCGTACTCTTGTACCCATCCAATTGTTACCAGAGACTGGGGACAGAAACAACGCAGATCTGGGGAAAGGAGTTCCCAGGCGGCATGTCCGCATGGAGCCTGGGAACTCCTCTTTTTTGTGCGAGATGTTTCGACCCTCTCCCCCTTCCTTTGTAAATTCTTGCGGTTGAGCCTACCCAAATCCCTTCTGTCGCATCCAAATCAACTGAAGAATCTGATGCTTTTGTTGGGCTTGTGCGCGAGAGTGGGCAAGAGTAGTTTCGATCCTGTCTCATCTCGTAAACTCTGCAGTTGCGTGGTTTTGGCAAAGCAACATGCTTGATTCAGATGGAGGAATCCAGCCTACGGATCTTCGTCTGATCGGCTTACCCAGGTTGAATTGCGTCGTTCATTGAACAGTCACTCCATCATGACGCCAGGAACTGGCGCAACACGAAAGGATGCTCCAATGAAAAAACTCATTACTTCCCTATGTATGTGCTTCTTAGTGACGTGCACTTCCTTTGCGGCATCGTCCAAGCAAGACCTCCAGTCGCGCATTGATTCAGCTAAGACTGTCCTTGAGCAGATCATGTCGGCTCCGGACAACAGCATCCCGACCAATATTCTGCAACAGGCGACCTGTGTAGGCGTCGTGCCGGGCATGCTGAAGGGAGCATTCGTCTTCGGCATGCAGTACGGGCAGGGCGTGGTGACGTGCCGCACGGGACATGGCTGGAGTGCTCCAGTCTTCATCCGCATGGCGGGTGGTTCCTTTGGATTCCAGATTGGTGGCCAGGCGACGGACCTTGTGTTGGTCGCCGTAAACGACAAGGGCTTCCAGGACCTGCTGAAGAGCAAGTTCAAGATTGGCGCAGATGCTTCGGCTGCCGCGGGTCCTGTGGGTCGGGCAGGCCAAGCCTCCACGGATTGGAAGATGAATGCTGAACTGTTGAGCTACTCGCGCAACAAGGGACTTTTTGCGGGGATCGACCTAGACGGGACGAGCGTGACGCAGAACCAGGACGATACGAACACGTTTTATGGCGCTCCTCACACCTTTGAATCCATTCTGAAGGGCAGTGTGGCGGTGCCGAGTGGCGCAGTACCGTTTGTGCGGACGGTGGCGAAGTATTTTGTAGAAGCCAAGAAGCAGAAGTAGCCAAGCGACTGAAAGCCAACGCGGGCGGTTCCTTGATGGAACCGCCCGCTTTTTCTGGTTGAAGGTGTTGGCCTGGGTGCAGTGTCTTCGTGTTGTAGTGCAGCGGATGTTCACTGGTCCACATAGAACATGGTGTTTGTGCGAACAAAGGCGCCGGGCCGGTTGATGGTGACGGCGATGAACCGGAACTCATCGAAACGACTTGCCGCAGCGTGGCCTGATCCCCTTTCTCCGCACAGGACCAAGTACGATTTTCGTATTCGGGAAGGTGCGGTCGTGGTCGTTCAGTTGCGCGGATTTTTCGAAGTGGCTGGTGAGGGAAGCCTTTTCGAGTGTGACATGGCCTTCGCAGAGTGAGACGAGCGGGTGGTGCTGGCGATCGAGCAGAAGGGTGATGTCTTTCTCGATGAGATGTGGAATGGCTTTGTCAGCAGCATCGCTGACCTGGACTTTCAGATGGTGCGGTGCGCCGTCTTGTAGTGAATTTGCGCTTCGCATCGGTTCTGGGGGCGCGCTGTGGGGATGGTTGCGCTGGAGCGGGCGCAGCATGAGCGACCGCAGGCGGGACGCAAGACAGGTTCTCCACGCGACATAGGGCAGAGGGCTCCACCGATTGTTGCTTTCCATTCCGGCATGTGTTTCGCGCGGCACGAATTTAGTTGCGCAAGCACCAGCAGTCCATCCTAAGCGGACGGGATAAGTTGTGTGGGCAGGGTTGAAGCGGGTGGAAAAAGATAGCCTACACTAAGCTGTTACCCAAAGAGCGATGCGGGAGAGTGTTGAGTACGAGCTGGTGGTGCTGGTGGTGCGCGCTCTGGGGCGCATGCCGCGCGCGATGGCGCGTCTCGTTGCGGGTATGCTCGCATGGGTGGTCTATCACTTGCTGGGACGGCTGCGGCGAGTGGGGCGACGGAACCTGGAGTTGGCGTTTCCTGAGCAGAGCGAGAGCTGGCGCGAAGCGACGCTGCGTGGGGTATATCGGCATCTGGGCTGGCAACTGGTGGAGTTCTGCCGGATGGAGCGGTATACGGCGTCGAACACGCGGACATGGTTGCGCACGGAAGGGCTGGAGCACTATCTTCGCGCGCGGGAGCGCGGCAAAGGCGTCCTAGTGCTCACGGGACATCTTGGGGCGTGGGAGCTTTCGAGTTTTTACCACTCGCTGATGGGCTATCCAATGGGGATGGTGATTCGCCGGCTCGACAACCGGCTTCTGGACGGGTTTGTGAATGGGATCCGCTGTCTGCATGGGAACCGGGTGCTGCATAAGGATGATTTTGCGCGTGGACTTCTGAAGGCGATGCATGAGGGCGAGACCGTCGGGATTCTGATGGACACGAATATGACGCCACCACAGGGAGTGTTCGTGGAGTTCTTTGGGCGGCAGGCGTGCACAGCTTCTGGGCTGGCGCGGGTGGCGCTGAAGACGGGTGCGGCTGTGCTGCCGGGATTCATGCTGTGGGAGCCGAAGGAAGGACGCTACGTGTTGCGCTTTGGTGAGGAACTGGAACTGGCGCGCACGGGCGACCACGAGGCAGACGTTTTGGCGGCGACGCAGCAGTGTGCGGCGATCACGGAGGCATGGATTCGGCGCTATCCTGACCAGTGGCTTTGGATTCATCGGCGCTGGAAGACGCGGCCTGACGGCGAGGCGGGACTTTATTGACGGAGCGGTGGGCATGAAGTTGCAGGAGTTGGTCGCGAAGCTTGGCGGCAGGATAGCTCATGGAGACGCGGAGCTCGGCGTGGAGGGCGTGGCCTCGGCAGTGGATGCGGGCGTGAAAGACCTGGTGTTCGCTGAGACAGAAGCTGCGTTGGCGGAGGCTTTGACGAGCAATGCAGGCGCCGTGGTGTTGCCGGAGAACCTGGCTGCAGGAGACGTGGAAGGGAAGTGCGTGGTGACGACGCGCCAGCCACGTTTGTGGTTTGCGCAGGCGGCGCGGCTTTTGCGCAAGGCAAGTGCTGGGCGCGGAGTGCATTCTGCAGCGACGATAGGGGAAGATGTGGAGCTTGGCGCTGAGGTCTCAATTGCAGCGGGAGCGGTGATCGAGGCTGGCGCGATGATCGGCGAGCGGACACAGATTGAAGCGGGCGCGGTGATTGGAAAAGGTGTAAGAATTGGAGCCGAATGCCATATTTATCCGAGGGCAGTGTTGTATCCAGGCGTGACACTGGGACAGCGGGTGGTGATTCATGCGGGGGCGGTGCTTGGCGCGGACGGGTTTGGCTATGTGCGCGATAGCGCGACGGGAGCCTATACGCAGTTTCCGCAGCAGGGAACACTGGTGATCGAAGATGATGTGGAGATTGGCGCCAACTCGACGGTGGACCGAGGCGCGCTGAAGGAGACGCGTATTCGGCGAGGGACGAAGATTGACAACCTGGTGCACGTGGGGCACAACTGCGATATTGGCGAGGATGTGATTCTGGTGGCGCTGACGGGGATTTCAGGATCGAGCACGGTGGGCAACGGAGCGGTGATTGCGGGGCAGGTTGGAATTGGGGATCATGTCCACGTCGGGCCGGGAGTGATTCTTGGCGGGCAGGCAGGCGTCTTCAACGGCAAGACGCTGACGAACGAAGGGCACAAGCCGGGGACGGTGTTTTTTGGCACGCCGGCACGGCCGCTCAAGCAGGTACTGCGAGAGCAGGCCGTAGTGGCGCGACTGGCAAAGGACCGGGGACATGGGCCACGTGGGAAGAATGCCTCGGACAAAGAACCCTGAGCGGCGTCAAGGGAATGTGGCAGGCGAGCTTTTCAAATTCGATTTAAGAGAGTTGGGAGGAACGATGGATAGGCGTGACTTTTTGAAGTCGGCGACGGGCGCGGTGGGTGCCGCGGCTGCGGCACAGTTTTTGACGGAGAGCGTGCAGGCAGAGGGTGAGGGCACGGATAAGTCGGGGATGATGTATCGCGCACTCGGACGGACGGGCGAGCGGGTTTCGGCGATTGGCTTGGGTGGCTATCACATTGGCAAGCCGTCGCTGAGTGAGCAGGAGGCGATTCAACTGATCCGGCAAGCGGTGGATCGCGGCATTACGTTCATGGACAACTGCTGGGACTACAACGACGGTGTGAGCGAAATTCGGATGGGCAAGGCGCTGGCGGGCGGCTACCGGAACAAGGTTTTTCTGATGACAAAGATCGATGGCCGAACCAAGACTGCGGCTGCACAGCAGATCAATGAGTCGCTCCAACGACTGCAGACGGACCATGTGGATCTGATGCAGTTCCACGAGGTGATTCGTCTGGAGGATCCGGACCGCATCTTTGCCGAGGGCGGCGCGATGGAGGCGATGCTGGAGGCGCAGAAGGCGGGCAAGGTGCGCTTTATCGGCTTCACGGGCCATAAGGATCCGTATGTGCATCTGCGCATGCTGGATGAGGCGCGGCAGAGGAACTTTCACTTTGATGCGGTGCAGATGCCGCTGAACGTGATGGATGCACACTTCCGCAGCTTTGGGAAAGATGTGCTCCCGGTGCTGGTGCGCGAGGGGATTGCCCCTCTAGGCATGAAGGCGTTCGGCGATCACTACATTCTGGACAGCAAAACCGTGAAGCCGATTGAGTGTCTGCATTATTGCCTGAATTTACCGGTCGCAACGCAGATTACAGGCATCGACAGCCCAGCAATTCTGGATCAGGCGATGGAAGCGGTCCGGAGTTTTCGTCCGATGGACGCAAAGCAGGTGGCAGACTTGCTTGCGCGTACCGAGGCGTCCGCCCAGCAAGGAAAATTTGAGCTGTACAAGACGACTCCGCACTTTGATGGGACTGCGCATCGGCCACAGATGCTGGGATAGGATAGGCCGCAGCATCGCTTTTGCTGTTGGGACCTGCGCCTCGAGGGAGGAGCGTGTGAACGTCAAGAACTGGGGCGAAGCTCATCTTCCACTGGAAACGGCTCAGATGAGAGGGATCCGTCGCGTTGCTTGATGAGGATCTGGACCTTTCCTTCTGCTTCATCCAGCTCCTTCTTGCAGGCGGTCGACAGATTCACACCCTCCTCAAAGAGTTTGAGTGACTCCTCGAGTCCCAACTCGCCCTTTTCCATTTGTTCGACAATGCTTTCAAGCTTTTTCAGTGATTCTTCAAAAGTGGGCATGGGGCTTACTCCTTTGCCTTTTGGGTGGAAGGCAACACGCTGGCAATCACTTCAGCGGCGACAGCATAGCGTCCAAACGGAGCGGTGATCTGCACGCCCTGTACGAGGGGGCGAACGGATTGAAGCATCTCATGGGCAATCTGAATACCTTCTCTTTGGGCGGCCTCTGGTGTTTCAGCAAGAGCCATGCGGAGCATTATCTCCTCTGGCATGGAGACACGCAGATCGTTTTTCATGAATTCTGCGTTTCGCAAACTCGTTAGGGGCCAGATGCCCGCGATGACCGGAATGCGATTTTGCTCGATGCGCTTCAAGAACTGCTCGAGCAGACGCAGGTCGAACACAGGCTGCGTGATTGCATACTCAGCGCCGGCTTCAACCTTGAATGCGAAACGACGCAACTCATGTTCTATGTCAGGTGCGCCAGGATTGGCCGAGACGCCAATGGTGAAGTTCGTGGATGCGCCGATGGCGTTCGAGCCGATATCGAGCCCATGGTTCAATTGGCGCGCGAGGTTAACCAGGCCGATGGAATCCACATCGAAGACGGCCGTAGCATCCGGATAATTACCGAGCTTGGGCGGATCGCCGGTCAGGCAGAGAATATTGCGCAGGCCGATCGAAGAAGCCCCAAGCAAGTCCGACTGGATGGATAAGACATTGCGGTCACGGCACGTGTAGTGCAGCACGGTTTCGATGCCGGTGTTCTGCTGAATCTGGATGCAGAGGCTTTGTGCACTCATACGCGCGGATGCGCGTGGCGAGTCAGGTACGTTGACCGCATGGACGCCCAACTGAGCGAGCAACTGGGCGCCTTCGATTTCTCGGTGGCAGTCGATGCCTTTGGGGGGGACAATCTCAACCAGCGTGACGAAGCTGCCTTGCTCGATCAAGGAGCCAAGGCGGGAGCGTTGTCCGAGCGATCCTGGAGGAGTTTCCTTATCAGGCTCTGGATTGACGCTGCCCTCAACGACGTGTGCCTGACCCTCGATGGCGCGCATTGCGTTGCGCATTGCTCGAATGTGGTTGGGGGTAGTGCCACAGCATCCGCCAACAATCTGAACGCCGGCGGCAATCGCTTTGCGAGCGAAGCTAGCCATGTACTCAGGCGAGCAGAAATAAATGTTGCGTCCGTCGACCTCCCGCGGCAGACCGGCGTTGGGCATGGCAGCAATTGGCAGAGGGGTTGCACCGCGCATGGCCTCCACAGCGGTAAGGACCGCGGATGGCCCGGTCGAGCAATTGACTCCAATCGCTCCAGCGCCCCATTCCGTCAACATTGCCGCCGCGTGTTTCGGCGACGATCCATCAAGACAATTACTTTCATCATCCACGGTAACCATGACCAGGATAGGCAGATGAGGAGCAGTCTCTTGTGCAGCGAGGAGAGCTTCGCGTGCCTCGTTAAGGGCGGGCATTGTCTCAACGATCAGAAAATCGGCTCCAGCCCCAGACAATGCTTTCATTTGTTCGGCAAAGGCAGCACGGGCTTCGTCCAGGCCGGTCTTGCCAAGTGGCTCCAATCGAACGCCGAGGGGCCCCACGGCACCCGCCACCCAGATGTCGCCTGTCAGCCTTGGCCTCAGATGGGCGGCCGCCTCGCGGGCTATGCGCACACCGGCGGCGTTGATCTCGGTTACCTTGCCTCCCAGTCCATGTCGCGACAGTCGTAATCGGTTGGCGCCGAAGGTGTTCGACTCCAGGATTTGCGCTCCGGCCTGCAGATACTCCTCATGGACGGCCGTGATCAGCGCGGGATCAGAGAGATTCAGTTCGTCGTAGCAGCGATGGATGAAGATTCCGCGGGAGTACAGCACCGTTCCCATTGCGCCATCGGCGAGGAGGGGCTGGTTTGCGAGGATTTCACTGAAACGCGGCATTGTTGACATGCTATCGCATCGACGAAGGGGTTGTATGGCTTGCTGGGAGCATGGATCAACGCCGTGCCGGCGCAGAAAAGAAGATGAGCCTGGACTCAAGTCTGATTCTCCGGGAGGAGGTTTTCCCAATTCATGGTGAGGAAGGGGGACGCCGTGAAAGCAGGTAGCTTTGTTATACTTCGAGAGTCTAAATGAGTGTAGCCATTGCGATGCGTACGGGGTCCGTACCTGTCCCAAGAAACCTGCAATCGCGAGTCCGGGTGTTCACCTAAAGGCGCTGCAATGTTGAGTGCGCCCTGTCGAGGTAAGGGATTTTGAAGAAGAGAAGTTTATGGTTGAGCGCCGCAGGTTCTTTGGCTGTGGCCGTAATTCTGGCAGGGTGCGGCACCACAACTTATTTCGCGGGCCGCAATTTGCCACCGAGTGGCCTGCTCCATCGGGTGTTGATTGCCGTCCAAAACCCCAGTTCATTTGCGCGGGGCGCTCTGGAATTTGTAGACGCGTACTACGACATCCGTTACGCGTACGACAATATCAATAAAACATATTCGATTAGCGGCTATTCGGGCTCTCTGCCGATCAGCATTCAGAATATGCCCGAAGAGCAGACGGGTGCTGTGTATGGCTCAGGTGACGGAAGTCTGACTTATGTCAACTACGGCCAGGAAAACACGAATGGTTCGGTTCCCGGACTCACGGGAGCATCAGCGAGCGTCTTTGCGACCCGCAGTCAGAGTTATGTTTTTGCAGCGAGTCAACAAGCCCACGTGGTGACCGCGGTAAATCGGCTGACGAATCAGGCTGCAAACCTGAGTCTTCCAGGCGTTTATCGCGTGAGTGTGAATCCGGGCGGAACGATAGCGATGGCGTTCGTTCAGAACTCAAACTACGTGTACTACTTGCGGCAACTGACCGCTTCCCAGACGATTACCTATGCTGGCGGGCCGGGTAACTGGCCCAAGGCCGCCGTTGACTGCGAGCCACAGAATGCGCCTCTCTGGTGTTTGCTTCAGGCTCAAAGTCCCGATAATGTGGATGCGACGGGCAACTACTATGGTGCGCCACTTTCGTTCGATCGGCCGATCAAGGCTGTATTTTCTCCGGACGGCGGAACCGCGTACGTTCTGAATTGCGGCCCCGAATGCGGCGGAACTGCGTCTTCGGTGACTCCGCTTTCTGCGAGTCCGCTGATCTTCCAGGTGGGGCAACAATCGGGGACTTTGCCGAAGACGGGCCAGCTTTCTTTTATTCCCATCGTTGGAGGCGCAACCAATGCCTTCGTGACGGGATCCACCATGTATGTGGTTGGACAGCAGTTGCAGCCGGATGGGTTGTTTACGGGTAACTTGACGGTTTTGAATTTGTTGAATAACACGGCGGGCAGCCCGATTCCCATTAGTGACGGTATACCCGGCGGGGTGAGTCGTATGCTGCTGGCTGACGACAATACCCTTTGGATTGGCATGACAAAGTGCAACAACGGAGAGCGATTCGCGAAGGGTCTGCCCTATGGATGCCTGACGATGTTCAATACTTCGACGAACAGCGTCACCATGATCGAACCGTATCTTGGCGATCTGACAGGCATTGCCGACGTGGAAGGGTTGCACAAGGTGTACGTGGCGCAAGGTGGTCAGGTGTATATCTACAGCACACGTGACGGCTCCGCCATCAATAATCAGTACGTGACTGTGACGGGCACAGCGTATGACGTTGCGTACATGGATGGCACTACCGACTATAACAACACCGTGTACTGATCCCCATGGACAGCGCCACTCAGCTTCCGATCGATGTTCTAGCGATTGCAGCGCATCGTGACGATGTGGAGCAGACTTGTGGCGGCACGCTGATTCGGATGGCCGCCCGTGGTTTGCGGACGGCAATTCTGGATCTTACCCAGGGAGAGGCGGGCACACGCGGCAACGCGGCGGAGCGTGCCCGGGAGGCTGCGGAAGCGGCTCGCATCCTCGGAGTTGGCTGGAGAGAAGCGCTGGATATTCCCGACGGCGCAGTTGAAAACACTTTCGAAAACAGGGTCAAGATTGCGCGTGTGGTTCGTGAACTGCGTCCGCGTGTTGTGATTTTGCCTTATTGGCGGGCGCGCCATCCGGATCACGCTACCGCGGCAAAACTTGGGTATGAATCTTGCTTCGTCTCAGGTCTTCAGAAGGTGGATACGGGGCAAGCGCCGCATCGACCTTTCAAGATTGTTTATGCGAGCCTTTATGCCGACGTGCGGCCAAGCTTTGTCGTGGATATTTCTCCCTTTATCGAACAGCGCCATGCCGCGCTGATGGCTTATGTTTCGCAGTATGCGCAGCAATCGACCGGCAACGCGCTCTTCGTTCCCGAGGCGGAGATTCGGGAGCGAACATTCGCCGAAGCGCGCCATTATGGGCTGCTGGCGGGTGTGCATTACGGGGAACCGTTTGTCCAGAAGGAAGTGGGATTGGTGGACGATTTGACGCTTCTGCCCGTTCAGTCGATATAGAGAGAATGGGATGACTTTCTGATTCGGCACTGCTTCAATGGATACGAAGAGACTGCCTGAAGCTGAAAGCCGGAGTCGCCGCAGATGCAAAGATGGGACGCCCAACAATACGGCCAGATCGGTGGATTTGTGCCAGATCTCGCGGCCGATCTGATGGAGTGGCTTGCTCCGCTGCCGAATGAGCGCGTGCTGGATCTCGGCTGTGGGGATGGACGTTTTACAGCGCGCTTGCAGGCAACCGGTGCCACCGTCATCGGAGTTGATTGCTCTCCGGCGATGGTTGAGGCGGCTCGTTCACGCAACCTGATTGTCGAAGAAGCAGATGCAACGGCGCTGCCGTTTGGCTATGCAACCTTCGATGCTGTTTTTTCCAATGCCGCGCTCCATTGGATACGCGATCAGGACGCGATGCTTCGAGAGGTCCGCCGAGTCCTTCGCCCCGGGGGGCGCTTTGTGGCAGAGATGGGTGGCCACGGCAACATTGCAGCCATACGAGTTGCGTTCGCCGCTGTTCTGGAGCGCTACGGAATCGACGGGGATGCAGGAGATCGGAATTACTATCCAACGGCGCGGGCCTATGAGGAGCAGCTTTCGAAACACGGCTTTTTAGTCGAACGGATGGTGCATTTTCCGCGACCGACGCCGCTGCCGGAGGCAGGTATGTTCGGCTGGCTCAACACCTTTCGATTGGGAATCCTGGATGAGATTCCGACGGAGAAGCGCCAACGGGTCTTGAATGACACCGTGAAAATGCTTCTTCCTGTTCTTTGCGACGAGCAAAGACGGTGGATCGCGGATTATGTTCGTTTGCGTTTCGCGGCGCGGGCTCGTTGAGGCTACGGAATCTGCGAAAAAGTGGTGCTCACCCTTGGGATCTTGCTGGAGGCGTGAACTGCCCCCAGCAGAATGGAGTGCGGATGGAACAGGAAACCTGCGAGCTTCGAGGGCAGGATCCCCGCCCAAGTCCAAGTCACGGCCTTTGGTCGGCTTCCAGAGCTTTTAGCCTAAACAGAAGGCCTGCAGCGATGCCGGCAATGCTGGGTATCAGGAGAAACAGCCAGACCTGGTCCAAGGCCTTTCCGCCAACAAACAGCGCGGGTCCCAGGCTGCGTGCTGGATTTACGCTCACGCCTGTGATGTGAATTCCAAAGATATGAATGGCCACAAGGGTAATGCCGATCGCGAGTCCGGCGAAACCGGCTGGGGCGCTCTTCTGCGTCGATCCCAAGATGACAAGAACAAAGATGAGGGTGGCAAAGAACTCAAATAGGATGGCTGATTTCAAATCGAATCCGCCCTGATATCCAGGCCCCCATCCGTCTTGTGCGAGGCCGCTTGCCGCGATGCTATAGCCGCCAGCGATACCGCCGATGATAGCGGAAAGAACCCACGCTGCGAGGATGGCTCCGAGAAACTGTCCAATCCAATATCCAAACATGTCTTTGATTGACATCCGGCCTGCGGTCCAGACTCCCAGGCTCACAGCCGGATTAATGTGGCAGCCAGAGATCGGGCCAATTCCGTAGGCCGCAGCAATCAACCCAAAGCCAAAAGCAAAGGCGATTCCGACAATCCCTACCTTGTCGCCAGCAACGACTGCGGTTCCGCAGCCGAATAGAACCAGAATGAAGGTTCCGACCAACTCTGCGAGATACTTCTTCATGGTTTCTCCCGTAGCTGAATCTGTGTGGGTGTGTGTTTGTGCCGGTCCAGAAGTAGTTAAGAGGGCACCGGACCGATCATCCTGTGATTGCCGATGTGCTGCAGGCCGCTATCCCTGGCGCCTACGGAGTCTCGCAGAGGTCCACTGAACCGGTCAAGCAAAAAGAGTGAGTTAAGCACTGATCCGGAAATAAGCAGCAGCTCTCCAAATTCACACAACGTTTGCAATCCATTTGCCTGGTTGCATTAGTCTGTTGATGATCCTGTGCGGTCTGTGGAATAGAAGGCGAATGGCCGCCGGGCGAGGATGTTTGGGTTGAGCCAGACTATTTTTGTACTCGAAGACGAGACGGACATTGCGCGGCTGGTGCAGCATCATCTTGAGGCCGCTGGATTTACAGTGCGGCTTTTCCACACGCCGATCAGTCTGATTCCAGATGCGGAGAGGCAGCCCCCCGCACTTTTTCTGCTGGACATCATGGTGCCAGGAGGAGATGGGTTGGATGTGTGCCGCAGGCTCCGTTCGCACGTTGGACTTTCGACCGTTCCGATTATTTTTCTGACTGCGCGAGCTGGAGAAAACGACCGGGTGCTCGGCCTTGAACAAGGCGCAGATGATTACATCACAAAGCCATTTGCAACGCGGGAACTGGTGGCTCGAGTAAAAGCAGTCCTTCGTCGCTTTGAACGTCCAACGACTCCTGCGGTCATCAGCTTTGAAGAAATCGTGATCGATGCGAATGCGATGCAGCTTCGCGTGCGTGGCGCACTGACCACGACGACGGCGACTGAGTTCAGGCTGCTCGATTATCTGGCGCGGCATCCCGGTCGGGTGTTCAGCCGTGATCATCTGCTGGATGCAGTCTGGGGAGATGCACGCTTTGTTACACCGCGCTCTGTCGACGTCTATGTTCGCCGCATTCGTGAGAAAATTGAGTTAGACGCGGAGAATCCGCGCTATTTGAAAACCGTGCGCGGTGCTGGCTACCGATTCGAGATCCCCAAGGGCGAGTAGCTGCGCGACTTACGAGCGCATACACCGCGATGACGCGGATGGGACGGTTTCTCTTGACCCGCAAAGTGTTTTCGAAGCTGTTGGGACTTTTTGTCCTGCTGCTTGTATTTCAAACAGTTGCCATGGAGCTGATTCTTCGTCACTTCATGGAAAACACCCCGATGGAAACCCTGCACCGGTTCGATCGTGATGCCGTGTGGTCGGGGCTTCTGGCACTTGGGGTGGCGCTTCCATTGGCGGCGTGGGCGGCGGGGGGAGTCACAGGACGACTGCAGCGCGTGGTGGACTTTGCCAGTCGTATTGCCCAAGGGGAGTTTTCGGCGCGCCTGCGTCCGCAAGGTAAAGACGAGCTCTCTGCCACTGAATTGGCCCTGAACCTGACAGCTGAACGGCTTGAGAGTAACTTCGCGGAGATTGAGAGTCGCAGACACGAACTGGCCACGATGTTGGACTCCATGCAGGAAGGAGTCGTGGCGGTGACGGCTGAGGGGCAAGTGCTATGGTCAAATTCCGTTATGCAACGCATCGCAGGCACGGAAATCCGCGTCGGCCGTCCGCTTGTGCATGCGATCCGGGACCCTGACTTGCTTGCTTGTGTCCGGGGTGCGATTGAAAGTCGGGAAGTGCGCCTCAGTCGATCGAGTTTGCTTTCGCCGGGTCGTACCTTCGAAGTGAATGCCGCTCCGCTGCCATCGGGCGGTGCGCTGGCCGTCTTGCACGATGTAACGCGCATTGAGGCAGCGGAGAAGTCACGCCGGGACTTTATTGCGAATGTGAGTCACGAGCTGCGCACACCTCTCACTTCAATCCAGGGTTATGTTGAAACCCTGATTGAGGATCCAAGACCGAATCCAGAGACGACGCGCGAATTTCTCGGCATTATCCAGAAGAATGCAAGCAGGATGAGCCGACTCACGGAAGACCTCTTGGCTCTTGCCAGCGTCGAAGGACCGGACTACAAGCTGGCTGCTCAGCCGATCCGCGCGAGCGCCCTCGTGAAGGATGCAATCGAGTCCCTCGGAGGCATTGTCGTTGATTCTGGAATTGAACTTGATTCGGCTGGTGCTCCCGATACTGTTGTGATGGCGGATCCCGATGCGATGAATCAGGTCTTTGGAAATCTGATTGAGAATGCAGTGAAGTATGGCAGGTCTGGGAAGCGCATTGTCGTGGGCGGGCGGTCTTCAGCGGACGGGGTGGAATTCTGGGTCCAGGACTTTGGCTCAGGAATTGCCTCGGATCACTTGGAACGGATCTTTGAGCGTTTTTATCGGGTCGACAAGGCGCGTTCGCGTGAATCAGGCGGGACGGGGCTTGGACTGGCAATCGTGAAGCATATTGTGGAAGCCCACGGGGGGCGGGTCTGGGTGAGGAGCGAACTTGGCTCTGGAGCAACCTTCCATTTCACATTGCCCGTGGCTCCACAGCCGGCGTCCAAGCTCGAAACACAGCCCCAACCGGAAAATGCTGGCGCTTAACAATTGGGCGTCAGAAATATGTTGCAAATCCTGCATAAAATCCAAGTTCCATTCAAACGCCCGTAACAAAGTTTCCTGACAATAGAGTTGATCATCAATTTGCAGGGAGACATCCGTGAAAAAGACCTTGTTCGCTGTCGGCTTGTTCGTTCTGGCCCTTAGCGCTGTGCACGCCCAAAAACTTACGGGTGCGGGCGCGACATTCCCGTACCCGATCTACTCCAAGTGGTTTACCGAGTATAGCAACGCACATCGAGGCGTGGAGGTGAATTATGCATCGATTGGGTCCGGCGGCGGCATCGCGCAGGTCACGAAGGGCCTGGTGGATTTTGGTGCCTCGGATATGCCGATGACTGATGCGATGCTTGCCGCGTCCAACGTGAAACTGATTCATCTTCCCACGGTATTGGGTGCAGTTGTGCCAGTTTTTAACGTTCCTGGTGTGACAGACCTCCGCTTCAGTCCCGACGTGCTGGCGGATATTTACATCGGCAAGATCACAAACTGGAATGATCCGCGCATCGCCAAGGACAATCCCGGCGCTCATCTTCCAAGTCAGAAAATCATTGTGGTGCACAGATCGGATGGCTCTGGCACCAGCTTTATATGGACGGATTATTTGAGCAAGGTGAGCAAGGCCTGGGCCGAGGGTCCGGGGAAGGGCACATCGCCCAACTGGCCGGTGGGTGTGGGTGGCAAAGGCAATGAGGGCGTGGCCGGACTTGTTCGCCAACTGCCGGGCGCCATTGGCTACGTGGAGTTAATCTACGCGCTGCAGAACAACATCCAGTTTGGAAGCATTCGCAATGCAGCCGGCAACTGGGTGAAGGCATCGATTGCCGGAGTGACGGAAGCGGCCGGAAGCATCAAGTCGATGCCAGCTGATTTCCGGGTGTCAATTACCAACGCACCCGGTGCCACAGCCTATCCGATATCGAGCTTTACCTATCTTCTGATTCCTGAGACGGCCGGTAAGCCCGCGAACCGCGCGGTACTCAAGGACATGCTGAGCTGGATTCTCAAGTCGGGTGAGAGCGAGGCCTCCGCATTGTCCTATGCGCCTCTTCCGCAGAATCTTGTTGATGCGGAATTGAAGGTTGTTTACTCGTTGAAGTAGCCATCGTCCATCCGGATCCATCGGGGCCTGCCAAATAGTTGGCAGGCCCCGATGGCGTTTTGGCCAATTTCCTTGACTTGTGGAACTCATCCCGTGCCGTTTACGTATCGGATTGCAGTCGGTTGAGCGCCAGCCCTGATTGCAGTTTGGGACTTTCGGGACATGCTCAGCGTTGAATCGTATGCAAAGTTTTGCTGACACTCTCGGACAAGTCTTCAGAGCGATTGCAGCGAATAAGCTGCGCAGCTTCCTGACGATGTTTGGGATCGCTTGGGGTGTGGGTTCGTTGCTGGTACTGGTGGGGCTGGGAGAAGGCTTTCGTTCCGGGCAGCGACGTAACCTGATGCGACTTGGCAATGATCTTGTGATGATGTGGAACGGGACGATTCCTGCGGTTGCCAACCAGCATACGGGGATGCGGCCCTATCAACTCACCATGGGCGATGCCGCAGTGCTTCGTCATCTCCACGAGTTGCGCGCCGTTACAGTGGAGCTTGGTCGAAGTGACCTGTATGAGGTGAGTCAATGGGCCAATACTTCGAGTCACGTGATCGGGGTTCTGCCCAATTACACTGTTGTGCGGTTCATTCCCATGGCCAGCGGCCGATTTATTGATGCCGCGGATGTCGCAGACCGCCGCCGGGTCGCCGTATTGGGATTCAAGGCAGCGCAGTTGCTGTTCAATGGCCGTCCGCTAGAGGGTGAAGCGATCACGATCAACGGGACAGCGTTTACGGTGATTGGAGCCGTGGGGAAGATTAGCCGTGGCGACAACGATTACGACGATCAAAAAGTCTATCTTCCGGTCAGTACCATGCAGGAACTGTTCCCGCTGAAAGGAGAAAATATTGCTCGAGACGCGCTGACGTCCATCCAATATCAGCCCACGAAAGCCGGGGATGCAACGGCCGCAGTGGCTGCGGTACATCGTGTCATAGCAGCGCGTCATGGATTCGATCCCGCAATGAAGGACGCATTCCAGGAGTGGAATACGATTCAAGAGATGAAGATGGTGGGTGCTATCTTCACCGCGATGGATGTCTTTCTCGGTGGGGTGGGGATTGTTACGCTTGGACTTGGCGCTGTTGGAATCATCAATATCATGCTCGTCTCTGTCACCGAGCGTACCCGTGAGATCGGACTTTTGAAGGCCCTTGGGGCGACACGGCGTAGCATCCTTTCGCAATTCTTTTGGGAAGGCTTGCTGCTAACGGGGATCAGCGGCATGGTTGGCGTGGGTTTGTCGGCTGGTTTTATGGCTGTGCTGCAGATGGCTTTGACAGACAAGATGCCAGGATGGGATCCCCCGCGACTCGTTCCATGGTCCGCGGCACTTGCGCTGGGATCTTTGATTGTGAGCGGTGTGGTCGCCGGGCTCTATCCGGCCAGCAAGGCAGCGGAATTGGATCCGATAGAAGCCTTGCGCCGGGAGTAGGGAAGGACGTCATGTTCAAGGACATTTGGGGTCAGGCATGGGAGGCGATGGTCTACAATCGCCGACGCACCACCATCACGATGGTCGGGATGGCATGGGGAATTGCGACCGTGGTACTGCTTTTGGCCTACGGCGCAGGATTTGGCCGTGCGATTGAAACCATTTTTGCGCAGTGGGGTACCAATGTGATTGGAGTGTTTCCAGGCCGTACCAGCGAACAGGCGGGCGGAGAGAAGGCGGGCGCGCAAGTCCGCTTCACCCAGGATGATCTGGATCGGATTTCCGCGAGTGTTCCTGGAATTGATCGCTTGTCTCCAGCAGTGTGGAAGGATGTCACTGTCCAGAATGACTTGCACACCTACACCTGGACCGTGAATGGGGTGGTGCCCGCGTTTCAGGACATCTGGAAACTTGCAACCGAACAAGGGCGTTTCTTCAATGGCATGGAGGAGCAGCAGCGCGCCCATGTGTGCGTTATCGGTTCAGAATCGAAGTCGAAATTGTTCTCTGGTGGATGGGCGCTGGGGCAGACAGTCCGTTTGAATGGGGTATTGTTCACAATTGTCGGGGTGCTGGCTCCGAAGATGCAGGAAGGAGAAGACAGCGATCGCAATCGGCAGATTTATATTCCCTTCAGCACGATGAGTGATATTAAAGATACAAAATACCTTGACGGCATCTGGTTCAATTATCGAGGCAATTATCAGATGGTCGAACAGAGCCTCCGCGATACTCTTGGCGCAGCGCATCACTTTCGATCCACGGACCACAACGCAATCTATGTTGCAAATCTGATGACGCAGCTCCACCAGTTTGAAGTTTTATCGCTGGCGCTGCAGGTCCTGCTATCGCTGGTAGGTGCATTGACACTCGGCATTGCGGGTATTGGATTGATGAACATCATGCTGGTTGCAGTCCAGCAGCGAACTCGTGAGATCGGAGTCGAGAAGGCCCTGGGTGCCCAGCGGCGCCACATCCTTACCCAGTTTCTGGCGGAGGCCTTTGTGATTACTGGCGTAGGTGGATTCTGCGGCATCTTTCTTGCTTATATTGTCTCAATTCTCGTGGGACGCATTCCGTTTTACAGCGAATTGGCGTTGCATGCGGAGGCAGCAGACATCTATCTACGCATCTCGCCGATTGCCGTGGTGGTTGCAACTCTCATTCTCGCTGTGACCGGGCTTGTGAGTGGAATGATTCCAGCCATTCGCGCAGCAAACCTCGATCCCATTGAAGCGTTGCGCTACGAGTAGGCAGAGCTTTTGGACGTTTGCCCTACCAATCCACTACGGCAGCCGTGGCACCGAGAGTGGCAAATGACTTGAAGATTGTGCTTATGGCTGTCCAAAACGTGTCAAGACAAGGCGGGCAGGAGTAATCTGATTGCATGAGTCTCTACTGCGCAGTGGGCAGCGCTGATTCAGAGTATTCCCTGAAGCAGCTGAACGAATTGTTTTTGACTAGTCTCACGCAGCTTGGTACCCGGCAGCGTGTTTTGGCAGTACCTCCTGATCTGACACGGGCGCACTCCCAAGCTGGGGTTCTGACGAACATGGCTTGGAAGTACTACGGAGAGAATCTCAAGGCCGTGCTTCCCGCTTTGGGTACGCACACAGCCATGTCAACCTCGCAACTTACGGACATGTTTGGTGATGTGCCACAGAGTCTTTTCCGAGTTCACAACTGGAGGACTGATATTGAGACCGTTGGCGAGGTGCCGTCCGAATTTATCCGGGAACAGTCTGAAGGCAAGTTGAATTTCTCATGGCCGGCGCAAGTCAATCGACTACTGACGCAGGGCGGCTTTGATCTTATTCTTTCGATCGGTCAAGTGGTTCCGCACGAAGTTATCGGCATGGCAAATTACAACAAGAATATTCTTGTGGGGACAGGCGGCCGCGATGGGATCAATCGAAGTCACTATCTAGGGGCGGTCTATGGAATGGAGCGAATCATGGGACGGGCTGATAATCCTGTTCGCTCAGTTCTGAATTACGCCTCGGACCATTTTCTTCGTCATTTGCCGATCGTATATGTGCTGACCGTAGTCGGACGAAGCATGAACGGCGAGCTGGCAGTCAAGGGACTTTTCATTGGCGACGACCTCGAATGTTTCCACCGCGCTGCAGAGCTGAGCCTCAAGGTCAACTTTGAGATGGTGGAGGAGCCGATCCGTAAGGCTGTGGTGTATCTGGATCCTCACGAATTTCATTCAACCTGGCTCGGGAACAAAGCTGTTTACCGCACTCGAATGGCGCTTGCCGATGGTGGAGCGCTTATCGTACTTGCGCCGGGCGTGCGAGAGTTTGGTGAGGATAAGACGATCGACACGATGATTCGCAAATATGGGTATAAAGGCACGCCCGCCACTCTGCGCGCGGTTGAGGAGAATGCTGACCTTGCAAACGAGCTTAGTGCGGCGGCACATTTGATTCATGGGTCGTCTGAAGGGAGGTTCCAAATCACGTGGTGTCCGGGAATGCTGACTCAAGAGGAAGTGGAAGGAGTAGGATTCGCGTATGGAGACTTGACTGAGATGATGAAGAAGTACGACCCAACTCGATTGCGCCACGGCTACAATACGGTGGACGGTGAAGAGATCTTTTTTATCTCGAATCCAGGACTTGGACTCTGGGCACATCGTTCTCGTCTGGAAGCATCAAAGCCTGGATCACTTGCCGCCCGATAATTGTGGACGGTGGGTTTCACTTGCACGTCTCGTCACTCAACCCGGAAATGCGTGCGTCGCTCTCTGAGCATCGAGCACTTTATCGTCCACAGTTCGTTCTAAGGTTCTCATTGGACTGGGTTGATGATATCTATTCTGACCGGTAAAGAAGCCGATACGACTGGATAAAAAGCAAACAGGATCAACCACTCGGTCCCACTTCTGCTGAAGATTTGCAGCCTCGTTCTCCAATTCAGATTTTTGCAGAGTGCAAGGTGACGTGAATGAGGCTGCGGCATGCCAGATAGGTGCCGAAATTGCACGCCCCAAAGGCTATGGTGAGCCTTGGCAATGCCTGGCGGAAGCGGAAATTGCCTTCCGGTCCAATGAACACAACGTATGATCCAGTTCGGAAACAAAATCCGCGCGAACGCAACCGATTACTTGTGATTACAAGCACAGGAAAAAGACCAGGAATTTAGAGATAATAAAATAAAGATGTTGCATTATCCTGTTGCTATGAGCAAATGCGGCGCATATCTGATGCTGATCGTCACGGCCTTCTGTGCCATGTCTCCAGCATCAGTTTGTTGGCTGGCGCGGCGGGCTCATGCGCAGCCCTCTTGCTGCCGAAGCATGGCGGAGAGGTGTCCGATGCAGCAATTTGGTGCAAGCGACACCTGCTGTATCGTGCATGGTAAGGAAGCAGCGACGCCTTCTGAAGGCCCTCTTTCCTTGCGGGATGGACTCACACCCGATCTGTTAGATCGATGCATAGGGTTTTTCACTGTCGATGCGTTCGGCCTCTCGAAGCCTCTCCCCGTAGAAGCACGCCCCCCTGATACTTCCCCCGGCGCTTCTTCGATTCTCCGTATCTAGAGCTTCTTCTCCTGCGATTTGAATCTGAGTTCTTGCAGACTTGCGTGCTTTGTCGCACGTGAAAGCTTTTGCAGGCTCGTAGTTTCCTACGCATAGATGGAGGAAGTGATGAAGTCTCTAGCGATCGCGCTCGCTGTTGCAGTGAGTTGCGGATCTTTCATGTACCGAGTTCAGGCGCAGGCACCGGCACCGGAACAATTGATTAACTTGCAAGCCTTCGAGGATTTACTTCAGGCTCCTTCCCGCGGATTGACATCGGGCCTAGTGCTGACTCTGGGAGATGCCGAGCGGATTGCTTTGGAGCAGAATCCCCAGATTGCCATTGCAACCCGGCGTGTCGCTGTCGCGGAGGCCCATTTGCCAATCGCCGGTACGCTGGATGATCCATCGGCGATGTACCGCGGATGGGGAGTTCCGCTCAGGCAACCATGGGACTTCAACCAGGCACAGAACATGTTCAGCCTGAGCCAGACCTTTCCTGGTAAAGGGAAGCGAGCCTTGCGCACCAGTGTGGCGCAGTCCGATGTCGATGTTGCAAAGGCCGAATTGGCGGAGACTCGTCTTGAGGTGCAGGTGCGCGTGCGGAAAGCATTTAACGATCTCTTGCTCGCCGATGAGGAAACAAAGATTCACGAGGGGCATGTGGGGATTGCACGACAAGCTATTGAGGCGGCACGCATCAAGTATGCCGTTGGCAAAGTATCTCAACAGGACGTTCTCAAGGCACAACTCGCAATGACGGCGCTTGCCGAGCACATGATTCGCTTCGATCGCGACGCGGGAGTTGCGCGGGCTCGCCTCAACACACTTCTCGGTCGCGATCCCGCGTGTTCCCTGCAAGTCAAGGGGCAGTTCTCAGCTACTTTCCCATTGCCCGCGTTGGAGACACTCGAAGAAGTGGCAGTTCAGTCGCGGCCTGACCTGGAAGTTGCACGAGACGCGGCCGATCGCAGCCACAAGCAAGAGGCTCTGGCGAACAAGGCATACTTGCCGGACTTCACAGTATCCGGTGGATATTCGCTGATGCCGCCGAACGTTAGCATGCGCAACAGCTACATGATTGAAGGCTCGATGAATCTTCCCTGGCTCAATCGACGCAAGCACAACGCAGAAGTTGCTGCGGCAAGCGCTGCCGCCGTGGAGCAAGAAACAGAGAGTGACGCGTTGCGCACTGCCGCCTTTGGTCAAATCGGAGAAGCACTGGCGCAGGCCAAGGCTGCGCAGAGGTTCGCTCGCCTATATCAAGATCAGCTCCGCCCTCAGGCAGAGGCAACGCTTCAGTCCAGTGTCGTGGCCTATGAGAACGATAGGACGGACTTTCTGAATCTACTGAATAGCCAGATGGAAGTGATCGATGTCGAACTGGAATGGGCGCAAGCGATGGCGGATTTTGATTCTCGTCTCGCAGATCTCGAACTTGCTGTAGGTGCAGAGATCAGCCAATTGCAGCAAACCGCGACAGAGGTGAAACCGTGAAGATACGTCAATATCAGGTTGCTCTCGTGACGTTGATGGCAGTGTGCATCACGCTCGCCACCATGCTTGCCTATGTGCTCTCGCATCGCGGACTGGAACTTCATACTGCCGCTTCAGAGGATCCAGTGATTGCTCGTGGACCCGCCGTAGTTTCTGATTCCACTGCTCGCGGCACATCCGACACAGAACCCAGTGCGCCTGGAAGTAATCCACCACTGGCGCCAATTCAGCTCACGCCACGACGACTGCAGGAGATCGGCGTCACAACGGCGGAAGTCACTTTCAAAGACGTCAATGACAAATTGGACGTTCCGGGTAATGTTGACATTGACGAAGAGAAGCTTGCCTATGTGCAGACGCACTTCCCTGGTTGGATTCAGGACGTCTATGCCAACGCGACTTATCAGTACGTACGGAAGGGCGATCGCCTTTTCACTGTTTACAGCCCGGATGTGGTCAGCAGCGAGCAGGAGTATCTCCTTGCACTGCAGAATGAGAAATCATTATCGCCGCAGAAGAACGAATCATCTGAAGTAAACGAGGCAGGAGCTGGTGACAATATGGCCGTCCGTGAAAGCGGCTGGCTGCTGCGGGCGGCCGAGGAGCGCTTGCGCCAGTTTGGGATACCTGGACAGGTAATCATCGACCTGGAGAAGACAGGTAAGGCGCAACGCAATATTGCCATTAACTCTCCCGTCGCTGGTTACATCACAGAGCGCAATGCACTGCCCAATGCTTACGTACAACCTGACACCAGGCTTTACACGATTGCCGATCTGTCCACGATCTGGGTTTACGCGAACGTATTTCAAGATGCTGTGGGACGGTTACGTCCTGGCGATCCTGCGCAAGTCACTGTCGACGCCTATCCTGGGCGCACATTCAGCGGCCACATCGATCAGATCCTTCCACAGGTGGACGTCACCACACGAACGGTGCGTGTGCGTCTTGCCTTTCGCAATCAGGGTGTGTCGCTCAAGCCCGGTATGTACGTCAACGTCCATATTTACGTGCCGCTGGGGCAGCATCTGGTCATTCCGGCGTCGGCCGTGCTTCAAACCGGACAAAAGGCCATCGCATTCATTGACCATGGACAGGGTTATTTAGAGCCTCGCACGATCCTGGTCGGTCCCCAAATTGATGATTCTGTCGTCGTTCTAAGCGGCTTGAAACTGGGAGAGCGAGTGGTGAGCTCCGCCAACTTTCTTGTAGATTCAGAGGCGCAGCTTCAAGCGTCCCTGAATGGCTTCACGCCACCTCAGCTGCAGACGGAAAGCGCGAGCAATCCTCCAACAGCAAAGATACGGATTGATCTGCAAACGCAACCAGACCCGCTCCGAAAGGGCGAGAATACTTTGATTGTGCGGCTCACAGGCCCAGACGGAAAGCCGGTGACGGGGGTTCAGGTGACGGCCGTCTTCGTGATGCCTGCCATGCCCGCCATGGGCATGGGCGCAGAGCATGTAAGTGCCAAGCTGACTGAAGGAGGAAATGGAAGTTATCAGGGGCGACTCCAGTTGCCATCCGGCGGAACATGGCAGGCAACTGTGAACGTAATGCATGGCGCGCGGGCAGTGGCAAGAATGCAATTGAGCGTTGACGTGACGGGGGGCATGGAATGATTGCAAGAATCATTGCCTGGTGTGCGCGTAATCCATTTCTTGTTCTTTCTGCGACTTTGTTGCTAGTCACAGCGGGGGTATGGTCTTTCAATCATGTACCACTCGATGCGCTGCCTGATATCAGTGATGTACAGGTGATTATTCACACACAGTGGGTAGGTGAGCCGCCCAATCTGATAGAGGATCAGGTGACGTATCCGATTGTGACCGCGTTGCTTTCCGGGCCGCGAGTCAAGAGTGTTCGTGCACAAACGATGTTCGGTGACTCTTACGTGTTCGTCGTCTTTAAAGATGGTACAGATCTCTACTGGGCACGTTCGCGTGTCCTTGAGTACCTGCAACAAATCGCTGGCAAGCTGCCCGCAGACGTTCATCCAGCCATCGGCCCCGATGCAACGGGAGCGGGATGGGTCTACGAATATGCCATCATAGACCGCACGCATACGCACAGTCTTGCCGATTTGCGCGCACTTCAAGACTGGTATCTGCGCTACCAGTTGGAAACGGTACCGGGTGTCGCAGAAGTAGCCAGCATTGGCGGGTTTGTTCGGCAATACCAGGTAAATCTCGACCCAGCCAAACTTTTCTCTTACGGCATTTCTGCTGTTACAGTGACGCAGCGGGTCCGCGAAAGCACCAATGAAGTTGGAGGTGACGTCCTCGAAATGGGCGGGGCCGAATACATGATTCGGGGCCTCGGCTATTTCAAGACGCTCGCTGATCTACAAAGCGTTCCAGTTTCCACAAAAGATGGCACACCTGTGCTGGTGAAAGATCTTGGAACTGTCACCTTCGGTCCGGATGTCCGACGCGGTGCTGCCGACTGGCAGGGTGAAGGTGAGACCGTTGGAGGCATCGTCGTCATGCGCTATGGCATGAACGCGCTCGATGTAATCAATGGCGTCAAAGCCAGGCTGCGCGAGATTGCGCCCTCGTTGCCAGCCGGCGTCGAAATTGCTACCGGATATGATCGATCCTGGTTAATTGATCAGTCCGTCCATACATTGAAGCGCGATCTGATTCTCGAAGCGATCATCGTCAGCTTCGTCAGCATTGTCTTTCTATTTCACTTCCGATCGGCGCTGGTGCCTATCATTACTGTACCCATTGCCGTACTAGCCGCGTTCATTCCTATGTATTTTCTTCATGTAAGCTCCAACATTATGTCGCTTGGAGGTCTTGCCCTTGCGATTGGAGTCCTGATTGACGCTGCCATTGTTATCGTTGAGAACGGTTACCGTCATCTAGCGGTCCGGGCCGACGAGCTCAGCGCAGACGATCGCAGGACCATCCTCATTAAATCAGCTCAGCAGGTGGGGCCTGCTCTTTTCTTTTCACTCATCATTATCGTTGTCTCGTTCCTTCCCGTATTTCTTCTCGAAGCACAGGAAGGCCGCATGTTCCGTCCACTTGCCTGGACCAAGACGCTCGCGCTGATATGCTCCTCCTTGCTTTCCATCACTCTGGTACCGGCGCTCATGCCATTCTTTCTACGCGGCAGGCTGCGCCCAGAGTCAAAGAATCCTGTCACACGGATGACGCAGGCAATTTATCTTCCTGTGTTGCGTTGGTCTTTGCATCACTGGAAGATGGTCATCGCGTTGAATCTGACATTTCTCGCCATCACGGTACCACTCTATCTTCGTTTGGGTAGCCAATTCATGCCTGCGCTCTACGAAGGTTCCGCACTATACATGCCGAGTGCACTACCTGGAATCTCGATTACGCAGGCCGTCGCTCTTATGCAAGAACAAGACCACATCATTCGCTCCTTCCCTGAAGTCGCAACTGTCTTTGGGACGGTCGGCCGAACTGATAGCGCGACGGACAACGCCCCACTCGATATGTTCGACACCACCATCATGCTCAAGCCTCGCCGCCAGTGGAGATCGGGCATGACCTATGAAAAGCTTATCCAGCAGATGGATATGAAGCTGCAATTTCCCGGTCTTACTAACACCTGGACGATGCCCGTTGAGAACCGCCTTGACATGGAGATGACTGGAATCAAAACACCACTCGGCATCAAAATTCAGGGCGGAGACCTAGATCGGATTCAGGAGAGTGGAGCACAGATGCAGCAGCTCCTGACTTCAATGCCCCAGACGAGTGCAGTCTTTGCCGAGCGTGTCTCACAGGGCTTTTATCTCAATGTGGATGTCGACCGGGAAGTTGCGGCGCGCTACGGCTTGACAGTCGCCGACGTGCAACGTGTCATCACATCCGAAATCGGAGGCACTAATATTGCTGAGAATATAGAGGGCCGTCAGCGCTTTCCAATCGCGGTGCGCTACAATCGCGACTTCCGTCAGGATCGCTCTTCGATTTCGCAGGCTCTCATTCCCGCACCAACTGGCGCATCAATTCCCATCGGCGAGGTGGCACGCGTCTACTATTCTCGTGGGCCAGCCATGATTCGTGACGAGGGAGGGGCTCTCACGGGGTATATCTATCTGAATCTCAAGAGCAGCGACTATGGAGAATTTGTCAACCAAGCGCAAAGAGTCTTGCGCGAGAAGCTTGCTCTGCCCTCGGGCTACACCTGGCATTGGGCAGGAGAGTATGAGTTTGAGCAGCGAGCCAAGCAAAGACTCGCTATAATTCTCCCGATTGTTTTCTTCATCATTTTCCTTCTACTTTATCTGGTCTTTAAATCCGCTCGTGAAGCCTCAGTCCTTATATTTCCTACGCTCTATGCCATGTCTGGGGGGCTCTTGCTCCAGTGGATCCTTGGTTACAACTTCAGTGTTGCAGTCTGGGTTGGCTATATCGCTCTCTTTGGCATCGCGGTTGAAACGGGAGTCGTCATGGTGGTCTACCTTCACGAAGCACTCCAGACTCGAATTCTCTCGGGGAAGCCAATGACGGAAGGAGACCTGGAAGAGGCCGTGATCGATGGCGCTGTTCAGCGCTTGCGGCCCAAACTGATGACAGTAACCGCAGTGATCCTGAGCCTGGCGCCCATCTTGTGGGAGACGGGTATAGGTTCTGACGTCATGAAGCCAATCGCCGCACCCATCGTCGGGGGAATGGTTACCTCGACAATTCACGTGCTCATCCTTGTGCCCGTCTTCTTTTGGCAGATCAATCGACGCAAACTGCAAGTGGGCAGAATGGTCGTTCCCACTGCGGACAATGGCAATCACCACTCCAATGAGTGAGCAATAGGATGTGAGCAAAAAGAAGACTCTCCGTAATGGTTCGAGAGTAGCAGAGAATGTGAGAGAGAATGCAATCAATCGTATGCTCTTCTACCTGATCAGATCGATGAGAGCACAAGCAGAAGCGATATTGAAGTAAGTGTGACAATTCTGCGTGGTGTTGAACGGACCTGCACCGTCAGACGCGTGGGAGCGAGAACGCAGTAATGAGCCTGCGAGCTTAATCAAGCCATGCCAGGCACAGTTGAGCGATTCTCATGCGAGTAATGTCTTCGTCGCGCGTAAGCGTGCTCCGATGGAGTGGCGCCGGGAAACGGGCTGTCGCGTATGGACAGTGCTGTAAGGTGGCATGAAAGTCTGAATCGTGCGAGGTTTATGCAATTCATGAATGCAAAAGTCCTCATTTATGAAGTATCTTCCTTGTGTTTCGGCCACGCCATGATGACTAGCCTTCGCAGGGCATGTCTGTAGGGGAGTGCGATTCGCGTGCAGTTTCTGCGCTCTCATTCCTGAGGTACAGCAAGAAGCTGAGAGCTACTGCGGCAAATGCGATTGCGGCGAGATAGACGACGAATCGAGCCTGATAAGCTCCGACGCGATCGTACAGGTGCCCAATCCAAAGGGGCCCAGTGGCACCACCGATTGCGTATGCGGTCCAAGTGAGACCATAAAGCACTGAGAAATGTCGTCGACCAAAGTAGCGAGCGAGCAGATAGGGTCCAACATCTGCTTCGCTGCCCAATCCGGCACCGAGGATTGCAGCACCCAGTAGAGCAGCCCAAGTGCCGCCGGCATAGGCAAGCACCAGGGTTCCTGCTGCGGCAAGGGCAAGAACAAATGTTTGAATGCGCTCTGGCGAGATCCGATCAATGGCAAATCCGATGCTGAGTCGGCCGACGATCCCTGCTCCTCCTCGGACCGACAACGCGAGGGCGGCAGTCGTTGCAAGAACGCCATGTTGGGTCAGGATGGAGGCGAGATTGGTCACAAGACCGTTTTCGCTAAACGCAGATAAGATTGTGATCAACGCAAGAATCCAGAATGCTGCAGTACGCAAAGCTGCGGAGACTGTTGTACCGCTGTCGAGGCGGTATTCAGAACCAACGGTTGCAGCTTCGGGGCGGTTGCGTACAAGCCATGCGGTGAGTGGGAAGCCTAGAATTGCAATGCCGCTCAAAAGAAGAAATCCGCTGCGCCATCCATGATGCTGAATCATCCACTCGGTGAGCGGCGGAATCAGGATAGAACCGACACCACTGCCAGTGAGCAACAATGCCAGTGCCATTCCTCTGCGGGTTATAAACCATGTCAGAATCGTGCGCGTATATGCGAACTGCGCGGTAGCGTTGGCAACCAGACCCATTACAAAGAACATGAGATAGAACTGGGCGATATGCGGCGTCAGGCGGCTCAGCATGCCCAGTGCTATTGCGAAAGTGAGTATTCCTGGAAGGATAATTCGGCGCGGTGGGAAGCGATCGAGTAAGAGCCCTAGCAGCGGCGATACCAGTGCGACAGTAATTGCAGCTAGCGCGAACGCCCCGCCCATGGCCTCGCGTTTCCAACCGAAGGCAGCATGCAAAGGATCGAGGAACAAGCTGAACGTGTACGGAACGATGGGAGCAAAGCTCACCATAACGCCTGTAAATGCAGCGCCCAGTACGCCCCACCCAGGATAGCGAATCGTCTTCTCGTCGTCTGAATGGTGGACTGGGGTGTTCATTCCGTGCCCGATCTCCGAGCCAACTTCTCAAGAAGTTTCGGACGCACTGTTGGGCGCGTCCAGGGGCACTCGGCGATGCAAATACCGCACGTCGCAGCCTCGACAAAGTAGGGTATGCATTTGTCAAAATTCACGTACCATCGCTCGACACCACGTACGATTTGCTTTTTTGGCGTGATAGCGCCGGGAGGACAAGCATGCGTACAAACCTGACAATGTGCGCAGAATTCATCGGCGCCGAAGTGAATGGGAGCAGTCGGAGTAAGCGGCATGTCCGTAGTTACTCCTGCCAGTCGAACGCCTGCGCCGAAGCGCGGGCTAATCAGTGAGCCGTGCTTACCAAGTTCCCCAAGTCCGGCGGCAATTGCGGGGGAAATGAGTAGGAGCGCACTGGCCATTGGACCTGGATACGGATCGGCGTTATAGCCTTGCGAACGAATCCAATTGGCCACGGCATACGACGACCTAGTACCTCTTGCGTATTGATCACCCACATCGCAAACTCCGACGCCGTTGGATTCATCGGAAGGCACTTGGCGCAGACGCTCGTAGTTGTGTGCGAGAGCCAGGACAATCACCCACGGATGCTCGATAGTGTAGCCATCAAAGACATACAATGGGTCCATAGCGGCGATTCCAATGTCATCTGTTTCGTGGGAAAGAGCGAAGTGTTTAACGGCTTCAGCGAGCTCACGCGGCGAAGAGTCATTGTGGTCTTCTGCGACGGAGATCAGTTCAGGATAGGTATAAGCACCCTGAAATGCCTCCATCGATCCAGGACATTTGCGCGAGTTCTTGCGCGCCAAGAGCTGTAGATCGCCCCACGGATGCTGGTCAGGAGGATGCCAAAAGAATGGAGAAGGCCTTCGCGGCGCATTCTCGCCTACGCCATTGATGGCATTGCCGGAGACACGAAGAAGAGCGAGGGTCTCGGGCCGGGGGGTCCATGTTCCACGCTTTGGGCGCCGTGGATTCAGAGATTCACTCATGGTTCTTCTCCAGTGTCCTGTGAGTAAGGAGAGTGAAGTCCAAAGCCGTTTGCGATGCGATTAAAAGCAGAGAAGAGTGCGGCGATATGCACGCTCTCGGCCACCTGTTCCTCTGTCCAGCCGGCTTGCATAGTTGCATCTACGTCCGCGCGTGTAATGGGGGGCGAGTTGGCGTTTACTTTTCCGGCAAACCTCAGCAGCGCGACCTCAGCGGTGGTCAACGCTTTGACGTTGAAATCGCCGACCCGCAGAGAGCAGATCACTTCGGCAGAGCATCCCTGCGCACCCAGCAAAGCGGCGTGGCTATCGGCGCAGTAGGGACATGTGTTCCGGTGCGAAACAAAGGTGGCAATCATTTCCTTATGTTTCCGACTCAATAGGCTCTCGCCGAAGAGCAGAGTCTCCGCAATCTCCATCATCCCTGTAAGGAGTCCCAAGTTCGTGGCAAAGCACAGTACAATCCCAGGAATATCGGCCCTTCCAAAGCGCTCGCGGTACCTCGTGAACTGAGCCAGAACCTCTGAGGATGCTGATTGCTCATTCATTAGTGGCAGATTCTTCGAAGACGGCACCGCTCGCAGCATTCCGCGTGTTTGCATCCCCGGAACGTCAGACATCGATCTGGGATCCATGTGTCAGAACTCGATTCTTGTTGCGAATTGAAATGCACGCGGGCCGCCGGAGCCAAAGAATCCACCCGCTGTGCTGACCGCTGAGTAAAAGTTAGTTTGTACAGTCTGAGCAGGTTGGCCGTTCTGCGCGGACTGATAGGGTCCGATCGATATGTTGCGACCGGAGAAATTTGTGTTTGTGGTTCCACGAATGTTTGTTTGATTCAGCATGTTGAATCCTTCGCCTATCAGGCTCAATGTCACGCGTTCGCCAAGACTCATATCCTTGCGTAAGCGCATATCGAGTGAGCTGAACGGACTGGTGAAATTGATGCCCGACGGCACGTGCTGAAGAGTCCCTCCGGCAAGGCATGGGAATGGTCCTGGGCACGGCGGCAAAGCATTCCAGCGGTCAATCACAGCATTTAGTCGATCGCTGTTCTTCACTTCGCGCGCCAGCGCATTGCGCGGCAGGAGGGGCAGGCGTGAGCCGCTTGCGCCATTGATCGCCGTACCGGGCAGGAACGTATCCGCTGGTACGCCAGACCCAAATGTGTAGAGCGGAGACAGGATGAAGCGCCATGGCAGTTGCGCATCGCCGTAGACCGTCAAACGGTGCCGCTCGTCGGTAACTGCGTATCCCTTCTCGAGACGTAGGTTGTCGATGCCTTCGACCAGATCGACTTGCTCGTCGGCATTACCATTTGTAAGTTGGTCATCGTCGGAATAGTCAAATGTTTTTGAGAGGGTGTAGCCGATGTTGTAGGTGTAGCCGATCGGGCCCAGCTTCGCCTGGCGATGCGCAACACTCACGATCAACCCGTCGTACCAGGACTTCGCCTGCGACTGAATTAGCGTAATGTTGTCTGAGATACCAGTCAGCGGATCAGTCATTGTGCATGGCACGTTGTTTCCTGGGCATGAGATGTACGGAGAAGTGGAGTCTGTGCTGCGCAGCAGGTGCCCAATCAGCTGCCGATACGCAAAGACGTGTAGCCCATCGGCGGAGATGAGCCAGTTGTTGGTGACTTGTTGCTGCATTCCGAGCGAAAACTGCTGCATGAGCGGATGATGCGCATTCGGTCCCATCGCCAGTATCCCAACTCCGCCTACCTGATGAGGACCACTAAACGCATTGGCAATCGTCGGCGACCCCGGTGCAAAGCTCCCACCTGGCGCAAAGCACGCGCCTAGGCTTGGACCACCCGGCACGAATGGCGAAGTACACTCAGACCCCGCATACTGCGTCACCGTTAGAGCTCGATCATTCTGTACGAGATCCTCAGCGCCAGCTTCCAGGATGATTCTGTCGTAGTAGATTCCATAGCCGCCACGCAGCACCGTGGTGCCTTTCCCAATGGGATCGAAGACGAAGCCTACACGCGGACCAAAGTCCTTCAGGTCTGGAGTCTTTTTCAGGTTGATGACGTTCGCCATCCATGTGCACGGCTGCGAGGGCTGAGTCGTGAGACTGGGGCATGGGCCGTGCGCACTCGAATTGCCCGTCAGGTTGGAGTCGTACTCCCAGCGGAGACCGAGATTCAGCGTCAATCGTGGTGTCGAGCGCCAGTCGTCTTGTGCATATCCTGCCAAGTAGCTATCGAAAACAGTGGGAATGGGAACGGGGGTTACCGGCGCACTGCTCTTGAGACCGACAGCTACGGGAATATCCAGATCGTTAATCTGTCCGTCGCCGTTCAAATCCGCAAATCCAAAGTCCGACGTCAGAATGACCGTGCCCGAACCGAACACATTGATCTCACCGTTAGCGGTGTAGTGCTGGAACTCCCCACCTATGTGCAGCGTCTGCTTGCCTACCGTCCACCCGTAGGCATTGCGGACTTGGAAGCGATTCAAATGCGTTCCTTGCGGCAGGTTGAAATTTGCGCCATCGGCAAGATCGGGAAAAATCAGTTCGTTTGTAAGGTTCAGCTGCGGGTTTGTGGTCGGTGCATCCTGCGCAAACTGCGGAATATTGCTGTAGAAGTTGTCGAAGTGAAGAGTGAGAACGTTGACTCGAGTCGGACCCAGTACAGTTGTAAGCCCCAGCACAGCTGAGTTGAAGCGGTTCAACGAATTCTGCCGTTCCGCCGCCGTGAATGCTGGCGTCTGTTGCGAAGGAGTCGCCTCGCCGGTATCTGTGGAGCGGTTGAACGAGTACCGCCCCATCAGGCTGTTGTTTCGTGAAAGTTGAGCGTCCACGCGCGTCGACCACAATGCATCGCGGAGCGGTGCTGGGGCGGAAGTGTTCAGGATGGTGTCATTGCTGAAGTCACGCGTACCCGTCTGAAGGGCGGCATTCTGATCACGATATTCAAAGGATGAAAACCACCACGCTCTGTCTTTGCGAAGAGGCCCGCCGGCGGAGGCTCCAAACTGCTCACGATCGAATGGAGGTGTCGGAAGGCTGCGGTCGAAGGTGGCTGGCAGACCCTGCAGATTGCGGTTACGCTCGAATAGGAACAGCGACCCATGGAAATCATTGCTCCCTGACTTTGTGACGATGTTCACAATGCTGTTGCCGGAGCGCCCCACTTCGGCGGTGAACCGTCCCGTTGCAATCTGGAACTCGCGGATTGAGTCTTCGGGAAAGTTGGCTAGCGTACCGCCAACCACTTCATCGTTATTGTCACCGCCGTCGACTGTGATATTGCCGCCGCGCCCAAAACCTCCAGCTGAACTCACTTCCAGTGTGTTAGTCTTTGTCGGATCAAAAGTTGGTGCGGGCCGGTTGCCAGGAACAAGGTATGCGAGCTCGAGAAAGTTTCGGCCATTCAGCGGAATGCTTTCGATCGTCTTCGATGTGATCTCACCTTGGATCATCGACTGGGTTTCATCCACAGCTTCCATGGACGCGTTTACCTCAACGGTGCTGCCGCCGCCGGCAACTTTGAGATCCGCATCTATCGTCTGGTTCTTGCCTGCCTCAATCACTACATCTGTGAATTCTGCCACGGCAAACCCAGGTGCCTCGATGCGAACCGTGTAGGTCCCCACAGATAGTGCGGTCATGCTGTACAGCCCGGTGCTATTAGAAATCGTGGTTCGGGATACACCCTGTGTGATGTGAGTCGCAATAATTCGCGCACCAACGATCGCCGCATGCTTTGAGTCGTGAACGATTCCATTCAGGCTGCCAACCGGCACCTGAGCATAGCTGCATACAACCCCAACCCCGAAAGACAAAGCTAGTGTGCAGAGGCGCGTGAGAACATGCCGCATCGTCGATCGCTCTCCGTGAAGTAAAAAGTACTGGCGGGGAACACCAGGAGCAGGAATCCACCCACATTCAGGGGAAGGTTGTGCGGCGGAACGCTCGGGGAAACATTATTTGCAAGAATGTTTAGCTGTCTTGCATCGTTCGATGGGGGTGATGCTCAACTGATGGGTTGAGTGTTGGCAGAATTCAGATAGGGCATACGTGCAAAGATGCTCTAACTAAAATGGAGCATGAGATGACTGCCTCCAAACCGATAAAGGATCTGGATGAGATTATTCTTGCGAGGATTTCAAATAGCCCTTCTCTGCAAGGTGCCGTCCCATCTTGGTGTACATCCCGTCGTTGTGCGGTTGCCATGTATCCAAGCCATCCACATAGCGGTTGTACATGCAAAAGGCTGCTGCGATTAGTACTGTATCGTGAATCTCGATGTCGGAAGCACCTTCGTCTCGTGCCCGTTTAACATCCTCGGCGGTTACGAGCTTACCGTCGCGCTGCACCTTTCCTGCGATTGCCAGCAGAGCTTTCAGCTTGGATGAAATAGGCGCGTTTGTGAAGTCAAGCTTCACGCGTCTCACCACGTCCTCATCTCCTAAATGGCAGGCGGCGGCAGCGCCGTGGCTGGTCTGACAAAAGTAGCAGTTATTTTGTGAGGAGACATACGTGGCAATTAATTCGCGCTCGCCAGGCGTCAGACTGTTCGGTTCGTGCAGCAGAACATGGGCTAGTTCGCGCATCGGTTTCGCCGTCTCCGGACGAAATGCAAATCCACTGCTGATGCCGGGCAGGCCCTCAGGAAGTGCGATATGTGCCATAGTATTCTCCTCAGCGTGCCGTCGGCTGAACGGGCAGATACGTCTTGCTCACACTTACGTAACCGTCACGCGCCACCATCTTGCCGCGCTGCCGATACATGTCTTCATCCTGTGGTTGCACTGTTGCTAGTCCGTCCACATAGCGGTTGTACATGCAAAAGGCTGCGGCAATCAGAACGGTATCATGGATCTCGATGTCCGTTGCACCAGCGCTTCGCGCACTCGCCACGTCCTCCACCGTGACCTGCTTGCCTCCACGTTGCACTTTGCTTGCAATCACGAGCAGAGCCTTCAGTTTGTCTGAAATGTCGGCGTATTGAAAATCCGCCTTGACCCGTCGGACAAGCTCTTCATCGCCATCCAGGTGTGCTGCTGCGATCGCGCCGTGAATGGACTGGCAGTAATGGCAGTCATTCAGATACGACACATAAGTGGCGATTAGTTCGCGTTCACCTGGCGTGAGGCTATTTGGGGATCGCAACAAAACCTCAACAAGTTCGTTCAGCGGCTTTGCCGTTTCTGGGCGAAATGCCATCGCACCGCGAATTCCGGGCTGGCTGTCCGGCAGGGCTATGTGCGGCATTGATTGCAGACCTCCTCAAAGTGTTTGTGTACGTGATAGTCGAATGTCCAGATGTACTTCCGTCGAAGAATGATGGCAAATTTGCAATGACGTGAATCAATGTCGGTGGACTGGAAATGCTCTCAACTGGCTCCGCCTTAATATCGCGATCTAGGTCGGAGTTGGACTGTGACGCGTTGACCGGGGTCAAACCGGTAGTGTCAATACGAGTCGTCGAAGCAAGCAAGGTGTTGATAGGCGAGTTAACCATCCTTTTTATTCCGCGTGATCTAAAGTACGAGAGCAGTGTCACTGCAATGTCAGTGGATCGCTCGATGGGGAGGAAGTGCCCCGAATCCATTTCGATCAATTCCGAGTTGCTGATCATAGCTGCGGCGCGATGTGCGAACGAACTCGGTAGGATGTCTCGAGAGGCGTGGATTACCAACGTTGGCCGAGTGAGGCTCTGAAGGATCGAAGGGCAGTCCCGGAAGAGAATTTCCGGCTTACCCCACCGCACCAGACGCATGAGCCTCCAGGGGCCCGTCAGGCCCGCAAAAGTCTCGTGGAACTTACTCCTTTGCCTAGCGCGAGGGACGGATCGGCGCATGGCAACTTTCCAAAAAAGAGTATGGACCAACGGTGCGGTAATTTCGCCAACAACAGGCTTGCGTAACCACTCGAGAAGAAAGAACGGCTTTAGATCGGGGAAAAGTGCGGGTGAAAGCAGCGCCATGCAATTGATACGCTGTGGAAACAGGTGCGCGTAATGGATCGCGACTGCGCAGCCGCCATCATGTCCGACAACATGCCAGCGCCGCACGTGATTGCGTACCCGCACTTGTTCAATCTGTGCTGCAACCTGCGCGAAGTAGGCGGGGCTGTAGGGCATGAATGGCGTTCTGCCCATGCCAGGTAGATCGACGACGAAGCATCGAAAATGAGGCGCGAGGTTGCGTACCACATCATCCCAAAGACACCCATTCGTTGGCATGCCGTGAATGAACAGAATTGATTCACCCTTGCCTCGCGAGTTACATCGCATAGGCCTGTCCCTCCACTGGATGGGCTTGTTGGCGCGATCGGCTCATTTCAAAGAATGCCGCACCGAGTTGGTGTGCGCCCCACGTCATCGCCCGCACCGCAGTCATCAGCGAACAAATGATCAACGTCCTCAAGAGAGAGCGACCAGGACGGAGGCGTGTGTAGAAGAGGTTCATCAGCCACGCCGGGACTGTGTAGATTCGTGCTGTGCCAAACAGTCCCAGCCGGTCACGCAATACCGGTTGATAAAAGAGCTTTTCGATCAGGCTGTTGAAGAAACAGCCAACTGCTGTGACGCGAAGATTGTAAAGTGCGCGTGCCTTAGACGATATGGTGCCGCAATGCCGATAACGGCGAATGAGTGCAGTCGCTTCTTCCGCATGTCGCAGAGCGGCCGTCACACCGTTTCCGGTGACTGGATCGGACTGAGATGCAGCTTCCCCGATGATGACCCAGTTAGTTCCGCAGACTCCTTTGTAAGTGCGACAAAGAAACGATGTCGTCGCAACCTCAGGTATCGGAGCCTGGTCTAGGAGGCTTCGCAAGTGTGGGAAACTCCCGCACTGACGCATGAAGATCTCCTGAGTGTCGAGTCCCATTGAGCGTTGTGCCTTCACATTCGACCCAGGAGAGATATACCCGATGCTGCTTATACCTGGCCGAATCGGAATTTCCCAGATCCACTCCATATAATCGCCTGGCGAAGAGGCCATATAGAGAGTGGTTCCCTCCACCCATTGACGTGTGGGCACGCGCGACCAGATTGCAACCTTGCGGGGTCCATACTCGAACGATTTGAGGTCGAACCGCTTGCCAAGCAAGCTCGCGTCGCTGCCAGATGCGTCGATAAACCACGAACCGCGAATGAATGTACCTTCTTGAGTGCGTAGGCCAAGGATGCGCCTCGTCCGCGGGTCCTGCTCATCAAGAACGGCAAAATCAGTTACCCGTTCATTGAGAATCGACACGCCCAGGCGGAGTGCCATCTCGCGCAGGCGCGCATCTGTCCGATCCCGGTCCAGGTGCATAGTGCAGATCTCGACATTCCATGGCGGATCCGCGAGCCACGCACCAGGAAGGAACTCCTTCTTGGAACAGTCTCTGCGCGTGACAGTAATATGGCGCTTCCATGTCGCAGCCTCAGTCGAGACCAAGTCATCCATGGGAAGGCCCAAATTCGCCAAGAGATCAGGGGCAGACCAATCAAGGGATTCACCGACGACTTTGCGGATTTCCCTTCGCTGCTCGACGCAAATGACCCGAAAGCCGTGACGAGCGAGATGGATAGCCGCAGCAAGTCCTGCAAGACCTGCCCCGATCACAACAGCATCGGTTTCGATTACGAGAGGTTCTTCCAGCAGCGACCCTGGCATGGTGTCCCGTCAGAATGAATTGAACAGCAGATTGAGGAAGTGGCTTGGGCTAAGTCAAAGAGCAGACCCCAAACGTAACCGAAACTCTACCGAAAGCAGAGGAGACGAGCATCCATCAAAAGATGGAGAACCAGCAGGTGCAGCATCGCTATCTAAACCGTGTTCGGAGTTCCAGAATCATCGTGGCGTCATGGCGGCGAGAGACTCCGTGACCGAAGGTCTTGCACCAGCCGCTACGTCCTGATAGCGTCGCTTATGGAATTGGGAAAGGACAGAATTGGCATAAGCGAGCGCGACAACTCGATCGACGTAAGCTGCGAGACTCGCTCCGGGCAGTGCACATAGGACGACGTCGGTGGTGAACCCATCCATGTATGCGCGAGCTCCGCAGCATCCAAGGCTTAGCGCAGCAAAGCCGGAGTTGGCGACTTGAGGAATTACCGCGCAGGCGGGTCGACCAAGAGCAGGAGGATGACGAAACTCTACCTGATGCACGGCTTCGCTGATGATCAAGGCCTGGCTCGCATCACAAAAGAGAAGAACAACCTCCGGAGGAAGCGGTGACTGCGCTAGAGGCGCATAAACAACGTGCTTGGGACGCTTATTGAGGACGGGGATCAGCGGCAGATCCTGCGGAGTAACGTAGCCAAGGCTGCCAAAGATCGCAAGCGACTGCTGAAGTTCATCCTGCACTGCCGCTGACAATTCGAGATTATGGGTGTAGCCACCCACAGCACACAATGAATGGTCGCTCGGTGCAGTTGCGACCGGAGCCGTAGCTGCCTGCCGCCAGAAGCTACATCCAGCTGGTGCATGACCTTCGTGTGCGGGGACTGCCGTGGGGATCGAGTCAGGAAAGCAAACAGCCACTGGCGCCTGGACAAGCCGGAGATTGTGAGTGAGAGCCTCTGCCAGCTGAGCGTAAGACGGATCCATATAGGGAATTCCTCTTCGGATGCTTGGGGTTCGAGGGTAATCAGAGTGATAGCAGAGCGGCTGTCACCAGACAATCCGGGGCGGTGCCAATTCCGCTAACCGGTAGGAGAGGGGCACTCTCGCCGGTTTAGCTCTCTGTATCTTCAGCAGTAAAGCCTAGGTCAGAGATGGTCAAACGAAGTGCATCCTGACCTACAAGATCCGGATGATATTGGATCGTGACCATTCCCTGCGGATAAGTTGCATTTGCTGCGACAACGCCCCTTTCCCGGCGGAGCATTGTTTCCAAACCGACGGCGCATGTGATGCAGGTAAATCCTTTAACGTGCCATGTTACCGTCCTGATGTTTATTTGGTCCGGACCGTTGGGTGAAGAGTCTCCGCGAAGGGCTTCAATAGCACCGAAAGACGCGACGCCTGTGGCGCCGGTAAGAGTGGCCAGTTTAATGAATTGCCGGCGAATCATGATTCCTCCTCAGAACAATTTGCGCTATTTGGCAACTGCGTCACCAGGCTCGTATTTCCATGAAGTTTGAATCGTGGCATGATGAGCGAACCGAAGATCTGTGTAAGCGCTGAACGGGATCTTCACGTTCAGCACTCCGGTCTGGATCATCATGTCTCGCACTTCGTCAAAATCTTCCTTCTGTGGCTCGAGCAGGTTATATCGGATACGCGACATCGGCTTGGTTAGCGCCCAGCGTAATAACTCCGGCTTTTGGTTGTAATAGAAGCGACCGACGAAATCAGCGGCATCGACACGGTGAGGGCGGCTAGCATCGAGCCACAGGCCGGAGCGTGCAATGCCGTCTACCAGAAGCTGTACCACTTCCGGCCGATTCTGAATGAGATCGTCCCGAGCCACGAGGATGCAAGACATATAGTTTGGCCAATACTTGTCGGCGTAAAACAGGATGCGGCCGTAGCCCCCCATTTCGGCCTGCGAAGGGAATGGCTCTCCCATTACAAATGCGTCGATGGCCTTGGCCTGCAGAGCGCCGGCGACATCAGGCGGCGCCATCTCGACCATCTTCAAAGCCCCGGGCTTCATTCCATATGCCTGCATAGCTCGAAACAGGAGAAGCCGCTCATCGGAGAATCGGCTGGGAATCGCAATGGTCTTGCCTTGTAACTGACCAAAGTTGGTAATCGGTCCATCCTTGCGCACAACGACCGCACTTCCATTGCGATGTCCTAGATAGACAACCTTAATGGGTACTCCTTGCGCTGCCAGCGCGACGGCCATGGGAGCCACGATGAACGCTGCCTGAATTTTGTTTGCGATGAGCGCTTCCTTGAGTTCTGGAAATCCCTGGAACATACGCGGAAGAAACATCTCGCCGCTTTCCGAATACTTGGAGATGTAGTCGGTGACCGGGCAAGTGAGCTGACACGTAACAGGGATGTAACCGACGATGATTTTCTGCTTAGCTGGTGGTCGATAGCTATTGAGAACGGCTGCCCAGTTCACGTTTAGCCAGCCATGCAGGCCGGAAACAACGACAAGCCATGCGACGACGCCAGCAATCACCTTGGAGCCGAGATTCCAGCTTTGTATGCGTAAGACTCTCTTAAGACTCATTGCGAAACCCCCAGCGTACGCGCTTGATCGTTTCTATTCGCCGGAACAGGACATCGAGGATTAAACCAATCACTCCGATCAGGAGCATAGCTCCGACCACAAGGTCATAACGCTTCCCAGAGTTACGCGAATCGATGATGAGAAAGCCAAGCCCCGAGTCGACGGCGATCATCTCGCCGGCGACCACAACGAGCCAACCAATCCCCAGGGCTATGCGGAGGCCCACAAGGATCTGGGGCAAGGCGGCGGGGAAAACAACGCGGGCAAGTAGTTGTGGACCTGTGAGACCGAAATTACTTCCAGCGCGCCGATAGATGAGTGGAACATTCGATACCGAATCCACGCACGTTACGACGATAGGGAAGAATGCGCCGAGAAAGACGAGAAACACGGCCGCATCGTCGCCAACGCCAAAGAGAATGATTGCAACCGGGATCCAAGCGATTGGACTGATTGGGCGGAGTATCTGCACGACCGGATTCACAATCTGATTCAGTGACGGATACCAGCCTAGAAGCAGGCCAAGCGGAATCCCTAAACCCACAGCAGCAAAGTAGCCGATTGCAACGCGCCGAAGGGAATCGACGATATCTCGCCACAGAACTCCGCCATCCACCAGTTGAGTGAGGCCTAGCTTGACTTCAATCGGTGATGGAAAGACCCGGGTACCAGTCCATATCACCGCGTATCGCCAAAATAGAAGAAAAAGCGCAGTGGCGAAGATGGGCCAGAGCCATCGCTCGGTTTTCTGCATTCCGCTGAGTTCACTCATAGCCGGTGTGCCAGTCCAATCTGACCCAGAATGCCATCCCGCAGTTCGAGGTATCGCGGAGAACTGATATCGCGAGGATGCGGTATATCAATCGAGACAACTTGCTGGATACGGCCGGGGCGGGCGCTCATGACCACGACACGGTCGGCCAATTGAACGGCCTCATCGATGTCGTGAGTTACGAACAGAATCGTCTTGCGCTCAGCTTGCCAGATGCGGAGCAATTCGCTGCGCATTACTAAGCGAGTGATAGAGTCGAGTGCTCCAAACGGCTCGTCAAGAAACATCACGTCGGGGTTGACCGCTAATGCGCGCGCTACTTCGACCCGCTGCTTCATGCCCCCTGAGAGCTCGTGCGGGTATGATTTTCCGAAGCCCTCCAGTCCAACCATCTGAATGTAATGATTCACTCGTTCAGCGCGTTCTTTTGATGGCAGCTTTCGCAAGCCAAAGCCGATGTTTCCCTCGACCGTCAGCCACGGAAAAACGCCTCGTTCCTGGAAGACGAAAATACGACGCGGATCAGCGCCTCGAACAATTTCTCCATCGATGAGGATCGCTCCACTGGTTGGCCTCAGAAAGCCCGCCATCGCGCTGAGCAGTGTCGACTTGCCGCAACCCGAAGGTCCAAGCAGGCACACAAATTCTCCATTGCCAACTTCGAGATTGATGTCCTCCAGCACAGGGAGGGTCTTACCTTCGCGCAGAAAAGCCATCCCCACATTTTCAGTCCGCAGCTTGATTGGAAGACTTGGCAGGGTTGGATGGATCGCCATTGCTGCTCTTGCAGATGCAGATGAAGACATCACTGTTTCTCCTCGAAACTCCAGCGCAGCAAACTTGAGCGCTCCAGAGAGCGAACCCATGTGTCAAGCAAAAGTCCGACCACGCCGATGATCACCATTCCGGCAACCACGAGGTCGTAGCGGTTGCCCGCGTTGCGAGCGTCCACAATCAGGAAGCCCAGGCCAGAGTTGACCGCAATCATTTCGGCCGCCACAACGACCAGCCAGGCAATGCCAAGCGTGATGCGAAGACCTGTTATCAGACGGGGAAGGATTGCTGGCAAAAGGACCTGTCGCATCAATGGAACTGGCCCCAGTCCAAAGTTGCGCCCGGCGTTAATGTAGACGCCAGGAACACTCTGTACTGCGTTGATGACTGTGAGTAGTAAAGGCAGGAAGCAGCCAACAAAAATTAAGAAGATCGCAGCCAGATCGCCCACGCCAAACCAGAGAATTGCGATGGGAATCCACGCCAGCGGCGAAATGGGGCGAAGAATCTGGAGAATCGGATTCAGCGCCATTTCCACGCGACGGTACCAGCCAACTGCGAGGCCGAGAGGCACGGCTACAAGCACGGCAAGACAGAATCCCCACGTGACGCGAAATAACGATGCCACGATGTATCTGACGATCAAACCCCGTGGAAACAGGTCGACAATGCCGAGTGTTGTCTTCCAAGGTCCTGGGAGAAGCTGTTGCGGATGCAGGAAGACTTCCATCTGCCAGGCTCCCAGCAGCAAGAGAATGAAAACGGCGGGTTTCAACCACGCGAGTGATTTCAAGACACTTTGTCCGTAGGTGGAGTCCATCGGCCAGGGGAAGAACCGTTCGAACACCGTGAGATCATCGCAAGTCTAGACATGCCTGACCAAGTGCGCCTCATCCTAAAGGTGGAGCATATTGTCCATGGAGACTCCTTTATTTTTGATTGAGAGGATCACGTCCAACTGGAGTGATCAGAATTGCATGCGGCGGCATTGAAGAGTGACAAACCAGAGAAAGGGGGATTGCTGCCCTATGGTCCATCGAAAGGTTGACTTGCGCCTAAGTCTCTGGGGCGAGGACGACCGTCAATTCTGCTAAGCAAACTTTGCCTTGTGGCGATAGACTAGTTTTTCGCAGCGCTGAAGATACGAACACGCTTCCCCGGTCGTGAGAAAAACCACAGTTCCCATTCATTGGGTTGTACCGCATGCCTACGCAGTCGGTCGAAGACCCCGGATTCTGCTACGATCTGCGAAGCGCTCGTGCCAGTTCACCCTATGAAGAGTAGTCTCCGCAGTCCGATGCAACGAGTCGCAAAGACAGCGACCCTCCTTCTTACAGGTGCAGGTTTTCTGCTTGCCGGATGCCATTCGTGCGGTGATCTTCCCTCTCCTTCATCAGAAGCCTACGGGCAGTTTGTTTCAGAGTTTTATATTGGGCTTTCTGCGCTCCAGGTCGGCAACGATGTCCTCGCGGATAGCAGCCTTCAGCGAGCCGCTCAGATTGCACCCGGTGAACCGGCTGCATGGGCCGACTGGGGAATCCTGGCTTTGCGTCAACGCAACTTCGACCCGTCGGCCGAGCGCCTCAATCGGGCTCTCAAACTGGCTCCGCAGAACAGCAGAATTTACTTCCTGTTAGGCATTCTTAACAGCGCTCGCGGTGACTCCCAGGCGGCCATCGATTACTACCGAAAAGCTGTGAGCCTCGACCCAAATGATCCACGCGCAATCTACGCTCTCGCTATTGCCATCGAGCGCCAGGGCGGCGCGGGGAGTGCGGATCAGTTTCAAAAGCTTATCGAGCAGATCCTTGTGACGCGCCCAAACAATCTCGCAGCGCTCGTCGAGTTAAGCCGTATCTCTGCCAAGTGTGGCGACGTCTCTACGCTTCACTCTACCATCCAGCGCATTACTGCCCAGAGTGTGGCCTGGCCGCCAGATGTGAAGAAGGAACTCACCGCACTGGAAGCCGTAGCAAGTGGAAGCGATCCAAGGGCAGCTGCGCTGCGCAGTGTGTTTCTGCGGAACGTGTTGATGCGTGTGCCGGAATTTCGTGCCAGTCTGGCCGTCATCCATCCTGCTGCGGGTGATGAAGCAGAGCCATTTACAGGCTTCTTGCGCTTAGCGACGCCATCTTCGACGCCCGCACCACCTGATTGGGCTATTACATTTCATCCCGAAGACATCGCCAGCCCCAGGAACGAGGTGTGGAAATGGGTCGGCGCGATTTCCCTCAGCGGAGAAGGCGCGCCCACCATCGCTGTCGCCGATGGGCATCAGATACGTCTCGCGACCGGGGCGACAATGCCATTCCCGGGAGGACCCTCAGCCGTTGTGCCCACGCGGGAGGGTATCCTGTCCGCCGATATCAACTACGATTTCAAGACTGATCTGGTGCTGGCCGGTGCAGGCGGTGTGCGCCTGATGACACAAGATATTCCCAGCCATTTCACTGACGTAACGCCGAAAAGCAAACTACCCAAGTCCGTGCTCAACGCTCCCTATACCGGCGCGTGGGCAGTCGATATTGAACCCGATGGCGATCTTGATATTGTGCTTGGCCAGCGTGAAGGGCTTCCAACGGTACTGCGCAATAACGGGGACGGTACATTCACTGCAATTCAGCCATTTGCGGGAATCTCTGGGATTCGCCAATTTGTCTGGGCCGATCTAAACGGTGACGGCCTGCCAGATGCCTCTCTCCTGGATGGCGCGGGACATCTGCATGTATTGTTCAACCAGCGCGCAGGTAAGTTTGTTGAAGCACCCGTACCCAGCAAGTTTGCTACTGCCAATGCGATTGCCACGGCGGATGTGAACAGCGATGGTTTGCTTGATCTGATAGCGGTTCTACCTGACGGCACTCTTGCGCGGCTGTCCTACATGGTCAACGAGCAGGAATGGAGTTCGGCAACGCTTGGCGCAGTTCCCAACCCGTCTGCCAATCTGGCAGGGGATGTTCGCCTGTATGCGGAAGATATCGATAATAACGGTGCGCTCGATCTCGTCCTTTGCCAGGTGTCTCCCGTTGCAAGTCACGCCGCGGGTGCTCTGGTGTGGCTCGCCGACTCTTCCGGCAAATTCACTCTGCTGAATCAGCCGATGAATGCAAAGGAAGTTTTCGATCTTGCTGACGTCCATGATGATGGGCGTCTTGCATTGCTCGGTTTCACAGCGGACGGGCAGCCAGTACAGAACTTAAGTCGGGGTACAAAGAATTACCACTGGCAAACCATCCGCCCACGCGCAAAGCAGGCCACTGGCGATCAGCGTGTGAATTCGTTCGGAATCGGAGGCGAAGTCGAGATTCGTTCAGCGCTTCTCACACAGAAACTACCCATCACTGGCCCGCAGCTGCATTTCGGCTTGGGAAGTCATGCGCAGACTGATGTGGCCCGCATCGTCTGGCCCAACGGGACGGTAAGTGCCGAGTTTGCACTGCATGCGGATCAGGAGATATTGACCGAGCAGCGACTGAAAGGATCCTGTCCTTTCCTTTTTGCGTGGAATGGTAAGCAGATGAGGTTCGTGATGGACACGGTTCCGTGGGGATCGGCCATTGGATTGCGCATCAATAACATCGGAACCGCTGCGATTGCTGCTACTTCGGAGTGGTACAAGATTTCCGGGGATCAGCTGGCCCCGCGCAACGGCTACTATGATCTACGCATTACCGGTGAGCTATGGGAAACCTACTACTATGACTCTCTATCGCTAATGGTCGTCGATCATCCGAGGGATACGTCGGTTTTCACAGATGAGCGCTTCGCCGTTCCACCCGTCAAACTCGCCGTGACGGCAACCGCCGAGCCTCACCCCATCGCTCACGCTACGGATGACGGCGGCAATGATGTGACGGCTACCCTGCGCTCTCTCGATGGCACGTACCTTGACAATTTTGGACGAGGACAATATCAGGGCGTCACCCGTGATCACTATGTCGAAGTTGATCTTGGACCTGATATCCCGACTTCAGGCCCGCTTTACCTGATCGCCAAAGGCTGGCTGCACCCATCCGATTCGACGATCAATGTTGCCATCGGGCAAGGACATCACGAACCACCGAAGCCGCTCAGCCTCTCGGTGCAGGATGGTCGCGGATCGTGGCATGTCGTTAAGCCGAACCTAGGGTTCCCAGCCGGACGAAATAAGACCTGCCTCATCGACCTGACAGGTCTCTTCCATCCAGGCTGGACCCACCGCATTCGACTCAGCACGAATCTCGAAGTCTATTGGGATCAGATCGAGTGGGCGCAAGGATTGCCAAACACGCCCCTGAAGATCACGCACCTTACTCCAACCTATGCGGACCTGCACTACCGCGGCTACTCGATGATTCACCAGGCAAGCGCATCGTCTCCCGAGATTCCTGATTACAACCACCTAATGGCAACGACGCAGATTTGGCGCGATCTCGCGGGTTATTACACGCGTTTTGGGAATGTCCGGCCGCTGCTGAGCAAAGTCGACGATCGCTACGTCATTATGAATGCCGGAGACGAGCTTGCACTGCGTTTTACAGCACTGCCACCGCCACCTTCTGGCTGGGTTCGCGACTACGTTTTGTCCGGCGATGGCTGGGTAAAGGATGGCGACTACAACTCAGTCGATTCTGCAACAGTTCGTCCGCTGCCCTACCATGCACGCAATGTGTACAACACTCCCCCCGCGCCTCTGGAGGACGAGTGGGTCTATCGTCATCATCCGGAAGACTGGCAAAACTATCAGACGCGCTATGTAACGCCTGACTACTTCGACAATTTGCTGCGGAGCTCACCCAAACAATGAATCGCGGGCCCATTGCACGAATCCTTCTCTATCTGTTCTTTATCGGACTGATCGCGGTCCCGTTTATCCTGACACATCGATCTTCACGGTCTGCGATGACTGGATCGCAAATTGACCGGCAAGATGCGCTGCGTCGCTACGGCTTTTATTTAATGGAAGACTCGGCCCAAGCTGGTGTTCGCTTCACGCATCAAGCGCCAGTGCTCGATGCACAGCTCGCAGGAATCATGCCCGAGGTCGCGTCAATGGGGGCATCGGTCTCCATTGTCGACTACAACCACGATGGCTGGCCTGATTTCTATGTGACGAATAGCCGACAGGGCACCAAGAACGCACTGTTCCGTAACAATCGCGATGGAACGTTCACAGACGTAGCGCCACAGCTTGGCATTGCCGACGTGAATCGACCCGGCACCGGTGTCTCCATGGGTGCGGTTTGGGGAGACTACGACAACGATGGCTATCCCGATCTTTTCCTGGTCAAGTGGGGCAAGCCGATGCTCTTCCACAACGAGCATGGGCAGGGCTTTTCCGATGTCTCTGAGCAGGCAGGTCTTCCCGCGTGGATGAATGCCAACACCGCGCTGTGGTTCGATTACGACGGCGACGGCAAGCTCGATCTCTTTGTCGGCGGCTATTACAACGAGGACATCGATCTGTGGCACCTGAAAACCACGAAGATTATGCCCGAGAGCTTCGAATACGCTCAGAACGGAGGCCGTAAATATCTCTTCCATAATCTCGGTAACGGCAAGTTCGAAGAAGTAAGCGCAAAACTTGGCATTAAGAGTCGCCGGTGGGCGCTCGCCTGCGGTGCTGCCGACCTCACCGGCGATGGACATCCTGACTTGTTTATCGCGAATGATTATGGCGTTTCCGAGCTCTACGTGAATGACGGCAGGCGATTTCGCGAAGTTGGAAAGGATGTAGGTGTCGGCTTCTCTCCTAAAAGCGGCATGAATGTTGCCTTCGGTGATATCTTCAACCAGAACAATTACGCAATCTATGTGTCCAACATCTCCGAAGCTGGGGTGCTTATCCAGGGCAACAATCTGTGGGTGCCGCAGGAGGGCGAAGCGGGTACTAGGCTTCACTATACCAACATGGCCAACTCGCTCGGTGTTGAGTTGGGCGGCTGGAGCTTCGGCGCACAGTTCGGAGACCTAAATAACGACGGCAATCTCGATCTCTTTCTCACCAACGGCTATATCTCGGCGGATCGCAACCGAAGCTACTGGTACGACTTCGCCAAAGTAACGGCAGGCAATAGCACCATCATTCAGGATGCGAGAAATTGGCCGGCGTTCGATGGACGCAGTCTGTCTGGCTATCAGCAAAAGCGCGTTTGGATCAACGATGGGGCTGGTCAGTTCGAAGACGTTGCGCACAATGTGGGCGTGACAGACACCCACGATGGACGGGCAGTGGCGGTGGGTGATCTGTGGAACAACGGGGCACTTGATGTAATTGTCGCGAATCAGAACGGTCCACTATTGATCTACAAGAATCATGTCAATCCAGAGGAGAAGTGGATCGAGTTCCATCTCGAAGGCACAAAGAGCAACCGCGATGCAATTGGTGCAGAGGTCACACTCTACTGGGATGGCAAAAAGCAAATCCAGCAGGTGGCTGCGGGCACAGGCTTTTCCGCACAAAACGACCTGCGAGTACATTTCGGTCTCGGCAAAGCCCCACAGATTGAGAAGGCTGTGATCCGGTGGCCGTCAGGGATTGCTCAGATACTCGACCATCTCGCACCCGATCAACTCTACGAAGTCAAGGAGGCACGATGAGTCAGCCTGTCGTGATCGCCGCGCAGAATGCATCGCAGACACCGCAATGGAAGAAGTGGCTCTCTCTCGACAATCGCTATGTGCCGCCAGTGTTTATCACTCTGATTTTGCTGGCTGGTCAGCTCTCATTCGGAATTCTTGAGAGCTATGAACGAACACTTCTGGCTATTTGCACATCCATTGCCGCAGAACTGATCCTGGGACGCATTTTTGTGGGCAAGTGGCTTAATATGGCCAGCGCATATATCACAGGTATCAGCGTCGGCATCCTTGTGCGGTCGCCTGACTTCTGGCCCTATGCGGTCGCTGCCGCGCTAGCCATTACATCAAAGTATGTGATTCGTTACAAGGGGCACCACCTGTTCAATCCCTCTAATTTCGGCATTAGCCTCGTTCTTTTCTTGCTGCCAGCGAGTGCGGCGATGCTCAGTATCCAGTGGGGCAACAACATGGCGTCGATGGTGGTGATCTGGGTACTCGGCTCGGTGATCATCTGGCGTCTGCGTCGCTTCCACATCAGCTTTACCTACGTGATCTCATTTTTGGTGTTGGCGATCGTGCGCTCGTGGATCATCCACGAGCCCTGGCTCTCTGAGGTCTCGCCCATCACAGGACCGGAGTATCAGCTCTTCATCTTTTTCATGATCACCGATCCCAAGACCACCGTTCGGTCGAAGAAGGGACAGTGCATTGTGGTCTTCTTCGTCGCGCTTCTCGAGATGTTCTTCCGCTTCGATCAGAGCGTTTATGCGGAACTATACGCGCTCTTCTGGGTTGGACCTCTGGCGATGCTGATTGAAATGTGGCTCGATTCCCGCCGTGACAAGTCTCGCTCGATTGAAACTCCAATTCTTGCGACTACACCCGGCTCTTCGCAACAAACACTTCCCTAAAGGAATCCTCTTGATCTCTCAGCTCCAAAGAACTGCCACAGGTTTTCTGCTCGCAATCGCCGTACTGATCGCCGGCTGCAAGTCGAAGCAGGTTTCCAGTGACCACCCAGCCTCGATACAGAAGCCAAAGCTGACTAATCAAGAAGCGGTTCCCAATTTTGTTGCAGATCGACCTTCTGGGCCAATTCACTTCACCGACATCACGGCCCAGGCAGGAATCCACTTCGTGCGAAACAGCGGTGCGTTCGGCAAGAAATATCTGCCGGAGACAATGGGTAGTGGCGTGTGCTTCATCGACTATAACAACGATGGTTGGCAGGACATCCTTTTCGTCAACTCCATGGACTGGCCTGGGCACGGCAACGATAGGTCCTACCCCGCTCTTTATCGCAATAACCACGATGGCACCTTCACGGACGTGACAAAACAGGTCGGACTCGACACGCAGATGTATGGGATGGGATGCTCGATTGGCGATTACGACAACGACGGCAACGACGATATCTACATCACTGCGCTCGGCCGCAATTATCTGTTTCGTAATCTAGGTAATGGCCAATTTAAGGACGTGACTGCGCAAGCGGGCGTTGGGTCATCCGGATTCTCTACAGGTGCCGCGTGGTTCGATTACGACAACGACGGCAAGCTTGACTTAGTTGTGGATCATTACGTCGACTGGTCACCTGCGACTGACAAATTTTGTGCACTCGATGAGATTCACAAATCCTATTGCACGCCCGAACTGTACAAAGGCGAAAGCGTCACGCTCTATCACAACCTGGGACACGGGCATTTCAAGGACGTCACTGTCGCGGCAGGGCTGAATGACCTCACAGACAAGGCCCTGGGACTTGCGCTCATTGATTACGATAACGACGGGTGGTTGGATCTGCTCATTACTAATGACACCCAGCCCAACAAGCTCTACCATAACAATCACGATGGAACCTTCACAGAGTCTGGTGTGGTCGCCGGCGTGGCGTACAGTGATGCGGGCAAGGCGCGCGCCGGCATGGGCACAGATGCCGCCGACTACGACAATTCCGGAAATCAAAGCCTCGTGATTGGCAATTTCACGAATGAAAGCATCGCGCTTTACCACAACGATGGGCAGGGTTTGTTCACAAATCAAGCACTCGATGCCGGTCTCGCTCTGCCGTCCGCGAGGTCGCTGACGTTTGGCGTGTTCTTCTTCGACTACAATCTCGATGGACTTCTGGACATTTTCGCGGTCAACGGACATGTTGCAGACGATATTCTGGTGGTGCAGCCATCACTCTCATACGCTGAACCGCCGCTCCTGTTCCGCAACGTCGGCCATGGAAGATTCGACGATGCATCGAGTAAGGTTGGTGCGGCTTTGCGTGAACCGATTGTCGGCCGAGGCGCAGCCTATGGTGATATCGACAATGACGGCGACCTGGATCTGGCAATCGCCGTGAGCAATGGCCCCGCTCGCCTGTTGCGCAATGATGGTGCTAATCAGAATGACATGTTGCGTCTGAAGCTGATGGGCACACTCTCAAATCGTGATGCTATCGGAGCCCGGGTCCTGCTGAGCACATCAACGGGCCAACGCATCAGTGAGATGGTGAAAAGTGGATCCAGCTATCTCTCGCAGAGTGAACTTCCGCTTACTTTTGGCCTCGGTACGCCGGATCCATCCAGGCGCGTCAGTCTTGATATCCGCTGGCCAAGCGGGCGCAGGGAATCCGTGACTGACATTCACCCCGATCAGTTCCTTGTCGTCAAGGAAGGGTCGGGGGTCGTTGCTGCCCAGCAGATTCAGTTCATGCGTGCGAAGAGGCAAATGCATTGAATCCGCAACACTGTAGCATTTGTAAGACTTCGTCACGACTCGCATGGACCTTGTGAGCCGCATTCAGTAGGTCCTGCGCGTCGACCGGATACCAGCCATGCCGTGCACGGTTTGTTAGCCCAGCCACGTCAATCGGCTCTATCACCCTCAGAGCCTCTTCGATGATCGTTTCAGAATCTGCGTATCCCCTCACCATGCGCGCCCGTTCCAGCAGCCGCGCACAATGCGGCCCAAAGTTCGGTTGATCGTGCAACAGGAAAGAGGACGCAAATTCTGGCTTCATCAGTCGCCGAGCCGTCTCCGCATAACTTGCCGCCGCGAAGTAGAGCAATGCCAGCGCCGAGAAAACTGGGAAGTTTCCAAAGTTCGCATAAAGTGCGCCGATTAGTCGAGCTGTTGCTACCAGTTCTGCGTCAGTCCGCACTGCGTATTCCTCAAGCCGGTTCACGAATTCAGGGGACTCCCAGTTGCGCTCAAGGATCTCCGCGAGGCGCATTACCCCCAGCAATGTGAGCGGAAACCCTGTGGAAAGAAGGGGATCGACAAAGCCAGCGGCAGAAGGCAACAGCGCCCACCGTTCGCCAGTAATCCTTGAAGCTCGAAACCCAAGGTGAGGTATGTGCCGGAAAGGCTGCACTGGTGTTGCGTGTGCAAACTGGTCACGCAGTAGCGGAAGACGCTGGAGAAGCCGTTGCCACCCCAGCTCTCCTTCTCCTAAGCACAACTCCTGCGCTAGCGCACTTGTAGCGGCAATGCCCGCGCTGGTAACACCATTTGAAAAATGCAGAACCCAGACCCATCCTCCATCGAAGACGTGATGAACCGCGGCGTTATCGATCGGATAGGGGGGTGATTCATCGAGCACGACGCTACTTGTATTCTCAAGCCTTTCCGCTCCGGAGAAGTGGCTGTAGAGCGCTGTGTTGGCAGGCATCTGCTGCAGATCGCGCTGGCCCAATCCTAAGGCTCGATGCAGATAGCCGCGCGGTCCCGTCGCATCCACCACAAACTGTGCCGGGATCTCGATCGCTCGTCCCTTGCGCGATCCAACCAACCGAAGGTCATGCTCGCTTTCGATGGCCGCGGATAGCTCAATTTCGTCCAGGTAGACGACACCCGATCTGTGCGCTTCACCAACCAGGTAAGCATCAAGATCTGCGCGATACCAGTGCGTGTCGGCAATTGCATCCTGGGGGCTGGCCGCTACCAGCAACTGATTCTCGCGCACGATTGGCCCGGCTCGTCCCACTGAATGATGAAAGAAGCTGAAGCCACGCTTCAATCCGCATGCGAGATCAGGATAGTTCTTTCTCCAGGTTCCCCATTTGCTCAAGGGCCGAATCGCTGGAAGCTCGTAGCGATCCGCCAGTTCTTCCAGAAGAAGATTCGATAGCGGAGTGGAGGATTCTCCGATCGCCATGCGTGGGTGCCGGCTGCGCTCCAGCAAAATGACGCGCAATCCAATTCGCTTCGCAATCATCGCCATCAGTGATCCTGCGAAGCCCGAGCCGACCACCGCGATATCGAAGCGTTCCATCAACTTGCCTCTGCACTTTGGCGGCTACAGGCATCACAGTGCAACGCAGGCGGCAGTGTTTGACGGAGATTCATCTCGCGCATCCGCTGCACCCGTGCGTCGAAGCAATGCATACATTCTCCGTCTCGCTGAACATCCCACAAATCAGCAAAGACGCGTCCCCGTTGCAGTCCTACACCATATTCAGCAGAAGCTTCCAGCTTTCTCAATTCTGGTGTAACAAACAATCCAGCGTCTGCGAGGGTTTCCATCGCGCCGTTCCTCCCACGGGTTGGTATCAGCGTGGCTACCTTCGCCCTGCACTCAAATGCAAAATCCAGCGAACGTTTCGCCCAGTGCAGTGATTCTTCTGCTTTCATGAAGGGCGGCTGCACAAGGATGAAAGCGCGCAGATCGATATCGCTTCTGCTCAAGAAATCTGCTCCAGCGGCAAACTGCTCGAGCGTCATGCGCTTATTCAACTTCTCCAGGACACCCGAATGCGCGGTCTCCAATCCCATGGCCACTTCGAGTCGCCCCGCGAGCAGATCGCGAAACGTGAGGCATCGCTCACCCAGAAAAGCGGGGTGGCATTCCACAATCACGCGGTCATAATTGCGCACGAGCGATGCGATCGCTGTGTAATCTGCGGGGGGAATCGCGCGGGGATCGAAGAAGCTTCCGCTGTTATACAGCTTCACCGTGCGCGCTGCCTCAAGACGTCGCAATCCAAAGTCAATCTGTGCCGGAATCGCTCCCGTCGAGACTGTTTTCAGCAGGGTATTACGCCACAGATCGCACATCACGCAACGAAAAGGACATTCCCGATTGCTCAAGAAAATTGTGGCCACGGGTTCAACACGACGATCCGCCCCGCATTCTTCTTCTACAAAGTATGCGTACGGCTCGCGTTCACTCACGGCCGTGCGCTCCGATCGCTGGGCCAGAACCCACCTGTCCCGCTCTGCTGCTTTCTGTGGATACACGAGCTTCACACTAATGGGCCTCAGAGATACATCGACAGGAATTTCCGGCGATACTCCGCTTCCCGCCACGGCAAACGGCTCTTCAGCGCATCTTTTGCAATGGCTCCGTGCTGAAAGCGTCGCTTTGGAAACACTGGCATTGTCATTCCTGTGATCGTTGCAATTCCGCGCGCAACGATATCCCCTTTGAGCGCATAGAGCTTCTCTACGCTGTATTCTGTGAGCGTGATGAACGGAATCGCTTCAGCGATCGCGATCACATCCGGCCTCGTGAAGGGACTAAAACCTGCAAAGCCGAAGAAGTGCGCCGGCGCATAAGTGCGCGTGTAAGACCGGCTCAAGCCACCACTGTAGGTCAACGAATGCTTGATTTTCCCAACGCCCCACCCTTCCTGGTAGAGCATCACGTTGTTCACCACGCTGCGAATGGTCAGTTCGGGATTCTCTTCAATAGGATAGTCCTTCAGGTTCTCGTCGCCTCCATCTCCGTCAAGCAGATACTTCCAGTCCGGGTACCGCTCGCAGATACCGCGGCAAAGCGCCACCGCCATTGTCGCCGACTCCACGTCGAGCGATTTGTAGTCCTCCACGATGCGGATGGTTTCATCCGTGCTCAAGCAAGCTGGGTCCACTTCAATCGGCTCTAAGAACAATCCCATCCCTAGCGCATCCAGAAACGCATGCGCCTGCTGCACATCCGGTCCGCTGCCAAGATCGAGCACGAATGCTTTGAGCCGGCTCAGATTCATGCCCATCTGCTGCATCACGAAATAGGCCGTCAGAAAGACGCTGCCACTGTCGATTCCACCCGAAAAGCAGACGCCAATCGGTTCCTGCTCTGGTATATGCTGCAGCCACTGTGAAACTTCGTTTGCAAGCGCACCGATATAGGCCGCTCCAATGTCGTCCAGATTGGTCGAGAGTGAGGCGTAGGCGGGCGTAAAGAATCGCGTGTAGGTTGGATCGGGGTCCGGGCAGCCAATCAGTTGAATCTCCACAATGTAGTGAGCAGGCACCATGCGCGTATAGCTGGGATGAAACTGTCCCTCCAGACCTTCGGCTTTGAGCCAGTTGTAAATTGCGTCGATGCGTGGCGCCACAATCAGGACGGGACCTTCCTGGCGCTTCGCCAGAAAATAACGCATAGGACGGTCGAGCGAGCGGGCCATTTTGACCGTCTTGCCCTCGCGCGCAACGAGTGCAAACGATCCGTGAATTGTTCGCACGGCATCGGCCTTTCCCGAATGCAGGCGCGCGCGCGCCTCCTCTACCGTAACGTTGAAGATCTGATTTGCTTCGGGGTCGGTGAGGTCAACCACGCGCTCTACGTAGTGGTCCATTCTTAGGGCCTCCAGGGGATCTGTTTGTCATTCAGTGTACGCGCCTGAGCGATAAGAGTGGCGCTTGGCCGATCATGTACCTCTGAATTTCGCACGATTATGCGTGCGATGCTGGCGCATTATGGACCTCCACCTTTTGGATGAGTCCTGGCCCAACCAAAGCTCTCATGCTGATCGTCCCCCCGCGTCTCTACATTGAAGTGGCTGTCATTTAATCTGAAATCAAATAGGCGAAGGCGCTCAATTCCCGGCGGCTGAGTCCTGTAAAGTCGACGGCATTGCTTTCCCCGCAAGAGAATTAGCCATTCTTTGGAGGTCGAAATTGCAGATGAATCCCTTTCCGAAGGGCTCTTGTAACGTGCGCCAAACCATTTTCCGCGTTGCATTTCTTCCCATGGTGGCCTTAATGACTCTGGTCGTTCCCGTCGTTTTCGGACAAGGCCCTTCAAGCCATCCCGTCAAGGTATTCATCTACGATCGAACCCGTATGGATGCTTGGCAATGGGCTTCTGCACCCCCGGAGACCAGTAGCTACGCCTATGTGCAAACCTTGCAGCGGCTGGGTATGACGCAGCAACTCCACAGATGGGATTGGGAGCTTGAACTCGCGCAGCCGACGATTCTAAGAGCACCGGACAACGCTGTTTCTCCAGTGACGGCTCAGGGGCAATTGGGCCTGGGCGGAACTTACTACGCGTCGAACGGCAACAATTCGTATCCCGTTGCTGCGTTTTTTAAGCAGGGATTTGCTCGCTTCGATGGTAAAGGCAAGAATCTTCGCATCGGCCGCTTCGAGTTCTTTGATGGCGCGGAGACGAAGCCTAGAAATCCTACCTTGGCATGGCTGCAAGCAAACCGTACTTCGAACCGGCTCATTAGCAACTTCGGTTTCACCAACGCTCAGCGCAGCTTCGACGGCTTGGATGGACAGTGGCAACTGGGAAGCTGGAACGTAACCGCTATGGCGGCGCGAGCCGACCAGGGCGTGTTCAATATGAATGGCAATCCAGAACTGAATGTCGATGTCCAATATCTGGCACTCACTCGAATGGAGGCGCGGCAGCATGTTTTGTGGCGTGCGTTCGCTATCGGCTATCACGACGGACGTACCGGAGTCACCAAGACAGATAATCGGCCGTTGCCTATCCGCACGGCAGACCATGCCAACATCCGAATTGGTACATACGGCGGTAATTTGATCGCTGCTGTTCCCGCAGGTCCGGGACAGTTCGACTTTGTATTCTGGGGCGCGGGCCAAAACGGGAGCTGGGGTCCGCAAAGCCACAAAGCGGGTGCTGTAGCACTTGAAGGTGGATACCAGTTTAGAAAACTTGCAACCGCTCCGTGGCTTCGCGGCGGCTGGTTCCGCTCAACCGGCGATAACAATCCGTCCGACGGAACGCACAACACGTTTTTCCAGCTTTTGCCCACCCCACGCCTTTATGCTCTTACGCCTTTCTACAACCTGATGAACAGCACTGATGATTTCGTGCAGCTGATCGACCGCCCGTCCAAGCGGCTGAACCTTCGCTCGGATCTGCATTGGCTTCAGCTCACCTCTGGCAATGATCTGTGGTACTCGGGTGGAGGCGCCTTCGATAACAAGGTCTTCGGTTTCGCCGCACATCCTTCGAATGGCGCAACATCCCTAGCTTCTGTCGCGGATATTAGCGCTGACTGGCAGACGTCGAGGAATATTAACCTCAACTTCTACTACGGTCATACCTGGGGAAAAACTGTTATAGCGGCAACATACCCTACCAATCCGAATATGCAATTTGGGTATGTCGAGTTCGTCTACCATTGGAGTTCAGGCGCAGCTTCTGCGGCTAAGCAATAGGCGACACGAAACGATGAAGGCGAGAAGTGGCGCTCCTTGAAGCCACTTCTCACCGCACGCGGAATGCTGACTTCCCCTCAGCATTTCATTCACACGGCTCGCCTCGGTGCACTCGGTCAAAGTGTGCTCTGCCTTCGCGCCAAGGAGGAGGTGGTACATGTGATTAAGAGAAGGGTGTGATTCAGTCTCAATCATAAGTTCGATGAAGCCTTCATCCGTTTCGCTGGTGACAGAGTGTCAGATAAGTCGCCAAGATAGTTCACCAGAGCACTTTCCCGCTCGTGAGGTCTCCGTTGAATCGTTGTATTGTGAAGTGGCTCCGGTCGCGCGCTATTGTCGCTTTCCTTTTCCCGCTCGTCATTTGTGATGCATGTGTAGCGCGCGCACAAACACAACAATCCTCACAACCACCGCTCTACGGAGGGAATGCCGCATCGTCGCATACACAACAATCCGGGTCGGCGACGGGTGGCGTATTTGCTCCGGTACTTGACGCAGAAAACCGGCCCATCACCGCCGGAGGATTTGTGAAGGATGGCCCAGTAATCTTTAAGGACATCTCACAACAAGCTGGTCTCACCACGTGGAAGCATGTGATGGGCACGCCCCAGAAGGCATACATCCTTGAAACCATCGGATCCGGCGTAGCACTTCTTGACTACGACCATGATGGCTGGCTTGATATCTACATTGTTAACGGCTCGACCTTCGACGCAGAACAGGGCAAGGCGACACCCCCCCATGCGGCACTCTTCCACAACAATCATGACGGTACGTTTACCAACGTTGCTGAACAGGCTGGCGTGACGAACGATCGATGGGGATTCGGAGTTGCAGTGGGTGACTTCGATAATGACGGCTGGCCTGACCTCTATGTAGCCAATTATGGCAAGAATCGCCTCTACCACAACAATCATGATGGCACGTTCACCGACGTTGCCGAGAAGGCTGGCGTGACCCTTGGAAACTGGTCGACGGGTCCAAGCTTTGGAGACTATGACGGAGATGGGCGCCTCGACCTCTTTGTTCCAGGCTATGTGCATTGGGACATGAATAATCTTCCGCTTTCGGGTAACAAGGCAGTGGGATATGCCAATTGCTCGTTTCGAGGAGCCCAGACAATGTGCGGTCCGCGTGGCCTTCCGGGAGAGCCGGATCACCTCTTCCACAACAATGGCGACGGCACATTCACTGATGTAAGCGAGGTAGCAGGCGTAAGTGACAAGCGCCATTACTATGGCTTTTCCTCTACATTTGTCGACATCGATAATGATGGCAAAGTAGATCTTATTGTGACAGATGACTCTTCACCTAATTATCTTTACATCAACAAAGGGAATGGCGCGTTTGATGATTCAAGCTACTACTCAGGGTTTGCTCTGAATCAGGATGCGCGAGAGACGGCGTCCATGGGACTGGCGGTGGGGGATTACCGCAACAATGGACGACTGGATCTGTACACCACAACATTCTCTGACGACTACAAGACTCTGTATCGTAATGACGGCGATGCCAACTTCGTCGACATCACGCCCGAGATGGGAATGGCAGAGCCGACGTATCCATTCCTTAGCTGGGGAACAGAGTTCTTCGACTATGACAACGACGGTTGGAAGGATCTGATGTTTGTCGCTGGTCATGTCTATCCACAAGTAGATCAGCACAACTGGGGCACTTCGTGGGCTGAGCGACCATTGCTCTTTCATAATGTCAATCACGGACAGAAATTTGAATTAATGCCGGCTGTACTCGGCACCGGGTTAAGTGATGTCCTACCTGCACGTGGAGCTGCATTCGGAGATCTTTTCAACAATGGCAAGATTGATGTGGTCATTAACTGCATTGACCATACTCCCGTGCTACTTCAAAACGTGACGAACAATACCAACCATTGGGTGGGTCTGAGTTTGATCGGAGGGCCCAAGAGCCCACGTGATGCGATTGGTTCGACGGTGTACCTGACTGCTGGAGGACTTCGCCAACGTGGCGACGTGATGAGTGGGGGGAGCTTCGAATCCTCAAACGATTTTCGTCTGCACTTTGGAATTGGTCAGGCCACGACGGTCGACAAGGTAGAGGTTCGCTGGCCCGATGACGTGAAGGAGTCCTATCAGCTGCCCGGAGTGGACCGCTACTACGTGATCAAAGAAGGCAAGGGTCTAGTCCCAAGCGTCTATGACGGCATCGCTGCGGGGGTGTCCCGAGGGGCGCCGACGTTAAGCCAATCCACGCAGAAGTCCAGATCCGCAGAAGGTATCTCTAGGTCTGTCAATGTCCACTAGTAAGCCATTATTAAGCAGGCGGATATTCCGAGGGGTTTTCTTGCTTGCAATGACTTTGCTGAGCTGCGTTGGTTCGTTTGCCAATGGGCAAGTGGACGCCAAGCAACAGCAATCCTCATCGCAGAGTGCCCTTGCAAGCGAAATACCCCAGCACGCAGGATCTTTGTCCGAGATGGCGCTCAAGGCTGAAGCACGTCAAAAGGCGGATCGCGAGGCGTATAACGCAAAAATTCAGTCTTCTTACGATTTCCACTTTGGCAAGGATCATCCTTTCACGCCGGGTAACATCACGTTGGAGGGAAAGGGGTTTATTCAGCCAGGTGCTTTTCCAACAGCAGAGTACTGTGGGACATGCCACCAAGAGGCTTATACGCAATGGCGCCAGTCGCTCCATTCCAATTCATTTCGCACGCCATTCTACCGTACGAGCGTCAACATACTGCTCCGTGACCCAAAGCGCGGTATAGCGTTTGCGCGTCATTGCGATAGTTGCCATAATCCTGTGGCTGTATTGAGCGGGGGGCTCACGGCAGATTCCAAAGTGGACCGCATCATGATGGATTCGGACGGGCTGACTTGCATGACGTGTCATTCCGCTGTGAGCCTGAATTCGACCGAGGGGAATGCCAGCCTGACCATCGGAATTCCCTCTGTCATGGTGGATGAAAATGGAAACAGGATTCCCGGGCAGGTTCCTTTTTCGGAAATCATGAAATACCCTGAGCGCCACTCGCGCGCCGTAATGCACGACTTTCTGCATTCCGCATCCTTTTGTGCCGCATGCCATAAGGCGAATCTTCCAGCGACACTCAACAACTACAAGTTCATTCGCGCCTTTACCGCATACGATGAATGGCAGCAGTCAAAGTTCTCTCACCAAAATCCACTGAACTTCTACGCCGCCGACTTTACTTCGTGCCAAGGCTGTCATATGAAGCGAGAGAAGGTGCAGCTTGAAGAGTATGGCGCCAAGAATGGAGCCTTAGCATCGCACCGCTGGCTCGCCGGGAATACTGCGGTTCCTTTCTATTACGGTTATGACGCGCAACTCCAGAAGACAATTGACTTCCTGCGTTCAGGGAATTACCTCAATATCGATATTTTCGGTCTTCGCATTGCAGGCGAAGACAAGTTGATTGCACCTCTAGGCAGCACATCGTTCAACCTCAAGCCCAATAGCACTGTCGAGGCATACGTCGTCATCCAGAATAAAAATATCGGGCACTCCCTCATTCCGGAAGTGCGCGATCTCTATGAAGCGTGGGTGGAATTTACCGTCAAGGACTTGAGTGGCAGGGAGATTTATCATAGTGGGTTTCTTAAGCCCGACGGCACGCTCGATCCTGGGGCACACAGCTTCACCAATCGTCCTGTAACTGGCAATGGTGAGTTTGTTGATAACCACGAGGTATGGACCATTCACTCGGTCGCCTATGACAACACCATTCAGGCTGGTCGGTCAGTGCTGGTTCGTTATCAGTTCAAACTGCCAAAAGACTTGAACGGACCCATTTCGGTAACTGCCCAGGTCAATTATCGGCATTTTCGGCAAAGTTACCTGAATCACGTATTTGGTAAGGACCATCCAGCATATCCAGTAGTAGTAATTGCATCGAGGATGCGCACGTTACAGATTGGGGACAACATGCCGGAGTCTCCAAATCCGGCGGACAACCCAGACTGGATGCGTTGGAACAATCTCGGCATAGCATTGCTCGATGAGCTTCAATACGCCGAGTCAGTCGCAGCATTCACAGAAGTGATCAAAAGTCGCTACAACTACGCGGATGGTTACATCAACATAGCTGTTGCGGAGATCTTATGGGAGAAGTATGATTCCGCGCGGACTGCCATTCGTAGGGCGCTCACACTCGATTCCGGCAGTGCACGCGCCTTGTATTATGACGGACTTCTGCAGCGACGTACAGGTGACGTAGACAGAGAAATCGACGATTTTCAGAAGGTCGTCTCGATGTATCCGGACTCTCGAGATGCACGTCGTGAACTAGGAATTGCCTACTATCGACAGGATAACCCAAAGGCAGCCTTAGAGCAGTTTGAGGCACTCCAGAAAATCGATCCGGATGACCTTGCGGCGCACTACAACCTTTCAATTGTGTACCGTCGTGAAGGGATGAGGGAGAAAGCCGCCGAGGAGCAGGCGATGTTTGTGGACGAGAAAGTAGATCCGGGGGCGCCGACGTATTCGTTGAATTATTTGCGCGGACATCCAGAGATCTCCAACGAGAGCATTCCTTGGCACGTGCACTCAGAGTTCTCATCTGACAGTAGAGAAGTTGAACATGAACGTTAAACTCCGTCATGACTGCAAGCTGCAGGCATATCATCTTGCCGTTCTCGCCGCCTTCGTCTTAAGTGCCTGCACCATTGCTCATTCTCAGGACACTTGCCCATGGATGAATGAAGCCACCGCCTCGGATTTGCTCGGCGCCGACGTAAATGGGGCAGTCGCTGGCGGTCCTGCAGATTCGCTTTCTTGCACTTTTACCGGGAGAACTGGACAGGGTGAGCGCACACTGCAGATCACGGTTGGAGTTGCGAGTGACGCACACGCAGAGTACCTTATAAGCCTTAAGCGTTCATGCCACTCAGCAAAGCAGAATCTGAATGCCATTGGTAATGAGGCGGTAACATGCCCGATTCTCCATCGCAAATTGGTGATGGGAGAGAGGGCGGTTGGTCGCGTGCGAAATGAAGTCTTCTTCATTTCGATCGGAACTTCTATTCAAAATGATCCGATTCTCACACCGGCGATGCTTGCGATGAAAATAGATGCCGCTACGGAGCAAGTGGCAGGGAATCTCTTCTAAGACTGGTCATTGTTTAGGGCGTGGGGAAGGCAAAAGCTATCAGACCGTGCGTGCTCTGCGCTTGTGAATGAAGGGAAGTCACGCGCAATTGTACTCTTACATTCGGGAGTTAACTTCAGCTTGCCTTCCCGCTTCGCCTTCACCCTGAGGTGGTCCCGGTAGTTTGGACAGGTCTTTCGGGTTTTTAAGTGAAAAGATTGGTCGTGGTCGTCGTGGCGGTGGAAATGTGAAAATCGGCTTGATCGATTTTCAAGGACTTGTGGGAAGGGCG
>JAKAJO010000011.1 GCA_021813745.1 Acidobacteriota bacterium
CGCACCAGCCGCTCTGCCTCGGCCCTGCTCCGACGACGCCTCGTTGTACTCGTACCAATCTCACCCATGCTCCGAGTTCAACACGCGATCAGCTGCGAGAAAAGATGTGCTTGCCCGGACGGATACTGTGAACCGGCAGGAACCTCAGTTGCTGAAGTTCACATGCCACCACAGCATCAAGGCTGAGATATGCTCGTCCTTTCTCACCACAGCCGCATCAAAAAAAATCCTCACAGCAAGGGCGGGGTCCATATATGTTATTGATCTGCCTGCTTTTGACAGAAAAGAATTGGGTGCAGTTCAAGCAGGGCGGGAAAGATGTGCCGAAGGAGTGGATGCATTGCTTCGTTTGATTCTGGCGTGGTTTATTCCGGTCTTGAAGGGCATGGAACTTGGCGTCCTTGCCATGGTTCTACATGAGGCGGGGCATCTCGCTGCGGCGTTCTGCCTGGGGCTGCGTATCCGGGGTGTGGGGCTTGGATGGAAAGGTGCATACGTAGTGAGAGAAGCAGGGCCTTTCTGGAAGAGCCTTCTTGTTTCGCTTGCGGGACCTTGCGTCAACCTTATTGTTTCGGTGTTTTGGCATCAGAAGGCCGGTTTTAGCCTGGCGAATCTCTGCTTCGGGCTTGTGAACCTTCTCCCGATTGAAGGTTCGGATGGGGACCGAATTCTGGGGTATCTGGAGAAGGCTCGAGAATCCACATCGCCGACGGCCTGATACCGTCCTTTGCCAGCTCCCTCACCATTGGTGCAGGTACACTGCCAGACTACGCCATTTCCACAGGAACTGTTCGAACAATTAGCAGGTGAAGAGGACCTGTGCCATCGCAAGCGCGGCAGGGAGCTGCGCTTGTAGCTTACTGGTCTACGTGCTGCCACTGGCCTGCTGACTATGCGGCGAACCGCATTGGCGGCCGCGCAAGAATGCGGTACGACCCTGAACCCTTCTTGCGCTGCTTCAATGTGAGCTGGCTGCTGTGGGGCCCCTTCCTTGGGCAGCCGATATTTGAGTGCCCGACCCGAGCCTTCGGTGATGAGCAGCCCTTCATTTGCCAAATTCCTGAGCCGGATTTCCAGCATACGCGACGTGAGCCCCAAGAGCGGAGCTCTTTCGATATCGCCGCGGCTTGCAATTCCCGGGCGACGTTCCACCGCCGCCAGGATTCCCGCATTATCTTCTTCCCTTTTCCAGCTTTGGCATCGGGTGGTCTCTGGTATTTCTGTATGGCCCATCGCGCAATATAACACCATGTCGCGCTACTCGGCGATCGCCCAAAAGCGGTCATAGGTCATCGCTTCAAATCCGGCCAAAGAGAACTGATCGGTTGGGAAGCTCTGTACCAGCTATCTCCCATGCTGTGCATGAACTGACAGGAGTGCGTGAACGGTTCGCTGATGGCCCTCCGCGTTTTGCACAACCCGGTGCCGAGAGAACGCCCGGCTCCGTTTAGGATGTACAAGGACCACCCATGACAGAGAAGAAGACCCTTCCCCCTGCAATCCTTGCTCACATCGCACAAGCCTTAAATCTTCCGCTTCGCGGACTCTGCGCAGTGATTGAGCTGCTGAATGACGGCGGCACTGTGCCTTTCATCGCGCGCTATCGCAAGGAGGCTACGGGCAACCTGGACGAGGTGCAGATTCGTGCCATTGAGGAAAAGCTGAACTACTTTAGCGAGCTCGAGGAACGGCGCGAAACCATCCTGGCCTCCATTGGCGAACAGGGCAAACTGAGCGATGAACTGACGACGCGTATAGAGACGGTGTTGGACAGGAATGAGCTTGAAGACCTGTATCTCCCGTACAAGCCCAAGCGCCGGACCAAAGCTACCATTGCACGCGAAAAGGGGCTTGAGCCGCTGGCCGCGTACCTATGGGCACAACAACCAGCTGCCGAACCACTGCATGCGCTGGTCGCAGCACTCGTGAATGCAGAATTGGGCGTGTCTACCGCCGAGGAGGCGCTGGAGGGCGCGCGGCACATCGTGGCGGAGTGGATCAGTGAAAATGCAGATCTGCGCAAGGCTCTGCGTCAATTGGCCTTCAACGAGGGCGTAGTGGTAAGCCGCAGGAATGCAGATGCGGTAGATGAGCAGGAAAAATTCAAGATGTACTACGAGTACAGAGAGCCAGCGAAGACGATCCCCTCGCATCGAATGTTGGCTATACGCCGCGGTGAGAGCGAAAATGTGCTCTACTTTCTGATCGAGATTGAGAAGGAGTGCGCTATTGCTCTTCTGCGCGAGCAGGTGCTGCTTGAGTCCGGGGACTGGACGCCGCAGTTGGAACTTGCTATCGACGATGCTTGGAAGCGCCTGTTGAACACCTCTGTTCAGGGGGAGATCCGGTTGGAGCTGAAACGGCGTTCGGACACGGAAGCCATCCAGGTGTTCCGCGACAATCTGTACCACCTGTTGCTTGCTCCTCCGGCCGGTACGATCTCGGTTCTGGGTATCGATCCCGGCTTGCGCACCGGATGCAAGGTGGCGGTAGTGGACGAGACTGGTAAGCTTCTAGCGCACGATGTGCTCTACCTGCACACATCCAAGCACGGAAACGCCGAAGCCACACCGAAGCTGAAAGCAATGTTGCGGCTGCACAACGTGCGCGCCATCGCCATCGGTAATGGCACCGCATCGCGTGAAACAGACGCCTTCGTTCGCGAGTTCCTGCTCGACAAGGGAAATGCGGATATCTATTCAGTGACCGTGAGCGAAGCCGGCGCCAGCGTCTACTCAGCTTCGGATGTCGCGAGGCAGGAGTTTCCCGATCTCGACCTGACCGTGCGAGGGGCCATCTCGATTGCACGTCGCTTGCAGGATCCGCTCTCGGAGCTGGTAAAGGTTGATCCCAAGTCGATCGGAGTAGGCCAGTACCAGCACGATGTGGATCAGAGGCAGTTGACGGAGTCTCTGGAGAGCGTGGTGGAGAGCTGCGTAAATCGAGTGGGTGTGGACCTGAATACTGCGTCATGGACGCTCCTGCGGCACGTTGCTGGCATCACCGAGCGGACGGCGCTCAGCATTGTTAGCCATCGCAACCAGCATGGCACCTTCCGAGCACGCATGCAGGTACTCGATGTGCCGGGTATTGGCCCGAAGATCTTCGAGCAGGCTGCGGGCTTCCTCCGTATTCGCAATGGCGATAATCCGCTCGATATGACTGCAGTACATCCGGAGTCCTACCCTCTTGTGGAGCAGATTGCTCAATCTCTCGAGACTTCTGTGGAGGAAATCATTCGGGAGCCCAAGATGCTGGAGAAAGTCGACCGCAGCCGGCTCAGCGCGGGCGCTTTCACGCTGGACGATATCCTGGCGGAGTTGCGAAAGCCTGGCCGCGACCCGCGCGACAAGTTTGTGGCACCCAGCTTCGACGAAGACGTGCGCATGATCGAAGACGTGCAGGCGGGCATGGTGTTAGAGGGCGTGGTGACAAACGTGACAAAGTTCGGCGCGTTCGTGGATATAGGCGTTCACCAGGACGGGCTGGTCCACATCAGCGAGCTTTCAAACCGGTTCATCAAAGATCCATCTGAGGCGGTCAGGACGGGGCAGATAGTGAAAGTGAAGGTGCTGAGCGTGGATACAAAGGCCAAACGGATCGGCCTTTCCATCAAAGCGCTCTCTGCCTCAAGAGCGTTGAAGAAACAGGTGCTGCCTCCTCCTGCCACTCTCGACGATAAGCTGGCCGCCCTGTCCATGAAGTGGCGAACGCGCTCGTAGAGGGCTTGCAGCCCATAAGAGTTGCTGCGCGGCGAACTTCCATTCGGCCAGGAATTGACTGAAACGAGGCGTTTGCAATGAACCGTCGTCAGCTTGCGGCAGTTCTCTGGCCATTGTTCCAGCCGGCAGGCTTTCTTAGAGTCGAGAGAACGCAGCGACGCAAAGCTGCGCTGCTCCAGCCCGGGTGCCGTTCCCGAGTCTATGACCTATGAAGCCCGTTTTCCCGAGGGATTCTTTCTGGGGTGTCCTGGCATCCTCATGTCAGAACGAAGGTGCATAAAACGCGGATGCAAGCGTGAGTTGATCTGGGATCGATTCACCCGCACTGCGGGAATGGTACGGCGAAGGCGTGAATGGCGACGTGAGGTGCGATGAATTCCCCCTCTACCCTCAGAACATCGTGCTTCCCAAACAGCTCAATCTGAAGAGATATCGCTATTCCATCTCGTGGGCCCGAATCCAGCCCGCCCAGTTGCCTTCCCACTTATGCAGGGGTGGAATCATTGCAGCCGTTTGTCGATGCAGCACGGAGGCTGAAGCAGCTCCGTGGTGCGCGAAGTAGCACAAGGGTCTTCCGCAGGCACTGGAGTAGCGCGTGGGCTGACCAAACCGGGAGCCAGTCAACTGCTTCGCGGACTTTACGAGAATGCTCGACAAGCATCTTGGCGATCGCATCACAATTTGGGCGCACACCGAGTGCCGAAATCTTCGAGTATCCAGGCTCCGCAAATGGGATAGACGCCTGGTGCCCCGTCCGGTTCTGGCGCCGGCCAACAGAGCAATTCGTTTGCACTCCATGAAGGCCCACTTGGCTGCAGGGTCAGTTGCTTGCTGCAGGGTGCCCATTATCAAAAGGTCTCGGCCTGAATGAACATGATCCCCGTATAGCTTCCGGCAGGCAATTGCGGCTGATTTGCGAGATTAATCTCGAGATACAACTGGAAGGTGCTGGATCCCGCTGCGCCGAAACTGCCGTTTGTTCGTTGCTCGAATAGCAAGAGACTGCCTGATGATCCTGTAATTGGGTTTGACTGTACAAATGGAGAGTAGGTCGTAGCGACTCCCCCCGGCACTTGTCCATAGATCTCAGCACTTGGTATGTTCCATGCCGGGATTCCCCCGCCGGAAAGGGCGGCATTCGGGTTTGCAAAGTAAGCATATGTGCGCACCCTGCATCCGTAGCGACAGGAATTCTGGCCCCAGCTGAGAGTCATCTGCACCGGCAGCGAGCCCACCGAGATGCCTTTCGACACCAAGGCAAAGTCCACTAACGACGGTGTGACGGAGAAGGAAAGCGAACTGCCGGAAGGTGCTTGGCCCGCAGATCGGCGAGCGAGAGGAATCGCTTGGCACCTTAAGGTTGATGGGAGACAACCAATCAAACTACAAATGAGGGCTGCTCGCAATAACCTCCCTTGCATCGTCTTTCACTCCTTGGGATCGCGATCAGATATGCTTTCCACTACGACGATAACCGGTATTGCATCCCCTTCATCTGCGCTTTGTACTTCGGTCGGTGCAGAGGTCACCCTGTAAACCCTTCCGTCCAGAAATTGGTCGAGCGCGACTATGAACTTGTGGGTATGGGCGGCATGCTCGCGAACCATAAAGGCCCCGTCGTCATCCGTGTAGACAACCTTTTGGTCAATCACAACCGCGGCGCCCGCCACCGGCTTTCCTGCAGCATCCACAACTCTGCCCTGGATAACTTTCTTCCCCAGTACGCTACCGATCGCAACACCTCCGCCAAGTCCTTCAGAAGCACCTTGCTGCCGCACAAACACTGCCTGTGCGTCTGCAGTGTATTGCTGGCTTCCGTCGGGCGCGACAAAGGTGGCACCATGAAGCGTCAGTCCATGGATGAAATGCAGTTGAACATCAAGAATCAGGGCTTCTTCAAAGGGCGATGGTCTTCGCATCGGCACATAATACGTTTGATAGTCCGCATTGACGGAAACTAGATTGGCGAGAACCCCGCCACCAAAGGAAACTGTTGTCTGTCCCTGGGACCGATTAACCATTTCACTCACATTGAGCCGCGAGGTCAACCTCTCCGTGGTTGTCCATATAAAATCTCTGATCTTTGGCTCCTTGGTTGCGCGGCTGACAAGGTAGCTCCCGGAAACGTGAATTGCCGAAGTGATATTGCGATCCGCTGTATAAGCCGTGGCTATATCTGAAGTCCCATGGAACACTGACTGAAAGATAGAGCCAGTCAGGGCCGTCCTGGCAATCTGCAGCGTACCTGTCCCTTCGTTGACTGTGGTCCGAATCTGGTTCTGGGTCATGCCGATGGGGCTGAGAAAGTTTTGGCGTCCCGCGCTGACGGAGAAGTATCTGACTGGCTTGATGGTGGCAACCACATTCTCTCGATCAGGCTCACTCATCATTGGCATTTGGACGACGACTCGATGGAACTGAGGTCCTGCCTGAATGTATGCCGCTTTGAGATCGAGCCATGGCCGAGTCAGAGCCATGCTTGCCGCCCCATAGGGTGTGCCGCCACCAATCCCTCCCGAGAGAGCCAAGTGCGTTTGCTTGTCGGGTGTCCAATCAACGCCTTCAATAGAAGTCATGTGGCTTGAGAATACGGTGTGCGAACTCAATTTGAGACCGGTTGTGACTTTCTTTTCCAAGAAAAGAATGCCCGCAGGCGATTCCGCCCGCACTCCTTCAAAGAGGGGGGTACTAAAATCGTTCGAAAGAGCTCCTGCGAAGGAGAATAAATCGGCTCCAGCGATCTTCTCTTTGAGACCGGCACCAAGCGCAACCAGATAGTGGCTCGTGTCAAAAATGTCGGTTGGCAGAACGAAGGGAATGTAGTCATCACCCAGTATGTACTGGGTATCGCCAACCACTCTTGTTGCGTTGGCGCCACCGACAAACTTGCCCTCCAGGACCCCGCCGCCAATCGAGGCATTGAAGTTTGGAGTCTTTTCGGTGATACTGCCGCCCTGCGCCTGATAGAGACTAGAAGACCCCCCGGCAATTTCAAAGACTTGCCCGCGGGCGGCTGTCAGGCCAACCAAGAGGACGGTGACAATGAGCCAGGCTCTCACTGAAACTATCTCACACTTTCTCCTTGCTCTCGAAGTTGAGCCGAGAGGATTGAGTGTGGAACGGCTGAGTGCTCTAGACGCAAGGAAATGGTTGCCGGCAGCTCTTTACTTTTCCACTCCACGGAGAGATGACGACTTGCTCCTGGCAAGAGTGGAAAGCCTGCTTCTGTCTGAGAGGACCTACCGCCTGTGATCTGTACCTCCTGCACTCTATCGAGATCCGGACCCATGTTTACAACATCACAGGTGATTCTGTTCAATGTTGGGGAATAAGTGGCGCTTGCAATGCTGATTTCATCTCGATTCTTCGATAAGGGCTTTTTCGGATAGATGTATACAGTATGCGGTAAGAGAATCCGCACATCTAATCCCTTCGCGTGCTTCACCGCAGTGAATACGGCGTAAACCGTAAACCAAGCTGGGAGCTTAGTTGCCTTAGCCTTGTAAAACACATAATAGGTTTGGCCCGGGTCGATTCGAAAGCTCATTGCCGATAGCTGTAGATTTATGGTTGAGTCGAGGGGCCGATAGACACCATTTCCGTCTGGCGTAATGCTGAAGCTCTTGGGCTCCAGCACTACCGCCATCGGAGTGAGGGTATTGTTTGTGAAGTCAATTCTGCCATCAGCCTTATTCTTGTATTCGACGATCACAGGAGAAACAGCTTGAGCACAAGCGTACATCGCAGGCACCGCCAACAGGGCCAGCATCATCTTACGTACACATGAGTAGATTCCTTGCTGCGAGCGAAGGCCAGCCATGTCGATGAATTCCTTCAGTTGTCTAGAGGGCTTGCGCCTGGAGATTCAGCGTTCCCGTATAGGTTCCCGCGGGAAGCTGCGGCAAACCAGTGAGATTGATCTGGAGGTTCAGATTGTCCGTGCGAGTTGAGGATCGGTTTGTTGTGGAAATAGATTGGTTGAACAATTCGAGACCTGCACCAGCGGTCCCAACCGGAGCCGACTGGGTAAACGCGGTGAACGCGGTCGGCAACCCAGTGGTAACCTGGCCGAGAACGTCCGAAGACGGGATGTTCGTTGGGGTTGCTGCGCCATCTGTCAATGCAGCTGTCGAGCTAGAGAAATAACCGCTCAACGTCACGGAGCTTCTTGATCCATTCAAAACCCAGGCCGTCGTGATCCCAACCGGAACATTGCCCTGGGCAGTACCACCGGAAACCAGGTTGAAGCTCACATTTGCTGGTGTCGCAGAGACAGTGAGTGACTCCTGGAGCTTCGCAGTCAGCTGTACGGATGCAACACCCGAGGTAACCTGCGCACTTGCCGAAAGTCCGGCGGTTGCGAGCACGCAGCCAATAATCAGCAGAACGAACTTGAAATATTTCTTATTACTGTAAAGCATCGTCGACTCTCCTTAACCTAAAAAAATTGACCGTTTCCACCTGCGTCTGCGGAAGGCGCTCGGGGGAAGGGACGTTCCCATCTCCCGTTCACTTTACACATGCTCGTTCCAGGAATATGTAGTACTGAGGTGTATGCAGGGTAACCCATTCGGGTTACCCAGGTGGGATCATTCGCCTCACCTAGAGGGGCAGTGCTATTAGTGAGCTTGATTCTCCCAATGTGCCCTCTTTCTTGCGTAAAGTTGACAGGCTCGAAAGCAAAATTCTCACGGCCCCATGACGTGGCAGCAAGAGGTGGCTGGCCGCGGAGTTCGCGGGCAATCGGTGTAAGCGGCCTTGAACGAGAGCATCCGTGATCGAGGCAAGCGTCGTTGGCTGAGTGACCGTGCGATCGATCCAGCGGGGTAGTAGGAGGGGCTCCGCATTCTGTCATCCGCGATGTAAATCACTTGCGCCGTGTCCTCTTAACTTAGGGTGTAAGCGCTGGGGTGGACCAAGTCATATGCGACGAGCTGGGAACGACAAATGGCGGGCCTGACTGCGAGCGAGACCGGTTGCAGTGTCAAAGAAGGCAACCTGTCACATTGACAGTAATGGACACCTGCCGCGTCGGTGATGCTCACGGGAACAGGACACGATGGGACCATGGCTGCAGGGGGTACCAGCCGCACAAATGCGCCAAGCCAGATGCTCTGGTTTGATGAAATGCACTGAAGAAGAGGCAGCGCCAGCCTGCGAACTTCATCGAGAATGAGTTGCCTTGCAGGACTTGACATTGGCTGATAGAACAGCCGACTGAACGCGCGACCGCTGGGCGTCAGATCTGTAATGAGTCGCGTTCAGAGCAAATAAAATACTGGTGCAAGGAGAGTCACGATGCGACAATGCATCTTGGCAATTTGTGCCGAGAGCCGCCAAGGCCGGCTCTCTAATTTGACAGCCTGCGCTCAATCGAAGAGCTTTCAGTGTGCATTCCACCGTTCAGTTGCCATTGCGAGCATTGTTTCAGTTGGGCATGCCAATCGGAGCAGGTGGACTATAGAAAATGAGTGCTCGAGATCGAATTCTTGCTGCGGCTGCAGAGCTCTTTGTGAGGCATGGTTTCCATGGCGTCAGCACAAGAGAAATCGCGAAGCATTCTGGCGTCAATGAGATCACGATCTACAGGATCTTTGTAAGCAAGCAAGCTCTCTTCTTTGAAGTGTTGGATGCAGAACTCGGAGGCTTGTATCTGCGCGGTGATTTGTTGACCACTCTTGCGGAGAGTCCAACCCGAGAGCAGGCCTTGCATGCGATTGACAATCTGATCGTTTCTGCCTTGAACCAGAAACCTAACATAGCCCGATTGATCCTTTTTGCATCGCTCGAATTTGGTGAGCAGATCCACGGCCTTCTTCGCCGACATCTTGATCAGCAAATCGAACTTCTAGTGCCCTATCTGGACCGAGCGATATCACCAAAGGACATTGGGGCCGTTGATGCTCGGCGGGTCATCCTTCAAGTCATCGCGAATCGTTATTTGGAGCAGATATTTTCGTGGATGACTCTCGATGAGTCGGGCGCCATATCCCAATTCCTGGATAGGCTCGCGGATCTCTGAACGATACTCCATTGAGAACTTTGTCCAGGTATGTAGAGCAGGGAGGCTGCGTGGTGATACGGAGGATGATATTGGGGTTACACAGGTTTCCCTTGACATACGTTGGAAAATTATCCGGTTAGGTGATTGCACGCCCTGTAAGGTGCGCCGGCGCGGAGAGCGTGAACTAGGCGCAATCTTGTGCTGTTTCCACCTGTAGTGCCGAGACCCGCATCAGAGCGGCAACGACCGTCAGTGCTGCTTTGCGACAGATGCAACTGAGATAGTCAAGGTTGATCCGGATGGGGCGGCTTGCTCAAAGAGACTACAGAACTCTTGGCTTCCCATCGAACGGCCGAAGTACCATCCTTGGACAAGGAGGTGGCCCGGCCCGGCAGCAAGATAGTCCGCCTGCTCAAGAGTCTCGACGCCCTCAACGATAATTTGAAGGCCGAGGCTATCTGCCATCTCGATGATTTGCGGCAAAATGGAGACGGTGACCGCTTGGGTACCAATGGTCCGCGTGAAGCTGCGATCAATCTTGATTGCATCAACAGACAAATCGCGCAAGTAAGAGAGGCTCGAGTACCCAGTTCCGAAATCGTCAATATAGATGGCAAAGCCCTTTTCCCGAAGCCGACTTATTGCGTCAGCAAGTGCCATATGGCAACCTGTAGAGCCTTCTGTGATCTCTACAGCAAGAGATTGGTGGGAGACTTGTGCCAAGTCTGCCTCTCTTTCAAGCAATGGCAGGAGATCAGGTCCAGTCAGTTCCTCGGCCACTACATTGATGCTGAGACGAAAATGGGCTTGGTTACGCAAGAGTTCGCCGAGATCTCGTAAGCTCTGGCGCAACACAGCTCGTGTAACCTGCCCAATAAGTCCGAGACGTTCCGCAAGGGGAATGAACACTTCCGGGCTCACGTCCTCCCCAAAGTCATCTTGCCATCGCACCAGGGCCTCGGCTCCCACGACGCGCCGTGATTCCAAATCGATGATGGGTTGGTAGACGACGCGCAATTTATCCTTCTGAAGAGCGCGCCGGAACTGCTGGGCGAGAACACGGTGGCGTCGATTGTAGACTAGAATCAGAAAGGCAACGATGGTGCCCGCAAGACCTCCACTAGAAATCGCACCGAGCCAGTAACGGCGTTCGATGCGCATTGCCTCTTTAATAGAAACATATGTGGTGACGCAGTTATAGTATCTTTTTGAACAAACCGTGGCATAGAGCTTAACCCCTGTTCGACCCAAACCGTTCTGACTCAAATCGTTCCCGGGAAGATTGGGTAATGTGCCAACGACGCCATCGGTCTGGTGGTTGTGAGGATCCGGTACAGTAATGACGTAGTGGGCGGGCGCAGTTTCGACACTGTCCATCAAGTGTGGACTGAAGGTGACATAGTCGCCACCGGCTTGCAGGGTGACTGCAGAAAGACCATTGACTTGGAAAACCGGTATGCGCGGGTAAACTGCCGTCCCATCAGGCTGAACGAGGGCAGGGGAGCGCAGCAAGATCCTTTCCTTGGTGCGGCCCATGGCTATTGAACAGTCGATTCCTCCATCGCTGATGCGTCCGGCATCGCGCAAGTACCTGGATCTGAAGACCAGCATGCCAAAGTAGCTAAGTTCATCATCGGAACAAGAGTGGAGCCTTGTGGCTCTCATGGCAGTCAACACATTGCGAGCTTCTTCAGATGCTGCGTCGGAGCGTGCCATCAGGCTGGCCGCGGTCTTCAGGAGGTCTCGCTCTGCCTGGTCGAGGATAAAGGCGCGGGCGGTAAGATAGCCCACACCAATTCCAATTGATGCGAGGCAAAAAAATTGTGCAATCAACAGTTGCGCACGATGCTTGCGTTTGCACATGTTCCGGATACAACCCTCATGCGGCTTTCGCGGCAAGATGTGAGCTACCACGGTCAATCGTATTTCTGCAGGTCTCGTATTCCGAACTACCTCGCCAAAGTGGCATCCCGACCGTGTGCTTAGCTTTGGACGCTATACCTGATCGAGCCTACTGTTTCGCCGCTTGGATGGCAATCCCCAAGAAGTGTCAGGCATGTGCGCTTAATAGGCTCCTTAGCAAGTGGGGAAGCCCCCGGCTCTGCCGGAGAGATAGTCGGAGTGTGACATTTCAGGGAGTCCATCGAGAAAACTCCGGGCGTGAACCGGCCAAAGCATCACGCAAAGGAGAAACCGTATGGAGGAGTATGAAAGCCTGAAGCCATTCAAGATGGGACCGCAAGGACCACGCGATCTTTATTCCAAAATGCCGGAGGAAGAAGCGATACGAGGAATTGCGCGAGCATCTGGATGGAGTATTCCGCAAACTCGAGGCGCAGAAAGAGAGCTGGATCGAAGAAGGCCATCTGATGCTGGTCAGGCGTTGGTGTTGCGCTCGGACCGCAGGTCCTTTTCGAAGACGGAGAGACTGTTTCGGCCTGTGTCTTTTACGCTGTACATGGCAGCGTCAGCATTGCGGAGCAATTCCTCGGCTGTGCGGCCCCCTTGGGGGAACATGGAAATGCCGACGCTGAGGGTCAGATTTATCGTTCGGCCACTTATCTCAATGGGTTGGGAAGCGTTGCGAATAACCTGCTGACCACAGCGTTCAGCGTCCTGTACGGTGCGAAATTCAGAAATCACTATAACGAACTCGTCTCCGCCGATGCGCGCCACAGTGTCGCTCTCGCGCACGGAGGTTAGTAGACGCCTGGCCATCGCAGCAAGTAGGACGTCGCCGTTGGCATGACCAAGCGTGTCGTTGATCTGCTTGAAGTTGTCGATATCTAGGAGTAGTACCGCAACCATATGGCCGTGGTCCTGCGCTCGAAGGAGCGCCTGGCGGAGACGCTCCTGAAGCAGCCCGCGGTTGGCGAGGCCTGTCAGGTGGTCGTGATGTGCAAGATAGTAAACGTGATCGGAGCGGCGGCGGTGCTCGGTTACGTCCCGACTGGTGATGGCAATGCCATCGCCGATCCGGATAACCTGAACGTTGAGCCAGGTCGCCTTGATCATCTCATCGTCGATGAAGACCTCACAGGAGTATGGCATGCCGGTGCGCACGACATTACGGTAGTGATCGATCAGGCCGGATCGGATCATGAAGGGGCGAACTTCGGTGAGCACCTTGCCGTAGAGGGTTTCGCGGGGTACGCCGAGCCGGTGCTCGGCATTAGGGTTTATGTAGCTGAAGCGAAAGTCGACGATGGCACCAGAGGCATCCGGAATGCCATCGAAAATATAGAAGTCGTCTATCATGCTTTCGGCGGCGGCGAAAAATCGGGCGTAGTCCGAGGTGACACGTATACTGGCTCCCCGTGGGAGTCGCGGGAGAACGGCTTTGAAAAGTGCGACAATATGGTCCCGAAGACGTTGCTTCCGCATACCCAAGTTTCGGCCCGGCCGAGCAGAGACAAATGGAAACATCGACATGCATTATATCGTTGCCGAAGGCGGAATTCATCCTCGAATGCGCTATCGGTAACTCCGCTCATCGAAACGAGTCAGGGCGATAGTAGCGTGAAGAATATTTGGGTGATGGCGCGGTTGGTGCAGATCGCATAGCCTGGCTCGTGTCCCATGTCGCGGCCAAGTCAGGAAATCGAGCCAGCCAAAAAGAAATCGAGCGCAACGCCGTCTGTGTAGATAGGAGCTGCCGTGAGGAGCAAGGGGGATCCAAGACCTCAGAGGTTCAGGCCGATAGATCAACTGATTACAATGCTTAACCTCTGCACTGGCACCGCAGAGCCAAGGCTTTCGAGTCCGGTTTGCCCTCAGGAATCACTTCTTATCGGACCGAGAAGAGAGCAGTGGCCAAGACGAGGCTCGCCCGGCTTCAGGAAACGTCCGAAAACTTTCGAGAGCACGGGCGCGCAACGGGGGGCTTTGCTCGAACACAGGGGCACTACCGCCACGTGGTCTGCCTAGTCGCTCCCAGTTCAGCCGCTGATTCGCTGCCGTTCCCCCGCCCTGAATCCATAATCCCATCCGTGATGCCACCCAAGACCGTAGGGCAAGCCAAAGATCGTATGGACAACTGGCTGGCTTTGGCTCCTTTCGATCGAGGCTGGGTCACCGACAGCAATCGCATAGCCGCATTCCCGCCCGCGAGTCCATCCTAAGTGATAGCTGCAACCGAGACCAACTGTACCTAGGATGACCGTGCCGATTAGGCAATTTTCCAATATCGACATCTTCCTCCTTGTCACAAGTGCTCGAGTTCTTCGAATCTTTGTTTGAGATCATATAGCAAATCTTCTTCCTCCTTCGTCCGGCTGTAGACCTTGTTCTAACCGAAAGTGAGCAGGGCAAGCGCGGAGCAAAGCTGTGGGCTTTAGGGTAAGCCTGACCCGTGTAGACATCGACCGTATCGAAATCCAAGGTAGTGCGGTCCAAAAGAGGGTCGGATTCGTTGCGTTGGGAGTCGCTCAGCACCATTCTAAGGTGAAGCTTGGATTATCGAGAGGCGTGGAGACAATTTCGGAATCTGCGGGAGAGCTAAAAGGACGAAGTAAGAATGATCGAGCTTCGCGGCACACAAAGCTGATCCGGACCACGGAAGTTACAATTGATGGTACACGGCGGCTCCTGCCCCGAAAACGGTGTTGCCAATTACCAGCGTCCGATAGGACGATGTATAGGTGCAGGAATTACTGTCAAAGACACCTAATCCAGATACTGTGCTCGAGAATCAGGAGTACTATGAGTTGCGTCTCGAGGAATCAAACAACAGTCAGTTGGGTTACATCGTGAAACAGTCTCATTGCCAATGGAGTCAGATCGACGGCCAGATGATGTGGGACGATTACGAAGAAGAGCGATGTTCTTCGCTACGAGTAGCTGAGAAGGCTTATGAAGCCAGGAGGCTCGCGCTCGTTCAAAAGGGCTTCCTTTACTCTGATACGGACTTTTTCTGAGAGATGATCAAAGGTATGCTTTGTCTCAATTACTCATGCTCTCCACCTGAAAACGGACTTCGTAGAAGCGGTCAGATCCCAATGATCCCATTTGCCAATCGGAATGCCGCTCCTTGGCCCGAGGGCCGTGGATTGCGAGGACGGGTTCATACACATGACTCCTCGGCTGCTACGACCGGTCTCGGGCTTGTTCGCCGTTCGCGAAATGTGTCAACGGGTAGTACTTCTGCACGCACTTTGCGCACATGCGGTGAATCTGAGCTGGGTATGGGAGCGCGCCGGCGAAGGATTGGCCCTTTGGAGCCTCTCATGACACTGCACAAAAGTGCCGTATCAGCGCCGCTCTCCACTCTAATCATCGCCCTACTGGGCGGCTCGATATGAATCGTGCTGCCGCGGAGATGGTCACCCGAAGCAATGCTGGCGAACCAGCTCTGCTTCACCAAGCCGGCCCTTCTGAAACAGGCTGTGCAACAAGAATTCCTGGTACGTCTTCACCCATGTGCTCGCGCAATCTCGGCACCACTCGATTTAGGTTCCATTGTCAGCAGCACGATATCGAACTTCTGCGAAACCGACCGCCTTCTCCGGCCAATCCGCCCGGCACTCGCATCCCCTGCACGGATCTTGCAGTCATGCTTAACCAATGAATCCTGTATTCGCCAAATGGGAATTCCGAACGCTTACACCCTTTGGAATTCATCGGCACGATGAAGGATCGGCGTCCTGCCCTGAGGCTTATGACAAGCAAGCAACACAGAAATCCATGAGCTTGCCCTTGTGATCCAGGATTCGCAGGATTTGTGCCTCCTACCTTCCGCATTTCACTGAACCGTACAGCGACCAGCCTGGCGAGAAGTTCCAGCGAAGGTCTGAGTCGTAAGATCGTCGCCCGAGAAATCTAGCAGGTCATCCGGTCAATTGTGTGTTTGGCAGCAGTCAATCAGGATTTCCCCTTGATTGCCTTTAGAATTGCTCCCAAACGATCCATCAGAGAAGGTGTGATCGGGCAATCGAAGTAAATCTCTCGATTTCTCGCCTTGAGGATTTCGATCGCCTCAATTCGTGCTCTCTTATGAGGTGCAAGGATTCCCTCCTCACGCAATTCGTCGATTAGGTAGTCGATGGCATGGCCAAGGATTTCGAGTGCGCGGCCATGCCTTGGGCTGATGGTTCGGCGACAATACACTGGAAACATTTCCTGTGGCATGCTTGTACATCTCCGAATCGGCTCGGGTTTGGCAATTCCTTGTATGCGCCGACATTGATCCTCGGAAGATTCGCAGTACTCTCCAGAGCAGATTTGGTGAGTGCATCTCGGAGCCAATGCATTCGCACACAAGTGTACGTAGTTTACTGTAAGGGCTTCATGAGGAGTACATCCTCCAATCCACCCTCTGTCCCGTCGCCATGCAGCCAACCACCGCGCCGCTAGCACAACATGCCACCGCTACTGCGCGATCAGTTTGAGCCAATGTGGGCTCGTCCAGAATGGCTGTGCCCGATTGCAGCAGACCGTTCCGGCGTGCCACTCAGAGCTTCTCCATGGGTAGAGGGTCTCTGATGACGTGGATATTGTCCTGAGCAGATAGCAGCGGGAACAGGTAAGAGCGCAATGGCGATTTGGGTGCGCATCTCGAGCCACGCGCATGCGAGCTGCCGCGCACACATTTGAGCCAGAAGCGTGTTGGCCAGCGGATCTGAGATGAGGATCGCCCGCGGCGCATGTTGGGTTGGACGCTGGCTTGGGCACACTTTAGAAATACCAGGGGCGAGCTTGAGCATTGCGTGATGCAGCGCAACGAACTGCATGCCCAGGAGAGCATCCCGTGTATCCGGTGCGTTCGGAGCCTGGGAGACAAGTACGGCGCAACACCATTCGAGGATACCTGCGCAGCACTGCTCGAGCGCAGCGTACGCGAGCATCGCTTCGTGAGTCGTAACCCGGTGTGCCCGTCCTAGGCGCTAACGGGTCTCGGCAGGGAATGGCCCAGAACCTTCGGAGCCGGCAGATGAGTCAGCCTTCGGCCAGTTGACCCGGGCGGAAAAACCTGGCCTCGTGCGGTAGGACATTATGGCACTGCGCAAGGTTAGAACGCTTCAAGTGAAAGAACAATCACGCCTAGTGGCTCCTTTGATTCTCCCCTGTGCGCATCATGCCTGCGCCCTGGAAGGTCAATTGGATCTTCTCTCTCATTTGCTTGATTTGTCGATCCAGACGGTTGTGTCCACATCGGTTGGCAGCTGCTACTGAATGCCTCGTCGCTTGCCTCGTCCCTATGGCTCACCCCACGACCACCAGAATCGAGTGCAACTATTCCCACACCATTTTGTTCTTTTGATGTCCCATCAGCGGACAGACATCGAGAGCGCAATTGAGCAGATCTGCTAGAAATGGACCGGATCAGACTCAACCTAGTATAGTTCGGCGGAACTGCCCAAGATGTCTTAATCACGAAGTCCTGTCCTTCGGATCCAGAAGGGACTGCGGACCGGCCGGGCAGGCTGTTTTGCGTGATGGACAGACCGATAGATTCAACGCGTGCAATCAATTCGACAGCAGCTGGCCTTGAAAACACTTGGCACCGAGCGGCTACAGAACATAGGCAGAGGAACAAGGGTACGCAGCAGGCGATTATGAGGCGTCTTCCCATCCGCAACCAGTCGCGATCGAGGAAGAGGGACTCAACAAGAGGAATGTTATGGGTTACCCTTCTTTGGCGCTGTGCCTCGATTCGTGGGGCTTCTGCGAAGAAGCCTTGCTCTTGGGTCGCTGCAAAAGTGGTGCAGGGGCTTGAGGAGAACGCCTTCTGAACTAATCTCATCCATGCCTCCCAATGCGCAGCCAAATCATTCACCGGTGCGGTTTGTGTTCTTCCTACAAGAATTAGCCGTCATCAAGGGATGTTGAATTCTAAGCGCGCAGGCCAATCGTGCTTACAGCCGCTCTATTTCCCGGAGAAGTCACCGTTGAACCCAAATGCAGGCTGTCCAGAACCTTATGGCCAACCTGCATTCAACCGTTCTCAGACCCACCCGAGCGACGACATAAAAGAGGAATGCAATTGCCTTGCCATCTTTGTAGGCCTTATACGGATTTCTTTAATCTATTGATATGAAAGGTGTTATCTTGGTAAATAGTCGGAGCGTGGATGGGCTTGACATTGGGAGATTGTCTGATCTCTGGACGACGAAGACTCTTGTCCAGCTCTTGGACAGGGGCAAATACACTTTGCGACTTCGCGCTTGCCCGCTTGCTAAGTACTGCAAATTGAGCGGGTTCCTCTAAGGCGGAAGGCGCCGTCTGTGCGGGCGAACTGGCACAGGTGGCGTATAGTAGTCAAAGAGCGATCGGAAGCTCATTCCGGCGGGCACAACTCAGTAAGAACCAATGAAATGCTCTTTCCCAGGCGTGTCAAATTCTAGGGACTTGTTGAAGAACTCTTTGGCAGCGGAAAGTGATCGACAATCGATCGCGCCAGGATGCACCAGGAGCGATCCGTTGAGCAGGGGTAACGGTTTTCGCTCCCGCGTTATCCCACGTTCCTGTGGCCGCAGGGTCTTTTCAACGAGTTGATAGACGGTCCTTGGCCACGTTGACAGGCGATTGCAACCTTTCCCTTAAAGACTGCTTGTTTGAGTGTGATGTGATACCAATGGGCTCGTTTCGCTCGTGAAGGAAACTATGGCAGAACGGCCAGATTCTTTCACTAGCGATGCGCGTGCACGGGGAATCCTGTTCTCAAGGCAAGAATCCTTCGAGATCAGTCGCACGAAAGAGATGTTGGACTTCCAAGTTTAAGATCTTGAGGAGACCGGGATGAAGCCCAAAGTTCTCATATTGGACGATGACACTTTATTACTGACCTTTATCGATGACGCTTTGAAGCAAGCAGGATTTGAGTGCGAAAAGGCCGAGTCCCTATCCGATGCATTTCTGGCAATACAAGCGTCGTCCCCCAGCATAATCCTTGCGGATTACACGCTAAAGGAGGGAACCGCGTTTGATTTGCTTGATTGGTTGAAAGCGGAAGACATGGGAATACCCGTCATTGTCTTCACGGGTATGGCGACCATTGACCTTGCGGTGGAAGCAGTCAAAAGGGGCGCTGAGTCCTTCATGGCCAAACCCCTCGATGTCAGGCACATGATTGCTTCGATTCATCGATCCATCGAAAATTTCAGAGCAATCCAAAGGAATGTTGCCGTAAAGAGAGAGAGAGCAAGATATGAACGGGATCCATTCCTGGGCAACAGTCCTGCCATTCGTAATCTGAAAAGAGCTGCTCAGCGCCTGGTGGATGCAAACTCGACAATCCTTATTCAAGGAGAGACCGGCACTGGGAAGGCCGTACTTGCAAGGTGGCTTCACCAGATGGGGCCTCGTTCAAACGAACCGTTTGTCGACTTGAACTGCGCAGGCTTATCGCACGATCTGTTGGAATCTGAGCTGTTTGGCCATCAGAAGGGTGCATTTACAGGCGCTCATGTGAACAAGCTCGGCTTGCTGGAGGCCGCGAATCACGGCACCCTTTTTCTTGATGAAATAGGAGAAATGGTGCCGCTTGTTCAAGCGAAGGTCCTAAAGGTGGTCGAAGAGAAACAGTTCTATCGCTTGGGCGACGTAAAAGAACGTAGGGTCGATGTTCAAATTATTGCTGCGACGCATCGAAATCTGCGGGAACAAGTCAATGAAGGTCGGTTTCGCGACGACCTCTACTACAGAATCAATGCGCTGACGTTAGCAATTCCGCCTCTGCGCGAGCGCCGCGAAGATATCCCTCTGCTTACATCCAAACTGCTAGACCAGCTTGGATGGGACATGAAGCGAGGCCCGTTTACGCTTTCTGACAGAGCGCGCGGTGAATTGGAGAACTACTCCTGGCCTGGCAATATTCGTGAACTTCGTAATGTGCTCGAGCGTGCTGTACTTCTATCGGAAAAGGGCCTCATCGACGAGACCGGGCTGGACACTCAGCTTCACGAGCATCGCCAACGTTCTGCCGCTGTCTCTGGACGCCCGCGCACTCTTGAAGAAATGGAGAAGGCCTTTATCGAGGAGACCCTTGAGTTGGAAGGGGGTCGAGTAGCATCAACTGCAAAAAGACTAGGCATTCCTCGCAGCTCTTTGTATGCGAAACTGCGTACTTATGGCATTCAGGCCCCCTAAGGCACGAACGCTCGGAGGAGTGTGCGCTGATGGTCACCTTTGCATTGTTAACGGTAGGACAAAGGGAGTAGGAGCCGATCCCGGTGAATTCCCACACCGGTGAGGAAGAGTCGGAACGCTATGATGCCGTGTCAGTGGGCTTTCTTGCTCCGGAGGCTGCATTAATTCCGACCTTCTGTTCGTTTTGATCCCAATTAACTCGGGCTCTATCGAGGCGAATCTGGACCTCATTCATGATTAGAAACTTGGCCGGAGGAATGCGCCCCTTCAGAAAGTCCAAGGCAGCAGCACTAGCCATGCGTCGAGGTTGCCCGTATGCAGGCGAGCGGATTGCATTTCTGTATTGCGCATCAACGAAATCTCGGATCGTCTGTTCGATGCAAACACACAACTGTTGATCGAATGGGACGCAGTAGAGCTTTGCGGCCTCGGTAGCAGCCTCAAACCATGCGGCCGCGAGATTTGCAATGAGCCCTTCGGTCAATTTCCATTCATCGAGCAGAAGGTGACCCGCAGATCTTGTCCCTTTGGCTGCCATTTGCTGTCGAAGGGCAGCCAACTTGTCGCGGTGAATGGCTGTCGCCTTGTTGCTGTCGTGGCGACGCAATCGATGATAATGCTGGCGAGCCGATAGCGGCAGAAGTTCCTCAATCGTTGGCAAATTCTTTCTCAATCCATTCTGACGACTCTGCTCAACAAGTCCTTTCGATTTGGCAAGCGAGGAGCTCTTCTGTGCAACCTTGAGGGCCCGGCCCCTTTCAGCGCTTGAAGCTGTGTTGCTGAAAGGGAGGACGCTCGTGGTCGTGATGGCCTAAGCTCGGCGCATTTTCTACCAGTGGACGCGAGAGACGAATTCGAACTTCTATCAGATCGTAACACGATTGCTGGGTCTATTTGCGGCCCTAGAATATACTGTTCATCATGTGGCCCTGACCAAGAAAGAGCTTTATCGGCGCAGAATTCACCTGCTGACGATACCCCGGCAGGCAGAGCTACTTTCGGCCACAAATAGGCAATTTATCGATCAGGCCCTGAGGCATTACTACGCAGCGACGTGACTCGATGCCTCGTTCTGGAAGTAGCTGTCGATACGTTGGCTGCTTCTGGATATTGCGCAGGGTGCCGATTGGAGTGCGCTTCCGAGCGGTTTTCGTCCGTGCAGGAGCGGATTGGGCGACGCGCTGTTTCAGATCAGCATTGAGCAATTCGGCAGCTTTCAGTTCCTGCGAATAGCTGGGTAGATAGAAGACCACGATCTTGACCCCCATCCATGCACGAGCCGCTTCATTTAGCCGATGAGCAGGCGTGCGCTCCGTGCGTCGGAGAAAACCTTCCAGCGCATCTCGCCCTTGTTGGCCACTGTCGAAATCACGCTCAGCTTCGCGCGATCGGCGTGGGCTAGCACAATGGGAGTTTTTCCCTTCGGCACGTAGCCACGACCACGCACATTTTCGGAACGAAGGCCTGTCTGGCCGCCCCACTGAATCTCCGCGCCCTCTTGTATGGCCTGAGCTGCAATCTTCGGATTCACCTCGCGAGCCAATTTCGAGACCGCTGCCGGCGGCTGCTCGTGGGCCTTCTTCAACACACGTTACGGCGTGAATCTCTACCGCTTCAGATACTTGCTCATATTTCGCACTGTCAGGCAAACACCACAGACGGCTTCGATCAGCTCGCTCACCGCCGGGCGAGAGCGCTGATGCTCAAGTAGGCACCAATGTCCGGCATGTCACTCACTGGCAAGACGGCATGCTTGTAATTCGATGCTTGGATTCGGCCTTCTTCCGCACCGAAAATCGATTCAACAATAGCTCGGGATGTCGTGAGTTCTGAACCTTCACGCAAATCCTCAACGACGCAGAGCCGGCAACCAAGCAGGTTGCAGCGTAGTATCATCAACCCAACCGCCGTCTGTCACTTTCAATTGACCCGGGACAGCCCCCAATATGCGACATCATGCCAAGATTTTGCTTCCTGATCTGATTGAGCCTGAGCTTCTTCACAAGGCTTTCTTTGTTGCCCAAGTCTGCCTACTGCTTGCTTCCCAGATTGCGCTGATCAGCCTGTTCTTTGGAATTCTTCCGAACTTCACATCTTCGCTGCATACGAGCTGGCTGCATATGCATACAAGCTCCGCTTCGGCGATGCTCTGCGCATCATTGGCAATATTTCTGTCTGAAAACATGCGATTCGTGCAGGCACATCAGCTGAGTAAGATTCTTGCAGGTGCATTAACCGCACTCGCATCCGCCTCACTTTTCGGCCACTCATCCCGTTTATTAACGAGTGCGGGTCGTTACCCATACTTTGTTCAAGCCACTCTCCAAGGGTTGACCGCCCCCGGATTAGCCCTCGCTTTCGCACTCTTGGGAGCATCCATCCTTTTCATTTGCTCCAGCAATTCGCTTTCAGGCCGCATCGCGGATCTGGTCGCGTGCGGTCTCGTGCTGTGGATCATTATCCTTTTATCGGTTTTCATGCTTGATCGTATGCAGGTTTCAAGATCTCCTGGCAAGCTCGCCCTTTCAGCACCGACTATGGCTTGCCTTCTACTGTTAACACTGGTCGTTGTTCTTCGCCGGGCCGAGCACGGGGTCTTTTCGATCTTATTGGGGAGCGGCATCGGCAGTCGGATGACGCGAATCCTTGCACCAATTCTCGTCGTTGCGCCAATCTTACGCGAGTGCGGAAGGGCGCGGCTCCTGAACTCAGGAGCTCTTCCGGCCAACTATGCGACCGTAATTCTTGCCTCGATTACGATCGGAGTTTCGCTCGGATTGCTCCTCTTTCTCGCTCGGTTCATCAACAGAATGCAAAGCGAGGTCCAAGGTCTCAGTTTCAGGGACGAGTTGACAGGGCTTTATAACGTCCGAGGATTCTACCTGCTTGCCGAGCAGGCGCTTCGCCTTGCTCGGCGATCCAAAGAACGGTTTGGCGTCCTATTCGTCGATATGGATAATCTGAAAGCCATAAATGACAAATTGGGGCATAGCGCAGGTTCCGTCTCAATCGTGGAAACCGCAAAACTCCTCACCAAAACGTTCCGAGACACCGATGTAATCGGACGCGTCGGTGGAGACGAATTTGTTGTAGCCGGACAGTTTGAGAAGCAAGGAATAGCGACCGCGATAGCACGGCTTCGCTCGGTATGCGCTTCAAGAAATCATTTTGCGGACAATTGCTTTTCCCTCAGCTTCAGCATTGGCTACGCTGAAACAGAACATACCGGTGACGAGACTCTAAAGCACTTGATCACGAAGGCGGACAAAATGATGTACGAGGAGAAGCAGCAGAAGAAGAAGGCCGGCTAAGGCTCCTTACGAAAATTCGGGATGGCCTTTATCTTTTGCGCGGGAGCAAATGCCTGGACCGTGCTTCTTTCAAGCCAAGAATGAAGTTGGCGATGGTAGTGTCCAGCTTTTTTCGCACTTTCGATCTTCCGTCTTACTCAGGAAGGTTGTTGGGTTTGGGTTGTTTTGCTTCTGGCCCCCATGGGGGCCAGAAGCAAAGCGGTCAGGCGATGGTCACGACTTCGGCCAGCCGGTCCATCTGCAGATAGCGTTTGGTTCCCCACTTGGTCGTGGCCACATGGCGTAGCCGCGCGGCCACCAGCATCAGCGCCGATTGGCCGTCGGGAAATGCGCCCACCACCCTCGTTCGTCGCCGAATCTCCCGCATCAGCCGCTCCAGCGGGTTGTTGGTCCTGAGGCAGCGCCAGTGTTCCGGCGGCATGCTGTAGTAGCTGAGTGTTTCGTCGATCCCGTTCTCGACGATCTCCGCAGCCTTGGCCAGCCGCATGGCGCGCAGCTTCTCCACGATCTGGAGTGCCTTTTCCTTAGCGGCCTTGGCGTCTTCTTGCGCGTGGATCGCCTTCAGCATCGCAGCCACTTCCTTCACCTTGCCGGCAGGCACCGCCGTCCACACGTTGCGATAGAAATGCACCACGCAGCGCTGCCACTTGGCTTCGGGAAAGAAGTCAGCCAGGTTCTCCACCAGCCCCAGACACTTGTCGGAGACGAACAGCTCGACGCCCTTGAGCCCGCGCTGCTTCATCTCGCGCAGGAAGTTCGTCCAACTCGCCGTGTCTTCCTTGGCCCCTTCGCTAACTGCCAGAATCTCCCGGTAGCCGCTCTGCGCCACGCCAATGGCCACCAGCACGGAGACGTTCTTCACTTCGCCGCCCCAGCTCCGCTTCAGCCACAGGCCGTCGAGGAAGACATAGGGGAAATCGCCCACCAGCGGCCGTTCCCGCCACTCGTTGATCTTGCCGTAGATCTTCTGGTTCAGGTCGCTGACCGTGCTGGCGCTGACCCGCGTGCCCCACAACGCTTGCGTGATGTCTTCTACCCGCCGCACGCTCACTCCGGCCAGGTACATCTCGATCAGCGCTTCTTCCACCGACGACTCCCGGCGGCGATAGCGCTCGATGATCGCTGTCTCGAAGGGCAGGTTCCGAAGCTTCGGCACCGTCAGCGTTACTTCCCCGGCCTTGGTGTGAAGTTGCCGGTCATAACTGCCCGCCCGCGTATCCTTGCGGCCCTCGGTTCGCTCGTACTTCCGCGCCCCGCACAGCCGGTCCGCCTCAGCATCCAAAAGCCCGTTCAGCGTCTCCTCAACCGTCGCCCGAACCACCTCGTCCAAATGTGCCTGAATGCGCCCTTCGTCGATCTGAACCACCCGCCCGGGCACCGTCTTCATCCCACCGCCGGACTCAACTCCTGCTTCCATGGTTGGCTCCATCGTCCCCGCCTCAGAGGTCTCGCTCCTCCTGCTTGTACCAACCTACCCGGCTCAAACTCAAATCGAATGTGCGAAAAATAGCCTACGGTATCTTGGCGATTCGATCTCCGCAGACGTATTCCGCCTTGTTGGACTGTCGTGTGCTCTGGGCGTCGTGGTTTGCGGTATTGGCGTTCGAAGGGGTTTTTCAATGCCCCGAAACTCGGGGATGAAACCGACGGCTGATGATTGAAGTGAGCATTTGCGGCCTTCGTCAACTTGGTCCACTTAATACGCCTCACACCCACACTGTCTCCTTCGATCCCAAAACGCATCTCGTATATTCTCCTGTGGAGGATGTCGATGGGCATCCCTTGCTGAGAGGCATCCAAGCCTCAAATTGATCGCGCGATTCTAATCAGCCTCACCCGAGGTATTAACCTCAAAAATGTGGGCATTTTTGTGGGTATACTCCTTCAAAAAAGTGCGAAATTGTGGGTAGTACCCACAGTCTTCAAAACTTCCGCAGCGTCTGCAACGCATTGATAATGAGCCATATAGGGTAAATCTGGGCAATGCTGAACGGAGCGAATTTTCAACTGTTAACCGAAGGGTTGTAGGTTCGAGTCCTACCTGAGGAGCCAAATTATTGAATATAAAGTATTTATTTTCAAGCTATTAGCTTCCAGCCAAAAGCTCTGATACCAGCATTATTACCAGCAGAAAATCAAAGCTAGGTAGGTTTTTTTTGCGTGTTGGCAAACCACGGAGCAGGGCTAGACGCGGGAGTGAATGACTGCGCGACGGCTGTGTGAGGCTACCACCCTTTGATCTAATTCCTGCCAGATGCCGGGGGAGCCTCGCACCCCTGTCAACGATGTCAAAGTACTTCAGGCAATTTCCTTGGATGGCGGAACGTAGCAATCGCCACCATGAGGCAATCGCTCAAGGCTTCTCTTCTTCGATTTCAAATCCCAATGATTCCTCTTTCTCTACTTGTCCATTTCCGGTGGATTCGTCTCCGTGTCCGCTTGCTGATTCCCCCAAGGCGTCTTCCGTCTCTTCGCCCTTCCCGGTGGATTCTCCTTCAGCATTCTCCAGAATTCGTCCGGAATCGGCTCCTGCTGTTCCTTCTGCGCTTGCTTTTCGCGCAAGAGGGCCGCTATCGCCTCTGCCCCGCCCTTCCTGTGCGCTTCCAGAAACTCCGCTATCTGTTCCGGCGTCGGGTACGCGCTTCTTCCGCTAGTGACTTTGTGTTTGCGATTGAAGCGTTCAGGATATGTGGCATAGAAGTCTCGTTTCTGCGCTTCATTTCGCCATGCGCACGGAATGTCATCCCAGAAGTCCGGGAGGATGCCGCAATCACTGTTGGCTCCGGCGCACTCTTCCATCGTCATTAAGACGGGCAGGCCTTCACACTTCGGTAGCGCGCCAATCTCTTCTGTTGGGGGCACCTCATTCCACCGCAACCAGACAACTTCGCCCTTTTCTGGAATGAAGACATAAGGGTTCATTACCTTCAGACGCTCTCGCTCCTGCTGGTCCCTGCTCGCCCTGAACAAGCCCATCGTACAAATACCTCTTCAGATCACCCCTCGTCGCGGGTGAAGTCTCGCCCAAAATGCCATGATATTGCCGCTCTGTCCGCTCAACGCCTTCCAAGTTCGGGCAGACCACCCTGCACAAACCGGATACCGCCTTCAAACTTCGGCTGGCCATCGTATGTCGGAGCCGCTGTACGTGGTTTGTTGCTGGGCCTCGAAGTTTGGCGTGGGTCCAATTTGAGATTTGATGGGACGGGTCCGCTGGTTTCAGGCAGAACGACTATCGTCGGTTTCGGAGGCCGTACGCGGCGGAGAACGCTGCCTGAGCGGTCGGAGCCAACAGACCACGGCAGCTTCTTCTTGTTCTTCTTCTTCTTCTTCTTCTTCCGATTTCCGGGCTGCCGCCGATCTATAGCCGCACCCTTAATAACGACGATTTCTTGCTTTGGCTTGCCGAGTGGCTTCACGCGAGCTGGACGCGTCGGTGGACTGATCTTGGCCAGTTCTAACGCTTCCTCAAGAGGAAGGCATTCCTTGCTGAGTTTGAGTTCACCCTTGCGGCCACGAAGATAACCGCGCCGGATATCTGAATCCGTGGCGTTCAATTTGCCCCGAGAACTAGTGCGGTCCCCTTTGCCCCAGTACTTCCGCTTCATCAGCAACCTCGCTCGACCCGTTTGGACGCCTTTCGCCCGGAACGATTCCGTGGCCCATCATCTTCTTGTACCGCCGCACTATAGTCTGGAGGTTCTGCTCTGCGCAACCCCACGCTTAGGGGATGGCAAAGCACATCGGCGTTCTGCTCAGGGAACCATCGCGGTTCTCACCATTTAGAATTCATCCGAAGTGCTTTAGGTCATTTTCTTCAAGACCTTGTCCATCACATTGCAGTTCCAAAAAGCTGCCAAGGAGTTTCTGTGTCACGACTGACCGACTTGATTGCCCAGGCCAAAGCCAAAGACCCACAGTTGGGAGCGGACTTGGACAGGGAGTTCAGTGTTCTGGCGTCACGGTTGCCGTTCGGGTTGAACTTCGAGCGTCACCGGCCCGAGGCTGTGGAGTTGCCGCAGCGCCCCATCCGCAAGGGCGACAAGGTGCGTATACTGCCGCCGCGTGGTTCAACCAAGAAAGGGGATCAGCGCCTTTGGCAGGTCAAGGCCATTCACAAGGCCACGCAACTTGCCGATCTGGAGTTGATGGGCGCAGAGAAGGCTGAGAAGCAATCCGTCGCCTTGGCTGACCTTGTTGTGATCGCCGAGTTCCGTGACACCATCTATCCGGGTCTAGTCAGTACTGGCAAGGTACATCGCGGTGGTGACAAGCCATTCCACACAGTCATCAACAGCGAGAACTACCACGCGCTGAAGGCATTGACATTTACGCACCGTCGGAAGGTGGACGCCATCTACATTGATCCCCCGTATAACTCAGGTGCGAGGGATTGGAAGTACAACAACGATTATGTCGAAATCGACGATCTTTACAGGCATAGCAAGTGGCTAGCGATGATGGAAAGGCGCTTTCTGCTAGCAAAGGAATTGTTGAATCCTGAAGATTCCGTTCTTATCGTAACCATTGACGAAAAAGAGTATCTTCGTCTCGGACTTTTGCTAGAACAAGTATTCCCCGATGCCCGCATTCAAATGGTCAGTACGTTAATCAATCCAGCTAACGTGGCTCGTGCCGGCGGATTCGGTCGAAACGATGAGTATCTTTTCATCGTGATGTTTGGTAACGCTGTCCCATTGCGGCTAAAACTTAGTCGTGAATGGGTTTCGAGCAAGGGAAGGACACATACAGGCAACATCCGCTGGGACCTGCTGCGACGTTCAGGGACGAACGCAGAGCGAGCACATTCACCCGGTTGCTTCTATCCAATCTATATTGACCCTCGCACGCGGCGGATTGCTTGCGTTGGAAATCCGCTTCCCGATGGACAATCTGTTGCTGATTCGATTCCTGAGCTAATACCGGTCTTACCGATCCGTAGGAATAGGACCGAAGGCAACTGGCAATGGTCAGGTGCAACTTTAGTCGAACGAATGGAGCAAGGTAGAGTCCGGATCGGAGGGAATGCAAAGCGCGGTTACGTGATTTACATCCTAAAAGATGGTGAGTTCGCAAAAATACAAGGGGCTGTACCAGATAATCGCGAGAGGTATCTGGTGTGGGCGAAGGATTTCGCAAGAGTCGATTGTCCTGGTCCAAGCAGTTTCGTCTGATCGAGCACTTTGTGG
>JAKAJO010000008.1 GCA_021813745.1 Acidobacteriota bacterium
GCGGTGCGCGCCGTGGTGCCAGCCACAAAGTGCTCGATCAGACGAAACTGCTTGGACCAGGACAATCGACTCTTGCGAAATCCTTCGCCCACACCAGATACCTCTCGCGATTATCTGGTACAGCCCCATCGGCAATTTGAACCGACGGTTGTGATGGCCAGCACTTGCCCCCGGATGGGCTTCACCGTCCAACATTGCGCAGGCAGGAAGTGCCCCGCAAGCTGGGGTTCTGCCCGGGAAGGGGAGTGACATGAACAGAAATCTCGTGGCGATGTTAGCCCTGATTTTAGGCGTAGCGCCAATGACCGCAGTGGCACAGCGTGGTGGCGGCGGTGGAGGCGGCGGCCAGAGGCAGGTTCAGGGTTCGGTAGCAGGTTCGGGCCAGCGCACCGGACAAGGAACAGCGCGTCAGAGCCGCAGCCAAGCCCAGGATCAAACGCGGACCATGCAGCGCGAGCGGCTTCGTCAACAGGCGACGAGTCAGCAGCGCGATCAATATCGCACGTGTGATCGCACGATGCAGCAGACTCGTACCATGGCGCGCGATATGACGCAGGCAGTCCAGGGAAAAGGCTTCAGTCCCGACCAGGCCCGTCAACAACAACAGAAGCTCCAGGAGCAGATTCGTACCATGCAGCAGGATCGCGAGCACCTGATGCAAGGCCTCAACCAGGAGCAGCAGAATGCAGTCCAGCAGCGCAATCGCAATCTCGAACAGGCTCAGGAGCGGATCCAGAACCGTCTGCGGAATATGGAGCAGGAACTTGCGAGCAGCAATCCAAACCAGACGCGTGTCTCTGAGGAAGCGCGCGTGACGGAGCGCGAGATGCGGTCGTATCAGAACGAGTTCAGGCGGATGGGAGAGGATCTCGGTCTGAAGACGGAGTAAAACGGATCAGACAGGCTGGCCTTGTCGGTTGGCGAGGCCATGCGTGATTTCAGGCCCGCGGGTCAGCTGGCAGCAGGATGGGCAGCGCCCGCGCCTCCAACGCGATAGATGCGCGGAACTCGGTCTGCCGGGGACGGCAGTGCTGGGAAGGCAGCGTGCGGCTCGGTCTGATACCAGTACGCGGTGGTGTAGAAATTGTCGGACCGATGATTGGCGTGACCGTGCTCCATCGTCACGCGGATGGATCTCTCGAAGGCGATGGGGCTCTCCGTGTGCCAGCGATACAGGCAATAGCGGCCCCCGATGCGGTTCGGATCCATGATGTAGGGAGCGCCGTTGTGCGCAAAGGCGAAGGGCTGATCGCCAAAGCACCAGGCACCGTTGTAATAGTCCTCAGTGCCGGTCCCATTGATGGTGGGCGCGGTGTCGTCGTCGATAAAGATCATGTCATCGCCTTCGCCAAACCACCCATCCTGGTTTTGCAGCACGGCCTGTGTGACGCCAAGAAAGTGTCCGCGACCGGTCGCTTCAAGAAATAGATAATTCCCTTTGCCGCTCAAATTCTTGCGGTCGTTAATTGCAGGGCTGTATTCGTTGGTCCAATCGTCTACTTCGCCTTTGCAGGGCGCTGCCTGGCGATATTGTGCGTGGAAGCGGCCGAGGCCATCCGGTAGATTAGGCAGCGTCACGTAGTCCACGGCGTAATAAAGGCTGTCCGTGCGAATGCTGCCTTCATTGGCCACAGTGATGCGCGCTGAACTCGCGAACGGCATCTTGAAATATGCATTCAGAGCCTTGATTGAAGCCACTGCGAGCATTTCCGATTGATAGACAAAATAATCGCCCAGCCCCAGGCCGAAGAAATCACCGATCGGCGCTTCAACCGAGGGCGTGGCCTCGCCATCCCACCAGGCTCGCAGGACGAGGTTCTTCAGGTGCATGGGGTCGGATGAGCTAATCGTGAACCAAAGATGCGTTACCACGCCTGCGCCTACTGCATTCAGCACCGTTGCTGTACTGCCGGGTTCCACCGGTACGGCGTCGTTGTTCCCGCCGGAGCGGTCCCAACTCGACGAGCGCCGTGACTTGTACGCCAGCAGTCGCGCGGGAGCGTAGAGCTGTTCTAAGGGCTGAGCGTCTGGCGCTGCAGGCTCGCCGATTCCCTGGGGCGCACCTGCCCCGACAAGAGCAGCGGTCGCTCCGGCCATTGAAGCCATCGCGCCCAGCATCTTGCGCCGTGTCGGCTTGCTCCCGCCGTTCACATCTGAATTCATGGCACGATGCCTCCGGATCAGTGGATGTACACAGCTTTGTATTTGGGTGACTCAATTCCTGTCAAACCGCATTCGCAACACTGCAGGGCCGTTATTCGCTTCCATCGGCCCTGCCCTGTTATGTTCTCTTAGACAGACCAAAATGAATCCCCCTTAGGAACCCGCGGGCATGTGGAAGCGTTGGCGAATCCGGATACTCCTGTTTTTGGCCGTGCTCGGTCCTGGATTCATCACCGCGAATGTGGACAACGACTCCGGCGGAATCCTCACTTACTCGCAGGCGGGTGCACAGTATGGTTACACCCTTCTGTGGACTATGCTGCCCATCACGATCGCCCTGATCGTTGTGCAGGAGATGTGTGCCCGGATGGGTGTGGTCACAGGCAAGGGCCTCAGCGATCTCATCCGTGAGGAGTTTGGCCTGCGCCTCACCTTCATCCTCATGGTGCTTTTGGTCATTGTGAACTACACGAACGTCGTGACCGAATTCATTGGCATCGCTGGATCGCTGCACCTGTTTCATGTCACCAAATTCATCTCGGTCCCGCTCTGTGCTGCGCTGGTTTGGTTCCTGGTGGTGAAGGGAAGTTACAAAAGCACAGAGAAAATCTTTCTGGTCGCTTCGCTTGTCTATATTGCCTATATCTTTGCGGGCGTCCTGTCGCAGCCAAGCTGGCATGATGCCTTGCTGGCGACCGTGCGTCTGCCACAGCGATCCGCCTGGCACGACAAGATGTACATCTACACGGCGATCGGCGTTGTGGGCACGACGATTGCTCCGTGGATGCAGTTCTATCTGCAGTCTTCCATCGTGGAGAAGGGCATTCGTGTCAAGGACTACGCTGCTTCGCGGCTTGATGTGGTGGTCGGCAGTTTTTTCACGGATCTCGTGGCGTGGTTCATCGTTGTCGCCTGCGCCGCTACCCTCTATGTCCATGGGATGGGCGCCATCCAATTCGCCTCCGATGCGGCAGAAGCCATGCGTCCCCTTGCAGGGGACTACGCCTTCATCCTCTTCGCCTTTGGCCTGTTCAATGCCTCTCTCTTTGCTGCGTCGATCCTGCCGATTTCAACGGCCTATACAGTTTGTGAAGGCATGGGCTTTGAGTCAGGGGTCGACAAGAACTTCAAAGAGGCCCCTTTTTTTTATTGGCTTTACACGCTTCTGATCGTCGGTGGTTCAGCAACCGTGCTCATTCTGCCTGACGCGCAGCTGATCAATTTCGCCATTCTTTCCCAGGTCCTCAACGGCGTTCTGCTGCCGGTTGTCATCATCCTGATGCTGTTGCTCATTAACCGTAAGGATCTGATGGGCTCGCACCGCAATTCGCATGTCTGGAATGTCATTGCCTGGGGAACCAGTCTCATCGTCATTGGCATGACGATGGTGATGCTGTGGGGGATGATTCCCGGCCATTGAGCTGCTTGCGAAGGGGCTAAAGCAGCTTCCCGGTCGCAAGGTCTTTAATGAGTCCTCTGTCGGCGGCCAAAAATTCGTAACTGGGCAGATCTTCCAACCGAACCCACCTCACATCGCGAAAGATCCGGTTTTCAATCTCGCCTTTGAACTCGCGAACGACAAAAAATTGCAGATCGACTGCGCCCCCATGCCGGTAATTGTGGCGTACATGCGCTACGCGGTGGCCGATGATGGCTTCAATTGCCAACTCTTCGCGCAGTTCGCGGACCAAGGCATCCTCCGCGCTTTCTCCGGGCTCAATTTTCCCCCCAGGGAATTCCCATTGGAGCGCCATGGGCTGATCCGGGCGCAACTGGCAGATCAGAATCTCATGGCCGCGCAGGATCAGAGCGGCCGCCACAAACCGAAGCGCAGGGCCGGCGGGACGGGCTTGGGTGCTGGAATCAGTGGAATCCACGCTCACAGTGTAACCGCCGCTCCCTCGCTTTGGCTCCTCTTCCGAAGTGTTGCATCTTCAGTATCGTCAAAAAGATTACGACGGTCTCTGCGACGTGTTCGGCCAAACTCGTCCTCTATTCACCACCAACCGCTGTATCGCGATCTTCGGCAGCGGCTGGAACAAAATAGCTCCAGCCCTTTTGGGCCACAGCTTCCAACAAGGCCGGAGACGGATTGACCGGGAAAGGATTGACCGCCATTTCCAGCATCGCGAGATCATGGATGGAATTTCCAAAGACAGCATCCGGCCGGTGGATGCCTGCCCGGCGCAGCGCGACAGCTTTGGCTTCATCCGTGGGGACATCCAGCAGCTCGCTGGTGATGATGCCGTCCTTCACGGCAACGCGCGCCGCCAGAGCACGTTCGGGAGGTATGCCAAAGTCGCGTAGGCCCTCTGCTACAACCCACAGGTTCGTTGAGCTCACTGCCCAAAGCTCAGTCCCCTGTGCCCGCAGGTGAGCCACCAGTTGGGCCATCTCCGCAAAAATGCGTCCCCGGACAAAGTTCTTCACGTAGTTCGACGCGGCGGTGCTGAGTTCCTGTTCACGAAGACCGCTGTAAATCTGGACCATCTCGCCGCAAATCTGGGCTTCGCTCACTTTGCCCGCCTGGTATCCCCGATACCGCGTATCGATCCAGTCCGACGTGGAGCGCGACACCAGACCCTGCTCAAGAGACCACTCCATGAAACCGTACCCTGCGTCTCCGCCCCAGAGAGTGCCATCGCAGTCAAAGACTGCGACCTTTGGCTTGATCTTCAAAACTCTTTCTTCAAATTCGCGCGCGGTCCAGCGCGTTGCTACAGTCTGCGTTGACATCCCGCTTCCTCAATCAATTACGAAAATTTGTCCATCCTTATTCTCGCTGATCTGGGCGGATCTTTGCACGCACCCTTCGGTCAAGATTGCCTTGAAGAACCCGCAGCGGCAACCGCAACAGTTCAGAATCCGAGTTTGCAGACCCTCAGCATAGCCTGCTATACGTGCTGTGACATGGATTCTTCATCGCATTGATCAGGAGCACATCGTATGCAGATTCGTCGGCGTAACCTCTTCTTCATTTCCTCAGCACTTTTTCTTTATGGACTCATCAGTTTTCAAATTCCCATCCGCGCCCAGATGTTCGGAGGCACGTCCGGCCTCAGCGCCTTTTCAATTCCGCAGACAAACCTGATTCAGCCCGATGCTCTCAACCAGCTATTGCAGGGCAAGGCAGCAGCCCGGCCCACCATCCTGCAGGTGGGATCTCACATGATGTACAGTGAGGCACACATTCCCGGATCGATCTACGCCGGTCCCGGTGCCGAGTCCGCCGGACTCGATTTGCTGGCCTCCAAGGTGGCGAAGCTCAAGAAAACTGACTCAATTGTCATCTACTGCGGTTGCTGCCCATGGGGCCATTGTCCGAATGTGGGGCCAGCTTTTAAAAAACTGCATGACATGGGTTTTACTCATGTGAAAGTGCTCTATCTCGCGAACAACTTCGGCGATGACTGGGTCAACAGGGGGTATCGCGTTGAGCAGGGGCAATGAATCAAGGCGTAGCTTCAGGGGCTTGGCAGGAAAGCTGCGTTTGCTGAGCGGGCTTCTGTTGGGGAGCCTGCTACTCCTGTGTCCGGATGCCGCGCTCCATGCGCAGAAGCCTCTCGTCAACATGCCGGCACCGCTCTTTGTGCGGACCGATTTGCAGGGGCAGCGTATCGATATGAAAACCCTGCATGGCAAGGTGATTCTGCTGAACTTCTGGGCCACCTGGTGCGGTCCTTGCCGGGTGGAACTGCCTCAGTTCCAAGCCTGGCAAAACCAGTACGGTTCAGCCGGGCTTCAGGTTGTCACCGTTTCAATGGATGACGATGAGCAGCCCATCCGCGCAGCGGTCCGCAAGATGGGTCTCAACCTCCCCGTCATCCACGGCGATGACAAATTGGGCACGCTTTATGGAGGGATTCTGGGATTGCCCGTGACCTTTCTGATCGATCGTCAAGGAAGGATTGTCGAACGCCGCGAGGGGGCTGCGAATCTCCCAGATATGGAACGGAAGGTGCAACAACTCCTGGCCCGGCATTGAGCCGGTACAATCAAAGAGGGCCATTTTGCATCCGGCCCTTGGCCTATCCATGCCTGCTTCCACAGACGGGTGATACCTTTGGTTGCACTCATCGTCTAAGAGCCAGCAGGGCATGGAGATGCCATGCTGCGCAAGGTCTTTTGCTTTCCCGGGGCCCTCAGTTGCGCGGATCAAATTCCCCGTTGGACCACCACATAAAGCTGTTCCCATTTTGAAGGTGTTCATTGATACGAACGCGTACTTGCTTTCTCCTTGCCTCTTTTTGCGCCGTGATGACAGCCGCATCCTTTGCCCAGGCAAAGATTGACCCGTCTTTGCCAGAGTCTCCATTACCGCACAGACGGGTTCTGTTCCTGTTTCCCGGTTATGAGACCATCCAGGATCCCGTAACCCCGGTAGCCACGCTGCGGACAAAGCAGAAGTTTGAAATGGCATACCGCAAGACCGTCGACCCTTCATTCATCGTCGAATCTGCGATGTTTGCCGGGCTTGATCAGATTGCCAATTATGGCCCGCAGTACGGGGCGGGTGCCGGACCTTACGCGCAGCGTTTTGGGTATAACGCAGCCAATCTTGCCTCCACGTTCTTCTTTACCGATGCGCTGCTGCCCACGATGTTAAAACAGGATCCCCGCTATTTTCGCAAAGGGTCAGGATCTTTTGCGTCCCGCGTGTGGTGGGCATTTCGCAGTGAACTTGTTGCCTTCAGCGACCAGGGTAAGCCAATGCCAAACTACTCAAATTTGATTGGCTTCGGCATGTCGACTGCCTTGAGCAATGCCTACTCTCCGGATAGTAGCGTGACCTTTCCCAATACCATGGAACGGTATGGAGTCAAGATCGGCGTCAGCTTCGGCCTGAACGTGATGCGCGAGTTTGGTGGAACCAATGCCCGGGAGCACCAGTAGGCATCCACACGGATGCTGAGTCGGTCCAGCCAGCCTTTGCCTGTTAATCAAATTGATGCCGTGACCCTTCAGATACGGCAACGCCGGCGCAAGGCCGGCGACGCTCTGCGCAGCGCCCATAATCAAAGATGTGAATGCGCAAGGCAATCTTCCGCTGCTTCGGGAATATCAAATCTATCTTCGTGTGGAGAAAGGGCTGCGGCCGCTGACGTGCGAGGCCTATGCCGGTGACTTAAGCACATTTGCAGAATTCCTCGAGCAGCGCAATGCCTTGCTGATGACCGCAACTCAGCAGGATGTGACAGGCTTTCTGGATCACCTCCGGACCCACGGAATTGATTCCCGCTCCGCGGCGCGTAAGCTGAGCTCTGTCCGGGGCTTCTACAAGTGGCTGCTCCTCGACTGGCGTATTCATCACGACCCCACGGTCGATGTGGAATCGCCCAAGGCCTGGAAAGTCCTGCCAAAGTCACTGTCTGAGCCTGAGGTGGATGAGATGCTGGGCCGGGCTGCGCTTGCCGCGGGCCATCCCCAGGCGCGCGCTACGGATCTACGCGACCAGGCCATCCTTGAATTGCTTTACGCAGGCGGGTTACGTGTCTCGGAGCTGACCGCTCTCACCGTGAGTGATCTCGGGCTTGATGCAGGGCGCGTTCACGTTCGCGGCAAAGGAGACAAAGAGCGCATTGTGCCGCTCGGGCACAGTGCCGTCCTGGCGATCGAGACCTATCTCCGAGAAGGCCGGCCACACTTGGCCCGCATCAGCTCCCGGCGCAAATCCGGTAATGCGCGACCGGATGCGGCGCGGCTTTTTCTCTCGCTGCGCGGAGCTCCGCTGACACGGCAGTGGATTTGGCAACTGGTCAAGGCGGCCAATCAACACGCCAGCCCGCATACCCTGCGCCACAGTTGCGCCACCCACATGGTGGAGCATGGCGCAGACCTGCGCAGCGTGCAGTTGCTGCTGGGCCATGCAGATATTTCAACCACCCAGGTTTACACCCATGTTGCGCTCCGGCATCTGAAGTCAGTGCATCGTGAGCACCATCCACGCGCCAAATCCCGCATGCTGCCACCCGCCGATCCAACGGATTCCTCGACGGAAAAGGACAGTCGATGACCGCCGATCTCCAGGATCGCCCGCGAAATCCACTGGACTTGCTCATCGAAGAGTTTCTTCGCATGCTTCGAGCGGAACGCGGAGCCTCTGCCCATACAATGCGCGCCTATGCCCGTGAGCTGCGGGATTTTGCGGATTTTGTGGCGGCCCGGATCCCAGGCTCTGCCGGACCCGCATCGCTTGACCATACGGATATTCGCGCATACATGGCGACCCTCTATGATCGCGGGCTCGCCAAGGCCTCGGCAGCCCGGGCTCTGGCAGCGATTCGCAGTCTTTTCCGCTGGCTCGCGCGCACCGGCCATGTACAGCAGAATGTTGCCGCCCTCGTTGCAACGCCGCGCCTGCCAAAGCACTTGCCGCGTGTTCCTTCCATTGAGCAGCTGAACTATGTCGTTGATCATGTGGAAGAGGATGCAGCAAGCTGGCCCGCGCGAGACCGCGCGATTCTGGAACTGCTGTATGGCTGCGGAATTCGCAACGCGGAGTTGACCGGACTGAACCTTGAGGACATTCATTGGTCCAACGAGGCCATCCTTGTCCGGGGCAAAGGACGCAAGCAACGGTATGTTCCTTTGGGAGACGCGGCTGCGCTCGCACTGCGGGACTATCTTGTGGAGCGAGAAGCGCGGCTTGCTGCTCTGCCGCAGACGGCAAGGCGAGACACGCCGGCCGTCTTCCTGAACCTGCACTTGCGTGGAATGAGCCGGCCAGGCGGACAGGCCCGACTCACAACTCGCAGCGTCGGCCGCATCGTCAAGCGAATTGCCCTGCTGCGCGGCCTCCCCGCAGATGTGCATCCTCACACCCTGCGCCATGCATGTGGCACGCACCTGCTCGAGGAAGGCGCGGACCTGCGTGCGATTCAGGAATTGCTGGGTCATGAGCGCCTATCCACAACACAGCGCTATACACAACTGACCACCGCACAATTGACCCAGGTCTACGACCGCACTCATCCCCGGGCCAAATGATGGACGGTTGCGCTGGGGATAGACGTCACGGCATCTCAGAAATTGAGTTTGCGCGTCGGGAACCAGGTCAACTGAATATTTGTCATCGTGACATTGTGCTGTGGGGCCGGATAGGTGGGCGTGCCGGTAGGGTAGATTGGCGCCTTCCAGTGCTCCACAGTGAAGTTGCCGTCGATTTCAAGATCGCGCCCGATGCGCTTTACAGCGCGAAAGCTTAGATCATCAATCGTGGTGCCGCCCGGTATGAAGTCTTTTGCGGCTTTCTGGTTCCGTGCGCTCACTTGCAGCCATTCATTGCCGCTCAGGTGATAGGTGATCCAGGCCTGTCCGCCCTTATCTTCGCGCCCGATCCAGTCGCCAAGCAGTGAGCCATTGTTGGTGTACCCCTGGCGTTGAATGACTTCCCAGTACATGAAGTGTCCCTGATAGCTATTGCTGATTGAGGGATCCGTTGACACTGCTTCGAGGCGCAGGTCGAGCTTGGGGACGCCGGGCACATGGGAAAGATAGATGCCGGGGCGAATCGCCGCACGCCGCGGAGCGTCGATTGGCGAGACGTCGTCATGCACCTCGGAGTCCGAATACAACGTGAGCCAGTTGCGCACAAAGGGGAGGCGATAGGAGAAATCAAACTGCCCGAAGCGTGCTCCTGGGTCTTTTGTGCTGTTCTTCACGGCGGCAGTCACGTTCTGGAAGCTGAAGAAGCTCTGGAGGAATGTGTGCAGAGTCACGGGCTCATGTCCCTTTCCGCCCCAGATGACAGAGCGCTCAAAGCCGAACTCAAGATTGGGCGTTGGCTTGAAGCTGATCTTTTCCAGGTGAATCCAGGGCGAGTTGGGATCTGTGTGGCCTTTGAGGGAGCCGACCATGAAATCGTATCGGAACGGACCGGTCAGCGCAGAAAGCAGTGGGATTCTTAAAGGCTCCACGCGATTGATGCGAAACGAGTAAATGTTCTCTGCATTGTTGGAGCTGGCCATGCCGCCACCCAGCCCAGGTCCCATCCATTCATCTTGCTTGCCGAGCGAAAACTCGTGGCCCAGCCACAATGCGGACACATAGGCCTCGAGCCAGCGGCCACGCGTCGTTGTCGCGATAGGACCCTGGGGAATCGTTGCCTGGTTGTATGGCAATCCGGTGACTGGATTGATGTAGGGAATCTGATCCAGATTGGATAGCGTTTGTGCCAGTGCGGCGGAGTAGCCTGCGGCGGAAGGTGCACCCTGGAACTCGCCCCGCGCGTACAGCACAAACCGGCCTGCCGATGCATAACCGCTCGCACCGGAGTAGTTATTCATTCCGCCCTGATAGGGGCGACCAAAATCATTCACGATGGACTGGCCGAGATAGAAGCTATCGTGCAATGGGGTGCCGCTGATGCCGCGGGTGAGGCTATAAACAGATTCGATCCTGGACTTTCCCTGTAATGCGAGGCAAGGGCCTTGCATATCCTTGTCCAGTTCCTCGCGGAGAGATTCGTAGATGCCTTCGGCCTCATCCGCCGCAGCGCTTTTGTCGTCATCTTCCATGCGCGCGGCCGTCTCATCCAGCATGTGGCTCAAGCTGGCGCGCGTCCACGGGCGCAGGCCCAGAAAGACGCTGTCCACATAGCCCAGGGAATAAAGCCGCATCACTGCGGGATAGATCCAGAAATCGACAGGGATGTAGGGGGAGCCCATGACTGAAGGCTCGCAGACTGACGAAGGTGTACCCGAGCTGGCCGACACCTGGGCCGCCACAGAGAGGCATCCCCCTGTCACAGCGGAAAAGGCCGACACAACCATCATGAATCTGCGGAGGTTGGCAGGGGATGGAGCCAAAAGCGTACGCAACTTCATACCCTCAAATCTATCATTGAGTTGCCGTTCGGCAGGCTTCGCATCGGGCCTGTGCGCATTCGAAAGTCTATGGCCGGCTCGTCGCAGCAGCAATCTTCTTGAAGGCGCGCTCAGCCTGTCGCGCCGCCGGTGATGGGGAAAGGCCCTTGCCCAGGAGGTAGTTTTCCATTCGCCGCAACGGATCCCCGTGGCGGTTGGATACATAGGTTCCCGTTCTGCAAACGATGAGTGTGGGCCCTCGACCCTGGCGCGCTCGAACCAGAGACTCGAAAACAACTCGATAGACTGCTACCGCGTCCAAGCCATCGACAGTCAACAAAGGAACGCCTTGAACGAGCGCGCCGCGGCTCAATTCATCCAGCGAGTTGGGGCCAGTGTCGGATTCGTACGCCATCAGCACCAGAGGAAGCTTCTGGCCGCTGCAAAAGGCAAGAACCGTCTTCCAGTTGCTCAATGGCAACGCTGCTGTCCGGCAGAAGACACCCACCACTTTTCCAGGGGCCATCGACTTCCACGCGAACGCGGCACCGCAGGCCAGTTGCAGTTGCGCCAAGGGGTCTGCCGATTGCGGCAGAAGGCCGTGCACTCCTCCGCCTGCGATATCTCGGCCCCGTCGCAATCCTGCGTCCGTCGCTGACTTGGGCGGCTGTAACCCGTTTCGCAACGACAAACTCATCAGAATGCCTGCGGCCGAGACCTCCGGGGCCAGGCTCAACGCGTCACCGCTTTCCAGATCAATCATCAGGGACGCAAGCATCGCTTCGAGCCCACGACGCAACTTCCCGGTCGGTGCGGAACGCGCCCGTGAAGAAGTCGAAAGATGCTCGCCCAAAAGCCGCGCGGTTCGCATCGATGCATAGATGGCGAGCAGCTTTTCGTCAGGAATCAGCGAGAATTTGCTCCGTGCAGCCTTCGCAGGGCGCACTTTCACTTTATCTTTGGGCGTCATCTGCGCCACAACCTCAACTTGGATTGATCCTGCCCACAACGCACACGGATGCAGGAGACGAGTCCCGCAGAAATGCAGTCGGCTAGGTCGAATAGTCCGCATTGATGCGGATGTAATCGTGCGTCAGGTCGGTTGTCCAAAAGATGCAGGAGCCCTTACCTCGACGAAGATCAATGCGGATGGAGAACTGCGGTTGCTGGAGATACTTGTGCGCCGCAGCCTCATCGAACTCCGCCGCGCGCCCGCCGTCGCGGCAAATGCGAAGATCTCCAAACCAGATGTCAATGCGCTCCGGGTCGATGTCTGCTCCGGAGTAGCCAATCGCCGCCATCAGGCGACCCCAATTGGGATCGCATCCCGCCCAGGCCGTCTTCACCAGTGGCGAATGCGCAATGGCTTTTGCCGCACGCAGGGCATCTGCGTCGGATGCCGCGCCCTCAACTCGCAATTCCACAACGTGCGTGATACCCTCGCCATCGGCCACAATCTGCTTGGCCAGCGCCGTGCATACCTGCTTGAGCGCCGCGGCAAACTGCGTGTTGTCTGCGCCCACTGAGGCGCCGCTTGCGCCGCTCGCCAGCAGGAGCACGGTGTCATTGGTTGACGTATCGCCGTCTACCGAAATTCGATTGAAACTCACCTCGACAGCCTGCTGCAGGTACTGGTTGAGAACGTCTGGAGATACGACGGCATCGGTCAGGATGTAAACCAGCGTCGTGGCGTGGGGCGCAAGTTGCGGATAAATCATGCCTGCCCCCTTGCCGAGTGCGGCAATCCGAACCTCTTTGCCCTCAACCTCAAGGCGTGCGAAGGCGGTCTTCTCCGTTGTGTCAGTCGTCATGATGGCCTGTGCCACCTGCTGAAAGTGGTCGCTTTCCCTGCCCAGCGTGGCAACGACGCCAGGCAGAGCCGCAATCAGCTTCTCCGCGGGCAATGGAACACCGATGATGCCCGTTGAGGAAGGAAAGACCTCTTCCGCCTTGCAGCCAATTTGCGCGGCGACAGCGGCACATGTGGCTCGGGCTGCATCCAGGCCGGCCTGGCCCGCGGCACAGTTGGCATTGCCCGCATTGATGGCAGCTACGCGCACATGGCCACCCGTGGAGCGCAAATGATCCTTATCAACCGCGAGGGGTGCTGCTGTCACGCGATTGGACGTGAACATCGCCGCTGCACTCGCCGGTGCATCGGCCACGATGAGAGCGAAATCCGTGCGCCCGCTCTTCTTCAGACCCCCCTTGCCAGCGCCAAACCGAAATCCTACGGGAATCAAAATCTGCGAAATCTCAGACATTTTCTTTTGAGGAAGTACCCCCATTTAATCTAGCAGGTTGGGGGTGCAATGCCAGAGAATGAAGCTTTGCCCGATGAGAGTCAATTTTTGGAGCTGAGTCATGTGCGCGTTGCGCGCGGCGAACGCATCGTGCTCCACGACATCCATCTCAGCATCCGCTCCGGCGAGCATGTTGCGATTCTCGGGCCAAATGGAAGCGGAAAGTCGACACTCATCCTCACGATGACATGCCAGGTTTACCCCATCGCGCAACCTGAGATGCGCGTGCGCATCTTCGGTCGTGAGCGTTGGGACCTGACGCAACTGCGGAAGCACTTTGGCGTGGTGAGTTCAGGCTTGCTGGGAGCAGAGCTGCCGGGAGAGCGCACGGCGGTCACAACGGGTCTCGACGCGGTGATCGCTGGATTCTTCTCGGCTTCGACGCTCTGGCCCAATCTGTATGTCACGTCGGAGATGCGCGATCGCGCCTGGGAGGCGCTGGAGCGCATGGAAGCTGGGCAGTTGGCCCAGCAATTGGTCGGGGAGATGTCTGCCGGCGAGAAACGGCGCATCCTCATCGCGCGTGCCCTGGTGCATCGGCCCAGACAACTGCTCCTCGACGAGCCCTCCAATGCACTTGATCTTGCCGCCCAGCGCGACCTGCGCGAGACCCTGCGCAAGCTCGCCGCGGAGGGCACGGGCCTGGTGCTGGTAACGCATCATCTGGGCGACATTCTGCCGGAAATCGAGCGGATCATCCTGATGCGGGATGGCCGGATCGTCGGCGATGGCCCGCGCGCGGAACTCCTGACAGAGCCGCGTTTAAGTGAGCTGTTCAACACCCCAATTCGCATCGGGCGCGATGACCAGTGGCTCCATAGCTGGTGAAGACGGGTACGCCGCGCAGGCTGAGGACCCGCGAAATTTGAGGCTCAGAGCAGGCTATTCCTGATACAACTGTAACCACCCGTGCGATCAAGCCCCTTGCAGGCTTCCTCCCGGGCTCCATACGGAGGTGCACATGAGTCCCTATACACGGCGTGAATTTATCAAGACATCTCTGGCGGCGGGAACCGTGGCAAGCGTTGGCGCTCTGCCCTTGCATGCCACGGAGCAGGCTGCCACGCAGCAGGTCACGCTGGGCAAATCGGAGATCAAGGTAACGCGGCTCGCCTTCGGCACCGGCAGCAATAACGGATATGTCCAGGCGTCGCTGGGCCAGAAGCAGTTCACCGAACTGGTGCACTATGCCTATGACCGTGGCATTCGCTTCTTTGAGACCTCCGAGTCATATATGACTCCCGCGATGCTGGGCGAAGCACTGAAGGGATTCCCAAGAGACAGCTACCGTCTGATGAGCAAAGTGACAACTGACCCCGGCGCGGATCCAGCCCAACGATTCGACGAAATGCGACGCGTTTCGCAGACCGAGTATTTCGACATCATGCTGTTGCACTGGCAACATACCGCGGATTGGGTTTCACAGACGGCACGCTGGCAGGAGGGCATCCTGGAAGCGCAGCAGAAGAAGACCATTCTGGCGCGTGGCGCCTCCGTGCATGGCCTGCCGGCACTGCGCCAGATGCCTGGCAACCGGTGGCTGCAGGTGGCCATGATACGGATGAATCACAACGGAACGCGCATGGACGGACCTTCCTCAGCGGACAACAATAACCCAGCGAGTGTTCCCGAAGTGGTGCAGCACGTCAAGCAGGTAAAGGCCGATGGCATGGGAGTCATCAGCATGAAACTGGTTGGGAACGGTACCTTCACCCGGCATGAAGACCGCCAGGCTGCCATGCGGTTCGCCTTCCAGCAGGCCGGAGTAGACTGCGTGACGGTTGGCTTCAAGAGCAAGGCGGAAATTGATGAGGCGATTGACAACCTGAATAACGCGCTGGCCTAGCTCGCTGGCATTTGGATGGGGTGAAAACACCTCCTTGACGCCACCCGCCGAAGCATTTAGGTTGGCCTTACACGGGAAAGGAGGTTGATCCAGCCTATGAAATCTGATTGTTCGAGTTGTCTCTTACGTGAGGTGACTGAGGCCTAGGGCATCGCGCCCCTGACCCCAGAGAAGTCCTGGCAAGCCTATCCGCCAGGCGCTGGCTTTCGCGGAAGCGCGATGGCCTTAGTCCAATCCCAACAGATCACCGGCAACGGCCTGAGAAGACTCCTTCTCAGGCCGTTGTTGCATCTTGGGCAGGAGTGCGACATCGGACGCTCCGCCGGGCCGTCCTTTCGTCGTTACGCTGCGACGAGTCCACTCATCCATTTGGGTTGCCCCGTCATGACCGTCAGGATGATGCGTGCCGTCTCCTCATCATTGTTCCCAGAAGAGATCATCATGTTGTAGAGGTGCGGGTTGTTCCAGGCCTGTCCGAAGGTTTCCTGCAAATACTTGAAGCGCTCCGCATCCACCGTGCGAATTCTCTCCTCAATGTTTGCGCCTTTCTCAAGGCGCTTCTGCAGGCGCTTCACGCGTTCCTGGTAGGGGGCATAGACAAAGACGTTGTACACGTCGTCTTTGTTTTGGAGAATGCACTGGGCGCCGCGCCCGACAATGACGCAATTGCCTTCCTCGTAGGCCTCTTCAATAATGCGCCGCGTGATCTTGACCATGGTGGAAGCGTCAAAAATCTCGTCGGTCTCCAGGTCCAGGCCTGCCGCTAGGGCGGCCCCGCGCATGGCCTGCTGGTTAATCTTGGCCAGCCAGGTCTCCACATGCTCGTCGTACTCCCTGACCACGTCTCGCGGCACCCTTCCGGCGTAGGCAATTGCGTCGATAATCTCGCGGTCCAGCAGCTTCCAGCCGAGTAGACGTGCAATGGTCTGCGCGATGCGCCCACCGCCGCTGCCGAACTCTCTGCTTACCGTCAACACTCTGTATTTCACGGTTGCCCTCCTCGGCCCAGCATCCAATGTCATGCTGGTCTATTCCCTTTGACGTTTCAGTGATGCCGACCACAGGCCCAAGGATACGCCTGAGCATTTCGCCGGACGTTGGCCCGACTCGGTTCACCGGATTTCGTAACCGGGCCAGGGAGCCCTGCCGTACACTGTGGGCAGTGGCGGCTCCACCTTCTATTAAGTACCGCAAAAGTTCATTCCACGGAGGATACAGGATGAAGAAGATCGGCGTTCTGTTCGGCATGGAGAACAGCTTTCCCGGCGCGCTGGTGGAGCACATCAACGCGCGCCACATCGACGGTCTGCATGCGGAGTTTGTGGAAACTGGCGCCGTCCGGCTTGACCTGGCGCCCCGTTACGCCGTTATCCTCGACCGCATCTCGCACGATATTCCGTTCTATCGGGCCTTTCTGAAGCATGCCGCGCTGAACGGCACAGTCGTCGTCAATAATCCCTTTTGGTGGTCGGCCGACGACAAATTTTTTAACTACTCGCTGGCTGCAAAGATTGGCGTAGCCGTTCCGCCCACCGTCATCCTGCCGCACAAGAAGCACCCCGAAGGCACCACCGACCGCTCCATGCGTAACCTTGAGTATCCGCTCAATTGGGATGCGGTGTTCAGTTATGTGGGCGAGCACGGCTTCATGAAGCCCATCGACGGCGGCGGCTGGCGCGATGTGCACCACATCCATAATCGTGATGAGTTCTTCCGCGCATACGACCAGTCGCGCGATCTCTGCATGATGTTTCAGAAGGCTGTCAATTTCGAGGAGTACTTCCGCTGCTATGTCGTCGGGCAAAAAAAGGTCCGCATCATGCCTTATGATCCGCGACGTCCGCACGCCGAACGTTACGTGCACGATGCGCCCTCGTACAGCAAAAAACTGCTCAAGCGCGTGGAGCAGGACGCGCTGAAGCTCTGCCGCGCCCTGGGCTATGACCTGAACACCGTCGAGTTTGCAGTCGAAAATGGCGTTCCGTATGCCATCGACTTCATGAATCCCGCACCGGACGCGGACCTGCACTCCGTTGGACAGGCGAACTTTGACTGGGTGGTGAAGGAAGTGGCCGATATGCTCATCGCGAAAGCCAGAACGGCGCCGCGGCTTCCGGAACTGCGCGCGGCGGCGTTTCTTGGCGCCGCACCCGCACCGGGAAAGAAGCGCGCTGCCCCGGCCAGGAGAAAGCCCGCAGCCAAGAAGACCGCAGTGATGGCAGCGGTCGAGGAAGCGCAACCTTCCTGATGCATCCTTTCGCTGCGCTGCGATCGATCGAGTGAGTTAGTCCAAAGCCCGGGTTGCTTCGGCCAGCAGCTTGCGAACGTCTTCGTTCGTTGTTTGTCCGAAGTCGGCGTAGAACTGGCTGACCGCAAACATCCAGTCCGGCCTGAGCGGGCACACCACGTGGTCCACTTCAGCGGACAGCTCTTCGCAGGTGCTGCTTGCGCCCACGGGCACCGCAACGATCACTCTTTTCGCGTACCCCAGCTTGACCGACCGGATACCAGCTCGCATGGTCGCGCCAGTGGCCAGACCGTCATCCACAAGAATCACAGTACGTCCGGCAAGCTGCGGTGAGCTGCGCCCCGCGCGGAGATTAGACTCCTGCCGCGCCATCTCATCCTTCTCGTGCTCGATGGCCTGCTCCAGTTGCTGGTCAGAGACATGGCACTGCCGCAGCACGTCCTGGTTGAGCGCAATGCCGCCGCCGCTTGCGATGGCGCCCATAGCCAGCTCGTGCTGCCCTGGCGCGTGCAGCTTGCGCACAGCCAGGATGTCCAGCGGCAAGCGGCATGCCCGCGCCACTTCAAAGGCCACAGGCACGCCGCCGCGCACCAGGCCGAGCACAATGCCCCCGGCGATCTCTGGCAGGGCAACGACAAGTTTGCCGAGGACCTCCCCGGCGTGCTGCCGATTTTCATAGAGCATCCCGTTCATGTGGTGCATTTTATGCCTGGCGAAGACGTAAAGCGTTGAATGTCATCACCGTCGTCTACAATGCGTGCAAGCCATCGCGAGGTCTTTTATGCACCCCTCGTTTTCTCTCGGAATCGAAGAGGAGTACCAGACCGTCGATCCAGTGACGCGCGATCTGCGCTCGCATATCGAAACGGAGATGCTTGCCGCCGGTAAGATGCGCCTGCAGGAGCGCGTGAAGGCGGAGATGCACACTTCAGTGGTGGAGGTGGGCACGCGCGTCTGCCACAACATCGATGAGGCTCGCGAAGATATCTACGATTTACGGCGCCAGATGATCCGCCTTGCTCGCGAACACAAGCTGCTCCTGGTCGCCGGCGCCACACATCCTTTTGCTGACTGGCGTACGCAGCAAATCTACCCGGATCCGCGCTATCACCAGGTGGTAAAAGATCTGCAGCTGGTTGCTCGCGCCAACCTTATCTTTGGCCTGCACGTGCACGTGGGCATCGAAGACCGCGAGGCCGCCGTCCGCATCATGAATTCGATGCGGTACTTTCTGCCGCACATCATGGCGCTGGCCACGAATTCGCCCTTCTGGCTGGGGCTCAACACGGGATACAAGGGCTATCGCGCCAAGGTCTTTGAAAACTTTCCTCGTACTGGCATTCCAGACGCTTTTGCCAGCTATTCAGAATTTGAGAGCTATGTGAGCCTGCTGGTGCGCACCAATTGCATCGACAACGCCAAGAAGATCTGGTGGGACATTCGCCCCCATCCATTCTTCAATACTGTCGAAGTGCGCGCCTGCGACATCCCGCTGCGCGCCGAGGAGACAGTCGCCATCGCCGCGCTGATCCAGGCCACGGCGGCCTATCTCTACAAGCTCCACGAGGCCAACCAGGACTTCCGGCACTACACACGCTCGCTCATCGCAGAAAACAAATTCCGCGCCGTGCGCTACGGCCTTGAAGGAAAGCTCATCGATTTCGGCAAGCAGCAGGAGGTTCCGCTGCGCGACCTCATTGAGGAGTATCTTGCGATGATTGACCCTGTAGTGGATGAGCTGGGCAGCAGGGAAGCGATCGATGGAGTGCGCCGAATCCTGAAGCACGGCACGGGTGCAGATCGGCAGCTGAAAGTCTTTGAGGAAACGAATGGCGACCTGAAGGCTGTGGTGGATTACATGGCGCAGGAAACGGCGGCGGGCCTCTAGGTATTTCCAATGTGTGAAAATTTCGTTACCCTCAAGAGAATAGCCGCAAAATCCGCGGTTTCATCGAGAGGGAGCGCCGCGCGCGACGCATGAATCCAGCAGCATCCTACCTGCTATCTCTGGTCTATCCTGGTGAGTTCATCCCCGGCGCACGTTCCGCCGTGGAGACCTGTCTGCGGATTGACCCAGCGGAAAAGGTCACGCTCATCACGGACCGCGCGACGGAGCTGATAGGCGCCTCGCTGGCTGCGCAGCTCGCTGCACGCGGCTGCGAGTGGAATGCCTTCCTCCTGGAAGACCTGGCCCCGCGCCCGCTCGGCGATATGCCTGCAGCGGTGCTGGAAGACATGGAGACTTCACAGGTGTCCATCTTTGCTGTGCTGGTGCAGGCCAACGAATTACGCTCGCGGATGCAGATGACGGACGTGGTCAATCGGCGGCACATGCGCCACGCGCACATGGTGAATATTACGCCAGAGATCATGTGCCAGGGGATGCGCGCCGATTTCAATCTCGTCGACCGCCTCTCTCAGAAGGTTCTGGAGCGCGTGCGCAGGGCGAAGCGCATTCGCGCGACGACGGCGGCGGGAACGAACATCACGGCAGAGATGAATCCGAATTACAAATGGTTCAAGACCTCCGGCATCATCTCCCCCGAGAAATGGGGCAACTTGCCCGGCGGCGAGTGTTTTACCTCGCCCGGCGAGGTGAACGGAACGTTCGTTGTCGACGGCGTGGTGGGTGACTGGCTTTGCGCGCGCTACGGACTTCTGGAGCAAACGCCGCTGACAATCGAGATTGCCAGCAATCGCATCGTTCGCTGCGCCAGCGCCAACAAGCAGCTGGAAGAGGACTTCTGGGCCTATACGCACACGGACGAAAACTCAGATCGAGTGGGCGAGTTTGCCATTGGTACCAACCTCGGGGTCGAGCGCGTGATAGGCAACATCCTGCAGGACGAGAAGTTCCCCGGCATCCACATTGCTTTTGGCAATCCCTACGGCGAGCACACTGGCGCGCCGTGGCGCTCCGCCACGCATATCGACGTAGTTGGACTGCGCTTTAATATCTGGCTGGAGACCGACGCGGGAGAAGAGCAGATCATGCGCGATGGGCGATTTCTCATCGCCGCCTGAGGCGCGACATCTACAAGTCAGACAAAAGCCGCAACCATAGAAGCGGGTCGTCATCTAAAGTGGTGATATGACGACCACCGCATCTCTTCCTCTTCGCAAACTAGGAAACTCTGACCTTGAACTGACGCCCATCGGCTTTGGCGCGTGGGCCATTGGAGGCGGCAACTGGGAGTTCGCCTGGGGGCCACAGGACGACAACGAGTCCATTGCGGCCATCCATCGAGCCCTGGACCACGGCATCAACTGGATTGATACAGCAGCCATCTACGGCCTCGGGCACTCCGAGGAGATGGTGGCCAAGGCGCTCAAGACGACCAGTCACAAGCCCCTGGTGTTTACAAAGTGCTCGATGCGCTGGCATGCCGACCGCTCCATCTATCGCTCGCTGAAGGCCGACTCCGTGCGCGAGGAGCTGGAGAACTCTCTGCGCCGGCTCAATGTGGAAACGATCGATCTCTATCAGATCCACTGGCCCAATCCGGAAGCGGAGATTGAAGAAGGCTGGGAGACGCTGGCGAAGTTGCGCGAGCAGGGCAAAATCCGCTGGATTGGTGTTTCGAACTTCAACGTGGATCAGATGAAGCGAGCGCAGAAGATTGCGCCGATCACCAGCCTGCAACCGCCTTACTCCATGCTGCGCCGTGCTATTGAAGACGAGATTCTGCCGTTTGCACTGGCAAACAACATCGGCGTCATCAACTACTCGCCCATGGTTTCGGGATTGCTGACCGGCAAGATGACCGCCGAGCGAGTGGCGGCTTTCCCTGCGGACGACTGGCGCAAGCGCGCGGTCGAATTCAATGAGCCGCGCCTGAGCCGCAATCTCAAGCTGGTGGAGCTGCTCCGCGAGATTGGAGCACCGCACAAAGTTGAGCCGGGCGTCGTTGCGGTGGCGTGGACGCTGCGGCATCCTGCGATTACCGCCGCTATTGTGGGCGGGCGCAGTGCAGCCCAGGTCGACGGTGTGGTACCGGCGTTGACCTTCCGGCTGAATGACGAGGAATTCTCCAGGATCAACAACTTCCTGGCAGAGGGCCAGGCCTGATCACAACCGTCACGCAAAAGCATGAAGCCCCCGGATTTCGGGGGCTTCATGCTTTGAGAAGAAACTCTGGATTACATGGCAGCGACGAAATCAGGCAGCACCACCGCAGCACTTTCCTGGAGTAGGCGTGTCATGCGGGCCGCCATGCCGGTGTAAAGGGTCGCAGCGCGGAAGGCGTTCACGCGCACTCCTTCACTGGCATGAGTGAAGGCATACTGCGTGAGGGCCATCAGGACACAGACCCGAATCTGGAGCGCATCGCTGCGCAGGGTCGCCATGAGTTCCAGGTCGCCACACGCTCCGCTGCGCGTTGCGAAATCGACCATTTCAAGCATCACGCTGGCGTTCTGGTATATGGCCCAGAGGCCATGCGCGCCTTGAATGCGAGTCCAGACTTCCTGCGGCGTGGCATCCATGCCTTCCTTCCACAGGAAACTGTCGCTCAGGTCGCGGGCGGACCAGTCCACACGGAGACGCGCTACCAGCGAGTCCCAAGTGGCGGCATTCCGCCGACGTACACTTGCCCTCCAGCGTCCAAGGAGAATCGCCACCGAGGCAAGTGCTGCAATTTGGAGCAGAGCGATAAGCATTGAGTGTCCTTCGTTCCTGGTCTCGTTATCGCCGGTCGTAGACTTAGCTGCGATCCGGGCTTCACTGCACCTCACATTAATAGCAGAATTCAAAGGAGAAGTGTGCGGAAATCGAACCCAAACCGATGCGTCTTTTAGGGGATGCCGTTACCTAAGTACTAGAGCGTCGTCGTACCGGCCACCGGGACCGGAGGCACACAAATACACTGCCAGACAAGCAAGGGGAGTGAAAAGAAAGGGAGAAAAGCGATTCACGACTTGCTGCGACTACGCTCCACAGCGGCTTGAGCCAGGGCAAGGCGCTGCTCGCGCGCGACACCTGCCACCGCGAGCAGGAAGTTCTGCATTTGCGGAGTAAATTCGCGTCTCTCTGCCTCTTTCTGGGCAAAGCTGTAGACCCAGTAGAGAAGCGAGCATAGGTAGCTCGCGACGACGAGTTCGTTCAAGTTGCTGTACTGAAGGACGTTTGCCTTATGGATATGAGCCAACATCGCCCCAAAGCTGACGATGGAATAGAACCCCAATCCGGTTGCCACCTGGAGTTCGCGGTCGCGCCAGCCGAGGGAAAGAAGGCTGCTACTCGATGCAAGGATCAACAGAAACAGGATTCTAAGCAGTGAGGAAGTCTGCTGTATGTGAAGGATCAGATTGAGCCGAATCGTCATCGGAACAGTTGCATCGATCTTGGTGAACGGCCAGGCTGCGCAAGTGATCAACAAGAAAAACAGGCCGATACTTACCAAGACCTTCCTTGAAATCAATGCCTGTATTGGTCGTAGAACTGACCAGGAAATCTCAGTGAGTACCGCGAAAATGAAGATCGCGTCCACCGCTGTAATCAATAAATAAATACTCAGGTAGCCGCCCCTGTAACGGCTGAATACCGGAAATACAATGGAATTATTCAGGAGATCCCAGACGCAGTAGAAAGTGAAAACTGGAATGCCTTTCCACGCACCACGGCGGGCTAAAAGATAGACAACCATAGCTTCGGCAAGAATGCCAAAGAACCACAGCGCATTGCCTAGAGCCATCACTTTTTCCGTCAGTCGGTGTAATCCTTCACGTACCGAATCGAGCGGTTGGATTCAGACGGATGAAGCATACTCATCTAAACCTAGACGACTTTGCTACCCGTCGGCAAGGGGCACATCGGGATTGCCTTGGCGACTTTGCTACCCGTCGGCAAGGGGCACATCGGGATTGCCTTGGCGACTTTGCTACCCGTCGGTAAGGGGCACATCGGGATGGTGGCGGCTGCAAGGGCGAGAGTACCAAGAGCGAGTGTGGAAAACTTGACAAAGCGAGCGAACATTGGAGATCTCCCGAAGGAATTAAATGAGTTACGGAAAAATAGTACCCCAAAAGTGGCAGAAACGCTACCACAAAGGTAACTTTTTTCTAAATTATTTTTGGACCGTGACTTTCGTACTGGAACTCAGCTCGAAGTTTTGCGTGTAATTCTATGAAAAACATGAACTTAAAATGTTTACAGAGTGAAGCAACTGGAAGAGCCTCAGAGAGGCAGTGGCACCGGCATTGACCCGTGGTGCGATGGCGTATCGTGATCGCAACGCCGAATGAAGGTTCAGGGGGACCGACCGTGATTGAAAGCCTTCGTGCGAGATTCAACGAGGGATTTACCCAAGAGCGCTATGCCGCGCTGCGAAAGCTGCTGGAAGATCGATGCGGCGCGCCGATCTCGTTTCGCTTAGCGGAGACGCCGGTCTTTGTGCCGCGCGCGTTACTGGAGGGGATGGCGCGGGCGGGCGCGAAGATGACGCAGGCGCTGCTGGCGGATGCAGAGTATCTGGCGGCGGCGCGCAGGGCCATTCCAAAGGGTTACCGCGTGGCAGGCGAGACGGTGCATCCGCATTTTCTGACCGCAGACTTTGCGCTGGTGGAGGGGGTGCAGGGAGCGTTGGAGCCACGGCTTGTAGAGTTGCAGGCATTCCCGTCGCTCTACGCATTCCAGGCAGTGCTGGGCGAGGCGTATCGCAGTACGTTCGGACTGAGCGCACATCTCGGGATGTTTCTGAGCGGGCTGGACGAAGCGGGCTATTGGAAGCTGTTGCGCCGGACCGTGGTGGGTCCATGCGATCCGGCGCATGTGGTGCTGAGTGAGGTCGATCCATGGCACCAGAAGACACTGCCGGATTTTCTGGTGACCATCGAGCGGCTTGGAATTGCGCTGGTGGATATTGCCGATCTGGAAGCGGTAGGCAACGCGTTGCATTTTCGTAACGCAGCAGGCCAGCGGGTACGCATCGACCGCCTTTACAATCGCGCGATTGCCGATGAATTGATCGCACGAAAAATTGCTTTGCGGTTTGATCTGGAGCGGCCGTGGAACGTCGAGTGGGCGGGGCATCCAAACTGGTATTTCCTGGTCAGCAAGTTTTCTGTGCCGTGGCTTTCGCAGCACGCGAGCGGAGCGGGCATTGTGCCACCGGCCGTGTTTCTAAACGACTTTATGGAGGGGCGAGGTCGCGCCACTCTGGAAGCGGCGGACGTATCGCTCCCGCCAGAGAGCGATGCCGGCACGCGTTACGACGAGCTACTGCTGAAGCCGCTTTTTTCGTTTGCGGGCAAGGGAATTGTGTTCGCTCCGACGCGGCGGGAACTGGATGCAATTCCGGCGAACGAGCGCGGAGGCTACCTGCTGCAGCAGCGGATGCACTTTGTGCCGACGATCGCCACGCCACACGGAATGACGCAGGCGGAGTTTCGCATCCTGTATCTGTGGCCGGAGGACGGGGAGTTGACGCCCGTACTCTCTTTGGCGCGGCTGGGGCGGGGCAAGATGATGGGCGTGGATCATAACCGGGATATGGAATGGGTGGGCGCATCCGCTGCGTTCTTTCCGGCTGAAGCGAGCTGAAGTCCGCGCGGCGTTGGGGGCAGGGTCCAGAAAATAGGCGGGTTTACTAAGGGAATACAGGTATAAACTTTGGTGCCGTATGGCGTTTGGAAAAAATTATGTAGAGTGAAACGAAATGATCCGCGGGACACTGGATGCAGCTTATGGACAAGCATACGGAAGTCAAACACTCTGAGCCGGGCCTGCCAGTGCAGACAGTCGAGCCGCGACAGAAGATTCGGTGTGCGGTACGGTTTCCTCTTTCCTTGCCGGTGGTGCTCTTTACGCACGATGGCGAAGTGAATGCGGAGACACGCAACGTATCCGCCAATGGCGTTTTGTTCGATCTTGGCGCCTGCCTGCCGGTGGGCGAGGATATCCGATTTTCCATGCGGATGCCGGGTGGCGCGCTGGGATCGGCGCATGACGTGATGGTGCGATGCAGCGGGCGTGTGGTACGCTGCTCCTCGACGCAAGGGCACTACCATGCCGCTGCTACGATAGATGAGTATCAATTTGTAGACCAATAAATTTTGCAAGAGGCTGCGGACGAGGCAACTGGCTGCGAACGGCCGACCTATGGAATTTCAGGACGAACCCACGAATGGCGAATTAAAGGACGTCCCCGAGCGTCCCGGAGCGATCCGCATAATTCTTGCGGACTCGCAGGCAATCTATCGCGTGGGAATCCGTAAGATTTTTGCGCTGGAGGATGATCTCCGCGTCGTTGCACAGGCTGATTCGCTCGAGAATTTGCGCGATGCGGTGATGCGTTATCCCACGGACATTGTGCTCCTGGAGGGTGGGCTGCTGAATGGGACCACCAATGCGATACCCGACTTGCTGCAACTGGTTCCGGATGTGAAGCTGATTGTGCAGGCGATTTCGACCGATGAGTCGCAGACGGTGGAACTATATCGGCGTGGCGTACGAGGCATCATTTCCCGCTCGATTTCGCCGGATCTGCTGGTGCGTTGTGTGCGGCGGATTGCGGCGGGCGAGACGTGGATCGATAACCAGTCCGTGAACTGGGTGATTGAGGCCTACCGTTCCCAGGCTGCGGCGCTGGTGAATCCGCGAACGCAGCCGAAGCTCTCACCCAAAGAAATTGCGATCATCACGTGCATCACGCAGGGCAAGCGGAACAAGGAGATTGCGTTCCAGCTCGGGACCACCGAGCAGGTGATTAAGAACTATCTGCGCAAGGTGTATGACAAGCTGGGCGTGAGCGACCGCCTGGAGCTGGCGCTGTATTGCCTGCACCATAAGATCATCGAGTCGGAAGAGACCGATGAGTCTGTGGTGAAGAAGATGGCCACGCGGTAAAGCCGCATTCCACTTAAAGAAGCAAGGGAATCACATGTGCGCGGAAGAACGCGTGCAGTCAAGCGCGCTGCGTCGCGGCCGGGTCTGGTGCGTGCAGCTCGCAGGCGACGGGCTGGGCTGCGTCGTCGCAGTGAGCTCGTGCGCGCTCTAAAAAACGGATGAAGGCGGTGAGCTCTTCGGGTGTGAACTGGTTGAGGAGCTCGACGGGCAGGGCCTGGATGACGGGATCCATCTGACGGAGCAGGTCGAGGCCGGAGTCGGAGATGCGGGTCCAGACGACGCGGCGGTCGCGCGGGTCGCGGTTCTGCACGACGAGCTTGAGGGCCTTGAGGCGAGCGAGCAGGCGGGTGATGTCGGGGACGGCGGTGAGCATGCGGTCTCCGATGGCAGAGCAGGTGAGGCCGTTGGGATGCGCGCCGCGAAGGATGCGGAGGACGTTGTACTGGGTGCCGGTGATTTGCCACTCGCGGACGCGGCGGTTGAAGGCGCGCTGGAGGCAGTCGGCGGTGCGGAGGATGTTGAGCAGGGCCTCTTCCTGGGGAGTGGAGAAGGGCCGCTCCTGAGCAATTTCGCGCTTGAGACCGGCCATGAGTGTTCACTCTTTCTTTAGGGCTGGTCCGGAATGCGGAGAGCCGCATCCCGGACGGCAGGATCTACTGCTTGGCGATGTCGAGGTCGATGTCGAGCTGAACATCGTCGCCGATGATGGCTGCGGGATATTTGGTGCCGAGGTCGAATTCGCTACGCTTGATGGTGGTCGTGGCGGAGAAGCCCTCATGCGGCTTGTGGTCCATGCCTGGAACCGGGCCGGTGGGGCCTTCGACGTGGAGCGTGACAGGCTTGGTGATGCCGTGGAGGGTGAGATTGCCCTGAATGGTGAGGCCGCCGGGCACGGACGCTACGCTGGTGCTGACAAAGGTGGCAGTGGGGAAGTGAGCGACATCGAACATGCCCGCGCCCTTGAGGTCTGCATCGCGGCCACTGACACCGGTGTCAATGGTGGTGACGTCAATGGTGACGTCGACGGTGGACTTGGTGATGTCCGAATCGTTCATGACGATTTTGCCGCCGATGTTGCCGAAGCTGCCGTGAACTTTGGAGAGGCTCAAGTGCAGGATGGAGAAGTTGACGTCGCTGTGGGCCTTGTCTGGAACCCAGGTGGAGGTTTGCGCAAGGGCGAGGGGAGCCGCGAGCGTGAGAACGCCGGAGAGAAGAGCTAAACGCTTCATCGATACTTCCTTTCGGGATGAGAACTTGACGGGGCTGCCGGAAAGGCAGGGTCGAGCGCGCTTGAGGAGGATGCGTACTGACCAGATGCCGGAAGGGCAGACCTTATAGGTTAGAGACGCGGGCGAGGAGATATTAGTTGCAACAAATAATTTTGAAGGACCGGGCAAAAAACAGGACTGCGAGAGAGCCGCGGCGGGGAAGATGGCCTCGTATCTGATTGCAGGGTTGATGGTTACATGATGAAGGCTTACCTGGTAGTTCAAATAAAGCGAAGATCTATCGAATCGAACTGCCGGGTTGTATGCACGTTTTCTGTGGAAAAAAGGCGTAGGAGGGGGGGGTGGGTATTATTATTTCTGGGGGCTGTACCAGATAATCATGCCATGAATCGTGTAACCCATTGTTTTAGTTGTGTTTGTTGCAGTTTAGGGTTTGGAGTATTGAAGCGCCATTCGCATTCTCTGAGGAAGAGGGGAAAGCTGTGCTTCGGAATGCCGTTGAATCGTATCCGTCCGGGCAAGCACACGGTTGCGGCATTGGCAGTTAGCTGACAGGTTGTAAGGTCAGTTTGCGAGTGGCAGCGTAGGCTTTCGGGGTGAGTTCGGGCAGTGTCTGGATGGAGCGATTA
>JAKAJO010000030.1 GCA_021813745.1 Acidobacteriota bacterium
GCTGCCAGGGCAGCAGTGGCGAAGGGAGCGCACCTGCGAAGGCCGCTACGCGCGGAGGGTCTGGAATCGGACATGAATTTCTCCGAAATGTTGCGAATTTGAATCAATGTGCACGAGCGCTTCGCCGGAATGGAGGTTGACTGCGCAAATCGGCGCTGTCCGCTTCCAGGCGAGGGCAAATTCGCAGCGTGACGTCCAGACAAAAATAGGTTTGCGCGGGTGCAGTGTCAAGAGCCGCACGGATTCGGAACAGGTGCCTGACTGGGCGGCTTCAGGACGAGACGAGGGCCCGCAGTCAGGGCCCTCGTCTGGAGAAGATGCTGCTTAGCGGTTTACTTCAGAGATAATGTGGTCGAGCGTCTGGAAGAGCTGGTTGACGTCGACGACTTCAGTGTACTGCGGCGCCTTTTTGCCATCGGTGACGATCCAGATGGTCGGCGTATGACTGACGCCAATCCGATCGCCCAGCTGGGTATCCGCCTTCACTTCGGCGGCCAGCTTGCCCTGCGGATCGACCATGAACGGCAACTGTATTCCGTGGCTGCTGGCAAATTTCTGCGTAAAGGCGACCAGATCCGGGCGGGTGGCAATCTGCGACTGGTTGGCGAAGACGGCGTTGCGATACTCGTTGCCCAGCCCCTTTTTCTGGGTGTCGAACCAGCGCGCGTAGACGGCGGCGTTAAAGCTCCAAATGTGGTAGGGGATAATGAAGTCGTGGCGAATCCACGGAACGTGGTATTTTGCCGCAGCCTGCATCAGGATGGGATTGGCGCGGGCGCACATGGGGCACTCCATGTCATCAAACTCGATGATGGCAACTTTCACGCCCGGAGGCGGCTTGAGTGCGGCCGGATCATGCACCGGGGTTGTATCGGGTCCGCCAAACTGGGCACGTGCAGCCGGCACGGCAAGAAGCAATGCGGCAAGACTCAACACCAACCCCGCACGTTTGCCGAGGTTGCGATCGGAAAAAAACGGCGCGAACAATGAACGCATAGGCGTGGAAAAGACCCCCGATCCTCATTGTAATGGGGGCGGCAGGAGCAGTCCCCACTCTGGTAAAACACTCTTTCTCACTTCTGGTTGCGGCAGACCGTCCAGTGTAGCCTGCCGGGGGTGGTGCGAAGTCAACCGGCTTCGCTGAGAGCTGCACGGGTGTAGAACACAAGCCGGATCGGCTCCAGGCAGGTTGTCCGTCCGCTCTTACCGTCCCACGACAAGCACCGTAAAGCTACCAGGAATTACCTGTGGTCTTGGACTCGGATGCTGCGCTGTTGGCGCAGGCTCGGGGCCAAAATCGGCGGTGACAAGATAAATGCGGTCGGCTTTGACATCGTAAGCCATGGTGCGTGCTCCGCGCTGCGTGGGCAGCATTTCAATGGTTGGATAGCCCGGAGCTTTGGCATCAACCACCGAAAGAACGCCTTCGCCGCAGGAGGCAAAGGCCAGCTTAAACTTTTCGCTGTAGCGGGCCGCATCCGGACCCTTGCCGATGGAGAGTGCGGCCAGCACCTTACCGGATTTGTAGTCGATCACGGACATCTTCTGGTTCTGGCAGACGGAGAAGAGGCGATGGCTGTGCGTATCGATTGCCAGCCCCGAGGGGTGCTCGCACCCGATCGGCCACAGTGCAGTAATGCGCTTGGTGTTTGCGTCGAAGCGCGCAATGTGGCTGGTGCTTTCGATGTTGTCATACACATTGCCTTTGCCATCGGCCACGGGAAATTCCGGCCGGCCTGGCAGCGAGATGGTGGCAATCTCCATGTTGGTGTAAGCGGAGATGACAGTGACGGTGCGGCTGCCGCCGTTGAAGGCCCATACTGTTTGCGTCATTGGTTCGAAGACGATGCCGTCCGGATTCTGCCCGGCGGGGATGGTTGCGATTTTCGCCAGCGTCTTGCGGTCGAAGACTACCACGGCATCGCCGCCGCCGTCGGAGATATAGCCGTATTTGCCGGCTGTGTCGAGCGCGATGCCGTGCGTGCCGTGCAGTCCTGTAATGGCACCAATCCGCTTGCCGTTCCGGATGTCGATCACATCCACGGTGTCTGCGTGGGCGATGTAGAGCCGGTGCGCCTGGGCGTCCACATGCATGTAATCCCACCATGGCCCTTCGCCGCCGATCTTCCAGCGGGTGAGGATGTGATAGGGCTGCTGCGCTGCCGCGGAGGCAGGATATGCAGCCACGCCGCAGGCTATAGTTGCCGCTGCCAATGGAAGAACAGCGAGACGAAGAGCACGGAGAATGCGCATAAGAAGGTCCTCCTGGATACGGGCGTGAAGGGAATTCACCTGCGTTAGAAAGTCTCGCATACAAGCGTCAAATCACGCTCAAGCGAGTTGGGATGCCGCATCCGGATTCGGCGTGAGTGGCAGTTGAACCGTCACGGTTGTTCCCTGGCCGGGTTGGCTGGCCAGTGCAATGGAGCCGCCGGCGCGTTCCGCAACGGCCTTGCAGATTGCCAGTCCCAATCCCGCGCCTCCGGTCGAGCGCGTGCGCGAGGGATCGCTGCGGTAGAAGCGGTCAAAGACACGAGGCAAATCCGCTGGATCAATGCCTTCGCCATGATCCCGAACGGAAAATTCAGCGGTATTTCGTTCTTTTTGGAGCGCAGTCCGCAGCTCCACGGTGGATTCAGGCGGGCTGTGCTGCAGAGCGTTGAGAAGCAAATTCGAGAGGAGCAGGGAGCAATCCTCCTGCGTGAGCGCAACCATCACCGGCTCGTCCGCAGGCGATTCCATCGTCACCTTTATCTTGTGCAGTTTGGCGACAGTTTCCAGTTCGGCGGCGGCCTGCTGCATGCTTTGGACCAGGTCCACAGTCGCCGGCAAGCCGGGCGCGGCGCCGGTATCTTCCACGCGGGCCAATGTGAGCATCTTGGCTACGAGTTCTTCCAATCTCTGCGTGTCTGCCAGGGTACGCTCCAGGCCGGCCTGATATTCGGCCTGGGTGCGCGGACGCAAGCCCAGCAGTTGCAGTGACGACTTGACCACGGCGACCGCAGTCTTCAACTCATGTGCGGCGTCAGAGACAAAGGTGCGCTGTTGCGTAAACGAGCGCTCCAGCCGCTGCAGCACATTTTCCATTGCGGTCGTCAGGGGAGCGAGTTCCGGTGTGGTGCGGGCGCTGGCTGGTGGGGAAAAATGCCAGGAATCCGCCGAGACGCGCGAGGCCAGCGTGGCCAACTGGCGCAGCGGCGCGAGGCCCCGGTGCAGCAACCAGGCGATCAGCGGTCCGGTGACGGCCAGCAGCAGAATGCTACCCGCGGCATAGAACTGCACCGCGGCATGAATGGCGCGCCACAAGCGCTCCGTGGGCGCCCCGTAAATCACCGTGACGTGGCGTAGCTTGCCTCCGCCGGGATCGCCGGGATCCACGATGCGCGAGCCCTGCTGCGTCAGCAGGCGGTACTCGCGGCCGTTTACCTTGATTTCCGAGAAGGTAGCGTGGCGATGTGGAGGTATGGCAGGGGGAGCTGAGGTTCCGGTCCAGTTGGGCGAGCGGCCCAGCAGCTCGCCACGCGAGTTGAATACCTCGTAGATGTCATCCTTCGGCACATGCAGGTCGGCCGTGTCGAGCATGACGTTGTCGTCCACGTCGCCAGCATCCTGTACTGCGCCAATTACGGAGTCCACCCGGCCGTGCAGGATCGAGTCAAAGGCATGGAAGTGAATGTGCCTCTCGTATCCGTAGGAAAGGATGCCTACCAACAGTGAGGAGAGCAATTCCACGGCGAGCACAGCCGCAATGAGGTGGAACGCGATGGAGCGGCTTCTTTTAACCTGGTTCAATGGTGTGCTCCGGTCCAACTGCCATGCGGTAGCCCCGTCCGCGCAGTGTTTCAATCACCGGCTCCGCGCCGGGCACGGCGGCGTCAAGCTTTTTGCGCAGGTTTGAGACGTGCGCCTCGATCACATTCGAGTGGTGTTCCCAGTTGTAGTCGTAGAGATGTTCCAACAGGTCGCGCTTGGAAAAGACGCGCCGCGGGTGGTGAATCAGGTATTCGAGGATGCGGTATTCGGTGGGCGAAAGGTCGACAAGCACGCCGTTGCGCCGCACCGTTTGCTCCAGCGTGTTCACTTCCAGCCCCAGTGCGCTGAGCACGGGGTGCGACTGGCCCTTGCCGCGGCGGATGAGGGCCTTGGAGCGTGCGATCAGCTCGCCCAGGTCGAATGGCTTGGCTAGGTAATCGTCCGCGCCGGAGTTCAGCAGTTGAATGATGGCCTGCTTGCCCTCCTTGGCGGTAAGAATAAGAACGGGGGTCGAATCTCCGCGGGCGCGCAGACGCCGCAGCAGGCTCAGGCCGTCGAGCCTGGGTAACATCAGATCCAGGATAATCAGGTCGTAGCAGCGGTTGCCGGCCAGATTATCGCCGGAGAGCCCGTCGGCGGCGCAATCGACGGCAAAGCCCGGACCATCCCTGAGAGCGGCGGCAAGGTTGTCTGCCAGCCGGACCTCATCTTCCACCAGAAGCACGCGCATCGCCATGTTCTCTTATCGAAGTATCGATGCCTGCAGCTTAAACCATGCTGAAGGGGGCGAAATGGTGTTTCTGAATGGGCCGGGCCGCTGTAGAATGACTTCGCTCTGAGAATACGCTTTCTGGCGCCGTCCAAGTGCAGCTGTCTGCCTTCCGGAGCGTAACATTCGTGATCGGAGCTCCATCGCGATGAAGCGTCTTTTGTGCTCAAGCATGCTGTTTTGGTTTGTTTTTGCGGCGCTGGCCGTCACCTCGCTCGCCGTAACCGCCGGTGCCCAGACCGCGGTTGAGATCGGTGGCGAAAAGATCGTCACCCTCTCCCGCACCCCAACCAGCAAGACCAGGCCCGAGTTCACCAGCGTAACCGTCATGCCAGGCCGCGGCATGGAAGTGCTCTATATCAAGGCCCACTTTCCCGGCAAAGGCGAAGTAAATGTGCTGGCTTCGCCGGATATGGCGACCGCCAGGAAGATGCTCGATTCGGAAGACGATGCCAACGGCGATATGGGCTACCACTTCGGCGCGGCCATGCTCTGCCCGTACCCCAACCGCATCATCGGCAAGCTTGCGCCTGACGGCAAGACGCTGACCACGTCGTGGGAGGGGCGCACCGTTACGTTGCCGGCCAACAACGTGGGCAGGCTGCCCGGCGCCGAGCGCCACGCCATGCACGGTCTGATCCTGAAGGCTAAGGCGACCGATGTGCATGTGAACAAGATTCCCGGCGGAGAAGAAGTATCCGGCGTGATCCACGACGCTTTCAAGGGGCGCTGGTTTTCAAAGACTGATCTGCACATTACAATCTCGCTCACCGCGGACGCCATCAATGTGATGAATGAGGCGACAAACGTGGGCACCGAGCCGGAACCGATAGCAATTGGCTGGCATCCCTACCTCAGCATTCCGTCGGGTGATCACGCGCAGGTCCGGGTTCACATTCCCGGCTCAATGAGGGCCCTGGTGAA
>JAKAJO010000096.1 GCA_021813745.1 Acidobacteriota bacterium
TGCAAACCATCTTCGTGCCCCTCAACGACATTCGCGAGAAGATCATCATCCAGAAGGCTTACCTCATCATCGAGGAGGAAATGCCCCAGTGTCTCCTCGAGTTCGTCACCCATGTCGTCGGCTACAAAGCCGTCATGGCCAAGTGGGCCGAGGGCGACTTCTCCGAGCGCCGCTCCACCATCGGCTGGCCGCCCGAGTTCGACCACTACGTCCGCCGCTCCTACGCCGCCCTCAAAGCCGAGCAGACCCGCCTGCTCCACAACTCTGCCTGGCGCCTCTACCAGCACCTCTTCAACAACAAAAAGCGCAAACGCAAAAAGGCAAAGCCCCGGCCGTAACCGGGGCTCCTGCTTCACACACTCCTCATTCCTTCTTCTTCACACCGCCGTCGCCAGCGCCAGATTCCTCCACAGCCGCAGCGTCGGCTCAGCCTGGTTGATCGTGTAAAAGTGCAGTCCCGGCGCGCCGTTGCGCAGCAGCGTCTCGCACAGCCGCGTCACCACCTCCGCGCCAAAGTCCTGCAGAGCCGCCTTATCGTCCTGCAACTCTTCCAGCCGCAGCTTCACCCAGCGAGGCAGGTCCGCGCCGCAGCCCGAGCAAAACCGCACCGTGTTTGCGTAGCCCGTAATCGGCATAATCCCCGGCACCACGGGAATCCTGATGCCCGCCTTGTCGCAGCGATCTACAAAGTCAAAGTAGGCGTCCGCGTTATAGAACAACTGCGTCAGCGCTCCATCCGCGCCCGCCTCCACCTTGCGGCAAAAGTTCTCAAAGTCCACGCTCGGGCTCGGCGCCTGCGGGTGCATCTCCGGATACGCCGCCACCTCAATCCTGAACGCATCCCCATGCAGCTCGCGGATGAAGCTCACCAGCTCATTCGCAAAGTGGTACTCCCCCGGCGCGGCTGCGCTCATCGCCGTCGCCGGCAAATCACCGCGCAGCGCCACAATGCGCTTCACCCCCGCATCTCTGTACTGCTGAAGCACCTCTGCAATCTTCGCCCGCGTCGAGCCCACGCATGTCAGGTGCGGTACAGCCTCCACGCCGGTATGCTTCACCACCGTCACCAGCGTCTCGTAGGTCCCATTCTGGTCTGAGCCGCCGGCCCCGTGCGTGATCGAGAAAAACTCCGGCCGCACCGCCGCCAGTTGATCAATCACGGCAGGCAGCTTCGCCAGCGCCTCCGGCGTGCGCGGCGGAAACAATTCAAACGAAATATGAAGTGGCGCGCTCATACGGTGAAATTTCAAATGCCTCGGGAAGCAGCTTTATCCGTCATTGAGTGTCCGGCAAAAACTCACATGTCCGGGCTCCGAAAGCGAAACCCGGACATGCAAAAAAGCTAGGAGCTGGAAGCTAAAAGCTAGAAGCTGCCTTTAGTACCGGTAAAACTCCGCCTTGTACGGCCCTTCCACCGGCACGCCAATGTAGTCCGCCTGCCGCGCCGTCAGCGTCGTTAGCTTCACTCCGATCTTCTCGAGGTGCAGCCGCGCCACTTCCTCGTCCAGCTTCTTCGGCAGCGTGTACACGCCCACCTTGTAGCTGTCCTTGTTCCGCCACAGGTCAATCTGCGCCAGCGTCTGGTTGGCAAAGCTGTTGCTCATCACAAAGCTCGGATGCCCCGTCGCGCAGCCCAGGTTCACCAGCCGCCCCTCGGCCAGAATGAAGATGCTGTGCCCGTCAGGAAACTTATACGTGTCCACCTGCGGCTTGATGTTCAGCTTCTCCACGCCCGGCTCCGCGTTCAGCCTGTCCATCTGGATCTCGTTGTCGAAGTGCCCGATGTTGCACACAATCGCCTGATCCTTCATCCGCTTCATGTGCTCCAGCGTGATGATGTCCACGTTGCCCGTGCAGGTCACGTAGATGTCGCCGCGTCCCAGCGTATCTTCTACCGTCGTGACCTCAAAGCCCTCCATCGCCGCCTGCAGCGCATTGATCGGGTCCACTTCCGTCACAATCACGCGAGCGCCCATGCCGCGCAGCGAGTGCGAACAGCCCTTGCCCACGTCGCCGTAGCCGCACACCACCGCCACCTTGCCCGCCACCATCACGTCCGTCGCGCGCTTGATGCCGTCGGCCAGCGACTCGCGGCAGCCGTACAGGTTGTCAAACTTCGACTTCGTCACCGAGTCGTTCACGTTGATCGCCGGCACCAGCAGCTTGCCCTGCTCCATCATCTTGTAGAGCCGGTGTACGCCCGTCGTCGTCTCTTCTGAAACGCCGCGCCACTCCTTCGCCACCTTGTGCCAGTGCTGCGGGTCTTCCGCATACACCTTCTTCAGCAGGTCCTTGATCACCTGCTCTTCGTGGTTGCCGCTCGGCGTGTTCACCCAGCCGTCGCCTTCTTCCAGCTCATAGCCCTTGTGGATCAGCAGCGTCACGTCGCCGCCATCATCCACCACCAGTTGCGGACCCTTGCCGCCCTTGTGGCTCAGCGCCTTGTACGTGCAGTCCCAGTACTCCTCCAGCGTCTCGCCCTTCCACGCAAACACCGGCACGCCCGTCGCCGCAATCGCCGCCGCCGCATGGTCCTGCGTCGAGAAGATATTGCAGCTCGCCCAGCGCACCTCCGCGCCCAGGCTCACCAGCGTCTCAATCAGCACCGCCGTCTGGATCGTCATGTGCAGCGATCCCGTCACCCGCACCCCGGCCAGCGGCTTCTCCGCCGCATACTTGTGCCGGATCGACATCAGCCCCGGCATCTCGTGCTCGGCAATCGCAATCTCCTTCCGGCCCCATTCGGCCAGAGACATATCCGCGACCTTGTAATCCGCTCCCGCGACTTCCAGTGTGGACGTTGCCATTTTCAATTCTCCTTATCGACCTATCGTGATATGTTGATATGTATCAGAAACCGCCTATGCCGTCAATCCTGAAATCCCTCCGCGTCGTGGCCGATCCAAACCGGCTCCGCATCCTCCTGCTGCTGCAGTCCGAGGAGCTCTCCGTCGCCGAGTTGCAGGAGATTCTCGTCATGGGCCAAAGCACCATCTCCACGCACCTTTCGCAGCTCAAACAGGCCGGCCTCGTTGAAGATCGCCGCGCCGGCAAAAGCAGCCTCTACCGCATCACGCCCACCGGCCCCGGCGACCTTCTCTCCAGCCTGCTCACCCAGGCCCGCGAAGAAATCCCCGAAGCCGCCCGCGATCAGGCCGTCATGCGCCGCGTCCTCAAAAAGCGCCAGGACAAAATGCGCTCCTTCTTTGACAGCGTCGCCGGCCGGCTGGGTAGGGACTACGTGCCGGGAAAATCCTGGAAGGGCCTCGCCGAAGCGCTCCTGCAACTCATGCCGCCGCTCGTCATCGCCGACCTCGGCACCGGCGAAGGCGCCTTTGCCCTGCTCCTCGCCCAGCGCGCTGCCAAAGTCATCGCAGTCGATACATCAGACAAGATGATTGAAGTCGGCCGCGAACAGGCCCGGCGCCTCGGCATCCGCAACGTCGAGTTCCGCCTCGGCGACATGGAAGAAGTCCCCATCGGCGACGCCGAGGTCGATCTCGTCTTCTTCTCGCAGTCGCTCCACCACGCGCTCCATCCCGACCGCGCCATCCACGAAGCCCACCGCATCCTCCGCCCCGGCGGCCGCATCGTCATCCTCGACCTCGTCCAGCACCGCTTTGAAGAAGCCCGCGAACTCTACGCCGACGAGTGGCTCGGCTTCGCTGAATCGGAAATCGAATCCATGCTCACCGCCGCCGGATTCGCCAGCGCGCATGCCTCCGTCGTCGACAAAGACCCCGCCGCCCCGCAATTCCAGACCCTGCTCGCCGTGGCAGAGAGATCGAACCCGTGATTTCGTCATTTCTTGAGCGCTTCTGACGAATATGAAGCAATTGCCAAATTGTGGAATGCGAATTGACCTGCGATGCAATGAGTCTGACTCATCACAAGCAGCCAACTTGTGCGTTCAGAATTTGCCGTGTTATTCTACGCGCCACTAAGCTACATAGAATTCCTCAGGGCGATTTCATTAACGTCAATCCCCGTAGGAGCGACCTCAATGACTCAGCGTAAAGTGGAGGCCTTTGCTTCCGCGTGGCCCATCCTCACTGAAAAACAGAAAAATGCTCTCCTCAAGCAGCTCGACTCATTCATTTCGCAGAGCACAAAGAGTTTTGAAAAGCAATGCTTAAAGAAGAAGAACAAGCCACCCATCTTGCGCCAGTCGGCTTCTCAAGTTTCAAATGCAAGACAGGGAAAACGGAGCGAGGTTCTTCAGCATGCTTCTTCCATCGATCGCGGATTCGTCAACGATACCGCCAGCTCATCATATGATGAAAGCACGGGCGGGGCAATCCATCATTCTCCGCCGAAGATAGGTACCGACGGATTTCCAGCGTACGAGAGATCGTTTATCTCGCTTCGAGCTCTGGAAACGCTAGAAAAGCAACTTGCGACCAAAAAGATGCTAGGCAAAAGACGGAAAAGGATTCTTTGACACAGATGCCCGATCCTATGCATAGCTTCATTGTGCGTACGATCGGAAAGCAGAGCTAAAAGCTAACGGCTAGAAGCTGCCTTCCGCCTCCAGCAGCGCGCGCTTCCGCTCCACGCCCCACCGATACCCCGTCAGCGACCCGCTTGCCCCCACCACCCGATGGCAAGGCACCACCACCGCCACGCGATTCAACGCGCACGCTCGCGCCACCGCCCGCGTCGCCTTCGGCTCACCCATCTCCCGCGCCAGTTCGCTGTAACTCCGCGTCTCCCCCCGCGGAATCTCCCGCAGCGCCTGCCACACCCGCAACTGAAACGCCGTCCCGCGCAAATCGAGCGGCACCTGCGGTGCGGCATCCTTCTGGTCCTGCACCTTTCCATCCACGGCAGCCAGCGCCACCTCCACCATCCCTTTCAGCGAAGCATCCCGCGTCAGCTCCGCCGCCGGAAACTCCTCCCGCAAGCTCGTCTCTGCCTCGCCCGCTGACCCAGCCAGCGCCAGCCAGCACAGTCCGCGCTCCGTCGCGCCCACAATCATCCAGCCAAACGGCGTCCGTGCCATCGTGAACCCGATCCGCTCGCCCTTGCCGCCCTGCGCAAACCGCGCCGGAGTCATCCCCAGCCCCGCGCCCTCATACGCCCGGCTCGCCGACCCGAACCCCGCCTCATACACCGCATCCGTCACCGTCGCACCCCGCTTCAGCGCCTGCCTCAGATTCCCCGCCCGCAGCGCCCGCTGATACTCCAGCGGACTCACCCCCATCGCCTCCTTGAACCGCCTCTGCACCGTAAACGGACTCATTCCTGCCACGCGCCCCAACTCCTTGAGCCGCACCCGCCCGTCCGCATGCGCCTCAATATACCCACGAACCTTGTCCAAAGGTCTGCTCGACGCAGTCGTGGGGCGGCAGCGCTGGCATGCGCGAAAGCCCGCCGCCTCCGCCTCCCGCGCCGTGGCAAAGAACCGCACATTCTCCCGCCGTGGCCGCCTGCTCGCGCA
>JAKAJO010000007.1:0-7827 GCA_021813745.1 Acidobacteriota bacterium
CTTCACTCGCTTTCATCGCGAGTGCATCGCGAAGAATGCGACGTATGAATACCACGGGCTGGTGCATCGAGCCGGAGCACTATTTGATGAGAGCGAGTTTACGGGCGACGAGAACGCGATTGTCGACTTCAAGTACTCGGCTTCGCCGCGGATTACGTGGTGGTTTGATCATCATCAATCGGCCTTCCTGACCCCGCAGGATCACGAGCACTTTCTGGCCTGCCAGCGGGACTCGGCCTGCGCGTCGCGCAAGTTTTTCGATCCGGATTACACCTCTTGCACGGCTTTCCTGGCGCAAATCGGGGCGACGCGGTTCGGCTTCAACACTGAGCCGGTTGCGGACATGATTTACTGGGCGAACATCGTGGACGGTGCACTCTACGAGAGCCCTGAGGCAGCGGTGGAGATGGCGGCGCCGGCAATGAAGCTAACGCTGATTATCGAATCGACCCAGGACCCTGAATTCATTCCGCGGCTGATTCCGCTGTTGACGGAGATGCCACTGTCGGAGGTTCTGGCCCAGCCGTTTGTTGCACCGCTGCTGCCGCCGCTGCTGGAACGGCACGCCCAGGCGATCGAGCTGATTCGCGAGCGGAGCGAGGAGCGCGAGGGCACCATCTTCTTCGACATCACGGATCACGTGATGGAAGGCTTCAACAAGTTCATCCCATACTACCTGCACCCGCAGGCGACGTACTCAATTGGTCTGTCAAAGTCGAGCTTCAGGACGAAGGTGGCGGTGGGTTCGAATCCGTGGACGAAGACAGACCCGGCGAAGATGGTGAACCTGGCCCAGGTGTGTGAGCGCTACGGAGGTGGCGGACATGCGCGGGTGGGTGCGATCAGCTTTCCACCGGACAAGGCGGATCAGGCACGCGCGGCTGCAGCGGAGATTGTGGCCGAATTGCGAGCGAAGAATCCATTTGGCTAAACGACCAGGGAGCTTGCTCTGGCTCTTTGATGCAAAGTGGCGGCCATATTGGCGTTTACCCCTTCTGGGGTCTACTGCAATGAAGAGAAAATCATGATGGCCAAGATTCGTGGGATCGAGGGCTTGTCGGAAGCGTCGCATTTGGGCTGAGCATCGTTGCATCTCCGCTTGCATCTGCCTCAGACACGTCTGATGCGAAAGCCGCGATCAAAAAGGCGATTCAAAAGGATGTTGTAGACACTCACAAGGGCGATGCGGTGGCGATTGTCGCAGCTTGTGCGTCTCGCACATTCATTGTCGATGACTTCTCCCCAGAGCCTGGCAAGCATGTGCGGGCTGGTGGTAAGCCTATAAGTTGAGTTACCAAGCCATTGCCGCGAATCCTGGCACGCTTTCGATCGGCAAGCCCGTGTCCACGGAACTCCATGCGGACCTTGCTTATACGATCTATCCGACGACGTTCACCGACAAGCAGGGACGCAAATTTGTTGTCTATAATGGCGTCGGCACAATGGTATCGCGAAAAGCAAAGCACGGCAGGGTTTTTCACGGGAACTGTCTGGGCATGGGACGTCAACAACCTGGTGATAATTGAAGAATCAGGCCAAGGCCATTCGTGGCGCGATCATTGCTGCCACCTTTCGTCTGATGGACTTGATGCCATCTCACTGGACACGCGAGCGCTGGCTGGGCCACTCTGCGCGGCGATGCTGCAAGAAAGCACGAATCCCCTCTTTGAAGTCGTCTGTGGAGCGCTGCTGCGCATTTGCCTCGATCGCGTCGGCGATCTCTTCGTCGAGGCGTCGGCTGGCATGTTTGGCAAGCAGGCGTTTTATGGACTCCATGGCGAGTGGGCTGTTGAGCAGCAGAGATTGAGCAAGGGCGCGCGCCGACTTCTGGAGTTCATCGGGTGTGACGATTTGTGTGACAAGGCCGAGTTGAAGTGCCTCCTGAGCTTTTATTAGCCGGCCGGTCAGGAGCAGATCGCGAGTACGCTTTTCGCCGATCTGTCGAAGCAAAAATGAAGCGATGATGGCGGGTACATATCCGAAGCGGACCTCGGTGTATCCGAATTTTGATTCGGGCGTAGCGAGGGTGAAGTCGGGGATGGTGGCAAGCGCCATTCCGGCGGCGATGGCGGGTCCGTTTACGGCGGAGATGACCGGCTTGGGAAAGTCGTAGAGGGTGCGCAGAAGTCTTGCCATGCGTGTGGACTCGCGCGCATTTTCGTCCATCGTGCCAGCGGGCAGGGCGTGCAGATGCTCCAGGTCAAGACCCGAACAGAAGGCTGCGCCGCTGCCGGTAAGGATGAGCGCTCCGCAATCGCACTCTGCCGTTTCATGCAGAGCATCGATGAGTTCATCGATGAGTTCAGGGGTGAGAGCGTTGCGCTTGTCCGGGCGGTTAAGCGTTAGTGTTCTAACGCCGTTGGAGGTCTCGGAGAGGATATGGTTGAAGTGATTCATGGGAGCCTCAAATAGGAGCTTTCCCGGCAGGCGCGCTCCAATGGTGAAGATTATCGCAGCTCCCGGTGGAGTGGAAAATGCGGGAGTGAAGTCGGCGGCACTGATTGAGCAAGGCACACGGCACAGCGGCCACTGAGATTTGCAATCAGACCGGTGCTACGATGTGCCAGACTGAATGCACATTGAAGACAGGCTGAAAGTACAACTTGGATGGAGCGGATAGAAGTGGAGGATATTCGAGCCCAAAAGCCAACCCCGCGGGGAGTCGGAGCTGTGACAGGGAGCCGGAAGGTCGGCGTTCTGATCCTATTTCTGTTGAGCAGCTCGATTGCGGGGGGGATTGGGAGCTTCATTCTGCGCGGACAGCCAGGCGGAGTCGATTATCGCGTGATCCATGCGGCGTTGCGCGCAATTCTGGAGCACAAGGATCCCTACCTGACTTCCGTATTGAACGCTGAGTGGATGAAACAGGGTGGTGAACTACCGCAGAACCAGCAGACTGGGAAGCTGGATAATATCTCGCAGTTTGCCTACCCGCCGACGATCACGGTATTGGCGCCTTTTGCAGTTTTCTCGTTCCGGAGCTCACATCTGCTGTGGATCACAGCGCTCGCAGGAGTGCTTTCCCTGGCGGGACTGCTGATCTGGCAGACGTGTGCCAAAGATGCGCCAGATCTGAGCTTTGTCCTCCTGGCGCTCTCGTTGGGAACCGGACCCGTATTTTTCTACAGCGCGAATCCGGCGGGATTGGCAATTGGGCTTTGTGTCATCGGATGCTGGTGTCTGATCGAGGATCACTCTCCGTGGGTAGGGGTGGTTTGCCTGGCGGCTGGACTCGTTATTAAGCCGCATGATGTGCTTCTGGTGTGGATTTGTCTTTTGCTGGCCGGTGGAATGCTTCGGCGCAGGGCGCTGCAGGTCGCACTGATGGCCGCGCTGTTCGCGGTGCCTGGACTGTGGCGGATGAGTTCGATTTCCAAGGATTGGCCTGCGGAACTTCGTTCCAATCTCGCGATGCTTGCGGCGCGAGGCGAGATCGACGATCCTCGGCCGGATGCTTACAGCGATCACACAGCTGGAATGATGCTGAGCCTGCAGGCAGGGGTGAGTCTGTTTGATGCAGAGTCGCGTGTCTACAACGGGATTGCCTATCTCGTCTGTGGCGTGCTTTTTCTGCTGCTGAGCCGCGAAGCACTGCGAGACAAACTCGCCGTAAGCCACATCTGGTATTTGCTGGCGGCGGCGGCTCCACTGACGTTGCTGGTGACCTACCACCGTTCCTATGATGCAAAGCTTCTCTTCCTGTGTCTACCAGCGGGACTTCAGCTCTGGTCGAAGCGGGGTGGCCGCGGATGGGCCGCTGCGATTCTGTTGGTGGCGGCAATCGGTCTGGTGAATGAGATCGGGATTTCGAGCTTGCAATTGATGACCAACGGTTTGCCTGTGCATCAGTCGGGAATAGGCCCTGATACGCCGCTTGTCATCGCGGCGCACCCGATTCCATTCCTTTTGCTGGCAATGAGCGCGTTTTATCTTGGGGCGTACATTCGCGAGGCAAGGAGCACAGAAACAACATAAGGTGCCAAGTATTGGCTGGCCTGACCTTAGCGCGAACTACGGATTAAAGGCCAAGTTCGGCGGCGCGCTTTTTCATCGCTTCAAGACAAAATGCTATTTGCGTGTCGAGGTCGACGCCCAGTTCAGCAGCACCCAGAAGGACGTCATCTCGATTGACACCACGAGCAAATGCCTTATCTTTCAACTTTTTGCGGACGCCGGCAACCTCAACGTCGGCGATTGACCTGGACGGCTTGACGAGGGCGCAGGCGGTGAGGAATCCGGCGAGCTCATCACACGCGAAAAGCGCTTTGTCGAGATGGGTCACGCGCGGAACACCCGAGTACTGCGCGTGAGCGAGGATGGCCGTTCGTAGCGCTGCGGGCCAGCCCAGGCGTTCCAGTTCGCGTACACCGACGAAAGGATGCTCCTCCGGGGTGGGATGCCGTTCGTAGTCGAAGTCATGGAGGAGGGCGGTGGTCGTGTAGAGGTTGATGAAGTCATCTCGTTCCCTCTCACAAAGGCCAAGACGCGCGGCTTCAGCTTCTCCCATGGCTGTGACGCATGCTTCAACGGCGAGCGAATGCTTGCGTAGACTCTCGCTCTGGGTCCATTCGGTGAGCAGTTTCCAGGCGTCCGCTACGCCATACGGGGCATGGTCATTTGGAAGTTCGGTCATGATGCAAAGCCTCGATGTTGCTTATCGTGGTTCGTGATTTTTCGGGTTTTTCAGAGTATGATAGGGAAAACTTCGGGTTGACCCTAAGTTTCTACTTGACAATTATGGTTCATCCCCTTCAAAGTAGCACGTATCGTGGTGCAAAAGACGCACCCCGGAGGCCCCGCTCTGGCACTCCGTAGACACATTATGGCCACGACTCTTGCAAGCGTGGAAGCGCGTGAAGTTGTTCGCTGTGATTTCTGCAGCTTGGTCCAGTACCGCACGCGAGACTCGCACTGCCGGAAGTGCCACCGGCCCCTTGATCATGAGGAGCCGACTCCGCTGGCGCCACAACTTGTGGAATCATCTGCAACTGGATCCTCAGATCAAGCGGGGATGCAGGTAGCGGCTCAAGTTCGTGATATTCGGCGAGCTCGGCATATGAGTCAGCGCCAGCTTGCCAGCCGCATGCAGGTACCGCGGACCTATATCTCGAAGATTGAGAATGGAAAGGCGATTCCGACGCTCGGTTCACTGGAGCGCCTGGCGGATGCACTTGAGGTGTGCCTCAGTCAGTTGGTGCGGGATGCGCGCAGCTGCCGGGAAGAGGAGATCGCCAGTATCCTGGCAGATCCCTTTCTGGCGGAGATTGCCGCATTGCTACCCCAATTGGATACACTGCACCGGACGTTACTGCAGGGAGCAGTCCGCGACGCAGCGATGGGCCGACGGCGTACGGCATAGGGTCGTCGTCCGCTCAGAGGTTCAGCAGTGCCATTTCTGAGAACGCTCCGTAAGCGATCAGGTTGGTTGCCGTTGGTGAGCGCAGAAGCCTTTGCGGTCAGCGGGTGCGTGTGCTAGGTTCGATGGTGCCGCAGTTTACGGGTTGGCGGCGGGCGGCTTTTAGGTGCATCGAGCAAAGGGCCGCCACTACGGGCGCAGCGAGTCTGAGATTGCGCCGCAATCTCTCTTGTGTCGCACACCGGCGGTCATCCAATCACTTCACTGAAGAGGCTTCCTTTGTACTCATCAGGCACGCCGCGAATCCATGAGCTTTCGCCTGAGGAACTCTCTGTTTACGCGATGTTGAAGCCGGAGAGTCTGCCACAGCATGTGGCGATCATCATGGATGGAAATGGAAGATGGGCGGGCAGGCGTTCGCTGAAGCGGTTTTTGGGTCATCAACAGGGCGCGAAGAGTGTGCAACTGGTGACCGAGACTGCCTCGCGGATAGGATTGCCATGGCTGACTCTTTATGCGTTCTCGCTGGAGAACAAACTGCGACGGCCGCGTGCGGAAGTGAACTTTCTGATGCGCCTGCTTAAGACCTATCTGGAGAACAATGTCCAGCGGATGATGGACAATAATGTGCGCATCCGTTACATCGGAAGAACGCACGACCTGCCGGCTGAGGTGCAGGATCGGATGCGCTGGGCCGAAGAGACGACCTCGCGGAACACCGGGACGACGCTTACGCTGGCACTGAACTACGGGGCGCGCTCTGAATTGGTGGATGCATTGCGCGGTCTGGTGGCAGAGATGCGCACGAAGCATCTCAACCCAGAGCGGCTGACTGAGGAAGACATTCATCGTCACTTGTACACAGCACATATGCCGGATCCGGATCTGCTCATTCGAACCTCCGGCGAGATGCGGGTCTCCAATTTCCTGCTTTGGCAAATTGCTTATGCGGAGATCTACGTGACCGACCGGCTGTGGCCTGATTTTCGCGGAATCCACTTACTGGAGGCCATAGCGGCTTTCCAACGGCGGGAGAGGCGATTTGGCGGCATCGGCGAGGGTTGCGGCGAAGTGGAAGAAGATCCGGAGCGGATCCGGATCGCGGCCGGCTGAGCGCTGGTTGATTTCTCTGAAAGCTTGAGGGTACGTTGCGTGGAGCCGCCCGCCCTACTTGCCAGTGAGCGCGATTGCAGCCACGTTGCGCGGACAGGGTGCCCGGCAGTGTATTCTCAACGCTGAATGAAACGCGTGTTCACAGGTCTTATTCTGGCACCCGCAGTCTTGGCTCTGGTGCTATTGGGCCCAAGGTGGAGTATCGCGCTGGCGGTGGCAGGGGTTTCAATGCTGGCGGGATGGGAGTTTCTGGGTCTAGCAGAGAAGTGTGGAGCCCGGCCACCTCGTGTGGCGGTGATGCTGGCGCTTGCCGCCCTTTTTATCGGCAACTTTGAGTGGCCGGATCAGACCGTAGTGTTGTTAAGCGCGATCTCCGTCGCTTTGATCGGCTACTGCACAGTGAAGTCGCCTGTTGAACGGATGCTTGCGGATGTGACGGCGGCAGTATTTGCATTGCTCTATACAGGATTAACGTTGCTGGCCCTGCCGACATTGCGTGACTCCGCAAATGGTCCTTCCCTGGTGGTGTTTTTGTTCTGTGTGGTGTGGGCGGGCGACATTGCAGCACTCTATGTGGGTCGGATGTGGGGACGTCACAAAATGGCCCCTGCATTGAGCCCCAACAAGACCTGGGAGGGTGCGTTCGGATCGGTACTAGGCAGCATGGCAGTCACGGGAGTGTTACTCGAACTCGGCAATCTGCTGGCGCAGTGGAACTTCATGCGGCTCTCATTCGCGGATTCCGTTTGGTGGTCGTGGCTGTTGATGGCAATTGTGGTGAATGCCGCGGCGCAGTTGGGTGACCTTGCGGAGTCGGCGCTGAAGCGGTCTGCAGGTGTCAAGGACTCAGGCAGGTTACTGCCAGGGCACGGGGGAGTGTTAGACCGTATTGACGCACTGTTGCTGGCAGCCCCAGTGCTGTGGTGCGCTCAGGTACTTCGTTAGGGCTCTCCACTGCCCTTCCGGGACCTGGTGAAATCAAGAGCGATGGCTGAACAGAATCACGGAGCTGATCCATTCACTTTATGCTTTGCCCTGTGGCACTCGCGCTTCGATTCTGTGGTTTCTCCCGGTTCGCAAAGTGAACCGGAACTCCCGCGCAGATGATCTCCTTTGCGGGCGAACCGCACGATGACATTGGCTGCATCGTCGCCACGATCACAGCGAATCGATAGGTGTTGGCCCGCATGGTGTGCGCTTACCAGCCCCAGTGGGAGCGCTCAAGTCATCCATTGCAAGCAATGATTCTAGTAGGCACTCAGGGGCGTGTTGCTTTTGGCGCGCTGGTTGCCTTGGGGGGGGGGGGGGGGGGGGCGGGGGGGGGGGGGGGCCCGCCCGGGGGGTTTTGTTGGAACGCG
>JAKAJO010000007.1:7837-105207 GCA_021813745.1 Acidobacteriota bacterium
GTTGCCTTGGGGGGGGGGGGGGCGCAGCAGCGATGCAGCAGCACCCGTCCGGATGGATTTGTTGAAACCCGCCGAGAGCTTGTCTTCATACTGATTGGAAGCGCGGTTGCCGGGAGGACCTACCTCTCTCTGGTTTAACAAACGATGCAGGAAATTGGCGGAAGTGACTCTCAAAGCAGGAGGTGCCGCGCCGCACGGGTGTTGATGGCAAGTGGCGTTGCACCTGGAGTCGATCCAGCCCAAAGGACTCGTAGCGGAGTGCTTCATTTTTTGACAATTCTGATTGGATCTCTGCTGTTTCTGGCGCTTGCGTGATCGATCGTAGCTGAGTTGTCGCTTTACGGGTTGGCTGATCCAATAAGCATGACATTCAATTGGTGATTCTTCCGTGCTCAATGGATGTATCGGGGCCCGGTCGCCTTGATCGGCCTGGCGACGGGGAAAATTGCAGCGCTGGGAGAGTTGTTTGACGAGCAGGAAAGCAGAGTGGCTGGTAGCCTTCCTCTCTCTCGACTTGTTATCGTGTTTTTAGTATTTCCAGGATCCTGGACTCCGGCCGTGCTTCTGGCACTTGCTTCTCTCGGGAAGCCGCTCGGTACATTTCGGAAGGTAATCAATTGAAAAGACTTGCCATTCTTGGATCGACGGGATCCATCGGACAAAGCACGCTATCCATTGTGGAGCAGTTTCCGGAACGTTACAGCGTGGCCACGCTGGCGGCTGGGCGCAATGTGGACGAAGCCTTTGTACAGACATCGCGCTGGCGGCCTCGAGTGATTTCAATGGCGACCGAAGAGCTTGCAGCGGAGCTGGGCAAGCGCCTACGCCAGGCCGGGATATTGGGCGTGGATGTGGTCCATGGCTCGGCTGGTACAGTGGTGTGCTCGACGCAGGCGGATGTGGACTTTGTGGTGTCGGCGATTGTGGGTGTGGCAGGTCTGGAGGCGACGCATGCGGCCATTCTGGCAGGCAAACCGGTAGGGCTGGCGAACAAGGAATGCATGGTGGCGGCAGGGGAGATTCTGACGTCGGCGGCGCGGGAGCGCAAGGTGCCCATCCTGCCAATCGACAGCGAACACAATGCGGTGCATCAGTGCATGCGTGCCGGCGCACATAACGAGGTCAAGACCATTTGGCTGACAGCTTCGGGTGGACCGTTTCGGCAGTATCCACTGGAGAAGTTCGATTCGATTACACCGGAGCAAGCTTTAAAGCACCCTACATGGGTGATGGGACGCCGGATTACCATTGACTCGGCGACGATGCTGAACAAGGGCCTGGAGATTATCGAGGCGTGCCGGCTTTTTGACGTGCCGCCGAGCCAGGTACGGGTGACGGTGCACCCTCAGTCGACGGTGCATTCTCTGGTCGAGTATGCGGATGGGTCAATTCTGGCGCAGATTTCGGTAACGGATATGCGCCTACCGATTCTTTATGCGCTGGCTTATCCGGAGCGACCGACGTCCAACTTGACCTTTGATTTGGCGCATTTGCGGCATCTGGACTTCGAACAGCCTGATTTCGCGCGGTTTCCTTGTTTACGGCTGGCCTACGAGGCTGCAGCAAAGGGCGGCGTGCATTGCATTGCCCTGAATGCGGCGGACGAAGTTGCCGTGGAGGCATTCCTCCAAGGTGTCATCCCGTTCATGGGGATTCCGCGTACAATTGAAGCAGTGCTTGCATCCACTTCCGAGGCGCATCCAGGGACGATTGCAGAGGTGCTGGCAGCGGATGGTGCGGCGCGGGAACGAGCACGGGCGGTATTGGCCTGAGCGCGTTCCGGAGCGTACGAATGCGGATGGAGTACTGAGGGTCCGACCGAAATTTATGCATGATTTTCTGGTTTCTACCGCTGCCTTCATTGTCCTGATCGGGATTATGGTGGTGGTCCACGAGTTTGGTCATTTTGCTGTGGCCAAGCTATGCGGTGTGCGTGTTGAGGCGTTCTCGGTGGGCTTTGGTCCGCGACTGTTTGGCATCAAGCGAGGCGAGACCGACTATAAGGTGTGTCTGCTGCCACTTGGCGGCTACGTCAAGATGACCGGGGAAAACCCCGCTGAAGAGGCGCAGACGGAGGAAAGCGGCAAGCCGAGCCTGTTGGAAGATCCAGGGTCATTCATTGCCCATCCTCGCTGGCAGCGCGTTCTGATTGCGCTGGCGGGTCCAATTGCGAATTTTGTGCTGGCCTTTGTGGCCATGGCGTTCTACTTCGGATGGATCAATGAGGTGCCGGCACACGATGTGAAGACAAGCACGGTGGAGTGGGTGGTGCCTGGATCCGCCGCTGCGCAAGCCGGAATGGCTCCGGGCGATACGATCACGCAGTTTGACGGAGTGAAAGACCCAAGCTGGGACCAGATCTTCGGACGGATGTCTGTGGACGGAAACCAGACGGTTGAGGTGATGGTGGAACGCTCGGGTCAAGGCGTTGCGCTGCACTTGCATTTGCCGGCTGAAGTGACGGGCGACGACCTTGCGGGCATGCTGCCGCAATACATGCGTGGGCCAATCGGGATTCAGTCCGTTTCGCCGGGGATGCCCGCGGATCAAGCGGGCTTGAAGGGAGGCGATGCGATTGTTTCCGTGGACGCGCATCGTTTTCATACAGTTACGTCACTGCTGGCTTACATGCAAGAAGGGCAGGGAAAACCAATCTCCTTGATGGTCGAGCGGAACGGCGCAATGGTCGGGCCGATCGTTGCGAAGCCGGAGAAGATCGATTCAGGCTGGAAGCTGGGCTTCCTTGCGGTTCCTCCAAAGATTCAGAATGCGCCCATGCCATTGGGGGCTGCGATCGCGAAATCCGGGCAGTTCTGCGCGGACGGTTCGATGCTGATTGTGCAGATGTTGGAGCGGATTCTGATGCACAAAGTTCCGGCAAACCAGCTTACCGGGCCCGTGGGTATCGCGCGCATGGCTGGCGACGTTGCAGAGACGAAGGGCTGGTACTCCAAGTTCTACCTGGCTGGGGAGATCAGCCTGAACCTGGGTATCGTGAACCTAATGCCGTTTCCGATCTTGGATGGAGGGATGATCCTTCTTCTGCTGATTGAGAGTGGACTGCGTCACGACATCAGCATTAATGTGAAAGAGCGCATCTACCAGGCTGCCTTTGTCGTCCTCGTGATGTTCTTCGCATTTATTATCTTCAATGATGTGACGAAGTTACCCATCTTCGCCCGAGTCAAACCCTGATTGCTGTCAAGGAAGAGATGCAGATGTCCGTGAACACCCATCAGGTGCGCGTACGCTATGCTGAAACTGACCAGATGGGCATCGTGTACTACGCTAATTACCTGGTGTGGTTTGAGCTGGGTCGCGTTGAGCTGCTGCGATCGCTTGGGTTGGCTTACAGCCAACTGGAAAGAGAGCACGAGTGCATTCTGCCGGTGGTGGAAGCGACCTGCCGGTACAAGTCTCCCGCGCGCTATGATGACGAGATCCTAATTCAGACGCGACCTTCGCTGCTGCGCGGATCGGTGATTAAGTTCGCTTACCAGATCTTGCGGAAAGGCGTGGATGGCGAGCAGCACACGCTGCTGGCCGAGGGCGAGACGGTACACGTGGTGTGCGACGATCAGCTGCGCAAGAAGCCGCTGCCGGAGCACTATGCCGAGGCGCTACGGGCGATGATGGAGCCGTAGCGGAATAGCTGCCTATGGAAGTACCACGGCGAGCGCGATGCCGTCATAGCCTTTGTCGCCGACGGTTTGCAGGACTGTGGCGCTGAGGCGGGGATGGGCAGCAATCTGCTCCGTCATCCGGCGAGTGCCCACAACATCCGGGTCCTTGCTCTTTGCATCGATAATCTTGCCGTTGCGGACGACGTTATCGACGGCAATGACCGTGCCGGGTCTGGAGAACCGGAGAGCCCAGTCAACATAATCCGGGTTGCTGCGCTTGTCGGCGTCGATAAAGACGACATCGAAGGGTGGGACGCCGGGTTCTGCAAGTGTGGGCAGTAGATCGAGTGCACGGCCGATGCGAAGATCCACGCGATCAAGAAGTCCTGCGCGGAGTAGATTGGCACGTGCAACGTCGGCGTGCGCAGGGTTGAATTCCAGCGTGACGATGCGGCCACCGGGTGGGAGAGCACGAGCCATCCAGATGGTGCTGTAGCCGCCCAAGGTGCCAATCTCGAGTACGCGCTGCGCCCGTGTCATTTGGACGAGAAGCTGAAGAAACTTGCCCTGCAGAGGCGAGACGTCGATGGCAGGCAGGCCTGCCGCGGTGTTGGCTTCTAGCGTGGCGCGAAGTGGCGCGTCTTCCGGCGCCAGCAGACAGGCGAAGTAATTGTCCACTGCGGTCCAAGTCTTGGTCCCTGAGCCGCGCGAAGCCACGCTACTTTTCTCGGGCGACGACGAAATCGGGCACCCAGAGCAGGGCGCGCTTGAAGTCGGAGTCGGGGAAGTGAGTGAGTGCCTTGCGGGCCTGATCAGCGTAGCGGTCTGCCAGAGTCATGGCGTAGGCGACGGAGCCGTTACGCTTGAGTATTTCTTGCAACTCGCCACGGCTGACGTGCTCGAAGCTGCGGTCGTCCAGGACGCGCTGAATCGCCTGACGGTCGCGCGCAGTTCCATGATCCATGGAGTGAATGACGGCCAGTGTAGCTTTTCCTTCGCGCAGGTCGCTTGCAACGGGCTTGCCTAGGACTTCTTCGGTTGCGGTCAGGTCGAGAACATCATCGACGATCTGAAAGGCGAGACCGACGGAGCGGCCATAGGCGGAGAGGTTAGCCTCATCTACCTCGGAAGCTTCAGCCAAAGCGGCACCGAGGCGCATGGATGTGGAGAAGAGGCAGGCGGTCTTACGGAAGATCAGATCGTAGTATTCTGCTTCCGAGACGGCCTTTCCAAGCTTTTGAATTTGCAGAAGCTCGCCTTCAACCATCTGCTGGGTCAGGCCGATGAGCAGGTCGAGGACACGCAGGTTGCGCTCTTCAAGGGCGACTTTGAACGCCTGCATGTAGAGCCAGTCCCCAGCAAGGACGCACTTTTCATTTCCCCATGTTGTGTTTGGTGAAGGGCGGCCGCGACGCGTGTCTGCGCCGTCGATGATGTCATCGTGGACCAGCGTAGCGGTGTGGAGCATTTCTACGACTGCACCGAGACGGATAGCGCCCGGGCCATCGTATCCGAGCAGGTGCGATGCGAGCAGAAGGAGGGACGGGCGAATCCTCTTGCCACCACCCTCGCGGAGGTATTCCGCGATTTCTGTGATGGTGCTGACGCTGGAGGCAGCATCGCGGCCCAACTCTTGCTCGACGGCCACCAGGTCTTCCCGCAGCAGATCGAAAACTTCTCTTGCCGTCGCTGTCGCCAAGGTGCTCAAGATTTTTCTGTTCTCACTCTTTCTGGTTCATTTGCGTCCCGCGTTTATCTGGACGCATATTGGATGCTTCAGCGCATCGTTGGCAATCACTTAATTCGTCCGATAGTTTGTGAACTGCAAATCGACGCCGAGATCTTTGGCCCTGAGCAAAGCAATGATGGCCTGAAGGTCATCGCGGTCTTTGCCGGATACTCTCACAGTATCGCCCTGAATACTGGCCTGCACCTTCTTTTTTGAGTCTTTGACGATGCGGACGATGTCCTTTGCCTTGTCGCCCGGGATGCCTTGCTGGAGGGTAATCTTCTGGCGGACACTCTGGCCGGCGGCGGGTTCGAGCTTGCCGTAGGTGAGGTTCTTGAGTGAGACACCGCGCTTGACAAGCTTCTGGCCCAGGATCTCCTTGACGGCTTCAAGGGAGTACTCGCTGCCGGAGGCAAGTTGAATGGTGTCAGTACCTTCCAACTTGACCTCGGAATGGGAGTTTTTCAGGTCAAAGCGCTGGTGGATCTCCTTGACCGCCTGGTCGATGGCGTTGCGGACTTCCTGGATATCCACTTTGCTGACGATGTCGAATGAGTTTTCTTGCGCCATAAGGTCCTCAAAACGGGCGGCCTGGGGGCAGCCCCAACTCCTCTAGTTTCCCATGCCGGGCGGCAGATGAAACAGTCTGCAGAAGTTTTTCGTGGTGGCATCGGCGACTTGCTCCGGGGAGACGGCGAGGAGGCTGGCGAGGGTTTGGGCGGTACGGGTGACGAAGGCCGGTTCGTTGCGTTTGCCGCGGTCGGGTGCGGGGGCGAGCCAGGGGGCATCGGTCTCGACAAGGACGCCGTCGAGGGGGAGCTGCGCGGCGACGTCGCGCAGGGGCTGGGCCTTGGGGTAGGTGAGGTTGCCGGCGAAGGAGATGAGAAAGCCGCAGTCGAGCGCGCGGCGGGCCTGTTCATAGCCCGCGCTGAAGCAATGCATGATGCCGCCGAGGCCGGTGTGGCGCCAGTAGGTATCAAGGGTCAGGAAAAGATGGTTCCAGGCGTCGGTGCTTTCGTTGGTGCCGCGGCAGTGGATGGCAATCGGGCGCTTGCGGGCGGCGGCTACTTCAAGCAGACGGACGAGGCCGGTGCGCTGGACGTCGTGGGGTGCGCCCTCATGGTAGTAGTCGAGGCCGATCTCGCCACAGGCGATGACTTCAGGCTCGGCGAGCAGGGCATCGAGGCGGGCGAGGATGGTGTCGTTGAGTTCGGGCGTATTGTGCGGGTAGACGCCGGCGCTGGCATAGAGACGCGGCATGCCGGGCTTGCCGTTGAACAGGCGGCAGAGGTCGAGGGCCTGGTGCATCTCGGAGGGACCTTCACCGATGCCGATGGAGAGCACGGCGCCGATGCCGGCATCGAAAGCGCGGCGGAGCATGGCTTCGCGGTCTTCCGTGTAGCGCGGGCTGTCGAGATGGGCGTGGGAATCGATGAGCAAGGGAAGATCTCCGGCATGTGGAAGGCGATGGAAGATGCCGCATGAGGCAGAGCAGCTGCGCGGCTACTTCAGCCGCGCACCGAGAGGGACTTCTTCAAGGAATCCGGCGAGAACGGGTGCGCCGTCGGGCGGAAGCGAGGCGGCGAGCAGCATGCCGTTGGATTCGAGGCCGCGCATCTTGCGCGGGGCGAGGTTGGCGACGATGACGATCTTGCGGCCGATGAGCTTTTCGGGCTCGTAGTACTGCGCAATGCCGGCGAGGATCTGGCGCTTTTCGTAGCCGAGGTCGACTTCGAGGCGGAGAAGCTTGTCGGCCTTGGGGATGCGCTCGGCAACGAGCACCTGCGCGACGCGGAGCTCGACTTTGGCGAAGTCGTCGATGGAAATGTATTGCTTCTCTTCCGCTGCGGCTTGGGCTGGAACCTCGGCCGGTGTGGGTGACGATGCAGCGGGCGCAGCCGAAGCAGGTGCGGTGGTGGCGGGTGGGATTGCGGATTCCGGTGCGGGTGTGGGCTTGGTCTCTTCCATCGGTTTCTTCTCTGCCTTTTTCTTTGGTTCCTGTGTGGGTGCCGGTGCTGCGGCGGGCTCAGCCTGCGCTGGGGATGGGCCGCCGGCGGCTTCAATCACGGATTTGTTGTTCTCTTCTTCGATCTGGACCATGCGCTCGATGGCGTCTTTTTCCGCGCGGGGAAAGAGCGGCGCGGGCTCGGCAAATTGCGTTCCGGGCTTGAGGCCGCCCCATGCGAGGTGGGTGAGGAAGGATGCTCTGGCGGCGTCGGCGATTTCTCCCTGGCCGAGCTGACGCCAGACCTTCGCGGCGGCGTCGGGCAGGACGGGATAGACGAGAGCGGTGATGATGCGGATGGCTTCGGCGGCGGTGGCGAGGACGCGGGCCTGCAGCGCGGTGTGGTCAGCATCGGAACGGTCCGCAGGCTTTTTCCACGGGGCATTGGCGGTCAGGTAGCCGTCGGTTTCCGCGACCATAATCCACAGGCTTTCGAGCGCCTGCGAGAAATTGAGTTCATCGAACCTCTTTGCAAATTGCTCAATCGTAAAGCCTGCTCGAATGCGCAACGCGGTCTCGTCTGGGTATTCATCGATGGGGTAACCACCATTGATCTGCGGCACCACACCGCCGAAGAATTTGTGCACCATGTTGACGACGCGGCTGACGAGGTTGCCGTAGCCGTTGGCGAGGTCGCCGTTGTAGCGCTGGACGAGGGCATCAAAGGTGAAGTTGCCGTCCTGACCGAAGGGAATTTCGCGGAGCAGGAAGTACCTCAATGCGTCAGCGCCCAGGACGGCGTGAACGGTCTCTGCGCGGACGATGTTGCCGCGGGACTTGGACATCTTGCCTTGGTCAAAGAGCAGCCAGCCGTTAGCGCGCACGGAGCTCGGCGGCTCGATACCGGCGGCCATGAGGAACGCTGGCCAGTAGACGCAGTGGAAGCGGCTGATCTCTTTGCCGATGAGGTGAATGTCGGCGGGCCAGTACTTCTTGAACTTCTCGTCGTTTTCGGTGCCGTAACCGAGGGCCGTGATGTAGTTGGCGAGGGCGTCGAGCCAGACGTAGATGACGTGCTTCTCGTCGCCGGGGACGGGAATGCCCCAGGAGAAGCTGGTGCGGCTGACGGAGAGGTCTTTGAGGCCGCCGCGGACGAAGGAGATGACCTCGCGGCGGGTGGACTCCGGCTGCATGAAGCCGGGGTTGGCCTCGTAGAACTCGAGAAGACGGCGCTCAAAGGCAGAGAGCTTGAAGAAGTAGTTCTCTTCGCTAACGGTTTCGGTGATGCGGCCGCAGTCTGGGCAGGGCGTGCCGGGAGGGCCATCGACATAGAGCTCGTCGAAGACGCAGTACTGGCCGGTGTAGGAGCCCTTGTAGATGTAGCCGCGATCGCGCAGGGTGGCGAAGAGGTGCTGCACGCTGCGCTTGTGACGTTCTTCAGTGGTGCGGATGAAATCGTCGTAGGTGAGGCCGAGCTGGTCCCAGAGAGCGCGGAACTCGCCGGAGATGGCCGTGGCGAACTCCTGGGGCGTGCGGCCAGCGAGTTTGGCGGAGCGCTCGATTTTCTGACCGTGCTCGTCGGTGCCGGTGAGGAACCAGGTGTCAATGCCCAGAGCCCGCTTGCGCCGCGCGATGGCGTCACAGACGATGGTCGAGTAAGCGTGGCCGAGATGTGGCCGCGCGTTCACGTAGTAGATGGGCGTGGTGAGGTAGAAGCGGGATGAGCTTGCAGCTTGATCAGTCATGAACGGGGTGAAGCTGGAAATTTGCCTCTACGGCAGGCAGATGGTTGTGGTCAGACTACTTTCCATCTTAGGGTGCGATGCGGGGTGCGTCAAACAATGCCGGGAATAGCGCTCTGTTAGAATCACCCTTGAAAATCAAGGATTTTGAGGCTTTCACACTGTGTATCTGGAACTGAAGAAGAGGCTGGAAACACGCCTGCGCGAGGTGCTCAAGGCGAAGTACGAGCTGGATCTGGAGTCGATTCCGGTGGAGATTCCGCCGGAGCTGGATTTCGGCGAACTGGCGACGCCGGTGGCTTTTGAGCTGGCGCGCAAGCTGCGCAAGGCACCGAAGATGATTGCGCAGGAAATCGTAGGGGCGCTGGGCACGGTGGAGGGCTTTGCCGGATTTGAGGTAGCCGGTGCAGGCTACATCAATGCGCGGCTGGATCGTGCGGCGACGGTGCGCGGCGTGGCGTTTAACGAGGTTAAGCCTCTGGGCGATGTGCGCAACCATGCGCTGGTAGAGCACACGAGCATCAATCCCAACAAGGCGGCGCATATCGGGCACCTGCGAAACGCCATCCTGGGCGACACGTTTGTGCGGCTTCTGCGCGCAGCAGGGCACAAAGTGGATGTGCAGAACTACATCGACAACACGGGCGTGCAGGTGGCGGATGTGGTGGTGGGCTTTCAGCATCTGGAAGGCAAATCGCTGGGCGATGTGCGGGCGCTGGTGGAGGAACGCGCGCATGTGTCTGCGGCGAGCGGGCAGTTTGCGGATGCGATCGACTTCTATTGCTGGGATCTTTATGCGCGAACGTCGCAGTGGTACGAGCAGGGAAGCGAAGATGAAAAGGCTGTACGCAAGAAGCTACGCTATGACACACTGCATGCGATTGAGCACGGTGGCAACGAGACGGCCGAAGTGGCCGAGCTGATTTCGACGGCGGTGCTGCGGCGGCATCTGGAGACGATGCTGCGGCTGGGGATTGAATACGACTTTCTGCCGCGCGAGAGCGAGATTCTGCACCTGAAGTTCTGGGAGTCGGCATTTGAGCTGCTGAAGCAGACGGGCGTACTGTACTTCGAGAACGAAGGGAAGAACAAGGGCTGCTGGGTGATGACGCGGCCGGGCGCAGAGACGAAGGACGGCGAGACGGATGAAGACGCGAAGGTGATTGTTCGCTCGAATGGCACGGTAACCTACGTGGGCAAGGACATTGCGTATCACCTGTGGAAGTTCGGGCTGCTAGGACGTGACTTCGGGTACAAGCCGTTCTTCCAATATCCGGGCCATGTCTGCTGGATCTCGTGCATGAATGGCGAGGAGGAGCATCCGCACTTCGGAGGGGCCAGCGCGATTTATAACGTCATCGACTCGCGGCAGAGCGATCCGCAGGCGAATGTGATTCAGGCGCTACGCGGCATGGGCCACACGGCACAGGCGGATCACTACACGCACTTCAGCTATGAGATGGTGGCGCTGACGCCGCGCTGTGCGGAGGAATTGGGTTACGAAGTCGCCGAGGAAGACCGCGGGCGACCGTATATCGAGGTGAGCGGACGCAAGGGCTTTGGCGTGAAGGCCGATGACCTGATCGACAAGCTGATTGCTGCGACGCTCGAAGAGGTGAACAAGCGGCAGACAGGACGCGATGCAGCAGAGCGGCAGACGATTGCCAAGCAGATTGCGATTGGCGCGTTGCGTTATTTTATGTTGAAGTACACGCGGAATTCGGTGATTGCGTTCGACTTCAAGGATGCGCTGAGCTTTGAAGGCGAGACGGGACCGTATATCCAGTACGCCGTGGTGCGCGCTCGGAATATCTTTCGCAAGACAGGGACGACCGAGAAGGCGGTGCTGGAGGAGTTTCAGGCACTCATGAGCGCGCAGGGTGTGCAAGTCGAAGCCATACTGCGGGCAGCAGAAGCCAAAGACATCTGGGCTCTGTGGCTGCGTGTTGGACGCAGAACGCTGACGCTCGAACAATGCCTGACGACATCAGAGCCAGCATATCTGGCGAAGCATGCGTTTCAATTGGCGCAGGAGTTCAACAACTTCTACCACAAGCATCATATTTTGACCGAGGAAGACTCGACTCGGAAGACGCTGCTGCTGGCAACTGCAGCCGTGACGCTTAGGGAACTGGTGACGGTGCTGGGATGGTTGGGCATCGAAAGCCCGGAGGCGATGTAACGAATATCGTGGGTTCAAAAACAAGCGGTGCGCTGAACGGGCGCGCCGCTTGTTTTCTGAATGATCTGCGGATCAACGGTGGGATTCGAAGCTACGGACCCACTCCAGGACCGAACGCACGGCAATGCCGCTGGGGCCTTTTGCGATATAGGGCTTGGCCTCCTCGACCCAGGCGACGCCGGCGATGTCGAGATGAATCCAAGGCGTATCTTCGGCGAAGGCTCGGAGAAATTCTGCCGCGGTGATAGCGCCACCCCAGCGACCGCCGGTGTTTTTGATGTCGCCGATGTCTGACTTAATCATCTCCGCGTACTCGTCGCCAACGGGGAGACGCCAAAACTTTTCTCCGGAGACGGCGAGACCGGTGGTGAACTTTTCATAGGTATCTTCGTCATTGGAGAAGACTCCCGCATTCACCATGCCGAGGGCGACGACGCAGGCACCGGTGAGGGTGGCGGCGTCGATGATGTGGGTTGCGCCCAGTTGGCGCGCATAGGTGATGCCGTCAGCGAGAACGAGGCGGCCCTCCGCGTCAGTGTTGATGATCTCAATGGCCTTTCCGGCCTTGCTGGGCGCGAGCGGCATCGCGATCTGGATATCGCCCGGTTTCTGTGCCTTGCCGTCGGGCATGTTCTCCGCGGCGCAGACGATCCCAATGACCCGGACCTTCGGCTTGAGGAGCGCGATGGCGCGCATGGCACCAAGCATGGCGGCGCCGCCGGCCATGTCGTATTTCATTTTCTCCATGTTGTCGGCGGGCTTAAGGGAGATTCCTCCGGTATCAAACGTGATGCCTTTGCCAACAAGAGCGAGCACGGGCCCATCGTTGACGCCGGGTGGATCGTAGCGCAGCACGATAAGGGCGGGCGGTTCCGCGGAGCCTTGGGCCACACTGAGAAAAGCACCCATCTTCAGGTCGCGCAGTTTATCAGTGGAGAAGATCGCGCACTTGAGGCCGAGCTGCTCGGCCATTTGGCCGGCGCGCTGGCCGAGGATCGTGGGCGTGAGCTTATTGCCAGGTTCATTGACGAGGGATCGGGCGAAATTCTGGCTTTCACCCACGATCACGCCTTCCTGAAACTGCGTCTGTACGGCAGGCTGGTCTACGGCGGAAGGAGCAGCAAGGGTGAAGGACTGAAGACTACGATCCTTGCGGTCACTGCGGTAAGTGTCTGGGTCGAAATCGCCGATAAAGGCACCCTCAACGGCTGCACGCGCACAACCATTGAACGGCTGGACCACGGATTCGGGCAGGGCAAGGGCTAACTCTCGGATATTGCGCGGCTTGGCGAAGCGGACAGCGGTTCCCGCGGCGTTGCGCACACTTTGAACGGTGGCCTTTGATTTGGGCCCAAGACCGACAACGAGCAGTCGAGATGCTTTGACGCCGACAGGTGCATGAAGCAATAGGGTTTCGTTTGCTCCGGCGTTGAATTCGCCGCTAGCAAAAGCAGGGGATACGGCCGCCAGAATGGCTGCATCGTAGGTCAGCAGAACCGGCTCGGGTCTGGCGTCGGCGCCCTTCGAGGTTTGGGTATCCACGGCCAACACGGCCAACAGTTCGGTCTGAAGTTCTGAGAGATTGGCAAATGACAGTTCGGTCCGCATAATTTCCATTCTTTCCTACCCGCCATACCGCCGCAAATATGGCAAACATCTTGGTATGACACTGGGGTAACGTGGCACAAAGGCGCTTTGTGGCGGAGTGGCGAGAATTTTCTCAGCGACCCATGCGATGCCTGCTGGCATTGACGGCGGCGCGGGCTTCGCGATCGGCTTCACGGCGTCGCTCGGTTTCGCGCTTGTCCCAATCCTGTTTGCCCTTTGCCAGGGCTAATTCACACTTCACCTTTCCGTTTCGGAAGTAAAGGCGGGTAGGGATGAGCGTGTGGCCCTTGATTTGCGTCTTGGATTGTAGCCGCCGGATTTCGTCCTTGCGCAGCAGCAATTTTCTCGTCCGGGTTTCATCGTGATTGGCGATGTTGCCGTGGGAGTAGGGGCCGATATGCAAGTTCAGGAGAAATGCCTCATCATCTTTGATGAGACCGTAGGAGTCCTTGAGGTTGGCCTTCCCTTCGCGTATGGATTTGACCTCCGTGCCACGAAGAGCGACACCGGCTTCAACTTTCTCCAGGAGGAAGTAGTTGTGCCCGGCAGCCCTGTTTTGTGCGGCGTCCCGTTCGCCGGCGGCGACAGGGTCGCGAAGTCGCTCCGTCTTTTGGGGACCGGACCGCGGTTGCTGTGCGATGACGTGGCTGGCTTGGCGGGGCATAAAGGCAATCCTTCGCCTATTCATCGTAGCACCGGCACGGGAAAGGGCTCGGAACTTGCTGAGCTTTGCTAAAATGAGGCGTCACATCGCTGATCCCAAATTGAAATCAGGGTGCGGGAGCGGCCAGGCTGCAGTCGTTCCGTTCCATCGGAATGAGCCTGGAACGGTGCCGGTGCCGGGCAGCACGCGTGGGAGTTTCATGAAGCGCCGTATCGCACGATGTTTTTTGAGCAGTCCAGCCCTTTGGATCGCGCTGTCAGGCGGAGTGACTCTTCTGGGTCCAGCCTGCCTTCCGGCGCATGGTGAATCAGCCAAAGCGTTCTTCAAGCAAGGTCAGGCTGCCGAGGTCCGGGAGGACTTTGATGCAGCGTATGAGGACTATCAGAAAGCCTGGACAATGGCGCCGAGCGATATACGGTACCGGACAGCGCTTTACCGGGTCCGACTCTCTGCATCGGCAGCACACGTCACCAAGGGGCGTAAGCTGATGGCTGCCGGCGACGAACAGGGCGCTTTGGTGGAACTGTTGCGTGCTGCTGAGATTGATCCGGGAAATGAATCCGCGCAACAGGAGATTGCTAAAATCCGTGCGCGTCAGGGCAAGTCCATCGTGCAGCCTGAAGCGAGCGCGGCCGAGACTCCGACTGAGGCAACCAGCATCGATTCAATGGCAGCGCCGACGCAGTTGAAGGTGGTGTCGAATGTGCCGCTGTCGCTGCACATGGTGGAAGACTCGAAGGTGATTTACCAGGCGGTTGGCAAGGCCGCGGGAATCAATGTACTTTTTGATCCGGATTACACGGGAAAGCGGATCCAGGTGGACCTCAACAACGTGTCTTTGATGGATGCATTGCGCATTGTGGGAACACTTTCTGGAACCTTCTGGCGACCTGTGACTTCGAACACGATCTTTGTTGCTCAGGACTCGAGGGCCAAACGGACCCAGCTTGAAGAGCAGGCGGTGCAGACGTTTTATTTGACGAACGCCTGGCAGCAGAACGATCTCAATGATGTGCAGACGGCGTTGCGCAATGTACTGCCAAATGCAAAGGTCTACGGTGTTGCGAGCCAGAACGCCATCGTCATGCGAGCGACGCCAGATGAGCTTTTGCTGGCGCAAAAGTTGATTAACGATCTGGATAAGGCGCGCCCCGAGGTCGTGGTGGACATTTCAGTCTTGGAGGTTGCAAAGAACTGGGAGCGGAACCTGGGGATTGACTGGCCGCAAAGCGCGGGTGTGACACTGCAGCCTCCCACCACAACGACCAGTACGACGACAACCAATGCGAACGGAACGACGTCGACCACGCCTACACTCTATAACCTGGCACATTTGAACTCGAATGATTTCGCGGTGACGCTCGGAACGGCAACTGCGAACATGCTGCTGACGGACTCGAATACGCGAATCCTGCAGAATCCACGGATTCGCTGTACGGATGCTCAAAAGGCGACGATGAAGATTGGATCACGCATTCCAATCGCGACAGGATCATTCCAGTCCGGCGTGGGCGTGGCCGCAGCGATTACACCAATGGCGGAAACGCAGTTTCAGTACATCGACGTGGGCGTCAATATCGAGATGACTCCTACGGTGCATTATGACCACGATGTGACAATGAAGCTGAAAATCGAGGTCAGCTCGGAGAGCGGTAGTACGACGATTGAGGGTGTGACGGAGCCGATCATTGCTCAGAAAACGAGCGAACAGACGATTCGACTCCGTGAAGGTGAAGCGACGATCCTCGGCGGCATTCTGAATCAACAGGATCAGCAAAATTGGACGGGTATTCCTGGATTGAGTTCGATTCCGATTCTGAAGTATCTGTTTGGATCGATGGATCACATTAAAACGGATGATGAGATCGTCTTTTTGCTGGTTCCCCACATCGTGCGGTCTCCTTTCCTGACCCCGGTCAATCTGCGCACGATTGATACGGGCGCGGGGCAAAACATTGAACTGCGACATATTTCGATGACCGGTACCGGAGTGCAGGCACAGTCTGCTGCAACGACTAACTCCGCGAATGGATCGTCGGTAGGCACGGTGCCGGGCCAGACGGCGGAAGCGGGCGGTGAGGCGGCGCTGGCGCAGCTTCGTGCGGCGGCGCAACCGCTGCCTCCGCCGGTAACGGCGGTGCAGACCCCCGCGGCGAGCCCGCCTGGCCCGATGCAGGCGGAGCCCTTGCGATTTGCCTTTGCACCTCCCCGGATGCCGGTGGCGAACGGTGCGCAGTTTCAAGTTCCAATTGTGATCAGTGGCGCGGCAAACATTGCTTCGGTGCCCCTGCAGATTCAATATGACCCGACTAAGTTGACGCTGGTGAATGTGGACAGTGGGGACTTTCTTGGGCGGGACGGTCAAGCGGTGGCTCTGGTACATCGTGATGATGGACCAGGGACGGTCACGCTGAATGCGTCAAGGCCGCCAGGAGCGCCGGGCGTGAGTGGGGCAGGCGTAGTGTGCGTCTTAAGCTTCCAGGCAAAGGCTCCGGGCGAGTCCTCCGTTAAGATATCGCGCCCAGGTGCGCTAAGCGGCACCGGTCAGACCGAGCAGGCGCAGGGCGGGCAGACCACGATTGTCGTGAAGTAGGCAGGGCCATGACGTTGCGCAGACAATGCGAGGTGAGAGGGTCAAGAGAAGCGGGCCTGACACTGGTCGAACTCATTGTCACCGTCACGATCTTGGGAATATTGGCGGCTGCTGCAATTCCCGTCGCTCGCTTTGAGGTGAGACGCGAGAAGGAGCGGGAGTTACGCCGAGACCTATGGGAAATGCGGGACGCGATCGACCATTACAAGGATGCGGCGGACAAAAACGCATTTCAAACGAAGGTGGACAGCATGGGCTATCCTCCAGACCTTCAAACACTTGTCAACGGAGTGGATGTGCAAGGCAAGAAGGTCCGTTTTCTGCGTCGGATTCCGGTGGATCCAATGACGGGTAACTCGGATTGGGGTTTGCGCTCGAATCAGGATGATCCGTCCTCGGACTCATTCGGCGGGCAGAATGTCTTTGATGTGTATTCAAAATCGACGGGAACAGCTCTGGATGGCACCAAATACTCAGAGTGGTAGATGGGCGATGCGAACACGGGACAAGGTTGAAGCTGGATTTACGCTGATGGAGCTCATGATCGTGATGGCGATCATTGGCATCCTTGCGACCTTGGCCGTACCGAGCTTTATCGGAGCCATTCGATCTGCCCGGGAAGCAGTGCTAAAAGAAGACCTGCATGTGATGCGCGCCGCCATCGATTCCTATACGATGGATAAACAAAAGGCACCGCAGTCGCTCGATGATCTGGTGCAGGCGGGATATCTGCGCAGCATTCCCGAGGATCCGATGACAAAGAGTGCGGATACCTGGGTGACGGATACCAGTGATACGTTGAGTTCCCTCGATCAAACCGACCCTGGTATCGATGATGTTCATTCGGGCTCTCAGGAAACTGGATCAGACGGGCAGCCTTACTCTGCTTGGTAGGCAGGAGGTCGAATGAGGGTTGGAGTGTACTCTGCAATGCTGTCGACACTAGGAATTTTGCTGGGTCTATTCGTGGCGCAGGCACAAAAGAGCACGACGATCACCATCCGGGTGCTGGATGGGAAGACCGGCACGAAGGTTGATGCGTCGAACGTCCTGGTTCAGTTTGACCATCGCAAGGATGTGGATAGCTTCTGGAGACACGAGAACGACGATGGGAGCCTGGATGTTGCTGTTCCCCCGGGGGCTCGAGAAATTTCAGTGCATGCCACTTACGATAATGCGATGGAATTTTACATTGATTGTGATGTGGCAAAGCAAAAGAATACATCGATGGAATCATGGTACCCGTTAGCCGATATCCTCAAGACGGGAATCGTCATGCCCAATGACTGCGTGAAGGAAAAGCAGGCAAACAAGATTCATATCGACGCGAAGCCCGGCGAATTTGATGTCTATGTGAGGCGACGCAACTGGCGCGAGCAGGACTAAAGCTGTTCGCGGAGTTCTTCAGAAAATCGCTGCCGCGAGGTACGGATTGACGGCAAACGCCCAAGCACCCTCGATAGAGTCCAAATTTGTGGTTGAAGTGGAGCGTGCGTACGCTTGCATCATGAGCAGTTTTGCGCCTCCCCCTGTAACGGGAACAGAGCCAAGTCTAGGCGGCATGCTTTTCTATTCGGGGCAATTGGATGCGACGGGACGTGCGTTCACCGTGGCTGGGAATCTAGCCGGCGCTGCCGTGCTGACTGTGACAGCCGATCCCGAAGTGCAGAGACAAGCAGTCCGTCAGGGGATCGTCGATTTTCTGGTGACATCGCTCGATGAGGCGCTACGCATCCTGAAGAATGAAATACGAAAGCGCGAAGCCGTTGCGGTTTGTATCGGAGCGGTGCCAGAAGATGTGGAGTGCGAAATGACAGAGCGCGGAGTGGCGCCGAATCTGGTGCGCGATGCAGCTCTTCGAAGCATCTGTGCATCCGAAGAGCGGATCTTGGGGGTGCGTTGGACGGTGGAATCGCAACCTGCGCGTTGGTTACCGTGGCTTGATGCCATCGCTTCAGAGTGTCTGCCTGCAACATCAGGTGCGGCGCATCGCTGGTTACGGCTCGCTCCGCGGTATCTTGGGCGCCTGCTGCGCGAGGAGAGGTTCTTTGCGGCGAGCCCGGAGTTTGCGCAACAGTTTCTGGAGAATTTGCGGACTCAGAGCGAAAAGTCGCAAATTCCAGTGGCATTGACGGTGAGCATCACCGATGGGCTTCGAGCTGAGGCATACCGTTTTATGCCGGCTGCTCCGCGTGTGGTGGCCTAGCGCCGTTCAGAGGTGAGAGCGATAGCTTCGATGTGACTCCAAAGCGCGCGAACGCCGTAGCCGGTTTTAGCGGATATGGCAAGAATCTCTTCGATATCGAATGCCTTCTTGATAGCCATGAGGTTGCGCGTCCGTTCGTTGCCGCTGAGGCGATCAACCTTGGTGGCGACAACCGTGAAAGCGCGGCCCGCAGAGCGTAACCAATCAACGAGCTGGCGATCACTGGCTTGCGGTGGAATGTTGGAGTCGACGAGACAGATGCAAAGACCCAGCGTGATCCGTTCGGCTAGATATGGCTCAATAAAAGAGGGCCAGCCTGCCGAGATAGACTTTGAAATCTTCGCGTAGCCATAGCCGGGTAAGTCAGCGAAGCTCAAGTGCGGACGTTGTCTTTCGTCCAAAAGAAGGAAAAAATTGATGGCGCGTGTTCGGCCAGGTGTGGATGAGACTTTGGCTGCCTTTTCTCCAACGAGAGCGTTCAGCAGACTGGATTTGCCGACGTTGGAGCGGCCGAGAAAGGCGATCTCCGGTACAGAGGGCGCAGGGAACTGCGCGGCGGCCATTGCCGAAAGCAGGAACTGGGCGGTATAACGCATGTTAGGTTTGCCTTGGCGCGGCGTTACTGTCGCGCCACAGGGTTCGCACCGGACTCCGAAGACGGGACTGCGGTGAGCACATCGGCTTCTGTTGGAATCGGCGTGGGCAGCGGTCCTTCAAGAGCCAGTGCCAATACCTCGTCCATGGTATCCACGAAGTGGAGCTTCATCGAGTTCTTGATGTTGTCTGGTAGCTCAGCCACATCCTTTTCGTTGGCTTTCGGCAGGATGGCCTCGAAGATGCCAGCGCGCAGCGCAGCGAGGAGTTTCTCCTTGAGCCCTCCGATGGGCAGGACCTTGCCGCGCAGCGTAATCTCGCCGGTCATGGCGATGTCACGGCGCACGGGAATTTTGGCGAGTGCACTGGCAAGCGCAGTGGCCATTGTGATGCCCGCTGATGGGCCATCCTTGGGAATCGCACCCTCGGGCACGTGCAGGTGGATGTCGAGGTTGCGATAGAACTCGCGGCTGAGGCCGAGTGCGTGGGCCTTACCTCGGATGTAGCTCAGCGCAGCCTGTGCGGATTCCTGCATGACGTCACCCAGTTGGCCAGTGATGGTGAGTTTGCCTTTACCATCCAGGACCTGCACTTCCGTGGATAGGATGCTACCCCCCACCTCGGTCCATGCGAGACCGGTCACAAGGCCCACTTCACTCTTTTCGTGGACTTCAGATTCGCGGAACCTCGGCACACCCAGGAACTCGCTGACGTTATCGGCGGTGATCGTTTCTTTATGCTTGGCACCTTTCTTTACGACGCGGCGGGCCACTTTGCGGCAGACGTTGCCGATTTCGCGCTCGAGGTTACGCACGCCGGCTTCGCGCGTGTAGCTGTGAATAATTTCAAGGATCGCGTCGTCCTGGAAGACAATATTCTTCTCATTCAGCCCGGTTTGCTCGCGTTGCTTTTTGATCAGGTACTGACGCGCGATTTCAAGTTTTTCCTGTTCGGTGTAGCCCTGCAGCCGCAGCACTTCCATGCGGTCCTGTAGCGCCGCGGGGATGGTGTGCATCACATTGGCAGTTGCGACAAAGAGAACCTGCGACAGATCGTAGTCAACGTCGAGATAATGGTCCTGGAAGGTGGTGTTCTGTTCCGGATCGAGAACTTCAAGCAATGCGGAGGCCGGATCACCGCGGAAGTCCGATGCCATCTTGTCAACTTCATCAAGAAGGAAGACGGGGTTTTTCGTGCCGGCCCGCTTCATGTGCTGGATGATCTGACCCGGCAGGGCGCCGATATAGGTACGGCGATGGCCGCGGATCTCGGCTTCATCGCGCACGCCGCCGAGGGAAAGGCGCACAAACTTTCGACCGGTCGCCTTTGCGATCGACATGCCCAGCGAGGTTTTACCGACACCTGGAGGGCCGACGAAACAGAGGATCGAACCCTTGGGGTTCTTGACGAGCTGACGAACCGCAAGGAACTCCAGGATGCGCTCCTTGATCTTCTCGAGACCGTAGTGGTCCTCGTTGAGGACCTTTTCCGCAAAGTCGATAGAGCGCGTCTCCTTGGATTTCTTCTTCCACGGTACGGCAAGGAGCCAGTCGATGTAATTGCGGCTGACAGTGGATTCTGCGGACATGGGTGGCATGGCTTCCAGCTTCTTTAGCTCTTGGACAGCCTTCTCAAGGACTTCCTTCGGCATGCCGGCGGATTCAATCTTTTTGCGCAGTTCATCGAATTCGCTCTTTTCGCCACGGCCCAGTTCCTTCTGGATGGCCTTGATCTTTTCGTTGAGGTAGTACTCCTTTTGCGCCCGCTCCATTTGGCGCTTCACGCGCGATTGGATGTTGCGGTCCAGATCGAGCTTTTCAATCTCGATGTCCAAGACACTTGCAATGCGGGCCAAACGTGAAGCGGGATCGAAAATCGCAAGCAACTCCTGCTTCTCTTCAATGCCAATTTGCAGATTAGCGGCAATGGTGTCAGAAAGCTTAGCGGGTTCGTCCATGCGGACCGAGGCGATAATGGTCTCGTAGTTGAGTGACTGCTGGAGCTTGACGTACTGCTCAAAGAGAGACGTGACGCGCTGCATGAGCTGCTCTGTGGCTGGCGTCATCTCAAAGTCGGACTTACCAGTGCGGACCGTAGCGACGAAGAATCCGTCGCGATCGCTGATGTCGATTGACTTGGCGCGCTCTACACCTTCCACGAGGACTTTGATGTTGCCGTCGGGCATTTTGACACTCTGCACGATGTTGCAGATGGAACCGACCTGATAGATGTCCTTTGCGCGGGGCTCATCGATTGATGCATCATGCTGGGTGGCAAGAAAGATTTTGCGGTCACCGTTGAGAGCTTCCTCGAGTGCACGCACGCTCGACTGCCGGCCCACAACAAATGGGGTCATCATGTAGGGGAAGATCACCATGTCCCGAATGGGCATCATGGGAAGTTTGCGGGTTTCGGATTTCTCGCGGGAAGCAGTCATGTGATTTCCTACTGGATTAGACGCGCCAAATCTTTCAACGCTTCAAGAAGGCGTTATCCAGAAGCCTTGTTGGGATTGTACAGCGGAAGGGCGCGAAGGTGAGCCCAACCCCTCCCCAGAGGATGTAGAGAGATTGATCCGTTACTGAAAGGGAATTGAGCGCAGAACCCGATGCCTTGCCCGCGGCATTCAAGGATACGAGGCTGAATGCCTGCACGACGATTGAGGCTTAGCCGATGAGAAGGCACTGCATCGCAGCCTTTTCAGCAGGAAGTTCAGCGACGATGCAGATTCAGCCACGCAATCATTGCCCCGGTAAGTATCCCCGCGCCAAAAGCGATACTGACGCATTCCATGGGCCGCCGCTTTACCCTGTGCCGAATGTCCTCGAGCAAATCTTCAGCGGCGTCTCGGCTACGCGTAATTGCGTGGTTCGCGGATCGAACGCCTTCTCCCATAGCATCTGTCACAATCGACCGCAACTTGGAGACCTCGTGAAGAGCATCTTCCGCAGATGCCAACTTTTCAGACATCGTTGCCCGCATGTTCTTGCCCTCCTTGAGCAAGGGTGTATCTTCTGCGCAGGTTTCACAGTGATGCGGGGAGCATCGGAGTGTGATGCAAACCACCTAGCAACCGAAATGGTGTACAGTATCTTTCGTTGTACACGACATTTTTCTGAAGGAGTGTTTTCGCATGTCGGATCCTGTTGTGGCGCAAAAGGGGCCTTATCCTGTGCAGGTGGAGGCGGGTAAAAGTTATCACTGGTGTGCTTGCGGGCATAGCGCAAACCAACCGTTTTGCGATGGAAGTCACAAAGGAACGGGAATGACCCCACTGAAGTTTGATGCGACGGAGACCAAGACGGTGTATCTATGCGGCTGCAAGCATACGGGGAACCCTCCGTTCTGCGATGGTCACCACTCCAAGCTCTGACTTGGGACGTTCGGTTCCGCTGCCATGAGGAGGAAGGCTAGGCGAAAGAAGAGGGCACGCGATTGCGTGCCCTCTTCCCAAAAAGAAAGAAGCTCTATGTGCGTTAGCCGGCCTTTTCGAGAAGGCAAAGAGAAAGGTCGCGTCGCTCGACCATATCCTTCGTGATCTCGAGGTCACGAACCTTCTTGTTGCTCGGCAGGTGATACATCAGATCAAGCATGAGTTCTTCCAGGATCATGCGCAGTCCGCGTGCTCCGACTTTGCGGGCAAGTGCCTCGCGGGCGATGGCGCTAGTGGCTTCCTGCGTAAAGTGCAAGCGAACATTCTCGTATTCAAGTAGTCGCTGATATTGCTTGAGGATGGCATTGCGCGGTTTGGTGAGGATTTCGACGAGTGCGGCTTCATCCAGCTCGTCAAGCACTCCCACCACAGGCAGGCGGCCAACAAACTCAGGAATGAGGCCATACTTGATGAGGTCTTGCGGCTCGGTCTTGCGCAGCAACTCGGTGTCGCGGTGTGAGCGCGGACCGGACGCTTCGGCGTCTGCTTCAGGAGACTTAAACCCGAGGGCCTTCTTGCCGATGCGTCGTCCGACGACGCGCTCCAAGCCCACGAAGGCTCCCCCGCAAATGAAGAGGATGTTCGTAGTGTCAACCGCTGTGAATTCCTGATGCGGATGTTTACGGCCGCCCTGCGGGGGAACGTTCGCAACCGTTCCTTCGAGAATCTTGAGCAGGGCCTGCTGTACGCCTTCACCGGATACGTCGCGGGTGATGGAGGGGTTCTCATCCTTGCGGCCGATCTTGTCAATTTCGTCGATATAGATGATGCCCTGCTGGGCGCGGGTTACATCGCCGTCGGCTGCCTGCAGGAGCTTGAGAATGATATTTTCGACATCCTCGCCGACGTATCCAGCCTCTGTCAGCGTTGTGGCGTCGACAATGGCAAAGGGTACGTCAAGCATCTTGGCGAGGGTATGCGCCAGTAGCGTCTTGCCAGAACCGGTGGGGCCAATGAGGAGGATGTTGGATTTGGCAAGCTCAACCTCATTGTTACGCATGCGGTTCATCTGCACGCGCTTGTAGTGGTTATATACGGCGACAGCCAGCTTCTTCTTGGTTTGATCCTGTCCAATGACAAAGTCGTCGAGGAAGCTTTTGACCTCCTGCGGCTTCGGCAAGTGACCGGCCGCAGTGGTGGGATGGGCTTCACCGCGGTCGTCCTCCAGGATGGAGTTGCAGACGGCCACACATTCATCGCAGATGTAAGCGCGAGGATAGTCACTGGGCGACGAAATCAATTTAGCCACGGCGTCCTGCGACTTGTGGCAGAACGAGCAGCGAAGCGCTTCTTCAGGACCCGTGCGCGTTTTCATGGCTTGCAACTCCCTTTCGTCTATCTTATTGCAGTTCCGTGCAAAGCGGGGTTTGACCAGCTAGGTTCGGGGTCTGTCAATGATCTCATCCACAATACCGTATTCCTTGGCCTGGTGGGCGTTCATGATGAAGTCCCGCTCAACGTCTCTTTCGATGCGCTCGAGAGACTGGCCGGTATGCTTCGCCATAAGGTTATTGGTGATTTCGCGAATCCGCAGGATCTCGCGTGCATGAATATCGATGTCGGTGGCCTGGCCGCTGAGTCCACCCATGGAAGGCTGATGAATCAGAATGCGCGAATTGGGGAGGGCAAATCGTTTGCCCTTGGTGCCGGCGAGAAGTAGAAAAGCACCCATGCTGGCGGCTTGACCGATGCAGTAGGTCACGACGTTGTTCTTAATGAATTGCATAGTGTCGTAAATCGCAAGACCTGCAGTGATGGAGCCGCCCGGGGAGTTGATATAGAGTTGAACGTCCTTCTCCGGGTCTTCGCCAGACAGAAACAGCATCTGGGCAACGACGAGGTTGGCAACCTGATCGTCGATGGGGGTGCCAAGGAAGATGATGTTATCGCGCAACAGACGGGAGTAGATGTCATAGGCGCGCTCGCCCCGGCTCGTCTGCTCAACCACCATGGGAACCAATGCCATAGAGTGCTCTTCTCGCTTTTCGTCCGGGGATCTTCGTTCCCGGTGTTGTGGGGCTGCTGTCCTATACTTAACTGGCTATGCAGCAGCAGCTTAGCCAATCTTTATGGCCGTTAAGCGGGCAGCCTCTCGTAAAGCAAATCAGCCACCTTTTCGCGTTTGAGTTGTTCCCGGATTCTAGCGAGGCCACCCTCCTCAGTCAATCGCTTGTGGAGTGCTTCAACTGGTTCGCGGGACTGAAGTGCAGCGATCTGAATCTCGCGCTCCACCTCCTCATCGGTGACGGTGATGTTTTCCGCTTCGGCGATCCGATCCATCAGGATTGTCGCCTGAACCTCGGCGATGGCCCCATCGCGCTGTGCGGTGCGGAGGCGGCCGAAGTCAAGCTTTCGCATCTGCTCGGCCTGCATGCCCTGGGCTGCCAGAGCACGAAGGCCACGCTCGAGTCGCGCATCGATCCGGTCCTGGACTAATGACTCTGGTACGGGAAAAGGAAACTTCTGCGAAAGCGCGGCGAAGAGACGATCCTTCGTTTCGGACTCGACGCTGTTGCGCTTCCGCTGGGCCATGTGCTCGCGGACACGAGTCTGAAGGTCGGTCAGGCTTTCATAATCTCCCAATTCCTTGGCAAATTCATCATTCAACTCGGGAATGATCCGCTTCTTGATGGCTTTGACCGTGATGTCGTACATGACGGTCTTGCCCGCAATACGCTTGTCGGGATACTCGGTTGGATAAATCACTTCCGCTTTGAGTTCCTGACCGGGCTTGGCGCCTCGGAGCACCTGCGTGAAGGCTTCGACGGTATCCTTGCCGCCAATCTCGACGAGGGCATCTTCACCCTGCACAGGATCCCCGTTATCCTCACCCTGAATGGCACCTGTATACGCGATCTGTGCCCAGTCGCCGTCAGTGAGGGGGCGATCCTCCTCGACGGGTTCGATGGTGGCGCGGGATTCACGTAACTCTTCCAGCTCGCGGTTGAATTCCTCATCGGTTACTTCGACGGAGGGCTTTTCCACGGTCACAGACTGGTAGCCTTCAATAGAGAAGTCGGGGATGTACTCAAAGACAGCCTTCACGTGAAGCGGCTTTCCATCCTCGATAGTGAGCTCCGTCACCTGGGGCTGGCCCACTGGTTTGAGATTCTGGTCGCGGATGCTCTGGTTGAAGCGCTCGGGCAGCAGGGAGTCAATGACCTCCTTCCGAATCTCGGTCGCGAATCTCCGTTGGATGACGGATTCAGGGGTCTTGCCGGGGCGGAAGCCAGGGATCCGTGCGTATTTCTGATAGGTGCGGGTGACCTTGCGGAAAGCCTTGGATACCTCCTCGGCAGACGCCTCAACAACGACCTCTCGTGTGCATTCCGGATTCAAAACCGGACCCTGGGTGTGTTCGTGCGGATGATCGTGGCCTTCATGGGTGTGATCGTGCGTAGGGCCGGCATTTGCGGCTTCTGGCTGGGTATTGCTTTCGAGGATGTCAGTGGGACTCAACGTTTTGCCTTCCGGCCGCATCGCGGCGCCAAAGTAACTGCCGTACGGGAAGAAGGCTTAGCGCCATCGAGCGCCGCGCGGCGAGGGAAATATCTCATTTCATGGTAAGAGGGATTGCGGACAGGGTCAAACCGGGCAGTCCGGCAGCCTTGGGCGGCGCATCGCAGAAGTCACGTTACTGCTCTGAGACGTCGGGCTTGCGGACGTAAGGAAGGAAACGCGGATGGGCGGCGCCGCAACGCGCAAAGGACTCCCTGGCATCGGCCAAACTGAGCTGGCCGTTTACCGTGAGGCGTGCTTCATGGGCATCGCGGTCGTCCTGGCCGTCGTCCTCCCACCAGCACACAGGACAGAGCCCCATTGCCGCGGGTGCTTCTAGGGTTCGGTAGCCGCAACATGGGCAACGAAAGCGGATTCCAACAGCCATCTCGGCCAAGTAGACGACCGTTGGGGCCCAAGGTTTACAGAACGAGGTAGGCAGTCAAATAAAAAAACTGCTCAGAAATGAAAGACAAGCCCAGTGGAAAAGCGAATATCGGTGCCACCGGGCGGTGAGGCTGAAGGAGCGTCGATTCGGTCGACGAGGAAGCGCCATCCGAAGAAGGGCGCAACTGGAATATCGAGTCCGGCTCCGAGCGCATACGCAAAGGAATTGCTGGAAATCGCCGTCACGCCACCACCATTGGCAGAGTGCTCACCGCCGATGAGGCCATGACCGAAGATTTTGACACCCAAAGCGCCAACAGTCACGCGGGGGCCGAAAAGGAACGTTGTCGTACGTGGGACGGTGGAATTTGTGCCCAGGCCGTAGTGGGCTACGTCTGCGTCGGCGCTGATAAAGGGAGCGACTTTCAGGCTGCCGGAAGCCTCCCATCCGTTCAGGCCACCTGTGTTGGGATAGAAGACGTCTGAGCCGGTACGACTGTAGCCGAAAAAGAGATCGCCCTTGGGAAGCTGGGCGTGCGCTGTGGACATGACGCAGAAAAGCAATGCTGAGACGAGAACGAAAGTGCGAAACAGGAAATGTCGTAGAGGGATGGGCATGAACGATGATTCCTTTCGGTTTGGGTCCGCCTCGATTCCGATGAAAAGCCTATGACAGCAAGGATGGTTCAAATCCGGAGCTGGTTGTCTCGCTTTTGGCAATCACAGGTACTGGAAGGGCACTTCCGACAGATCGCGTAGAATCGGTGGCCAGGAGGACGAGCCAATAATGAGTCGCTGGAGGTTCTGCTGGATGTTTTTCTTGAGCCGTTGGATGGGGTTTGCGGCGTTGTTGATTCCGGGGATGCTGGTGGCACAGGGCGCAGGGAAGCCTCTGCGCGTGGCAATTGTGGGATTGGAGCATGGGCACGTGGAGGGATTTCTGGGCCAGTTGCCGGGACACAAGAATGTGGAACTGGTGGGGATTGCCGAAGCCGATCCGGCGCTGGTGGCGAAATATGAGAAGAAGTATGGGCTGGCGGAGAAGATGTTTTATCAAGATACGGCCAGTTTGATTGAAGCGAAACACCCACAGGCGGTGCTTGTCTATACGTCAATTGCCGATCATCGCAAGGTGATTGAAACTGCGGCACGGTATGGTGTCTCGGTCATGGTGGAGAAGCCGCTGACGATCTCGCTGGACGATGCGCTAGCGATACGTCAGACCGCACGAGAGCACCACATTCAGGTGCTGGTGAATTACGAGACGACCTGGTATGCGAGCAACCAGGCAGCGTATGACGCTGTGGCGTCGGGTGAACTGGGACCAATCCGTCGTGTGGTGGTGCACGACGGACACCAGGGACCGGTGGAGATTGGCGTCCCACCGGAGTTCCTGAGCTGGCTAACTGACCCGACGCAAAATGGCGCGGGTGCTCTGTATGACTTCGGCTGCTACGGCGTGGACCTGATGACATGGTTGATGCACGGCGAAACCCCGCTGACCGTAACCGCGGTGGTGAACCATGACAAGCCGCAGTTGTACCCCAGGGTGGATGACGACTCAACCATCGTGCTCGCGTATCCGCATGCCCAGGCAGTCATCATGGGCTCGTGGAACTGGCCGTTTGCGCGCAAGGATATGGAGATCTATGGGGCAAAGGGATATGCGATCACCATTGATTCGAATCAGGTGCGGATGCGGTTGGAGAATGATGCGAAGGAACGCTTAATAACGGCTCCGCCCCTGTTGGCCCCTAACGATGACTCCCTGGATTATCTTGCAGCAGCGCTCGAAGGAAAAATAACACCCAAGGGCGATCTGACCGCTCTGGATACGAACGTCGTTGTCATGCAGATCCTCGATGCGGCGCGTACGAGTGCGCGCACGAACCGCACCGTGAGGCTGACAAAGCTACAGGACAATTAATCAGTTGTAGCACTCAATTCCGAATGGGAATAAAGGCGGGATGGAATCCTTGCTGGGCAATCTTAGCTTGGCACTCCATCCCGCTCGTTTTACTTCTCCTGCTCCTCGGTGTGTGTGGTCGCGGCTTGCCCATTATGCTTGAGGTCGGCTTCCTCCCGTGAGACGTCGACTACGGCGACTCCGGTTTTGGTCCCTACCTGATAGATGTGGGTTAGAAATTCCTTGCTACCGTAGCGGTTGAAGATCAACTCTGAGTGTCTTGGGAGGTGATCATCAATGGAAGCCCGAACCAGGAAGTCCGTTGAGGTGCGTCCATCAGCGCTCGAGATACGCATAACCGTTTGGTCGGTCTGGCGCATCGTGTACAGCGTATAGCGTCCGGGCGGAAGTGTAGTGTTGTTCACGATAAAGGAATGGGGAACGTTGGCAACAATTCTTTCAGAGATTTGAGCCTGTGAACTGCGGGGCACAAGAATCAGCACAGTAAAGGCAGCGAAAGTAGCTGCAAGATAGACGATTCGACGCATACAACAACCTCCTCTACTCGCTTGCGATGCGAAGCTGGAGAGGGTTGTTGCCGGAGCCGATGCCGATCCGTTTTATCTCTTTTGATGGAAAAGAAAAGTCTTGTTGTCCGAAGGAACGTGGGATCGTCTACTGGAGATGGAATCTTGTCAGGGCTGCGTGAGCCTCGATTCGCCCTGGGGTTGTTTGCGAGGCTCACGGGTTGGGTCGCGACTAGGGAACGTAGACGTGCAACCGGACATGCCATTTCGTGCTCTGACCGGGCTTTAGAGTGACCATGCCTGTGTTCATGTTGCCCCATTCTTTGCCAAATGGGTTAGCGAAGTTGAACTGGTCTTCGACGGCGACGAACTTTGCGGTGGGCGGAGCGTATGCCTGGATCGTTCTGATCTCAGGTGAGAGCCCCTCGATGTCGACCGCGTAATGCGCAGCTGGATCGATGACCTTTACAGTCACTGAGCCATTTTGCCACTTGAGATGGCTCCAGTTGTCGTCATAGAAATTGTGGTCAAGGGGCTTACCTGCCGGAGCGCGCAGATCATATTGACCGCTGACGGGGAGTAGTTTGCCGGTAGGGAAGACGTTGTCGTAATTGTCGACTTGGGTCAGCATCGAGGCCGGAACATGCAGACGGGCCTGCGTGCGGTCGCCGGAGGGCAGGTTGAAGTAAGGATGCCATCCGATGGCGATAGGCTCTGCTTCGTTGCCGACATTCTTCGCGACGATGGAGGCGTCAACTGCTTCTGCCGTAAGCGTGATGGTGTAATCGAGATCGGTGCTGGAGAGCCAATGACCATTGAAGTTGCCGGCATGAATGATGCCAGTGACTTCCTGACCGCCGGGAATGTCCTTCACGCGAACGTCATCGGTTTTTGCCTTGAGGATAAGGCCGTGCATGGCATGACGCTCGGCGCCCGGCTTCTGGCCGATGTTATTCGCGGGCAGCGTGAGGGTATGGCCTTCCCACTCTGTGGTGAGTGTCTTACCGTCGGCAGAAAGTTTGCCGCGAATCCGATTTGGATAGGGGACAAGGAATGCCGCACCGAGCCGATACCCGAGATCGCCGTTGGCGTCATCCTTGACGTCGAGCATCTCCTTAGCCTGTGCAAGGCTGGGAGAGGCCAGCACATCAATGCTGCCCTTGCCGGGAAAATTAGCCGTGATCTGCAAAATTTCCATGCCGCGACCTGGAGCGAGTGTGATGCTGGTAAATTGAGGCTGGGCTTGGCTGGTGACAGCGCGCTTGAGAGTGACAAGTGCCTGGCCGTTGATTTCCATGCCTGCCTGGGCGTGGGCGGGGTTGGCTATAGCGGCGGTGAGGCAGAGTGTGAAGAGAGCGGGAACGATGGCAAGCGTGCTGGAACGGAGCTTCATCCTGATTCGATCCTGTGCAGTGAAGTGTGCGACTCCGAACTTGTGAAAGCGTATTCCCGGAGGCCGCCTAATTGTAACCCCTGTGGGTGTCTTGAGGAGAATCTCTCTCGAGTTCGAGGTTGGTACCCGCTAGGAGGACTGCGTCGGTGTGCCGCCCTTTTTCAGCTGATCGCCGAGGACATCGAGGAATCGGTTGATGAGGGCAATGCTGCGGCGCAACTCCGTCTGGCGAAATTGCTTGAGTAAGGCAAAAAGGCCCGGTGGTTCGATGACGGGCTTGCGCTCGCTACCAAGCGTCTGGCCGACAGCGATCGCAACACACTGCAGGAGCTCGGGATTAATCGCCCCGAGCATTTTGCTCAGGATGATGGCATTGCGGATTGCAAAGATGGATTCTCGCGATTCGGCTGCGTGAACCGCTGTTTCCACGATGTGTTCGCTCGCAGATAGCGCCCCACGGAGTGTCTCAAAGATGCGCTTTTCATGAAGAGCCTGGATGAGGGCATACGCATCCAGCAAGGCCGCTGCGTGTTCCGCGGGAGCCTGCTCAAGCTTCTCGATAAGTTCCCTGCGCGGATCGTGCGATGGAATTTGCAAGGGAATGGGTTGTGCCATGGTATCTCCTATTACAACTGGCGAGCGGGCTGTGCGCGCTATTTAATCTGAACAAGGCCGCTGCCGGGCATGCGGTAGTCAGGGCGCTTCCATTTGCGTTCGACTTCAACGCCCTGCTGCGGCGTTGGCTTACCGAAGCGCGGGTTGGTTGGCGGAAGAGGGTTAGCGCCTTCCGTAGTGAGAACGCGCATTTTTACGGAGGTCTCTTTATATGCCGGTGTGTGCGTGACTGCGTCAGTGAAGCTGCTGGTGAGTCGGTTGACGGGCTCCTCAACAGAATTCATCGGCATATAGAGCTCACGGCCCTTGACTCTGTCTGTGACGATTGCTTGCACGCGTACAGTACCGTAACGCGATGCCAGCTCGACCAAACTGCCGGATTGTATGCCGCGTGCCGAGGCCAGTTCCGGTGAGATCTCGACGAATGTGGAAGGTGTCCTTTCGCGAATGCCTTCTGTTCGATAGGTCATATTGCCTTCGTGAAAATGCTCGAGCAGGCGTCCGTTGTTGAGATGCAGATCAAACTCGTTGTCAGGCTGTTCGGTTGGCTCGGACCATTGAAGCGGAATTAAGCGTGCTTTCCCGTTGGGGAAGTTGAATTCCTTTGTATAGAGCAAGGGCTGGTCGGCTCCATCCTCGCCGACGGGCCACTGCAAAGAGTTGTAACCTTCGAGCCGTTCGTAGGTCACTCCAGCAACAAGCGGTGTGAGGGATGCGATTTCCGCGTAGATCTCAGAAGGGTGTTTGTAGTTCCAGTGGGCGCCGAGACGGTTGGCGATGTCCTGAATGATCTGCCAGTCAGGGCGGCTCTGGCCGAGCGGCTCAAGGGCTTGGTAGACGCGTTGGATCCGACGCTCGGTACTGGTGAATGTACCTTCCTTTTCGAGGCTGGGGCTGGCGGGAAGAACGACGTCGGCGAAGCGCGCCGTTTCGCTGAAGAAGACATCCTGGACGACGAAGAAGTCGAGCTTGGAGAGTGCATGACTGACGAAATTGGCGTTCGAGTCAACCATACTCATCTCTTCCCCGAAGAGGTACATAGCTTTGAGCTTGCCTTCGTGGATTGCGTCAACCATCAGGTGGTTGTCTAGGCCGGCTGTGCGCGGCAGTGTCACATTCCACGCGTTCTCGAATTTCGCGCGCACGGTATCGTCATCGACCGGCTGATAACCGGGCAGGAAGTTGGGCATGGCGCCATGGTCGCTTGCGCCCTGCACGTTGTTGTGGCCGCGCAGCGGGTAGGCACCTGTGCCGGGGCGCATGTAGTTGCCGGTGGCGAGGAGAAGGTTAGAGATGGCCGTAGAGGTGTCAGAACCCATGCTGTGCTGAGTAACGCCCATCGCCCACAGAATGCACACTCCGGATGCTTCGGCAATCATCTTCGCTACCTTTTCAAGCGTCTCTACGGCAAGACCACACGTTTTGCTCGCGAACTCCAGGGTGAATGGAGCCAGGCTGGCAACATACTCATCGAGACCGTCGACATGCTGTGTGAGGAAGTCGGCTTTGGCAAGGCCTTGTTCGAAGATGTATCGCGTAACGGCCGAAAGCCAGATGAGATCAGTGCCGGGGCGCGGTTGGAAGAATAGGTCGGCACGGCGAGCCATTTCGTGAGCACGAATATCAGCGACGACGAGCTTTTGTCTGCGCAGTTTGTGGGACTGCTTGACGCGTGTGGCAAGGACGGGATGGCTTTCTGCCGTATTGCTGCCGATGATGAGTACAAGACCAGCCTGCTCAATATCGCCTATGGAGCCGGAGTCACCTCCGTAACCTACAGTTCGAAAGAGACCAATCGTGGCAGGGGACTGGCAGTAGCGGGAGCAATTGTCCATGTTGTTGGTGCCGATGACAGCGCGCGCGAGCTTCTGCATCAGATAGTTTTCTTCATTGGTGCATTTGGACGATGAGATGAAGGCAAGGGAGTCGGGGCCGGTGGTGGCCTTGATTTCATTGAAGCGCCAAGCAATGAGTGAAAGTGCTTCATCCCACGTGGCTTCTCGGAAGGCGCCATTCTCGCGGATGAGAGGTGTGGTCAGACGGTCAGGGCTGTTTACATGCCCCAAACTGAATTTACCTTTGATGCAGGTAGAGATGCCGTTAGCGGGACCATGTGCGGGTTCGACTTTAAGGATGTGGCGGCCGGTTGTCCAGATGTCGAAGCTGCACCCCACACCGCAATAGGTACAGACAGTTTTGGTTCGCTTGATGCGGGACTGCCGCATGGCTGACTCGATTTCCGACACCTTGAGGATGGAGCGATAGCCGAGATCCGGTTCGATGCCTTTGACGACATCGATCATGCCGTCGAGTGCGGTTTGAGGAAGCGCAGTGAATGAGCCTGCCTCGCCGAGCATGGATGTCTCCATCAGCGCATTGCAGGGGCAAACAGTGACGCAGTGCCCGCAGGAGACGCAACTTGATTCGCCGATGAGCGCGCCGCCATCCCAAAGAACTCGTGGATGTTCACTCTCCCATCTGATGCTGAGGGTTTCGTTCACCTGAACGTTCTGGCAGGCCTGAACGCACCGCCCGCAGAGGATGCACTGAGCCGGATCGTAACGGTAAAAGGGATTCGACCGATCCACTTCATATGGCTTGGGCTTGTAAGGAGTCTGTTGGTGATCTACCTGTAGCAGAGCCGTGGTGTTGTGGACGGTGCAGTTGCCGTTGTTGTTGTCGCAGACGGTGCAGTAGAGAAGATGATTGCCAAGAATGCGGTCAAAGGCTTCGTGCTGTGCTGCGCTGGCACCGGTTGAGTTGGTGACAATGCGCATGTCATCCGTGACGCTAGTGCCGCAGGCGCGAAGCAGTTTGCCATTCACTTCGACCATGCAGGTGTCGCATGTCTGGATGGCACCGAGTTGCGAGTGATAGCAAACCTGAGGGAGTGCAACTTCTTCGCGATTGATGACATCGATCAGACGCTCGCCCGGTTGGAAAGAAATTGATCGACCGTTCAGAGTGACTGCCATGCATGCCTCCACAGGGATTTTTTTGCGCGCAGTCGTGCTGGGCGCGATTTTAAACCGACGTGTCTGGGTGCAGGCAACGAAATCCAGCAGAGTAGGCCACAAAGCGCTGGCCACGTAAAAAGCCGATCAGCGTGAGGCCAAATTCGCGAGCGAGCTTAACGGCAAGGCTGGAGGGTGCAGAAACCGAAGCAAGCAAGGGAATGCCAGCGACGAGTGCCTTCTGGACGATCTCAAAGCCTCCTCGGCCGCTGACGAGCAGAAGATGCTCGCCGAGTGCAATATCGTTTTGGAGGGCCCAGCCAATCACTTTGTCGACTGCGTTGTGGCGACCGATGTCCTCACGCATAACTACCATCGTGCCATCCGGGCGGACGAGTGCAGCGGCGTGAAGTCCACCCGTGCGACTGAAAAGTTCCTGCTGGAGCATCAGTGCTTCTGGCAGAAGGCAGAGTCGCTCGGGATCAATGCGAAAGGTAGCGTCGGGCCTCTTGAGGTCGCGAGCGCGCAGGGATTCGATGGTGGCCTTTCCGCAGAGGCCGCATCCCGATGCGGCGTAGGTGCGGCGCGATGAGAAGGTCGATTCTGTTGGATTGTGGTTGAGCTCTACCTCAACAACATTGCTGGGTACGCCGTTCGTTGACTCGGTATGCTGAAGACCAGCAATATCATCGATCGAAGTGATCACACCTTCAGAAAATAGCTGGCCGACCGTGAGTTCGAGATCATGACCGGGTGTGCGCATAGTGGTTGAAGAGCCAAGGTCACGAATGCGAATCTCCAGAGGCTCCTCGACAGCGAGAGAGTCTTGCAATGTACGAACGTGGCCGTCTTCCCACTGTGTAATCTGTGTGAATTCGAGACTGCGGGCCGGGGGACGCATAGGAGCTCCGATCGTCAATGCTAACTCAGCTTTGTTACATGGTTCGAGAGGTGCCAAGGCTCAGATTCCGATGGCGCGTGACCGGCGCAAGCAAGCTGCGCGAAACTTGGTATACTCAGTTTGCGCGATAGCACAATCTGCCGCTCGAAGCGGGAGTAGTTCAGTGGTAGAACGTCAGCTTCCCAAGCTGAATGTCGCCGGTTCGATCCCGGTCTCCCGCTCCAGTTTCTTCAGCACAAATGCCGGCTGCTCTAAGGATTCGCGGGCGCGTCTGTCTCTTCCACCTTCACAACAAAATAGGTCACTGTATCACCGGGTGCGATCAGCATCTGGTGCGGCATACCTGCCGGGATATGTGCGATGTCGCCAATGTGGAGTTCCCGCGCAGAGCCCCCCTTGACCGCTGTACCTGCCATCTCGCCAGGTCGAAGCACCCTGGGATCGGTGAGCTGGCCGCCCGTGACAAGCGTTGCGTGACCATCGACGATATAAAAGAGATCAGCAAAGTGCTGATGCAGCTCTCCCGCGCCGCTGCGACTGCGATAAGCCAGCATTGTGAAGTGGCGTGGATAAGTGGAGAGCGTTTCACTGGCTGAGCCGTTTCCGGCCGCTGCAAGCTCCTTCAGATCTTCGGTGCGTTCTTTAAGTTGCGCGGGTGACCAGTGATCGGATTGCATAGTTTGTGCTTGAGCCCCCGTAGCAGAGAATAACGATGCTGCTGCAAGGATAGATGAAAGTAGCAGCTTGGCCCGGGGGCGCAAGTAGACAGTTCGCGTGGGTACAGGGTGTTTCATCTTTAACTACTCCTCATGCACGTTTGGAAGCGGAGAGTGTGGCAAGCTTGCGGGCTCGATGGAATATGGCGAGGAGCATGGTGCGTGTGAGTCGGCCCGTATTGGTGTTTTGTAGTGAGGGATGAAAGCTGGCGAGGATGTGAAGGCCATCGGGCAGGGTGTACTCCGCACCGTGGGCAAATGAAAAGGCAGAGCGAGCCGCGATCCGGCCTGTTCGTTGCAGGTGACCCAGCAATCCGTCAAATGCGATACGGCCGAGGCAGACAACGACGTGAAGATGCCTGAGCAAGGCGATTTCCTGGTCAAGCCACGGAGCGCAGTTGCGCAACTCCTCAGGCGTGGGCTTGTTGGCGGGCGGTGCGCAACGTCCGACAGAGGTGATCCAGAGGTCGGTGAGTTGCATGCCGTCGTTTCGCGAGGTCGCTTTGGTCTGCGAGGCGAAGCCCGCATCATAGAGCACTGGATAAAGGAAATCACCAGACCCATCGCCGGTGAAAGGACGGCCCGTGCGGTTGGAGCCGTGCGCGCCGGGGGCGAGCCCGAGCACAAGGATGCGCGCCTTCGGATCGCCGAAGGACGGCACGGGACGGCCCCAATATTCCCATTCTGCGTAGGCACGGCGACGCGTGCGAGCGATCTCTTTGCAGTAGGCGCGGAGGCGCGGACAGAGGTCGCACTGAATGATCCGTTCATTGAGTGCGCGCAGGGAAGTGGGTTTTGATCCCATGGCGGAATTGTAGGCGACACGCGCCCGGGCTGTGCCAAACTTTGAGGAGGAGGGCTCTCACATGAAGGCGGCGAAGTTGCTGATGCTTGCTGGGGACTTTGTAGAGGATTACGAAATTATGGTGCCATTTCAGGCTTTGCAGATGGTAGGTCACACGGTGGATGCTGTATGCCCTGGCAAGAGGAAAGGCGAACAGGTTCGCACCGCAATTCATGATTTTGAAGGGGACCAGACCTATTCTGAAAAGCGAGGACACAATTTCACGCTGAATGCCAGCTTCGATGAAGTAGTGCCAGCTGGATACGATGGGCTGGTGATTCCGGGCGGGCGCGCGCCGGAGTATCTTCGCCTCAATCCAAAAGTACTCGAGATTGTGCGCCATTTTGACAAGGCCAACAAGCCGATTGCAGCACTTTGCCACGGCGCCCAGTTGCTGGCCGCAGCGAATGTGCTGAAGGGGCGCAAGCTGAATTGCTATCCCGCGTGCGCACCAGAGGTGGAACTGGCTGGCGGATCCTTTGTGAAGGTGGAGTTCAGTGAAGCCGTAGTTGATGGCAAGCTGGTAACTGGGCCCGCGTGGACGGCTCACCCTGAGTGGCTACGGAAGTTTCTGGAAGTGCTGGCGGCGCACCTGGGTGCATAAAAGCCACTACCGTATAACTGCAGATGAAGGTTGCATGGCGCGCACCTGGTGCAGCGGGCGCGCCGTGGACGCCGTCAGGGTTTGCTGCACCTCAGACAAGATGGAGAGTGCAACGGCCGCCGGTGTCTCTGCGCCAACGTCAAGACCGGTGGGCGCGTGTAATCGCGTAAGCATGCGTTCGATGGCTTCGAGCGTGTCAGGCCTACCTACGAGGCGCGCAGCATCTGCCAGCAGATCGCGCGTTCGCCGCTGGGGCCCAAGAACGCCGATGTACGCCAGCCGAAAATCAATTGAGAGTAGGGAGGCCAGAACGCGCAGGTCCTGCTCGTAGCTGTGGGACATCAGGATGGCAGCGTCCGTAACGAGTGGGCGGAAATGCGAAGGTGCAGCGGCAGGTAGGTGCGCAACAGGCAGGACATGGAGCTCGTCCGCCTCAGGAAAGCGCTCGCGCGTAGTGAGATGCGAGCGGCCGTCACACAGGGCAACAAACCAGCCCATCTCACGTGCGATTCTCAAAAGTGGCTTTGCGTCATCTCCTGCTCCGAAAATCCAGAGACCCGGGCGTGCAGGTCGATAGTCTGCCCAGATGCGCGTGGCAATGTCATCAATCTGGATCGTCTCATCAAATGAAGCCCGGAACTCAAGTGCACGCTGGGCACGTCTGTGAAGCTCGATGTCCAATGATGTATCGTGCGTCGTAGTCTGGGTTTCGTTCAGACCTGCAAAGGTCCGTCGACCAATGTGCGGTCCTGATAACACTGTTGCAGTCGCCAAAGGAATTCGCGCGTGGAATCCCGCTTCGAGTGCTTGCAGATGAGGTCGAGCAGTTGCGCTGCGCTCTAGGAGGATGTAGACCACGCCGCCGCAACCCGAGCCATACGGCAAATCCCCATCGTCGGCAACGGTGGAATAGCGTTCAACAACTGGGCCCGAAGCCGTAAGCCACCAGGCGCGCTTGGCGACTTCAGCTTCAAGGCAGCCGCCACTCACCGTGCCGGCGCGCCGTCCATCCTGCGCAATGATCATGCGAGCGCCAGGTTTACGATAGCTGGGGCCCTCGACCGCCACGATCGTAGCAAGCACGTAGTCTGCCCCAGAAGCCTCCAGCTCACGCCACAGGGGTAGCACTTTTTCAAGGTCTGTCATCGCATAATATTGTCGCTCATGCCTCCAGAATTTTCGACTGCAGCAGGTCCTCGATGCGCACGGGTAAATCGCGCACTCGTACTCCGGTTGCGTGATAGACCGCCGACGTGATGGCAGGAGCGACGCCCGCCATGCCAATCTCGCCAATGCCGCGCGCGCCATACTCATTCACGATGTAATCGGGATAATCGAGGAAAGTCACGTCGAGATCGGGTAAGTCCGCGCAGGTAGTCACCAGATAGTCCGCAAAGCTGCCGTTGATGGGTTGGCCGGTGCGGGCGTCGTGCACGGTTTCTTCGAAGAGCGCCATTCCGACGCCCATCACAGCTGCGCCAAGAATCTGATTGGCGCCTGCACCCTTGTTGATGATGCGGCCGCAATCAAAGATGGAGAAGATGCGGCTGACGCGGATGCGTGCGATCTCCGGCTCCCACTCAACTTCCGCAAAATGTGCACCGAAGGAATGCAGTGAGTATTCGCGCGCCTTGGGATCTTCCCACGAGGGGTTCGTTTTGCCTTCTCCAGTCACGCCGCTCAGGTTGGCCATGCGAATCAGGTCCTCAAACGCAACTCCGCTTTCGGCCGGCTGTCCCTTTGAATGGACACGGCCGGCAGTCAGAGCGAGTGAGTCCGGCTTTGCACCTTTGAAGGGCGAACCGGATGCCAGTGTAGCGATGCGGATGAGGCGATCAATGGCCTGATTGATGGCACTGGTTGCGGCCGGAAGCACGGCACTCGTCGTCATAGATCCACCGGATGTCGGCCCCTCAGGCAGTGATGTGTCGCCGAGAAAGACATCGATGCGATCCATCGGGACTCCAGTGCGCGCCTGCATCACCTGGGCAAAGATCGTGTAGGTTCCAGTGCCGATATCCTGCGTGGCGCAGCGAATTGCTACGCGTCCGTTTGGCGTCAGTTCAGCGGTGGCCGTGCAGGGAATGCGCGCAGCCGCCCATGAAGCCCCTGCAAGTCCCCAGCCGATAACTTTGCCATCGCGCTTCATTGAGCCCACCTGAGGCGTGCGCTGTTTCCAGCCCATCTTTTCCGCACCGGTCAGGTAGCATTCCTTTAAGTGACGCGAGGAGAAGGGCTTGTTTGTGCCTTCGTCCCGCTGAGCGTCGTTCTTGATGCGCAGCTCCAGCGGATCCATGTTGAGCTTGATGGCCAGCTCGTCCATGGCAGATTCGAGCGCAAAAAGTCCCGGCACGGCGCCAGGGCCACGCATCGGAGCGGGTGCACCCACGTTGCGACGCACGAGAGCGGTGGTGACTTCAAGATTTGGACAGCTGTAAAGAAACGGCGTTTGCTCCCCACAGTGCTCGACAAAATCGTCGTTGATCGACGTCTCGGTGTAGAAATCGTGACGGATGGCAGTGAGCTTGCCGTCTGGTGTTGCTCCAAGCCGGATGCGCTGTTGCGTGCGTGGGCGATGACCCACCCCAGTGAACATCATGCGGCGATCGACGCTGAGCTTGACCGGACGATTGAGTTGGCGTGCTGCAACGGCGGCCAGAGTGGACTGCGGCCACGGAAAGAGCTTTCCGCCAAAACCAGAACCGATAAAGCGCGAAACCACGCGTACATTCTCAACGGGAATGCCCAACACCTGCGCCATGACCATTCGATGATTCACAACGCCCTGCGAGCATTCATAGAGCGTGGCGTGATTGCCCTGCCACACGGCAACCGTGCCGTGCATCTCCATCGGGTTGTGCGTTTCGAGCGGTGTGGAGTAGGTCTCGTCGATAACGACCGGGGCAGACGCAAGCGCTTTGTCGGGATCGCCGCGAAGCCAGCTGCTCTCGCGCTGGCCCGTGAAGCCTTCGCCGAGGTCGGTGCGCACATCCGGGGTTTCCGCATCGTATTCCACGCGAATGGCAGCGGCGCCGGCGCGAGCCTGCTCCAATGTCTCCGCAACAACGAGAGCAATGTACTGACCCCAGTAGTAGATTTTGTCATCATCAAACGGCGGGCGTGCTTCGCTGATTGTGCCTTCCTGCACATGCGGAAAGAGGCGATAGACGCCGTGCAGATTACCATGATGAAGCACCAGCAGTACGCCGGGTGCGGCTTCAGCGGCGGATGTGTCGAGCGAGCGAATGCGGCCCTTGCCAATGGTGCTTTGTACTGCAACAGCATGCACGAGGCCAGGGAAGTCGTGATCAACTGCATAGCGCGCGGTGCCCGTTGTCTTCAGGGGACCGTCGATGCGGGGCACAATTGTGCCAATCACTTCATTTGCGTGGGGAAGGGTATCGATCGCCATGTGCGATTCTCCTGTATGTGCGCGGTTACGCGGTTGCGAGCTTGAGCGAGCGAACGATGCAGCGCTTGGCGAGCTCTACTTTGAATCCGTTATCCTGGCGTGGCTTGGCCTGGGCGAGCGCGGCCTCAGCCGCGGTGCGGAAGGTGTGTGCATCGGCTGGCTTGCCGGTGAGTGCATGCTCTGCCTCATGCGAGCGCCATGGCTTGGTACCAACCCCCCCCAGAGCAACTCGTGCGTAGCGGATATGTCCACCCTCCACCCGCAGGACAACCGCAGATGAAGCCAGAGCGAATTCGTAGCTGGCACGGTCCCGCAGCTTCACATAGACACTCCGTGCCCCCTCAACAGGCTTGGGTAGATCGACATGCGTAATCAGTTCGCCGGGTTCAAGCGCGTTCTCTATTTGCGGCGTGTCGCCTGGAAGCTTGTGAAACTCCTCAAAAGCGATTGTGCGCTTGCCTTTGGGGCCCTCTACGTGTATGACCGCTTCCAATGCGGCCATGGCCACACACATGTCAGAGGGATGCGTGGCGATGCAGTGGTCGCTCGTACCCAGAACAGCGTGCATGCGGTTGAAGCCATCCATTGCCGCGCAACCGGTGCCTGGGATGCGCTTATTGCAGCCATAACCGCCGGGTGTTCCAGCAGACGGCTCGCGGAAGTAGGCGCAGCGCGTGCGCTGCATCAGATTGCCGCCGGTGGTAGCCATGTTACGCAACTGCGGCGACGCACCCGAGAGCAGTGCCTGCGAGAGTACGGCATAGGACTTCTGAACGTCCACATTCCATGCCAAGTCGGAGTTTCGCACCATGGCGCCAATGCGCAGGCCGCCGTTAGGAAGCCTCTCAATCTTGTTCAGAGGTAGAGGATTGATGTCGACGAGCGCGGATGGCGACTCAACGCTGAGCTTCATCAGATCGACCAGCGTCGTCCCACCGGCGATGAACTTGCCGGAACCGCCGCTGGCAAGCGCCTTCTCGATGCCGGAAGCTTTGACGTATTGAAACGTTTGCATCGGGAAATCTCCTTAATGTCAGGCTTGCGTCCGCACCTGGCGGACGGCGGCAACAATGTTGGTGTAAGCGCCGCAGCGGCAAATATTGCCCGCCATGGCGTTGCGAATGTCTTCGTCAGAGGGCCCGACGGGCTCCTTCAGAAGGGCGACGGCACTCATAATTTGGCCGCTGGTGCAGTAGCCGCACTGGTAGCCGTCGTGTTGCACGAATGCCGCCTGCATGGGATGCAGATTGCCGGGTTGTCCGACGCCTTCGATCGTCGTGATTTCATCGCCCTCGTGCATTAGGGCAAATGAGAGGCAGCTGTTCACGCGTCGGCCATTCACATGAACGGTGCATGCGCCACATTGGCCATGATCGCAGCCCTTCTTTGTGCCCGTCATGTCCAGCCGCTCGCGCAGAGTGTCCAGCAGGGTGGCTCTTGGATCAAGATTGTGAAGCGTTAGATCGCGTCCATTGACGCGCAGCTTGACGGTTACACCGCTGGCGTTGGAGGTTTGCTGCTCGGCGGGATCGAGAACCGGTGCAGCCGCGGCCAGTGGCGCCGTTCCTGCGAGCAGGCCGGTCGCGCCGACGCCGGAAAGAAAGGTGCGGCGGGTGAATCGCGCTCCTGAGCGCTCTGGAGCCAAAGACTCCAGCGTGAGCGTATGCTGCTCGGGCGCTAGAGAAGGGGAGGCTGAGTCGTCTGTTTGTGATGATTCCGGCTTAGGGCGCGGATCACGATGGTCTGCCACAGGTGACCTCCTTCGGACAGGTGTTGAATTCCATCTTGTCGAATCTCGATGCGTTGCGGCCACTGCTGCAGCCGTAAGTGGGGAAACATCAAAATTCAGTTATGCCGGTCGAGTGCGGTGCGCCAGAACCAGCGCTCAGTTCCAAATGGCTCGGCCGGTGGTTGGTTGCCGTGGACAATTTGAGCACCAAAAGTTGGTGCTCAATCGCCTGGTTGGACTACGAATTGACAAGTGCCATCATCGCAGCCGGATAACGCGGGCCCGCGGCGACGTCAGGCGGAAATTCCTGGGAGAGTTGCTGCAACAGTGCGTGGCTGAGGGTGACCTCAGCTGCGACTGCGTCTTCTTCAAGATATCGACGCCGCTTGGTGCCAGGGATGGGAAGGATATCGTCGCCCTGCGCCAGTACCCATGCAAGCGCAAGCTGGCTGGCCGTAATGCCGGCATCTGCGGCAAGTTTTTTAACTTTGTCAACGAGGTTGAGATTGCGGGTGAAGTTCTCACCCTGAAAGCGCGGACTGTGCCGCCGGTAATCATCCGGCGCGAAATCTTCCGGCGTTTTGAAGGCTCCGGTCAGGAATCCTCGGCCCAGGGGACTGTACGCGACGAAGGTAACACCCAGGCGCCGACAGGTGGGTAGGATCTCCATTTCAGGATCTCGCGTCCAGAGTGAGTATTCCGTTTGTAGCGCCGCGATGGGATGTACTTGGCAAGCGCGCTCAAGCGTTGCAGGCGATGCCTCCGAAAGGCCCAGAAAGCGGACCTTGCCCTCTTCTACGAGGCGTGCCATCGCGCCGACGGTCTCCTCAATTGGTACCTTCGGATCGACGCGATGCTGATAGTAGAGGTCAATCGTTTCGATGCCGAGGCGCCGGAGACTTCCCTCAACCGCGGAGCGGACATAAGCCGGGCTGCCATCCACGCCGCGACGGGTGGGGTCGGCTGGGTCGCGCACGATGCCGAACTTGGTGGCAACAAAGAACTGGTTGCGACGTCCCTTCAGCGCCTTGCCCACGAGCTGTTCATTTGTGTGCGGACCGTACATGTCCGAGGTGTCAAGAAAGTAGATGCCGAGTTCAAGTGCCCGGTCAATCGTTGCAAGGGACTCTTCATCATTCCGGCCACCGTAGAAATCGCTCATGCCCATGCAGCCCAGACCAAGCGCAGAGACAGGTGGACCGTTTTTGCCGAGTAAACGCGTTTTCATTTTCTTCCTTGGTAGTACCTGCGCCGTCCTTAACCCGCTGTTACGAGCGAACAGTCGACTTCCGGCTCGTCTGCGATTGGGCCGCCGATGCGGGTGCGCTGCTCAATCTTCTTGTAATTGGCAATCTTATGAGTCAGCATAGCGTGTGCCTTTTCCAACTCCTGAATTTGGCTCGCGATGGCGGCACGGTGATCTTCGAGAATCTTGCGGCGTTCGAGCGAAGTGGAGTCGCCCAGCTCGCGCAACTCTGCGTAGCGTTGCATCGCGCGTATGGGCATGTTCGTTGCCCGCATGCAATGGAGAAAGTGCAGCCAGGCTTCATCAGCCTCGGAGTAACGCCGGTGACCATTCCGTGCCCGGCTTACGGGCTGGATAAGGCCCACGCGCTCATAGTAGCGAAGAGTGTGCGCGGTCATGCCGCAGCGTTCTGCCATCTCCTGAATGGTGTAGCCGGAATCCTGCATACAATCACCGTACAACTTTGAGCGTGCTCAAAGTCAAGCAGAGATGCGAAGAGCGTTGAACGTGGAAGCTTGTATTCGGGTGCCATTGGTAAATACAGTCAACCCGGATGTGCGTATCCTCAAGAATCGAGGTAGAGATGGAGCAAAATGAGCTTTTCCGACAGATGCTGGCGGTCGCTTTGGAGGAGGCGCGGCGTGGTCGGGCAGAAGGGGGCATCCCGATTGGCGCAGCGCTTTTTAACAAGGACGGATCCCTGGTGAGCCGAGGACACAATCGACGGGTACAGCAGGGAGATCCGAGCCTCCACGGTGAAACGGATGCCTTTCGCAATGCCGGTCGCCAAAGGACTTACCGCAACCTGATTATGGTTACGACGCTTGCACCGTGCTGGTATTGCAGCGGTCTCGTGCGACAGTTTCACATCGACACGGTCATTGTGGGTGAAAGCCGGACATTCTCTGGTGGCGTTGACTGGTTGCGAGAAAATGGCGTAATGGTCGTGGATCTTGATGATGTTGAGTGCCAAAAGCTCCTCGCAAGCTTTATCGCCGAGCATCCGGAAATCTGGAATGAAGATATCGGCGAAGAGTAATGGATGCGATGCCGTAAGATGCCCTTGCTGCTCTGAGACAAGTTAGGAGGATTTGAATGGATCGTCGCCATTTTCTTTCTGGTTCACTGGCCATATCAACTGTTGCAGGCATGAGCCGTGCGAACTCGCAATCGTCAGTCCAGAGCACACGTGAGTTCTATCAGATTCGTCGCTATGGATTGCGATCTGGGCCGCAGCTAGAGCTGACGGAGGCTTATTTCGACAATGCCTTGATTCCCGCGCTGGGCCGCATGGGGCACGGCCCGATTGGCGCCTTCAAGTTGGACATCGGCCCCGAAACGCCGACGTACATGCTCATAATTCCGGGTTCTTCTGCAGGTCCTCTCGTTGAGCTGGAACTGCGCCTCCGCGAAGACAAGGAATTTCTGCGCGCAGCCGCGCCATTTTGGAATGCGCCCGATACGGAGCCCGCATTTCTGCGCGTAGAGGTTTCATTGCTTGCGGCATTTCTAGGTTGGCCAAAACTCACTCCGCCTGCCTCGACTCCCGGCAAGACAACGCGTATCTTCCAACTCCGCACTTATGAGAGTCCGAGCGATCGAGACCATGTGCGCAAGGTCGAGATGTTTCACTCGGGTGAGTTTGAAATCTTCAAGGCTGCTGGATTTCATCCGGTCTTCTTCGGAGATACATTGATCGGGACTCGAATGCCTAATTTAACGTATATGCTCAGCTTTGCGGATCTGGCTGAGCTGGAAGCAAAGTGGGATGTATTTCGTAGCGATCCGTCGTGGAAGAAGCTATCTGCAGATCCTCGGTTCGCATTCGAGCCGATCGTGGATAACATTACCAATCTCGTGCTAAGCCCTCTTGGCTGTTCACAGATCTAAAAGGAGCGGAGCGTGGGAGGCACGTTTCAGGAACATTGAAATACTCCTCCTGCTCACCCGATGTGAGGATTCATGTGACCGTTGCTGCCATCATCCTTGCCGCAGGCGCCAGCAGAAGGCTCGGAGAGCCCAAGCAACTGCTGCGCTTCAAACAGGAAACCCTGCTTGATCGGGCTATCCGATCTGCAGCAGATGCGGGAGCATCCCCGATTTTTGTTGTCGTCGGGGCGCACTGGGAACGACTCTCCAACGCAGTCAATCTGGGTTCCGCGAATCTTGTCTTGAACGAAAAATGGGAAGAAGGCATTGCAAGCTCTCTGCGGTCCGGGCTGATTGCTTTGGAGGCCAGGAGTGCAAACTCTGAAGGCGCATTGCTGATGACCTGCGATCAGCCCTTTTTGGACTCGGCGCACCTTCGCTGCCTCATCGAAAGCTTTGCAGAGCACAGAGGAACTCGAATCATTGCATCCAGCTATGCCGGTACCGTGGGCACACCCGCAATTTTTCCAGCAGCCATTTACTCACGCCTGCGCGCACTTCAGGGCGAAAGAGGGGCGAGAGTCGTTCTAGCCGAAGAGCGAGAAAATCTGGTTTGCATCCCATTTGAGCATGGTGAAATTGACATTGATCTGCCAGCAGACAAGGCGTATCTGGGCTGACGATCCCTTGTTCCTGCTCAACTGCTTCGAAACCCATATTCGATGTCGCATTCGTTTTTGTGCAAGGAGGTTCAGCGATCTGAGCACTCTTCGTACGAGCCAACCGCTCTGGGCGAATTGGATGGCATTTGTGCCGCCTGCTGCCCAATGGGCGCGTTCACAATGAATCTCGAGATCGACACGAGCCCTGTGCGCGGTATCGGACTTCGTCGTGCCTGAGTGGCTTCGATGACTTTGAATGTGGCAGTCGCGCTGAGAGTGCCACCCAATCCCGCTTGCATGATGTGTCTCTCTGCAAAGAAATGCGCCAGAGGCAGACCGTGCGCAGACCAAGGATTGACCAGTTCCTGCGCAAGAAAGCATGGGCTACTTCGCGGGCTGAATCGCGTCGGAAAAGAAAGTCCAGCTTGGAGCTTTCAAAAAAGGACGCGCATCTCGGTAATCAGGTTGTGATTGTAGAAGTAGAATCCTGAAGTCGCAATCTGCATGCCTCCATCAAAGACGATTGCCGTATGCTCTGGTCCCCAGTCTTTGCGTCTCACCATGTAGAAGGCTGCAGGCGTCAAAAGATTCTGCGTTTTGCCATCAAATGGTCCGGCAAAATTGAACAGCGCGTTGTTCTCCACGTCAAACCAGAATTTGGATGCCGGGTGTACCTGCGCGCTCAGGTTCCACTCAATGCCCCGGCCCTGCTGGGCTATTTTCCCGGTAGGCAGCAGACCGCCAAGCTCAGAGAGCATTGCGAACCGCCCCTTCCCTTTGCCTGCCACAACCGCGGGGACATAGAAGGATGTGAGCATCTGGTTTTGGTACACGCGCGGCGCAAAAGCATGGTAGAGCAGGGCTGAGATGGCAAAGTTGCCATGCTCCGCGTTGCCCGAGACGATGCGCCACTTCACCTGCGTGCCCGCATTGCCAAAGCCGTCGCGCAGCGTACCGGAGTGATTGCGAAAGAACGAAGGCGGGTCCAGGTCAAATTGAAGCCGTGTGCCAGCCAGCAGGCTGATGCCGTGGTTGTTGCCATAGCTGATCGTCTCGGCATTGGGCCATGTGGATTTGGACACAGACACCCGGACCGCCTGCGAGAGCCGTGCGTCGGACTGGATCAGCGGGCCCATCCACGAGGGCTGCACCTTCGCCATCTCGGCGTTGTGCGAGCGAAAAAGCTCGTACCGTGATTCCTGCCCGCTCGCTGGATACACGCTCAGAGTGAGGGCTAAGGCCAGCCCCACCCAATAGATGAATGGAAAGAATTTCACCGGTAAATCCATTATCCAGTCATTTGCCGGTATCACAAAGTGACCGCAGACACGCGACCCTCCTGTCCGCACCGCATCGCGCCCAGTCTATACTTCCAGCCATGCAAACCGTTGGCCGCGTGAGCCTTCTGGCCGCTTCGCTAATTGCTGCCTCGCTGTTTTCGCAATCCGCTTCCAGTCCGCAGATGCCAACCGGCCAGGACGTCACACCGACACAAACTGTCTGGCAGATGCAGGACTCCGGCACCACCGCCGGACTGCGCGGCATTGATTCGGTGGACGGCAAGGTAGCCTGGGCCAGCGGATCCAGGGGCACCGTGTTGCGTACCACGGACGGCGGCCAGCACTGGACCCGCTGCGCCACGCCCGACGCAAATAAAGACGGCGCGACGCTGGATTTTCGCGGCGTGCAGGCGTGGGATGCGCAGACGGCAATTGTGATGGCATCGGGGCCGGGCGACAAGAGCCGGCTGTACAAAACAGCGGATGGGTGCAGAACGTGGAAGCTGGTGTTCGTCAATCCTGACAAAGGTGGGTTCTGGGATTGTCTGCTGTTCCTTTATGCATCCGGCAGGGATAAGGGTCGAATTGGGCACCTGATTGGTGACCCCGTGGATAACAAATTCCCGGAGTTTGGGACCTACGATTACGGCAAAACTTGGACCAGAGATTTGAGTCCTCATCCGGAGACCGCTTCGGCAAAGAATGGGGAGTCCATTTTTGCTGCTAGTAATTCCGCGATGGTTCTGATTCGCGGAGGCATATTCTTTGTCACCGGCGGATCAACGAGCCGTAGCCGAACTCTCGAATTGCAGGTGAAGCATGACCCGCACGTATTCTTTCGTTTTTTCGGTGGAGAAATTCCGATGAAGCATGGCCCGTCGGCCGGCGCCTTCTCCGTTGCTGCGCGTCTCGGACTGGATTCCGTCGCAGTGGCGGACCGATCGAAATACATTGAACGAGCGACGCACGCTGGCGACGTACTTGTTACCGTTGGCGGGGACTACGCGAAGCCCGACGATTCTACTGGCACCGCCGCATGGTCGTCTGATGGTGGCTTTCACTGGATCGCTTCCACCGAGATGCCGCACGGCTATCGGTCAGCGGTGCAGTGGAGCGAGAGTCTAAAGGCCTGGATCACCGTTGGCACCAACGGCTCCGACATCAGCCGCGACGATGGTCGCACCTGGCAGCCCCTCGACAACGGCAACTGGAATGCGCTCTCCCTGCCTTTTGTTGTCGGCCCAAACGGGCGGATTGCGCGCCTCAGGCCGACTTTGAACCTGTTGTCAAGCCCCATGGCTCATCGATCCGTGCGTAAATGACTCCATTGAAAGCCAGTTAGATCGTGCGCGACTTTTGCATGGTAATTCGCGTTCACACGATAGAATGGATGTATCGAATGAAGCCAACCCTTTCAGCGGCTGCCAGCCCGGTTTCCCGCAATCCGCGGACCCCGGAGACACGCGCGCCGAAGGGGACCGCAATTATTCAGGTGCGCGGTTTGGAAAAGACCTACTCCACCGCACGCGGTAGTATCACTCTCTTTCACGGACTCGATCTGGATGTCTATTCCGGCGAGTTGGTGGCCATTGTGGGCCAGTCCGGCGCGGGAAAGAGCACACTTTTGCACATTCTGGGCGCTCTTGATACCCCTACGGCAGGGACGGTACACTGCGCCTCAACCAATGTGGCCGAACTAACGCAGCGGCAGGCGGCAGCCTTCCGCAACAGCACCATCGGCTATGTGTGGCAGTTTCATTATTTGTTACCGGAATTCACGGCACTGGAAAACGTTGCAATGCCACTGTTGGCGCGGGGGCAGGATCGACGCACAGCATTGGCCACGGCATCTAAATGGATGCAGGAGGTGGATCTGCAAGATCGAAGCGAGCATCGGCCGGGCGAGCTTTCTGGTGGCGAGCAACAGCGCATTGCGCTGGCCCGCGCGCTGGTGGGTGAGCCAAAGCTGTTGTTGGCAGACGAACCTACCGGTGATTTGGATGAAGCGACGGCGGGCCGGGTTTTTGATCTGCTGGAACGCCTGCACGCCACCCATGGACTGACGTCAATTGTGGTGACGCATAATGTAGACCTTGCCGCGCGCTGTGCGCGGACTCTGCGCCTGGAGCGCGGGCGCCTAGCCGCTTTGGGGAGTGCATCCTGAAGCGCGATCCGTTTGCAGGCTTAGGTACGAAAGTGCATCAAGCCGGACGGTTTTTGAGTCTGATGTTGTAACAGGTCTGGGAAACTGGAGCGCAAGTTCCATCCAGACAGGCGAGCGTAGGGTGGGAGTTTCCGGTGAGTCGAGTCGATCCGGGGACGCGAAGCGGGCAACCATCCGCAACCATCCCAAAGGGCTGTTCGAGGGCGCGCAAGGTTTTCCATAGAGGCCATCGGCGGCGCGAGTGAAGAGGAAGGGCGCGAGCGGGTTGGGCTGAGGCCGGCATTGCAGCGGACAGCTACTCCCAACCGAGAGCCTGAAAGCAAGGGGAGAGCATCATGTTCGAACGCTATACGGAGAAGGCACGGCGCGTGATCTTCTTTGCGCGGTATGAGGCCAGCCAGTTTGGTTCGCCTTATATCGAGACTGAGCACCTTCTGCTCGGCCTGTTGCGCGAGGACAAGGCATTAACCAACCGTTTTTTACGCTCGCATGCTTCGGTCGAATCCATCCGCAAGCAGATTGAGGCGCACACCACGATTCGCGAGAAGGTTTCGACATCGGTTGATCTACCGCTTTCCAACGAGTGCAAGCGCGTGCTTGCCTATGCCGCAGAAGAAGCTGAGCGGCTGGGACATAAGCATATCGGCACGGAGCATCTGCTGCTGGGTCTGTTGCGTGAGGAGAAATGCTTCGCGGCAGAGATTCTGCAGGAGCGGGGCTTGAAGCTGGCACAGATTCGGGACGAGCTGACTCGCGTGACGCAGGAAAAGGCGCCGCAGCAACAGCGTCAGCGCGAGTCGAGTTTGCTGGCTGAGTTCAGTCGGGACCTGACACAGGCCGCAATGGATGGGCAGCTGGATCCCCTCGTCGGGCGCGATGGCGAACTGGAGCGTGTGGTTCAGATCCTCTGCCGCCGTACGAAGAACAATCCGGTGCTCATCGGCGAGCCTGGCGTTGGCAAGACAGCCATCGTAGAGGGCTTGGCCCAGCGGATCGCGGATGGCGAAGTGCCGACGTTTCTTGCGGACAAGCGCGTGCTTGCACTGGATTTGTCGCTGATAGTTGCGGGCACCAAGTATCGCGGCCAGTTTGAAGAGCGCTTAAAGACCATCATGAAAGAGTTGATGGAAAATCAGAACTCCATTATCTTCATCGACGAGTTGCACACGCTGGTTGGCGCGGGTTCGGCGGAGGGTTCGCTTGATGCGGCCAACATCCTCAAGCCGGCTCTCTCGCGCGGCGAGATCCAGTGCATCGGCGCGACCACGCCAGCCGAGTATCGCAAGTCGATTGAAAAGGATCGTTCGCTTGAGCGGCGCTTTCAGGCCGTCAAGGTGCCTCCACCGAACGAAGCCGACGCCATCAAAATCATCAACGGAATCAAGGACCGCTACGAGAAGTTTCACGCCGTAAGTTACACCGATGCGGCTATCGAGTTTGCTGTTTCTCACTCCAATCGCTATATTCCTGACCGCTTTCTGCCCGATAAGGCCATCGACCTGATCGACGAAGCCGGTGCGCGCGTCAAGCTGCGCCAGACTTCTCTGCCCGATGAGATCACCGAGGTGCAGAAGCGGATCAAGTTCATCGTGCACCGCATGGACTCTGCGATTGCCAATCATGAATTCGAGAAAGCGCGCTTCTACTCCGACGAAGAACGCAAGGAGCGTGAAAACCTGCGCGCCCTGCGCGATAAGTATCATCTCGATGACTCCGCTGCCGGCATCGTGGGTCGCGAAGACATCGAGGATGTGGTCAGTCGCTGGACGGGCGTGCCTGTCACCAGCATCAAGGAAGAAGAGACGCAGAAGCTGCTGCGCGTGGAAGAAGAGTTGCACAAGCGCGTCATCTCGCAGGACAAGGCGATTAGCGCGCTGGCCCGCGCCATTCGCCGCTCGCGCGCGGGGCTCAAATCACCGAACAGGCCGATTGGCAGCTTCCTGTTCCTTGGGCCAACGGGCGTAGGAAAGACTGAAATGGCCCGCACACTCGCGCAATTCCTCTTCGGTTCGGACAAGGCCCTGATCCGGTTCGATATGTCGGAGTTCATGGAGAAGCACTCCGTCTCGAAGCTGATCGGTTCGCCCCCGGGATATGTCGGCTACGAGGAGGGCGGCCAATTGACCGAGCGCGTCAAGCGTTCACCGTACTCGGTCGTGCTGCTCGACGAAATCGAGAAAGCGCACCCCGATGTCTTCAACTTGCTGCTGCAAGTTTTTGAAGATGGTCAGTTGACGGATGGCTTGGGCAACACCGTGGACTTCAAGAACACCATCCTCATCATGACTTCAAACATCGGCGCGCGGCACCTGCAGAAGAAGCAGGGCCTCGGCTTCCAGAGCGACCGCGAAGATCTGGTGACGGAAAAGGTCGAGGAACTGGTAAAAAACGAGGTCAAGAAAACCTTCAACCCCGAGTTCCTCAATCGCCTCGATGAGATCATTCTCTTCCAGTCGCTGTCTGATGGCGACTTGCTGCAGATCGTCGAGCTTCTGGTTCAGCAGTTGAACGCTAACCTGGCTCAAAAGGCGATTACCATCTCAGTCACCGAAGAAGCCAAGAAGTGGATTCTTGAGAAGACGTTGGTTGATCGCAGCTACGGGGCTCGTCCCTTGCGCCGCGCTTTACAGCGCTATGTCGAGGATCCGCTATCGGAGGCCCTCATCGCCGGGCAGATTATTGCACGGCCGGCCTTCCTTGAGGTCTATCTCGAAAGCAACCAACTCTTCTACCGCCCGGTGTCCAGCGACGATTCGGGCAGCGATGAAAAGGCGGCAGGCATCCTGCTTTACAGCAACTAGGTTTTACGTGAAGCGAAGCGAACGCCCCCGGATCTCCGGGGGCGTTCGCTTCTGGCTTACGACTCCTTGCGTTCAGGTTGCCATGGGCTTGGCTGGTTACGATCCAGCTGGTCATCTCGATTCTCCTGCTCCTCCTGTTTTCGGCGCCATTCGAGTTCTTGGCGCTCCTCGTGTCCATCCGCCATTGTCTTCTCCTCTCTTCATTCAATGAGGTGCTGCGCGCCCTCCAGCATCTCCCAGATGCAATTTTTCGCTCTGCACGGACCTCCCTACAAGCTTTTGAACGGTTGGGCAACGGAGCAAAATCTCAATCGAAGACTACCGTCTTGTTACCGTAGCAGAGGATCCGCCGGTCTAAATGCCAGCGCACCGCGCGAGCCAGCACGACCCGTTCCAGGTCACGTCCGCGTGCGACCAGGTCCTCAACCTGGTCGCGATGCGAAATGCGCGCTACGTCCTGCTCAATGATGGGGCCATCATCGAGCACCTCGGTGACATAGTGGCTTGTCGCGCCGATAAGTTTAACTCCGCGCGCATGCGCCGCATGATACGGTCGTGCCCCCGTGAAGGCTGGCAGAAAGGAGTGATGGACGTTAATGACCGAAGCGGGATAGTGAGCCACAAAGCCGGGCGAGAGAATCTGCATGTAGCGCGCCAGCACGATGAGATCGATCCGATGCTGAGATAACAGTTGAAGCTGCTGTCTTTCTGCTTCTTCTCGCGTCTCCGAGTTCACTGGGATGTGCGCAAACGGGATGCCATAAAACCCGGCCAACGGCTTGACGTTCGTATGATTCGAAATGATGATGGGAATCTCACAGGCCAGTTCGCCGGTGTGCCACCGATACAGAAGATCGGCCATGCAGTGTAGATACTGCGAGCAAAAGAGCGCAACGCGAGGGCGGGCCTGGTTTGAAATAAGCTGCCACTGCATGTCGAGCGATGCGGCGAGCGAGGCGAAAGCCAGCCTGAAGCGCTCGAGGTCAAAACTCGCTTCGCCGTCCCCCAGATTCGACGCAAACTCGACCCGCATGAAGAAAAGACCGAGATCGTGATCCTGATGCTGGTCGGCATGGAGAATGTTCGCCCCATGTTCGTATAAGAGCGTCGATACCCGGGCAACCAAACCTTTTCTGTCAGGACAGTTGATGAGGAGCACAGCTGAATGTTTCATGTGCTTCCAGATTAAGGCAGAGGTCGATGGTTGTTCGAGTGGGCCGGAGCGCAAGAAGCCGCTGGGGTCTGAAAAGTCCAGCCATGGAAGCTGCTTTGCCGGGCTTTCGACATGAATTATGATGCAATACATCTCGAGCGCAAGCTCGGGTGTGGGTCCCCTGAGGCGTAGCAATCGCTGCCTTCCGAGCAGCCTGTCATTCTCCTCTTGTGATCTGCGCCCTGGAATCCTTGCTCCCGCTAGGTTCGCATATCCAACTGCGAACGCAGGTGAGTTGCAAGGTCTGCAACCACGCGCAGGCGTGCAGCCACCGGTGGCTCTAGGACCGCATTAAGGGCGAGCTGCGAGTGCAGAAGCAGGCCGGAGAGCGTCGCTTTCAGTTCACTTTCAATGGCCACAGTTGCAGCATGGCGAGCAAGAGCTTGCTCGCGTTCGCGCCGATGAAGCGCTGAGCGGACTTCGCGAACAAGTCGCGCAGCGCCGGAACGCGCAAAATTGACCTGAACAGGAATTGCCAGGCCGGCGCGTTCCCAGATGGCTTCGGCCGCGGCTGGATCGCATTCGGCAAGTGTTTCGTCCACGACTACGGCAAGAAAATCGCGGCGGCGCAGGGCAGCGAGTGCCGACTTTCGCCCTTCCGCTACTTCGACCATCATTCCGAGCTGTTGCTCAAAAGCATTGGCGCAGTTGAGCGCCCCTTCAATTCCAGTCACGATCAGAATACTCATCGGGATCCACCCTATCCTTATATTAGGCGCAGCCAGTTTGCGTGAGAGTTCGCTTCGAAAGTTACAGGGCGCGCTGTCCGCAAGGGCCGAGTGAGGTTTCATCGGACCGCGGGCAGTTTGCGCGCACTATTCATCTTGCATCGGGTCGTTAATGCCGTATTCCTTGAGCTTCCGATACAGCGTTGTTTTGCCAATGCCGAGGAGGCGCGCAGCCTGGAGCTTGTCGCCGTGCAACGCGCGAATAGCGCTCAGAATGGCTTCACGTTCCAATTCGGCGAGGGGCTTGACGGAGGAGCCGGTGCTGGAATGATCGCCTGTCCCATCCGCGGCAGGGGGCCTATACTCAGCGAGCCCCTCCTGCTGCAACTGCGTGGGCAGGTCGCCCAGGTGCAGAACCGGTCCGGAGGAGAGCGCACAGGCCCGCTCAACGGCATTTTCGAGTTCGCGCACGTTACCGGGCCAATCGTGCCGCATCATCGTCCTCAGTGCCTCGTCGCTCAAGGTGTACTTTTGCCCGTGGTCGCGGCTGATGCGGTCCAGAAAATGTGCAGTCAACAAGGGAATGTCTTCGCGTCGGTCGCGTAACGCAGGCAGGCGCAGATTGACGACATTAAGCCGGTAATACAGATCCTTTCGGAACGTACCCGACTCCACCATTGCGGCGAGATTCCGATTGGTTGCCGCGACAATCCGGGCTCGAATGGCCACGCGATGTGTGGCACCGACCGGCCGAACTTCCTTCTCCTGCAAAGCACGCAAGAGTTTGGCCTGAAGATCAAGCGAGAGTTCCCCAATTTCGTCCAGAAAGACAGTGCCGCCTTCAGCCGAGACCAGCAATCCGTCCCGCGAGCGGTTCGCGCCAGTGAATGCGCCCTTCACATAGCCGAACAATTCGCTCTCCATAAGAGTCGGCACAAGAGAACTGCAGTCGACCGGCAGAAAAGGCTTTTGCGCATTCGGACCATAGGCGTGAATCGTGCGCGCAACCAGTTCCTTCCCGGTGCCACTTTCCCCAAGAATCAGAACAGGGTGGGTGCTCAGCGCAACCTTCGACAGGATGCGATAAAGCTTTTCCATCTCAAGGGATCGCCCGATCATGGCGCCCAGTCCCTGGGATAATCGCAGCCGCTCGCGCAGCTGGCGGGTGATGGTGTCGGTTGTAAGGCGGTTCGCCGCGCGGTCCAGCACGGAGGTCAGTTCGTCTACCGCAAAGGGTTTGGTCAGGTAATCTGTTGCGCCGCACCGCATCGCCTCGACCGCAGCATTCACTGAACTCGTAGCCGTCATGGCGATGATCGAAAGCTGAGGGAAGAGAAGCTTGACGTCTGCAATCAGGTCAAGTCCACGATGACTGCCGTACGGGAGATTGACGAGCAAAATATCAACTGCCTGCCCGCGGATCAGGCTGCGTGCCTGCTCCATATCCGCAGTGCTGTCCACCGCGTAGCCCAGGCTTGTCGCAATCTCGCCGCAGGCGGATCGAACGGCTGCATCCGAATCAACCACCAGCAGATGGAATCGGGGCACAGGCGTGCTTGGTTGAGGGAGAAACTCCATGGCATTTGTATGGATTGCTGCTGCAAGCATTGTAGTCGCCTCATCGAAGATAGGTTTTGATGGCAGACGCGAGGGATACGCAAAAGTGCCGGGATTACACTGCATTGCTTGCCGGAAGTTCGACCTGAAAACACGCACCGAAAGGATCGCGAACAGCGGCGTGGATCGAGCCTCCAGCCTTTTCCACAATCGCGCGGGTAATGGTTAACCCCATGCCGCGATGAGTCACAGGCCACGAGCCTGGCGTACTCCCTTCGTGACCGAAGCCTCGGGTGGTGTAGCCTGACTCAAAAATCGTCTCAAGCGCATCACGCGGAATTCCCGGACCATTGTCTTCCACCTTAAGAGTGATCCATCGGTTGATACTGGTCTCCGTTGGATACTCCCGAAGACTGACGCGTATCCACCCTTCGCTGGTCATCGCTTCTCGCGCATTCTTCACCAGATTGACGAGGACACGGGTCAGTTCTTCTCCAGTCATCCGGACCGGAAGAGCACACCCGCAGATCTCAAAGTTGACGTGAATGGAGGGACCCGCTAAAGCGGAGAGTAGGTTCTGACAACTCCGGAGCTCATCCGCCAAATTGGAAATGGGCATCTCGGGAATATCCTTCCAGCGCTGCGCCTGGACGGCTACAGGCCTCAACACATTCAGCCCAGGAGGGGGCAGTGTCTTCGATGATTCGACACTCGCGCAGTCGCTCTGCGACCGCGGCGTGCTGAGAGCGCCCATTTTCTCCACGAGCCGCCGGCTCGAGGCTGCGATCATCTTCAACTCCCTGCCGAAATGTTGATGGTCAGGAGAAAGAACACCAGGCTCCCCGAGCAAGTCGCAGTACAAATCCAATGCCGCCAGCATATTGCGGGTATCATGCGCGAGGGCAGAGAACGCGTCTGAAGAGGACGTGAAGGTAGTTTGTGGGTTTGGGATCTGAAGACCAGCAACAGGCATCACGTCTCGAAGTTGTGCGTCAACGGCCGGTTCAAGCATGTCCATGGAGAACTTTCCCTTCCTTGCAGTCCCGATCATTCCAATTCCCCATCCGGGACGCGCCCTCTTAATTACACGCTGTGTGCCAAAGTTGCACATTGCGAGCAATTGACTGAAAAGAAGAGAGTTATATGGAATCTGCAACGCTCCTGCTGGTCTTCACGCAGGTTGGGGATTGATTCAAAATGGGAAAGACGGGTCTTGGATCGCCAATAACTCATTGAATGTGAATGTCTTGCATTTAATTCCCAAACTGGGCTGACTTGTTCCAAATCCGTCCACATCGGCGGCGGTGTCCATTTCCGAATCGGGAGCGGCTCAGTACCCTACAATCCCCTTATGCAAACGAACGATTCTTCCGGATTATTCCGGCCGGGTGGGCGCTCTGCAGCGCAACTGCGTCCTTTGACACTGACCCCGGATTTTGTGCGCACTGCCGAGGGCTCCGTCCTGGTGACTCTGGGTAACACGCGCGTTCTGACCAACGCGACGATTGAGCAGGGCGTCCCAGGGTGGCGGCGCAACAGCGGCAGGGGCTGGGTGACGGCCGAGTATGCGATGTTGCCGCGATCGACGGTAACGCGCACTCCGCGCGAGAGCGAGAAGGGCCGAATTGGTGGCCGGACCCACGAGATTCAGCGTCTGATTGGGCGCAGTCTGCGTTCCGTGGTGGACCTTCAAGCGCTGGGCGAACGAACGGTGATTTTGGACTGCGACGTCATTCAGGCAGACGGTGGAACGCGAACCGCGGCCATTACGGGCGCTGCCGTGGCTCTTGGGATTGCCCTCAATGCGCTCGTGAAGGCAGGTACGCTCAAGAGCTCCCCCATGAGGCAATTGGTGGCCGCCACGTCCGTGGGTATCGTCGAGGGAGCGATGCTGCTGGATCTTTGTTACGAAGAGGACTCGCAGGCCGAAGTGGATATGAACGTGGTGATGACCGCCGACGGAGGCCTGGTGGAGACGCAGGCCACAGCAGAAAAGGGCAGCTACTCCCGTGCGCAGTTGAATGGCTTGATTGACCTGGCGGAAGCCGGGTTGAAGGAGATATTTGCTGCGCAGCGGGCGGTGCTGGGAGTGTAATCGCACCGCCCTCTGCGCGATGCGAGGCTATTTTGTATCCACAATCGGCAGCTCAATCGCGCTGGCTTCTCCGGGAGCGTGGTAGATGCGCTGGGTCGCTTTCTGATAGTCGTCTGGCTTGGCCCAGAAGATGTTGGGAACGAAGGTCTGCGGGTTGCGGTCATAGAGTGGGAACCAACTGGACTGCACCTGCACCATGATGCGGTGACCGGGAAGAAAGACGTGGTTGGCCGCAGGCAGCGCGAACTGGTAGAGCAGCGGCTTGTTGGGCGCGATGGGCTTAGGAGTGGCGAAGCTCTCGCGATAACGGCCTCGGAAGATGTCCATGGCGATGGGGAGCTGATAGCCGCCGAGTTCCGGCTGGCCGGCGACCTCGTCGGGGTAGACATCGATGAGCTTGACGACCCAGTCGGAGTCGGTTCCGCTGGTGGACGCGACGAGATGCACAAGGGGCCTGCCCAGAATGTGGACCGGTTTGGTAAGGACATCGGAGGTATAGGTGAGCACGTCGGTGCGACCGGAGGCTTCGCGCTGGTCATCGACGAGCCACTGTGGCCAAGTCAGGGGCGGGTCATAGCCGATGGGCTGCGAGGGGCGCGCGCGGTAGGGCACAGGTTTGGCGGGGTCGGAGACGTATGCGTCCGATGCTTCCACGGTCGGATCCTTTGCGGCATCTGAGGACATACCTGCTTTTGAAGCATGGTCTGACGCGGTGGGAGGGTTGAAACTGAGCTTGAAGCCTGCCCGCAGATAGAGCGGCTTTGTGGCGGGGTTGGTGGGCCAGGCGGTGAGCTGCTGCCAGCGGTTCGTTCCGGTTTCAAATGCCGTTACGTGAGCGACCTGCGGATCAGCCGGGGCGTCATCTTTCAGGTAGTGGTCGAGGAACGGGCGCAGGACATTCTGGCGGAACCATGTGCCGGTGTCCGAGCCGAAGCGAATGGATCCGAGGGAAGCGGCGTCCTCAATCTCCTGCCCGTGATGCCAGGGGCCGAGGACGAGGAACACCTTGTCGTTGGTCTTGTCGAGCGGCTTGATGGCCCTGTAGACGGCGAGTGCGCCGTAGATATCTTCCTGATCCCATAGGCTGTGGACGAGCAGAATGGGGACATCCATCGGGTTGTGGGCGTAGTAGTCGGCGAGGACTTTGTCGACGGCCTGCTCGCTCCAGAAGGCGTCGTACGCCGGGTGAGCGAGAATCTTGTTCCAGAAGCCAACCTGTTCCATGCCATGCTCGCGGCCGAGCTCGCCAGCTGAACCGGCGCGCATGTATAGGTCGTAGTCGTCGAAGGTCGAGGTCCACCACGCGGAGTTGCCTCCGGCGCCGAGGAAGCCGCCTCCGCGCGTGCCTTCCTGCTCGTAGATGTAGGGCATGTTTTGCTGGCGGAAGGCGCCGTTGTGGAACCAGTCGTCGCCCATCCAGCCATCGACCATGGGGTTCATGGGCACGGAGATTTTGAGAGCCGGGTGCGGATGAACGAGAGCCATGAGGGGCAGAAAGCCATCATAGGAGATGCCAAGAATGCCAACTTTCCCATTGGTTTCCGGGATGTTCTTGATGAGCCAGTCGATGGTGTCGTACGTGTCGGTTGATTCATCCACAGGCGTTGGGTTCTGCGGCCCGTGGATCGGACGGTTCATCACGTAGTCGCCCTCGGAGCCGTACTTGCCGCGAATGTCTTCGACGACACGGATATATCCCCCTTCAACGATGACGTCGGTGGCATTGTCATAGCCATAAAGGGTTGGCCCGAGATGCGAGCTGGAGGCATGGCTGGTGAGCTGGTCGGCGTTGTAGGGTGTGCGCGTGAGCAGGATGGGCGCGTGCGCGGCGCCTTTCGGCACGAGGATGACCGCATGAAGGCGGACACCGTCGCGCATAGGGATCATCACGTCGCGTCGCGAGTAGTCAAAGCTGCTGGTGTTGGGAACGAGTTGGGCAGGTGTCTCGCTGGGGTAATCGGGATACAGCGGCTTGGTGGCGGCGGGCGAGTTGGACTGTGCAGGCGCAAAGAGCGAACAGCCCAGGAGCACGGCGGAAGCGAGCAGGGTACGCAGGTTCATCTGGGACATGAAGTGAACTTCGCACATGCGAGGTGGGCGCGCAAGATAAATATTGAGCGGCATACGGTCGCATGAAAAGCAGGTGTTTTACCGAAGGACGGCGGATAGAACCAGAGTGCCAAGAAATCCAACAACGGAGAGCACAGTTTCCAGAATGGTCCAGGTCGTAAAGGTTTCCTTCATATCGAGATTGAAAAAGGACTGAATCATCCAGAAGCCCGGGTCATTGACCTGCGAGAAGATGAGCGAGCCTGTGCCTGTGGCCAGAACTAATAGCTCCGGCCGGACGCCGAGGTGATCCGCCATCGGCGCCAGAATTCCGGAAGCAACGGCCATGGCCACGGTGGCTGAACCCATGGAGACGCGGACGACCGCAGCCAGCAACCATGCCAGGACCAGCGGCGGCATGTGTGCGCTGAGGGCAAGCGAGACTGTGGCCTGCGCGGCGCCGGAGTCCCGCAGGATTCCACTGAGGCCTCCGGCAGCGGACAGAATGAGGAGCACGTTGGCAATGGGCTCAAAGGACTCTCCAGTCAGTCTGCGCAACAACTCGCGGCCGTGGTGGCGGCCAGTCTGAATGTGTGGGCCCAGGGTGACGAGGGCCATGAGGACACCAAGAAGAAGGGCAACATCGGGGCTGCCTACGAAATGAAGCACTTGATTGGAACGCAGGCCTGGTGTGGCGAGAATATCGGCCCAACTGCCGAGGAAGATAAGAGCAATCGGAAGCAAAACTGCAGCGGCGGCGCGGATCGGCCCAGCTGGCGCCGGAGTTGGCCCTACTGGCGCCGTAGAGAGCTCGGCTTCCGCGAGGAGTTGCGGCTCAAAGATCACGAGCGCATCGTCCATCAAAGCTGCCGATGCTGCAGCGAGTTCTCCTGACCTGAGGCGGCCGAGAAACCATCCAAGCACTGGCCCTGCCATGATGCCTGCAGGCAAAGCGACCAGCAGGCCAAGAAGAATGGTGCGGCCCATGTCCGCGTGGTATTGCACCACTGCAAGCATGGCGGCGGGATGCGGGGGAAGGGTGCCATGCACAATGGAAAGTCCTGCAAGCAGGGGAATGCCGACCAGGATCGGCGTCTTGCCGCTGCGTCGTGCTGCTGCGGCGACAATTGGCATCATCAGGACGAGGCCAACCTCAAAGAAAACAGGGAGACCAACGAGCAATCCGAGGCCCAGCAAAGCCCAGGGCAGACCGCGTTCCCCGCAGCGATCGACAAGGGCTCGCCCCAGAGCCGCTGCTCCGCCGGAACTTGCAAGGAGACGGCCGAGGATTGCCCCCAGGCCGAGAATCATCGCAATGTGCCCCATCAGCCCGCCGACACCGTTCGCGAAGGAGACAGGCACCTTGCTCAGGGGCATGTGCGCAATGATTCCCAGTCCGAATGCCGATGCTGCCAATGCCAGCGCTGGATGCAGCCTGAGCCTTGCAATAAGAACCACGAGTGCGACGACCGTCGCAGCGGCGCAAAGCAGCAGATACCAGCTGGGAGGGGGCACGAGAGCTGCAAGTGGCACGGAGGGATTATTCCATAGTGCGCCAACGGTTCGTCTCGATGGAAATGAGATGTGCCATCCAGCACATTTTCTGATTGTCTCTGTCTGCTACCATATAGATGATTGCAGCTCCTGCCGCCTCAAGGGCTGATTTCCCGCCACTGAGGATCCGAGCGAACAGGCGGCCGGACCAACCCAGAAGGAGAATTCCTATGCCATTAGTCTCCATGCGGCAGCTCCTCGACGAGGCCGCCAAGGGCGGATACGGCGTCGGCGCATTCAACGTCAATGATATGGAACAGATTCAGGCCATCATGATGGCGGCGCGTGAGACCAAGTCGCCCGTGATTGTCCAGGCCAGCCGGGGCGCACGCGCCTTCGCTGAGGATCTTTACCTTTTCCGCCTTATTGAGGCGGCTGCTGAACTCAACCCCGACATTCCCATCGCCATGCATCAGGACCATGGCAACAGCTTCGAAACCTGCAAGAGCGCCATCGCTCTTGGCTACACATCGGTCATGATGGATGGCTCACTCAAAGAAGACGGCAAGACGCCGTCCACCTTTGAAGAGAATGTGGAAGTCACCCGTCGCGTCGTCGATTACGCCCACGAGCGTGGCGTCACTGTGGAAGGCGAAATCGGAGTTCTGGGCGGCGTAGAAGACGGCCATGGCGCGGGCGGCACAGGCCTTGAGCACATTACTGATCCGGATCAGGCCGTTGAGTTTGCCGAGCGCACCGGCGTCGATGCCCTTGCCATTGCCATCGGCACCAGCCATGGCGCCTATAAATTCACTAAAAAGCCGGATGGCTCTGTTCTCAAGATGGATGTCCTCATCAAGATTCACAAAATGCTGCCTAAGACCCACCTGGTAATGCACGGCAGTTCGTCGGTGCCGAAGGAATTGCAGGACATCGTTAACCAGTACGGCGGCAAGCTGAAGCCGACCTGGGGAGTGCCCGTAGAAGAGATTCAGCTTGGCATCAAGAACGGCGTCCGCAAAGTCAATGTTGACACGGACAACCGCCTCGCCATCACTGGCGCTATTCGCAAGGTCTTTGCGGAGACGCCCGAGAAGTTCGACCCGCGGGATTACCTGAAGCCGGCCCGCGAAGCAATGGCTAAGGTGGTTGCACAGCGCATGCGTGAGTTCGGCCAGGCTGGCCACGCAGGCGACTACAAGCCGATCTCCATCGATGCGATTGCCAAGGGCTACAAGGACGGCTCGTTGAGCACTCGCCCGCTGGTGTCCAAGTAACAGAAAGTCGAGTGGAAAACAACAGGGCCGCGTACTTCTGTGCGCGGCCCTGTTGTTTCCGGACAACTGCTTGTCACAATCGCGAATGGAATAGAACAGCATCGTATGGTTGAATCGGCTACGATGATCATGCGCTCCGGTGGATTTCCGATCGGCGAGGGAACGATCCCGTTCGCTTGTTCACAATGGTGAAGAAAGAGATCGCATGAATGGGAGCGCGATCAGGATCATGGCGAAGCAATTGCAATATCATGCCGCGCGTCACATCTCTCCAGAGACGGCGAAAGATCCGTATCTGAGGCCGGCATTTTCAGTCAAGAATCGCCTGCTTCGGTTGGTCTGGAACGTGACCTGGATGTTGCTCTATCGAATCTCCCCACGTCCCATGCACGGTTGGCGCACAATGCTGCTCCGGATTTTTGGTGCTCAAATGGGACCAAATTGCCATTTTTATCCGGGATCACGAGTCTGGGCGCCCTGGAATCTTATCTGCGCCGATCAGGTGACGGCAGGAGATGGTGCTGAAATCTATAACCCGGCTCCAATGCGATTCGGCAGTCATGCCATCGTGTCGCAGGGCGCATATCTCTGCGGTGCGACACATGATTTTGATGACCCGGCCTTTCCTTTGCTGGCATACTCGATGGATGTGGGAGCCTATGCCTGGATCTGTGCGAAGGCGTGCGTAAGCCCGGGAGTCAACATCGGGGAGGGCGCGGTACTTGGACTCGCCTCGGTTGCAACCCACGATCTTGAGGCCTGGGGCGTGTATGCCGGAGTTCCTGCCACCAAGGTGAAGGAACGAAAGCGGCAAGAGAAATAGGTCAGAGGACTCGGCAGATCGGCAAAGGGCTTCCCGGAATCACTGCGGCGATTCGAGCATAGATATTTGATCTGTTGAATCAAAATTTTCGTATGACACTCAGCATCTGAGGTTTTCGGGAGATGACACTCGTAGAGCGCAATGCGGGGAGCTTGCCCAATAGCAGCGGATGTTTGATCGACTTGCGATGCACCGAAGCTTTCCTGTGCGGTATGGGCAATGGTCGGAAGCCAATGACACGAAAGTGATAAGGTCACTGCATGTCCGTGAATGTAAAACTACATTTGAGCCATGCGGGCTTCCGTCCCCCGAGCCGTCTCGCGGCCCGCTCAGGATTAGAGTTTTTCCCGTTTGCCTTGGAAGGTTAGAAATGAAAATTATTGGTATCAGTGGCCTGGAAAACGCCGTACCCTTCAAAATGGCAAAATGGCCTGGACTGGACGAGCGCGAATACCGTATTGCCCAGGGGATGGATGCCGCAGCCGCACTGATTGTGGATGGAAGAGTCGTTGCAGCTGCTGAACAGGAGCGCTTCTCGCGGAAGAAGCACACGGGAAGCTTTCCCATCGACGCAATTCATTTTTGCCTGCAAAAAGCGGGCCTCTCCATCTGCGAAATCGATGAAATCGCGCACGGGTTCGACTACGCACCCTATCGATCGCTTTATGCGCAGGATCCTGTGTCTGAAGAGTTGTACCAGACAGTCTTTTCGCGGGAAGCCCTCATTGCACAGGTAAGACGCGAACTGCCCGGTTTCCCGGAAGAGAGAGTCATCTCTGTCGGACACCACCTTGCGCATGCCGCCAGTGCAGCCTTTGTTTCCGGTTGGGATGAATGCCTTGTGGTCGTCAACGATGCAATGGGCGAAGTAGAGAGCCTTAGTATCTACACCTTCACCAACGGAACCCTGAAGAAGCTACGCACGGTCGGTGCAAATGACTCGATCGGCGTCTTGTACTCGCTCGTAACTCTTCATTTGGGATTCGATTTCAATTCCGATGAGTACAAAATCATGGGGCTCGCGCCTTATGGCAATCCGGCAAAATATCGCTCATTCTTTGAGAAGGTTGTGGAGCTTCGCGACGATGGCACCATTCGTATCCCGATTCTGAAGATGAACCAGACGCGAGCAGAGCGGGAAAGCTATCTTGCGACGCGAGCCTGGCTCGACGAAAATCTCGTCCCTCGTCGCCAGGCGAATCAGTCCGTCAATAGTGTCCATGAAGATGTGGCCGCCGCGCTGCAGGAATGTCTGGAGCGCGTGGTCCTGCATGTTTGCGAGCACTTTGGCAAGCAGACCGGGATGCGTCGCATTGCGCTGGCCGGTGGTGTCGCATTGAACTGCACCGCAAACGGTAAGCTTGTCCGATCACGACTTTTTGATGAAGTGTTCATCCAGCCGGTCGCGGGTGATGATGGTACGGCGCTTGGGGCGGCGCTGTATCGTGCTTCTCTGCGTGATCCATTACCCCAGAGCCGGATGCCCGTTCCACTGCTGGGCCCTGCGTATGGAGACGCTGCTATTGAAACGGCGCTCCGTCACTTCGACGGCAGAATCGAATGGAAGAAGCTGGAGTCACCGGCCGCCACCTTTGGCGCGGCGGCTCGGTTGATCGCCGCAGGACGTGTAATCGCATGGTTTCGCGGGAGAATGGAGTATGGTCCACGGGCACTGGGAGGACGAAGCATTCTTGCCGATCCAAGCCACCCGGAGATGCGCGACCGCATCAACGCCATGGTGAAGAAGCGCGAGGCATTCCGCCCGTTTGCACCTGCCTGCGCAATGGAAGAAGCGCATCGCTGGTTCGAAGTCGCTCCAGATACCGATTTACCCTATATGATTTCGATCGTGGATGTGCGCCCGGAGTTTCGCGCATCGTTCCCGGCTATCACTCACGTCAATGGCTCGGCAAGGTTGCAGACGGTCTCGGCAAAAGACAATCCGGATTTTCATTCGCTATTGCGTGCCGTTGGAGAAGTAACTGGATGCCCGATGGTGTTGAATACAAGCTTCAACGTGAAGGGACAGCCCATCGTAAATACGCCGGATGAAGCCATTGAGACGTTCCTTGGCACCGGTATCGAAGATTTATTCCTGGAGGACTACTATGTCAGCCGTTGCGGAGCATGAGCGATACGGCCCGGTAGTCGATTATCCGCGCGACATCACAGTCGCTGAAGCCTTCATTCAGCAGGCTATGCGGACTCCGGATGCGGTCGCAGTCGTTGCTGGTACAACCAGCCTCTGCTACCGGGATCTGGACGCGCGTTCGGGAGTCCTGGCAGCGTGTTTAAAGCGGCAGGGAGTGGAACCAGGTTCGCTGGTGGGACTTTCTGTGGAGCGGAATGCCGATCTCATCACAGCCATGCTCGGTATTCTGAAAGCGGGCGGCGCCTATGTACCACTCGACCCCTCTTACCCGCGGGAGCGCCTGGCGTGGATCATTGAAGACTCCGCTATGAAGGTGTTGCTCGCCACGTCCCGCACACAGAGTCAACTCCCGACTCTGCCGAGCGGACCGGCTGTGGTTCTGACCGATGAGGCTTCGGGACAGCTTGAACCGATTGGTGCAACGGGCTCCTCCACGGATCTGGCGTATGTAACCTATACATCGGGCTCAACCGGCAAGCCCAAAGGGGTGATGATCGAACATCGCAACGTGCTGAATTTCTTTGCCGCAATGGACCAGATCCTGGGCACGTCATATGGTGTTTGGCTCGCTGTAACCAGCATTTCGTTCGACATATCAGTTCTAGAACTCTTGTGGACGCTGACCCGTGGCTTTACGGTCGTTCTGCATGGTGAGGATGGTTGGTCCGACATGGCAGATGAGATCCAGCGTCACGGCGTCACGCATCTGCAGATGACACCGTCCCTCGCTAGGCTGATGATGTTGGACACTCGAGCTTTCGCCTCTCTCGGAGGGCTCAGTAAGGTACTTCTAGGTGGAGAAGCGGTTCCGTCTTCCCTGATTCGAAAGCTGCGCCAGGTCTTTCACGGCGAGATACTCAACATGTATGGCCCGACAGAAACAACCGTGTGGTCAACCTGCGGCCGTGTGGAAGAGCCCGGCACCACCGTTCCAATCGGAACACCGATCGCAAACACGCAGGTCTACCTGCTGGACGAGGCATTGCAACCGGTCCCGCAAGGGGAACCTGGGGAACTGTTTATCGGTGGAGATGGAGTGGCACGGGGATATCTCAACCGACCCGAGCTAACGACGGAACGATTTCTCAACCTGCCTGCATGCAAAGGGCGTCGTGTTTATCGCACGGGAGATCTGGTGAAGATTCGTCCGGACGGAGGCTTGGACTTTCTCGGAAGGAATGATTACCAGATCAAATTGCGTGGGCACCGCATTGAGCCGGGAGAGATCGAGGCGGTGCTGGAGCAGATGCCTGGAATTCGCCAGGCGGTTATCGTTCTGCGCGAAGACCGGCAAGGCGACCCTCGTCTCGTAGCGTATGTCGTTCCAGAGGCACCGGTACAAGTCCGGGGATCCAGCCTTCGCACCGCGCTCGCGGAGCGCCTTCCGGAATTCATGGTCCCCTCCGCTATTGTGCTTTTGCCGCATCTTCCAATGACGGATAACGGAAAAATTGATCGCAAAGCCCTGCTCAACATGCTACCCCCGCAGGCGGATCCAGTCGATCATGATGGGTATTCGAAAGAGTCCCGCCATGGATTGGGTGAGTTGGTCGCACGCATTTGGCAGGATGCACTCGGCGTTGGCGCATTTTCTCACGATGAGAATTTCTTCGATCTTGGCGCCCACTCATTGACGGTGGCAGAGGTCCATTCCAGATTGCAGGAGGAGTTAAGTCGGGAAATTTCACTCGTCGATTTGTTTCAGTTTCCTACCATCAACGCGCTCACTGCGCATCTGGAAGGGACTGCTGTGAATGAGGGAAATTCAGATCGAGCGCAGCGTCGTCGGCTCGCTCGCCAACGCTAGAGAGACTCCATGAAATCTTCCGCGATCGCCATTGTCGGTATGGCCGGGCGCTTTCCCGGCGCACGCAATGTCGAAGAGTTCTGGCGTAACCTTCGGAATGGCGTGGAATCGATTCGCGATTTGACCGATGAAGAGCTGCTGCAAGCAGGCGCGACACCTGAAGAACTCTCTCAAGCGAATTACGTCAAGCGCGCAGCGATCCTGGATGACCTCGCCCTGTTCGATGCATCATTCTTTGGCTTCAGCCCGCGGGATGCGGCCATCATGGATCCGCAACATAGGCATTTCCTCGAGTGCGCATGGGAAGCGCTGGAGGATGCGGCGTGTCCACCCCAGCAATTTTCTGGCTCGATCGGCGTCTTCGCCGGGTCCGGACTGAACAGCTACCTGATTCACAATCTCCTTGCAAATCGTCGCCTCGTGGAGACTGCCGGACTCTTCCAGCTCAAGCAGACCGGCAACGACAAGGACGTTCTGGCCACGCGCGTCTCGTACCAGCTCGATCTGCGCGGACCAAGCATTAACGTGCAAACCGCATGTTCAACATCGCTCGTTGCGGTGCATCTGGCATGCCAGAGCCTGCTGAACTTCGAATGCGATATGGCGCTCGCCGGCGGCGTCACGATTGAGGTGCCACACGGCCAGGGCTATTTATACCGGGAAGGCGAGATCCTTTCGCGCGATGGCCATTGCCGGGCATTCGACGCCTCTTCCAGCGGGACCGTCTTCGCCAGCGGGCTTGGAATCGTGGTTCTCAGGCGCCTGGAAGATGCAATTCAAGACCGTGATCATATTCGCGCCGTCATTCTGGGGTCCGCAATCAACAACGACGGAGGCCGCAAAGTAGGCTACCTTGCACCCAGTGTCGATGGCCAGGCGGAGGTGATCGCCGAAGCTCTCGATTTCGCCGGAGTCTCTGCAGATGACATTGACTATGTCGAAGCTCATGGCACCGGGACAAAGGTGGGCGACCCAATCGAAGTGCGGGCTCTGACGCAGGCATTTCGCAGGACCACTCAACGTGCTCGATTCTGTGCGCTCGGATCTCTCAAATCGAATGTCGGTCACCTGGATGCAGCCGCAGGGGTGGGTGGCCTCATGAAGGCTGCTCTCGCCTTGGAGCATGCTGAGATTCCTCCAACGCTTCATTTCAAATCCATCAATCCACATATCGAACTCGATACGAGCCCCTTTCTTATCGCAAGCCAGCTGACGCCGTGGGACCGTAAAGACAGGCCTCGCCGAGCAGGCGTGACCGCCCTTGGCATTGGCGGCACCAATGCGCATGTCGTCCTTGAAGAAGCGCCGCCACAGCGCCTGCTGCGGACAAACAAGCCCTACGAACTAGTGGTGACATCAGCCAAATCCCAATTTGCGGCGGATCAGGCATGGACCCGACTCAGTGCGCATATTCATGAACATCCTCACCTGCATCTGGCTGATGTCGCCTGGACCTGCCAGATTGGACGGCAGGCCTTTTCGCATCGTCGTGCTTGCGTCGTTGAAGCGGATTCGGAGGGATATGCAATTCTCCCCGAGCCTATTTCAAAGGCGCCGATATCCGGAACTGCGAACCGAACTTCACCAGCGGTCGCTTTCCTGTTTCCAGGGCAGGGATCGCAATACGTTGAAATGGGATTGGATCACGATCGGCACGAGCCGGTCTTCAAGGATGCACTTCGCAGATGTGCTGAGATTCTGCATCCCGATCTCGGTATCGACCTTGTAGATGTAATTTATCCCTCCGAAAACCAGCGCGAAATCGCAGCGCAAAGACTTCAAGAAACCTGGCTGACGCAGCCTGCATTATTCGCGGTGGAATATGCATTGGCTTGCTGGTGGAAGAGTCTCGGCATTCAGCCCTCAGCCATGGTCGGTCATAGCATTGGTGAGTACGTCGCTGCGTGCCTTGCTGGTGTCTTCTCTCTGGAAGACGCGTTGCGATTGGTTGCGCTGCGCGGACAGATGATTTTCGATCTTCCCCCCGGTGCCATGCTGGCAATCCAACTTCCAGCAAGTGAGGTTGAGTTAACGGGTGCAGTTTCCGTCGCAGCTATCAACAATCCGAATACATGCGTCGTTTCAGGTTCATCGGATGAAATTACCGCCTTCGAATCGGCGATGACGACGCGTGGCGTCGAATGCCGGCGCTTATTGACCTCTCATGCCTTTCATTCCGCGATGATGGACCCGGTGCTTGCTCCCTTTGAGGCCGCGGTGCGCCGCATCACTCTGAGGCCACCAGTCATTCCGTATCTGTCCAATGTCTCCGGATCCTGGATCAAGTCGGAAGAGGCCACTGACCCAGCCTACTGGGCGCGCCACATTCGAAGCACCGTGCGCTTCTCCGATTGTCTTACGGAGTTGCTGAAAACGCCTGGCCAACTCCTCATCGAAACGGGTCCCGGCAACGTGTTGACTTCGCATGCTCGGCAGATAGGTGGCGCCGGCGCGAAGGCATTTCAAACCCTGCCACACCCACGCGAAAAGATGTCGAGTCTTCGCTGCGCACTCCACACGGCCGGACAAATCTGGGCAAGCGGCGTTACGCTGGACTGGCGTGCTGCACATGCACCCGACTCAGTTCAACGGATTCCTTTGCCTACCTATCCGTTTGACCATCAAAAATTCTGGATTGAGCCAGATCCCCGTTCGGATTCTCGCGCCCCTGACGCTGAAAAATTTGTCCCAAAGGAAGGTCCGCTGCGGACCTATCAATCCACCTGGAAAGTGGAATCCCCAAAAGGAGTGGAGTCGTCAAAGCGCCGCTCGTGGGTGATTTTTCGCGATTCACTCGGGATTGGCAGCGAGGTCGCAAAGCAGCTCACTGCTGCCGGACATCGTGTTGCGACTGTCGACATCGGGAAGAGCTTCCGTTCGACGAAGCAATTCCATTTCACCATGATGCCTGGTTCCAGCGAGGACTCCACCAGCCTGGTGGACCGCTTGGTTGATGCAGGGTTTGAAAACAGTCGGATCCTCTACCTGTGGCCGGTCCTTCTCGAAAGTGACCGGATGACGACCGAGGAATTGCTCGACCGCAGCTTTTTCACGCCGCTTTTTGTGGCGCAAGCCCTTGCGAATCGCGATGTTCCAGATGTCGAAATCTTGCTGGTCTCGAATCGTCTGCAACAAGTAGGGGTTGAGGCAATCCAGCATCCGGAGCGAGCCGTCTTGATGGGCCCGGCGCGCGTTGTGACCAAGGAAATTCCCTCAATCACTTGTCGCGCCATTGATTTGGGGCATGAAGATCGGGATCCGGCCCAGGCCGCGCGATTGCTGATTGCTGAGGCACTGGTCGAGAGCAAGCAAAACGCGGTCTATCGCAATGGCGAGCGATTCGCTGAGGCCCTTGAACCATTCAATTTAGCTGCAAGAACGAAACGCAGGACATTACGGCAGAACGGTGTCTATCTCATCACCGGTGGGTTCGGAGCGCTTGGACTCGCTCTGGCAGATCATTTGGCTCGTACCTTTAGAGCGCGTCTGATCCTGGTCAGTAGAGCAGGGGTGGCCGCAGAGTCGCAATGGCAAAAGACATTGGACGATTCCGCTTTATCTGAGCAGGAAAAGAATCGGATCCGGAAGCTCATTTCGATTCGGGAGTCTGCCGGTGGATTGCTCCTGGCGACAGCCGACGTCTCAAACCCAACCGAGATGCGGCGCGTTGTAGCGGAGGCGAAAGCGCGCTTTGAAAAGATTGACGGCGTCTTTCATGCCGCAGGAATTCTGGACGACGGCCCCTTGATGCTGAAATCGAAAGAATCAGCTCTTCGCGTTCTTGATCCCAAGGTACGAGGGACGCTTGTGTTGGAAGAAGCATTGCGAACAGAGGACCTGGATTGCTTTGTCCTATTTTCTTCCATCAGTTCGATTCTTCCTCCTGCCGGACAAATCGACTACGCCGCTGCGAATGCTTTTCTCGATGCATTTGCAGCAAGTCGACGCGGCGTGGTTACAGCCATTAACTGGGGCGCCTGGATGGATGGAGGGATGGGTACGCGATCAGGCTCGCCTCATCCATGGCTTGAACGCCGTTTGCTGGATACTCCGCACGCCACTGTGTTTGCATCTGAGATGTCCCCAGCCAAGAACTGGGTGGTAGCTGAGCACGCATTCAAATCAGGACGGTGTCTGGTGCCGGGCACCGGATATCTTGAACTGGTGACGGGAGCCTTCGCCAGGGGGGCAATCGAGCTTCCTGTCGAGCTGCAAGATGTCTACTTTCTTGCGCCGCTCACCTTTGACAAAGATCAGAGCAGGGAAGTGCGTGTACAGTTGAAGCGCTCCGAGGCCGGCTTTGCCGCCCAGGGTCCCTTTGACTTTTCGGTGGTGGCTAGTGGAGAGGGATGGACAGAGCATTGCACGGGCAGGATTGTTGCTGGTAGGCCACCCGAGCACCTTCGTACAGACATACAGACCATTGCCGCTCGCTGCAGCCAGCGCCGGATCACATTTGACGAGCAGCGCAGGACCGAGCAAGAGCGCTACTTTACCTTCGGCGCCCGCTGGCGCTCGCTCAAGTCCATTGGGATTGGAGACGGTGAAGGATGGGCGGAGCTTGAATTGGATCCAGCCTTTGCGGCGGAAACGTCAACGCTTCGTCTGCACCCTGCGTTGATGGATATGGTGACTGGATGTGCGCTCTACCTGACAGAACAATATCTGGGGTCGAATGAACTCTATTTTCCGGTCTCCTATAGGAAGATACGGCTCTTTCGTCCGCTTCCGCCTCGAGTGTTCAGCCATATTCGGCCCCACTCGGACAATATTGTGCATGGCGAGTTCGAACGATTCGACATTACTGTATACGACCAAACTGGAGCGACCGTTGCCGATATTGAAGGCTTTGCGATGCGGCGCATTGAAGACGCCACAAAGGCAGCGTGGGATTCGAATTGGGTGCAGCCAAGCGAAACTCGCAGCGCGGCGCAGTTATTTGATGCGAAGCCGATCATCGGCATACGCGCAGCGGACGGTGCGGATATTCTGACGCGCATCCTCCAATGCGATGCCCCCGCAAACCTGGTCGTGACAGCTCAGCCGGTGGAGATCGAGAAGGCAAACGCTTCACCTGCGACGACCGCTTCAACTCGGGAGCCGGCAGCGGACTCTTCTGTTGAGGACACGATTGCGGGCTGGTTTGAAGAACTTCTTGGCATTGAAAAGGTCGGACCAGATGACGATTTCTTTTCCCTTGGCGGCCACTCACTCGTTGGCATCCGCCTTTTTGCCAAGATGAAGAATCGCTTCAAGGTCGACTTGGAATTGGCAACTCTGTTTCAGGCACGCACAGTGCGCCAACTCGCGGAACTTGTTCCAAATTCAGCCACGCCGTTAACCGGTGCTTTAGCGGCAAGCAAGACTGAGCCCCCCAAATGGTCCTATATCGTCCCAATTCAGCCAAGGGGCAATCGTGTTCCTATGTTTTTTGTACATGCTGTGGGGGGAGAAGTGCTCTTCTATCAGCCTCTCGCCAGTGCGCTCGGCAATGATCAGCCAGTCTACGCTTTTCGCCCTTACCTCAGCGTTCATAAAGAAGGGCCCGCCGTTACCCTCACAGAGATGGCCGCTGCCTACGTCAAGGAACTGCGAACAATGCTTCCCAATGGTCCCTATCTGATCGGTGGGCTCTCCTATGGTGGGCTTGTGGCAGTCGAGATGGCGCGTGAACTGGTTGCTCAGGGCATTGAACCCACCCTCGTTGCGGTAATGGACGCATCTGTCCCCGGCAGCTCGAAGCATTTGGGCCCAAGGGAACAGTTATCGGCGCTGTTCGACAATCTGCGCCGCGACGGAGTGATGTACCTTGTTCGCAAGGCGCGGTTAAAGCGGAAGTACCTGACCAGGAAGATCGTGCATCGGGCGCAGTTGCTTATGGCTTCGCGCCATAACCATAAGAACGGTAAAGCGCCTGCAAATTTGCGCTATGCCCAGATCGAAGATGCACATTTGAGGGCGATTGCCCACCATGAGTTCAAACCGTTTTCAGGTAGCATCATGCTCCTTCGAGCCGCAAATCGCGGTTATGAAGGTGTCACGAGCTTGAGCGAAATTGAAGATCCGACGCTCGGATGGGGAGAACTTATTCTTGGACAGCTTGATATCTGCGATGTTCCTGCGAATCACCTCAATATGCTTCTTGAACCAAATGTGCGCGAGGTGGCTCGCCTGCTCACGCAGGCGGCATTGCGGCATTCCCAGCAAGTCACTCCCTTGAAGTAGCTAATAGGGCGTTCGCTCACCATTGCATCGGACTCAGCGGCCTCGACACGCATGCGACAGGTCTTCTCACTCCGGTATATTGAGAATCAGGCATGACAATCGCGGCACGAAGCAAAGCCATACTTCTGCACTTTTCCGGACCCGACAAACCAGGTCTTACAGCACAGTTGACGGGCATCCTGGCAACCTACAACATCGCGATTCTCGATATCGGTCAAGCCGTTGTTCACGAACACCTTGCGCTTGGAATTCTGATTGAATTACCGGCTGGCGAGGACTTTGCACCGTTGAAGAGCGCGCTGCAGGCCCGCGCCACCGAACTAGAACTGCACGCTCGGTTTCGCTCTATTCCGCGAGAGGCATTGCAGCACTGGCTGCATGCGCTGGGGCAGCATCACTTCATCGTGACGCTGCTTGGCCGCACTATTACAGCTTCGCAGCTTGCCCAGGTGAGCGCAGCCATTTCGGCTCATAGCATGAACATCGAACGAATCGAGCGTCTTTCAGGGCAGCTGTCTCATTGCAACGCCCCGGTCAATGCATGTGTCGAATTCGCAATTTGCGGCGACGCCCTGCGTGAAGCGAGCATGCGCGCTGCATTTCTGCATATTGCGCAGGAGCTTTCCATCGATATCGCTTTCCAGCGCGAAAGCATCTTCCGTCGCAATCGCAGGCTTTTTGCCTTTGACATGGATTCGACACTCATTCAGGGTGAGGTGATTGATGAACTTGCCAAACTGGCAGGCGTGGGGGCAGATGTCGCGCGGATTACGGAAGCCGCTATGCGCGGAGAGCTTAATTTTGACGAAAGCTTCACACGGCGCGTTAGATTACTGGAAGGGCTCCCTGTTGAAAAGGTCAACAGCCTCCTCAACGCCATCCCTCTGGCCGAGGGCGCAGAGCGACTGATTCGCACGCTCAAGCTTCTGGGCTACAAGACAGTGATTCTTTCAGGCGGCTTTAATTTCTTTGCCCGCTCCCTGCAAAAGAGGCTCGGCATCGACGAGTATCACTCCAACGAACTGGAGATTGGCAGCGGTCTGGTGACCGGCCGCGTAGTTCCCCCCATCATCAATGGCGAATGCAAAGCTGCCTTGCTTCGAGAAATTGCACAAAGAGAAGGCATCTCCCTGGAACAGGTGGTTGCAGTGGGGGACGGCGCAAACGATATTCCCATGCTGAATCTTGCCGGAATGGGCATTGCCTACCGGGCCAAGCCGCTTGTTCGGCAAAGTGCAGATCAATCAATTTCCAGCCTTGGGCTGGATGGGCTTCTCTATCTGCTAGGCGTCCGTGATCGCGATTTGCAGCCGCATGAGGCCGAAGATAGCCTGAATTGATAACCCTCGTCCTGCAATGCATCGCTTGACGCAGATTCCTTGGTCAGCATTTCGCTGCGTTGCATTGAAGCGGCTCTCTGCACAAGGGCACTTGACAAGAACCTACCCAGAGGCGAGATCGTGCGTCCGAGCCCATGGTTACTTGATTCCCCTGCATCTATGCCATTAGAGTGTGTCGAGACGCAAGGTCCGTGACGGAGTTGCTCGGAAAAATCCCGCGACGCCTTGTGTGGACTCATTTTCCTCGAGGAAATCCCGATGTCTTCCACGCAATCATCTCCCGGCGCGCCTGCAACTTCGTCATCACAGCAGGATCTTGATTCGGTCTTGCGCGAGAATCGCCTTTTCCCTCCTTCGCATGAATTCAGCACAAAAGCACACATAAAAAGCCTTGAGCAGTTCGAGGAGATGTATCGGAAGTCAATCGATGCTCCCGAGATTTTCTGGGCAGACGTCGCGAATGAGTTGCACTGGTTTCGGAAATGGGATCGCGTGCTCGATTGGGACCTTCCTTGGGCCAAGTGGTTCGTGGGTGGAAAGATCAACCTGAGCTACAACTGTCTCGACCGCCATGTCGCTGGCACAAAGCGCGATAAGACAGCATTGATCTGGGAGGGTGAGCCGGGAGAGGTTCGACGCTTGACATACGCTGAATTGCTCCAGGAGGTGCAGCGCTTCGCCAACGCGCTCAAGTCACTCGGCATTCAAAAAGGAGATCGTGTAGCGATCTACATGGGCATGACTCCTGAGCTGGCAATCGCCTTGCTCGCATGTGCGCGCATTGGTGCGATTCACTCCGTGATCTTCGGTGGATTTGCCGCGTCTGCCATTGCAGATCGTGTGAATGATGCCGGATGCATCGCCATTCTGACGCAGGATTCAAGCTATCGCCGTGGCAATCAAGTGCCTCTCAAACGGACTGTTGATGAGGCTCTTCACGCATGCCACACCGTAAAGCACGTGGTCGTCCTTCGGCGAACAGGGTGCGAAGTGCAGATGCAGCCGGGGCGCGATCACTGGTGGAGTGAACTTATCGCAAATGTTTCGTCTGACTGCCCCGCCGAACCCTTGGATTCAGAGGATCCCCTCTACATCCTTTACACCTCAGGAACAACCGGCAAGCCCAAAGGCCTGGTTCACACAACGGGTGGCTATGCGGTGCAGACATATCTCACCACCAAATACATCTTCGATCTTCGTGACGAGGATGTTTATTGGTGCACGGCAGACATCGGCTGGGTCACAGGTCATTCGTATGTCGTCTATGGCCCGCTGCAAAATGGCGCGACGGTCATGATGTACGAGGGCGCGCCAAACTGGCCTGATCTTTCTCGCTTTTGGAAGATTGTTGACGATCACCAGGTCACAGTGTTTTACACGGCCCCTACGGCGATTCGCGCGTTCATCAAGTGGGGCGATGAGCACGTGGACAAATACAAGCTGGATTCACTGCGCCTGCTGGGAACAGTAGGCGAGCCGATCAATCCGGAAGCTTGGATGTGGTATCGCGAGAAGATCGGCCACGGACGATGCCCAATCGTGGATACGTGGTGGCAGACTGAGACGGGCGCAATTATGATTGCACCGGTTCCAGGCGCAGTCCCCACAAAGCCAGGTTCAGCAACGCGGCCCTTTTTTGGCATTCAGCCTGAAGTGGTGACCCGCTCAGGCGAACCGGTTCCGGCTGGAAGTGGTGGTCTGCTCGTTATCCGAAGACCATGGCCGTCCATGGCGAGAACCATATACGGCGATCCGGAGCGTTTCCAGAAGACTTACTGGAGTGATGTCCCAGGCTGCTACTTCACTGGCGATGGGGCGCGTCAGGACGCGGATGGATATTTCTGGCTGATGGGCCGTGTTGATGATGTCATCAACGTAAGCGGACATAGACTGGGAACCATGGAGGTCGAATCAGCGCTGGTGGCACACCCCAAAGTGGCGGAAGCGGCAGTGGTCGGCCGTCCTGATGAACTGAAAGGGCAGGCCATCGCGGCGTTTGTCACCCTGGAAACCGGAAATCAGCCAAGTGAAGCACTCAAGGATGAGCTAAGAAAGTGGGTAGCCAAAGAAATTGGTGCTCTGGCGCGGCCGGATGATATTCGCTTTACTGAGGCATTGCCGAAGACGCGCAGCGGAAAGATTATGCGGCGCCTGCTGCGTGATCTCGCGACGCACGGCGAGATCAAAGGGGACACCACGACGCTCGAGGACTTCACCGTGATCGCCAAATTGCGCGAGGCCGAGGAAGGCTGAAAGCTCGTTCTGTCATCCATGCGTTGATGGCAGCTGGCAGCGTCGGTCCTTCGCACCCGCTATCCGCATCCGGCATCGGCCGGATGCGAATGGAGCCAATCTTAGAACTTATACACCAGTCCCAGCGAGGCACGTGCATTCCATCGGATGTGGGGGGAGTCTCCGTGCTGATATGGAACGACGGTGAAATCGGAGAAGACATCGTCGCCGGAAAGACGAAGCGCGACGCGTGGAGTGAATTTGTAATCCATACCCACCCCCACACCGCCCGCCGGCGACGCTGAGGGGGCGATGTTCACACCTCCTGTATGAGCGATTCCGAGCAGGGCATGGACGAAGATATCGGTTGGCCCGTAAAGGGTCGCGTGGAGCTCGGGCCCGCCAAGGTAATAATCCACGCTGGGATTACCTGTTGCGGCGTTCGAAGCGGTCGTCTGCCATGCATAATGGCCTCCATCTGCGCTGAGACCAAAATACTTTCCCCAGTTACGCGTCAGCGAAACAGAAAAACCCTGCAGACCGCTTCGTGATTGGTTCACCTGGTTGATGCTGGTGTAGCCCCACCCCGCGAAGGCGGTGTATTTGTAGGTTGGACCTGTATCCCGGACGTGGGGCTTTTCAGGGGCAATCTGGGCGCCTGCGGATCGGGGCAAAATTACCGCACATGCAGCGGCCAACATCATTAGCAAAAACGTTCTCTTCAATGCCAAACTCTCCTCAATCCTCTGCGGATATACCACCGGCTCAGCCAGATGAAGCTTGATCCGTGATGCGTGTCGCCAGCCTTGGGCTAGATTGTCTTCCGGTAGACGCGTCAAACTTCTTCCCGTGAGCGCCCTCGGGGTTTTCAACTGATACACATAGACTATCGTTTCCCCCCCACCTAGAAGAAGGGCAGCACCGTGGGCGATGCCATCAATCCTCGGCTTGCGTCGACTTGCGGCATTCCACCGGCGGACGATCTGCTCAAGCAGGTCTTTACTGCCAATTCAGATGGTTGGCTTTTGCAGCGTAAAAACGATGCTGGACTCCAACAATCGGCTGCCCAGCAAATTCGATTCGCCATATCGTCAATGTGATACGGAGCCTTGCCATCAGCGGCTTTGGAGCAGGAAATTGCCCTGAACAACTTGCGCCGGGTTGACTGGCGCAGTTCTGTGGCGTCAAAACAGCGGCAGGCCGTTAACTTGCAGATTGTTATACTTAAATGGCACAATTGCGCGGTTTGAAGCAGATCGCACAGGTCGTCGGCAAATAGATTCCGGGGGAGAATCCCAGCAAGGGCGGGACTGCATGGGAAGATACTCCGCGGGGCGAGCAGGATACTATCCGGGAGTCCAGGCTTTTCCGGGAGAGGGCACAACATGGGAGCATTGTTGGAGTCGATTCATTCGCCAGCCGACGTCAAGCGCCTGAACCATACGCAAATGGGCGAGCTAGCCGATGAGATTCGTGCCTTTCTGATTCAAACTCTCTCCAAAACCGGGGGACATCTGGGCCCGAATCTCGGCGTGGTCGAGTTGACCCTTGCCCTGCACGCTGTTTTTGACACGCCGCAGGACAAGATTCTCTTTGACGTGAGTCACCAGGCCTATGTTCACAAGATTGTGACGGGCCGCCTCGATCGTTTTGCGACGATCCGTCAGCCCGGGGGCCTCAATGGTTTCATGCTTCGCACTGAAAGCGAGCATGACTGCTACGGTGCAGGTCATGCAGGAACCGCGCTCTCAGCAGCTCTCGGCATGGCTGTTGCCCGTGATTTGGCCGGAGGCTCGGAGCACATTGTCACCGTCGCTGGAGATGCAGCGTTCACGAACGGCATCACTTTCGAGGCGCTGAACAACATTGCTGAGCAAACCAAGCGGCTTATTGTGGTGCTCAATGACAATGAATGGTCCATCGATCGCAATGTAGGGGCAATCGCTCGCCACTTTCATCGCATTGTCACCAACGAGCACTATCGGAGCTTTCACGAATCGGCGGCTCGGCTTGTGGAGCGCTTCGGCGGAAAGACAGCCGTCAACGTCGTGCGCCGCGCCGAAGAGGCGGCCAAGAGCATGCTTTGGCCTTCGATCCTCTTTGAAGAGTTTGGTCTGCAATACTTTGGACCGATTGACGGGCACAATATCCCGCTGCTGATTGAAACCTTTCAATTCCTCAAGGCCGAGAATCGCCCGGTTCTTTTGCACGTGCTTACCCAGAAAGGCCGGGGCTACAAGCCCGCGCTGGATGGGCAGAAGAAGTTTCACGGCCTTGGACCTTATGACCCCGAAACCGGTAAGACGACGCCGTCGGGACAGCCCACATACTCTGAGGTCTTTGCTTCCACATTGGTGGATCTCGCCAACCGCGACGAGCGGGTCGTCGCGATCACGGCTGCCATGCCAAACGGAACGGGGCTTGATCTCTTCCGGCCCCATCATCCGCGGCGGTACTTCGACGTAGGCATCGCGGAAGAACATGCGGTGATTTTTGCCGCAGGGATGGCAACGCGTGGCTACCGTCCTGTATGTGCCATTTACTCGACTTTTCTGCAACGCGCATTTGATCCCATCGTGCATGATGTGTGCTTGCAGAAGCTGCCCGTTGTCTTTTGCATGGATCGCGCCGGTCTCTCGGGCGATGACGGTCCAACACACCACGGACTCTTCGACATCGGCTACCTCCGTACTGTGCCGGACATCGTGTTGATGGCGCCGAAGGATGAGGACGAGCTTGCAGACATGATGAAGACCGCGTTGAGTCTGCCGGGTCCTAGTGCCATTCGTTATCCGCGAGGGGCAGTTGAAGGAGTGGTTCGCAAGCCTGAACCCCAATTGCTGACCGTGGGCAAAGCAGAAGTGATCGCAGACGGCTCCGATGTGGCTATCCTCGGACTCGGGCCAATGATCGCGCTCGCCAGGGATCTTGCTGCCAGGCTGGAGCGTGATGGCTTCTCGTCGGCGTTAATCAATCCGCGCTTTGTAAAGCCGCTCGACCGTGAAATGTTGCAGCATTACGCCCAAAAAGTAGCAGCGATCGTCACCTTTGAGGATCACGCGAAAATGGGTGGATTTGGATCGGCCGTGGTAGAAGCACTCGACGAAATGCGCCTCGCGGTTCCTGTAGTCCGCATCGGTTGGCCTGACCAGTTTGTCGAGCATGGAAAGGTGGACGCCCTCCGTGCTCGCTATGGCCTCACCCCTGACGATGCCTTCACGCAAGTCTTGCCGCTACTGAAGCACCGTCAGCGTCGCACGCTGGTGGCAAGCTGAGCATCTGAATCACTCCAAGGTGCAGTCGTCCTCTCACCGCGCAGTAATCATGCTGGTCCGCAAGTATTGCCAGCTTAAAACGCTTTTGCTGCGCGTATGCGACAATCCGAATCAGAACGTGATGATGCGAATCCTTCGTAGTGTTTCCGCTTGTTTCGTGGCAGTGACGTGTGTACCGATCGTTTGTTGTTCCCAGGTCGCCATCCCACTGCAAGCGGCACCGGCTCCTCCGGCTCCCCTTGTACTGGCTGGCGGAACAGTGATTGACGTTTCCAATTGGGGACGCTCCGCACACGATCTTAAAGATGCCATCATAATTGTCAATCAAGGTCTGATTAATGCAGTGGGCTCTCGAGACGAGGTCCCCATTCCTAAAGGAGCCCGCGTAATTGACTGCACAGGAAAGTTCCTGATCCCCGGCCTCGTGGATGGCTTTGCGGGCATGAGCAGTCAGGGACAGGCCAACGCGGACCTGTACATGGGCGTCACCACCGTGGTTGCGCGCGCGGACAACGAGCGCGGTCGCATTGATTTTGCCGCAACTCCCAAGCCACATCTCTATCCAGTGGATTCAGTCGGATCCACGGACAACTGGAGCCTGTTGACCGGGCAAAAGGGTTGGTCATCCATTCTTCGTGTAAATGGGCACCCCACCGAATTGGGACCAGAAGTCACATCCCGGCAGATGCTCGACACCGCACAGTTGGGTACGCGCGCAATCTGGCTTGGGCCCGATCTGACGGCGGCCAATACGCAATGGATCATCACCCGAGCACACCAGATGGGACTGGTGACCTACGGAGAATTTGTCTCCACGCCATACAACGTCGGAATCGAAGCTGGTGTGGATGTGCTTGTGCATATGGGGCGCTATGAACTGGGTGTCATTCCAGATGAACTGCAGCGGCCCCTCGTCGACGATCCATATGGCACAGCCGCTACCACCGCGTACGATTACGCACAGCATCTCCCGCCCACCGATCCGCACGTGAGATCGTATGCCCGCATTGTGGTCGCTCACCGAACGGCTCTGCTCCCAACTTTCAGCGAATATTTCTTGCGTCTGCCGGGTCATCGAAATCTCTGGAATGAGCCCGCCGCAGCCCTACTGAATGCAGCTAACCTGTCGAATCCTCCTGATCGAGCCTCAGGAGAAATGATGTACCCCCTTGCGCCCTGGACACGGCACCTGCCAAACGCTGCCCAGCGATGGCTGGAGGAAGGACAAAGAAAGAAGGCCGATCAGGCCGCTATGCGCTTGTGGCAGATCAACGAGGCCATTTTCTCGGCAGGCCCACACTACCTTGCTGCCTCCGGAGCACCAGCCATGGGAACAATGCCCGGCATCTCGTTGCATACCGAATTGGAAATGCTTGTTCGACTCGGGCTTTCTCCGCGCGAAGCGCTGGCGGCCGCCACGAACAACTATGCCCTGCAGTTCGGATGGCGTGAACTGGGCCAGATTATGCCCGGTCGGCGCGCAGACATCCTCGTCGTCGACGGTGATCCCACTACCAACATCTGGAATGTTCGTCGTATCTCGACCCTGATCCTCGACGGAAACATCGTGGACCGCGAGGCCCTCTTAACCGACAGAAGGCCCTGATTCTACTACTGCGATTCATCGGATTGTTTCAGAGCAGCGCGCAGCAGGTCGGGCAGTCTGCGCTGCCGTTGGAGAAACGATCGGGCCAGCAGCTTGCGCACGAGTGGCACACCTGAAGAACCCAACCAACCAAACGGAAGTGCAAACTCAATTGAGTCCGTGACGCGGGTTCCCTCGATTCCATCGCGCTGCTCTGGTTCAATTCCGTGACGATGACGAAAGCATTCGAATGGGCCCTCGATCTGCTCATCGCTGAAATGGTGATTCCACTCAAAGTCAATGATCCGCGCCACCCAATGAAGGCGCAATGGGAGTAGAGGTATAGGCAAAAAACTGATGGTGATTTCAGATCCAATGCCCGCGACGGTCGTCGACCCCAATCTCAATTGCTTCATCGCCGAAGATATCGCAGGTGGAACCAGGCGCGCGTTTTCAATCATGGTCTTCTGTTCTGGAGGCATCAATGCCGGCAGATTGACCGGATTCGCGAAAAACGCAAAAACTGCGCCAGCAGGATATGGAACCCAATGCTGCGCCGTAAAGTGTTCGCTCCTCACGGTCTTATTCCCGTGGTATTCATATCGCTCTGTTGAGACATCGCCAGTCCTTAGTTGAGTTCCAGAAGCCCTCGAGATCCAAATTTTAAAGGCACTTGGAAGAGAATCCCCCAAGCTCACAAACAAGCGGGCAACCTTCTGGATTTAGCACTCGAAATGCATGCGGCAGAAAACTAAATCAAGTCTTGATTCAGAATCCCGATGCAACTACCACCTCTTTGAATGCGCCGGCTTGCCGATCGGACTCCGTCAATCCATCGGCATTACCACGCAGCACAAAAGCCGCGCACAATTTGTCGATGAGAATGAACCCCGGACGCCTTTGAGAAATGTTGGCTCCATCATGTAACGTAAACCTTAATCGGACCTGTAATCCCGTTGCCGAGAGGGAATCATCGGAGCGTATAAAAAAGGTCGCATGAAATTACGAAGGCACAATCGCCTTCTGCTGCTCATCGCGGCCTATAAAGCTCTGCAGGCATCGTTGTTTGTTGCCGTTGGGTTCGGCGCTTTGCATCTGTTACACAAGGATGCAAGCGACGTGCTCGCCCAGGTTACCGTAGCTCTCCGCTTCAATCCCGAATCCCGCTTCGTCAATTTCATCCTGGACCAGGCAGCTCTGCTCAACGATCCGATCTTGCGACGCATTGGACTCGTTGCTTTCATTTATGCCGCCGTTAGCTTGCTTGAAGGCGCGGGGCTTTATCTTGAAAAGGCGTGGGGCGAATACCTGACATTGGTTATTACCGCTTCATTTCTGCCTTGGGAGGTCTTCGAGGTCTTTCACCGACACACCTGGGTGAGGATTACGCTTCTCATTGTGAACGCCATGGTCTTCATCTACCTGCTTCGCATCGTCTCGCATCGAAGAAAGCTAACGGAAAGCATCGAAGGCGACTAATCCGCCATCTCCCTCCCTAGCGCAAATTCTCGGTCCTGGGAATCTGCGTTCTCCTGCTCGGAATCCGCCCAGTAAACACTACAGGTGGTATGTAACATTTTATGATCTCCCATTAGCAGACTCCCCTCCCGCAGATTGACCATAAGTCAAGTACTCAGAAGGACTTTTTGTACTCCCAACCGCTTTTGCTATTGGAGTTCGCAGAAAGGTGGGCTATGATCGTTCCTGAAGTGGAGTAAAAGGGAGCAAAAGGGAGTCAATTGATTGAATTCCTACATAAGACTACCCGAATTTCTCCTAATGGGCGGCGGAATTGGAGCTGAAAGAGCCTTGGAACCACTTTGGGTAACCCTGGCAGCGGCCGATTCAGCGCACAGCATGTGAGTTGATTTGCTGATCGGTATGGAGAGGCAGTGACGATGTTTCGTGGTAACCATCCAGCAAAGGTGGACGAAAAGGGACGGCTCAAGCTGCCGTCCGCCTTTAAGCAGCTGATGGACGCCATGAATGTGACCCAGTTTTATGTCACCAGTACGGACGGAAAGTCAGCCGAGATCTGGCCATTGCCCGAGTGGGAGAAGCGGGAAGAACTGTTAGCAGACTCGAGCACGCTGGACGACGCCGTGCGAAAGTACCTGAACATCACCAGTTATTACGGGCAACAAGTAGAGATGGATAGTCAGGCGCGGATCCTTTTGCCGCAGATTCTCCGGAACTCCGCAAAGCTCGACGCTGAAGTGACCGTTTTCGGAATGAGGACGTATCTCGAAGTCCACAACCGCGAAAGCTTCGAGCGCGAGCTGCCCAGCAATGAGTTGACGGCAGAAGATCGCAAAGCAATGGCGGCCCTTCTGGGGCGGCGCAGTTGAAGTGAATCCCCCAAGGGGGAGCGCATGACGAATTCGAGTAAACGCCATGTGCCAGTTCTTTTACACGAAGCGATTGAGTTTCTCCATGTGCGACCGGGCGGCGTTTATGTGGACTGCACGCTGGGCATGGCAGGCCACGCCGTAGAAATTGCGCAGCGGCTCGGGCCAAGAGGTCGGCTGATTGGCTTTGACCGGGATCCTCAGGCAATGGAGCTGGCCCGGATAAATTTGGGCGAGCTCGCAGGCGAATTAGGTAAGGCCATGCCCCAGATCACGCTGATTGGCGAAGCATTCGGGTCGATTGCCAGCCACCTTCAGCCGGCATCGCTGGATGGAATTTTGGCGGATATCGGGGTCAGCAGCCTTCAGTTGGACGAGGCGCACAGGGGATTCAGTTTTAAGGCGGATGGGCCGCTGGATATGCGGATGGATACGCGTTCCGGCCTGACCGCCGAACAAGTGGTGAATGAGGTGAGCGAGCGAGAGCTGGCGGACCTTATTTACGAATACGGAGAGGAAAGGAGGTCGCGGAGAATCGCCAGAGCCATTGTTCGCGGGCGGCCGGTGACAACAACAGGGCAACTTGCCCGGATTGTTGCAGCCGCCGCCCCGGCAATGAAACAGGACAAAATTCATCCGGCAACTCGTACTTTTCAGGCGCTCCGGATTCGAGTGAATAGCGAGCTCGACGAAATTCACAGGTTGATGGAGGCCGCACCAGAGTTGCTTAAGCCCTCCGGACGTATCGTCATTATCAGTTTTCATTCATTGGAAGATCGCATCGTGAAAGACAGTTTGCGCGAGGGGTCGCGGAAGGGATTCTGGGAGATTTTGACAAAGAAGCCTGTAATTGCAGGCGAAGACGAAACGGAACGTAATCCGCGCGCACGCAGTGCGAAGTTACGGGCAGCGGAAAAGAAGTCGAACGCAGGCCAAAACACGGAACGTTGAGGTTGCGAGGCAAGGAGAAGCACCATGGCAGCATGTACAACCACTTATAACGAGATTGGTCACGGTTGGCCGGCACGGGTTGCCGAGCGCAATGCAGCGCTCCTTGAGCAGCAGCCTTTGCGCCGCAGAGGCGTGCGGACACCCGAAATCATGCTTACCAGACACTTTGACAACTCCCGCCTGGTAAAGACACCGGATCCAGTGCGCTTGCACCAGATGAGTATCTTTTCCGCCGCACTCTTTGTGCTCTTTTCGCTGGTGATGTTCTATGGGCTGCAGCACTTCAGTGCGATTGAAGGGTCATATCATCTCGAGGCAGAGAAGCAGCTACGCAACCAATTGCGTGAAGAGAATCGGCAATTGCGCCTGACCGAGGCCGAGCTTTCACAGCCGTCACGCATCGATGGACTTGCGCGACAAATGGGGATGGCGGCACCGCAGCCTGGACAGGTCGTACATGGAGAGATGCACCCTGACCTAATGAGTGCTCCCGTGATGGCTCAGGTAACACCGCCTCCATCGCCTGCACGATAGACTTTTGATCATAGAACCACTTCAGAGCAACCTTGGATGCAGGCAGTCCTTCGCTCAAACCCGAATCGCAATATCGCCCCGCGCGCCACGCAGATGAAGCTGGCGCGCTTTTGGCTGATTTGCGGATTTTTCCTCGCTTGGGCATGCGTCATTTCCATGCGCTTGTTCTGGTTGCAGGGAGTGCGCCATGCAGAGTATCTGGAGCGGGCGCAGCGCCAGCAGCAGAGAACCTTTGAAGTTGCTCCGCATCGCGGAGTGCTTTATGACCGCAACATGCGTGAGTTGGCCATGACCGTTCAGGTCGATTCGATTTATGCGGTTCCGTCTGAAATGGAGAATAAGGATGCCGCCGCAAAGGTGCTGGCCCGCATCACGCATGTTGATCCCGAGGACGCCTTCACCTCGGAAGAGGCCATCGCTGATCGTCTCGATCAGGGACGCAACTTCGCTTGGATCGCGCGTCGCGTCAAGCCTGAAGTTGCCATGCACGTTCGTGACCTGAACATGAAGGGCATTTATTTCCAGAAGGAATTTCAGCGCTTCTATCCAAACAACGTCATCGCTGCACAAATCCTTGGCTACGTAGGCTTGGATGACAATGGACTCGGCGGACTGGAACAGAAGTTTGATAAGCGCCTCCACGGTGCGCCTGGTGAGGTCTTCACAGCACTCGATGCGCGCCGTCGCATTATCGGCTCCACCGCGCGAGAACCCGAGCCGGGACAGAATCTTCAGCTCACCATCGATGAAAACATCCAGTTCATGGCCGAACAGGCTCTCGATCATGCCATGCAAAGGACGCAGGCTGCCAATGGCACCATCGTCGTGCAGGATGTCCACACGGGAGAGATTCTTGCGCTTGCCATTCGGCCGACGTTCAACCCCAACGATTTTCGCCGCACAACGCCAGCCCTGCTGCGCGATCATGCGGTGAGCGACGTCTATGAGCCGGGCTCAGTGTTCAAGCTCGTCACATATTCGGCAGCCATTGACCAGCATCTCGCCAAGCCCGACGACATGATTGATTGTCAGGGGGGGCAGATTACCCTGGCTGGGCGCGTCATTCATGACGACAAAAGCGATCGCGGACTGGGAGTCGTTTCCGTCGCCACGGCACTAGCCCGTTCCAGCGATGTGGCCGCCGTCAAGCTGGCGCTCAAAGTAGGGCCAGATCGTTTTTATCAGTACATCCGCGACTTTGGCTTCGGCGGTCGGACGGGCATGGAACTGCCCGGTGAAACACGCGGGCTTCTGCGTCCTCCATCGAAATGGAGCGGCTCGTCAATTGGCTCTCTTGCCATCGGGCAGGAAGTTGGCGTCACACCAGTCCAGCTCGTCTCCATGGTGTCCACCATCGCGAATGGTGGAGTCTATCTGCCACCGCGCATCCTCATGCCGGGTCAGGTGGATCATCCGGCGAATGCCAAGTCAGCACCCAGTCTGCATATCGATCCCTTCAAGCCCGGTGAAGACCTGCCCGATCCACTCCCACCCGGCGCACATCGCGTCATCTCGACACTCACCGCAGCCCAGATGCGTCAGATGATGGAAGGAGTGGTGCTATTTGGAACAGGCAAGCCCGCGCAATTGAATGGCTATTCATCGGGTGGCAAAACAGGCACTGCCCAGAAAGTGGACCCCGTCACGCATCTTTACTCCAAGACCATGCACATCGCATCTTTTGCAGGCATCGCCCCGGTCAACAACCCGGTGATTGCCGTGGCTGTCGTCATCGACTCGCCCAAAGGAGACTATTACGGCACAGCAGTTTCGGCACCGGTCTTTGCTGAGGTCGCACAACAGGTTCTTGAGTATCTAGGCGTGCCCCACGACACAGAAGTTCGCACGCCGCAGGCACAGGCTAAGGCTAGTCAGCCTGTGTCCGAGGACGAAACCGAGGCAAACCAGAACGAGGTGGACACGCTCTTTGCCGCGGTGAACGATCTTCCGGCCGATGACCCCCTGCGGAATCCGCCCGCGCCATCCAGTGACGCTTACGCGCCGTCGCAGGCTGCAGCCTCCGGAACGGCGTCGGTGGCTTCTCCTGTCTCCGTCTCTTCGGCCGCCGTAATCCAGGTCAACGCGGCACAAGCGAAGAGCAACACCACTTCGCCGATATCCAAAGGACGGATTGCACGCGTCCCAGTCGATGAAAGCAAGAAGCTTGCTGTCCCTTCGCTCGTTGGCTTACCGGTTCGAGACGTGATTGAGACGGCAGCGAACGCCGGATTGGAAGTAGAGATCATGGGTTCCGGCATCGCCCGCCAACAGGCGCCCGCTCCCGGTACGCAGGTGCGCGCCGGGACAAAAATTGTGGTGCACTGCGCACGCTGATTCGCGCGCACACAATGCGACGGCATCTCACCCAACTACAATCAAAGTCAAGATGACCTGGAATGATCTGGTTTCTGAAGTGTCGGCGATAGCGCACTCCGGAAAGTCTGCGCATGCCATCACGGGATTGGAATACGACTCGCGCCGTGTGCATTCCGGTTCGGTCTTTGTTGCTATGAAGGGCGGTTCCACAGATGGGAATCGCTTTGTCGAAAAGGCCATTGCCGCGGGTGCCCTCGGCGTCATCACGGATTCTTCGCAAACCTTCGATCACCTTCTCGTTTACCATCCGGGCATTCCCGTACTCGAGGTGGAGCATGGACGGCGTGCTCTGGCGCAGGCCTCGGCGGCCTTCTTCGGGCATCCGGAACGCACACTTGCCGCAACAGCGATCACCGGAACGAATGGAAAGACTACGACGTCTTTTCTTATCGAGGCACTACTCAACTCTGACAATCGCAGGACAGTGCTGGTTGGAACTATCGAGTATCACATTACCGGCGAAGTGCGACCCTCCGTCCACACAACACCGGAATCGCGCGATCTCTTTGAGCTGATGGCCGAAGGTGTGCAGAAAGGAGCCACCGAACTCGTCACAGAAGTCTCCAGTCATGCGCTCGACCAGGGACGAATCGCAGGAGTGCCATTCGACGTCGCCGTTTTCACAAATCTCACCCGCGATCATCTGGACTATCACGGCACCATGGAGAAGTACTTCGCGGCCAAGCGCATGCTGTTTGAGGGCAAAGTCTACCCGGCACCACGAGTCGCCATCCTCAATGCACATGATGCGCGCAGCGCAGAACTTGCGGAGGTGGCGAAGAAGGCTGGCGCCGCAGTCTTTACATACGGAATCGAAAGAGGCGATTGGCGGGCAGAACAAGTTGCATTGACGCCCGGAGGCGCTGCGTTTCATCTGCATACCCCACGGGGAACCGCATCGGTGCAGTCGCGCCTTGCGGGCGAGGTCAATATCCTCAACCTGCTCGCAGCCTGCGCTTCGGCCGATGCTCGCGGCGTGTCATTCGATCGGATCGCGCAGACGGCATCCCAGCTTCGACCGGTCCCCGGCCGCTTTGAACCCGTTGACGCCGGTCAGCCATTCACGGTGATCGTGGACTACGCGCACACCGACGATGCGCTGCGCAACCTGACTGTATTAGCCCGCCAGTTGACTGCGAAATCCGGCGGTCGTGTCCTCAGCCTCTTTGGCTGCGGTGGTGACCGGGACCGCACGAAAAGACCCAGAATGGGGCGAGCGGCGGGTGAGGGAAGCGACTTTGTTGTCGTGACCAGTGACAATCCCCGATCAGAGGACCCGCTCGCAATCCTGGCGGAGATCGAGCCCGGACTCAAGGCCAGCGGCACACCGTATGAGATTGAGCCGGATCGCGCAGTAGCGATTCAGCGTATTCTTGAGCAGGCCCAACCGCAGGACGTAGTGCTGATCGCAGGCAAGGGGCACGAAAAGGTGCAAATCTTCAGCGGTCACACCGTTCCATTCGATGATGCCGAGACCGCGCTTTCCATTCTCCGGCAAATGGGATACGGTGGAGTGCGATGAAACTGACCCTCGCAGAAGTCGCCGTGGGTACTGGCGCCGTGCTTGAAGTGCCCTCCAGCGTAGCGCAGGCGGGTTCGCGTGTAGCAACGGGCTATTCAATCGAATCGCGCACCATCTGCGCGGGTGAGGTCTTCTTCGCCATCCACGGCGAGCGGTTCAACGGGCATGATTTTGTTGTATCGGCAATCGAGCGGGGGGCAATAGCGGCAGTTGTAGCCCGCGCGCGCGTCGCCACGCTTCCGGATATCGCCTTGTCTGTACCCCTCCTGCTGTGCGACGACCCTCTACTGGCTTTGCAGGCGCTGGCCGCGCACGTACGTCGCCAGTGGGGGAAGCGCGTGATTGGCGTTACCGGCTCGGCAGGAAAGACCACGACAAAGGAAGCCATAGCGGCGGCCCTCAGCACACGTTTCAATGTGCTCAAGTCGCAGGGCAACTTGAATAACAACTTCGGGCTTCCGCTGCAGTTGTTACGGCTGGAGCCGGAGCACGAAATTGCCGTGCTCGAAATGGGCATGAACCATGCCGGAGAGATCGCCGCACTTGCCCGTATCGCCACTCCCGATTGGGGCGTAGTCACCAACGTCGGCACCGCACACATTGAAAACTTCGCTGACGGGCAAGCAGGGATCGCGCGCGCCAAGTTTGAACTCGTGGCCGCCCTTCCGGCGAATGGTATTGCATTCCTCAATTGCAGCGATCCGTACGTCTCCCAGTTCGGCCGGGATTTTCCGGGCAAGGTCGTCTACTTCGGCGATGGTCCGTGCGCCGATCCGCAGATTCTCATCGCGCAGGAGGACGATGCGGGCCTCCACATCTGCTATCGTGCAGGCGAGCGCGAGGGATGGTTCACCCTGCATATGCTCGGTGCGCATAACGGCACCAATGCCATCGCCGGTCTTGCCGTCGCATTGGAGGCGGGTGTCCAACTCGACGCCGCGGTCCGAGCCCTGGAGACCTTGACGCCGGGAGATAAGCGTGGCGAAGTAATCGAAATCGCGGGCGCGACGCTGATTAATGATGCATATAACTCGAATCCCGAAGCCCTGCGCTCCATGATCCGTACACTGGCCGGACGCCCGGCGCAACGTCGAATTCTCGTCGCCGGAGAAATGCTCGAGCTCGGGGAACAAGGTCCGGCGTTGCATGCCGCTTGTGGCAAGGCTGCGGCCAACGCCGGCCTTGACTTCGTCCTCGGCGTCCGCGGCAATGCGGAACATCTCGCCGCTGCCGCTTGCACAGCCGGTGTTGCATCCCTCTTTTTGCCCGATTCTGAAGCCGCTGGAAAATGGCTCAAAGACAATCTTCGAGAAGGCGATGTCGTACTGGTGAAAGGCTCGCGCGGAGTTCGTCTGGAGCGCGCGATCCAGTCCGTCTTGTCGGCCCCTAGAAGCGCATCGGAGTGAATGTGCAAAGTCAACTTCGGCCTCTCCTTCTGGCGTTCCTCCTGGTGTTCTCCGCCAGGCTTGCGGCGGGTGTGCCAGCCTCATGGACCAAGCCTTTCCCGGCGTTTCGCATTGTCGGAAATCTCTACTATGTTGGCAGCGAGGATCTGGCCTCCTACCTGATCGTGACGCCGCAGGGCGACATCCTCATCAACAGTAGCCTCGAGTCATCCGTGCCGCTGATCAGGAAGAGCGTAGAGTCTCTGGGCTTTCATTTCTCCGACATCAGGATCCTCCTCATCAGTCATGCTCACTACGACCACTGCGCGGGCAGCGCCGCGGTCTTGCGCGCAACGGGTGCGCGATATGAAGTCATGGATGCGGATGTTTCCGTCGTGGAATCGGGCGGAAAGACCGACTTTCAATATGGTGCCGATCCCTCCATGCACTTTCCACCAGCGCACGTCAGTCGCATCCTGCATGACGGGGATTCCGTGCGCTTCGGAGGCATGGTGCTCACCGCTCATCGCACCGCGGGCCATACGAGGGGCACCACCACATGGACCTTTGAGGAAAGCGAGGCTGGCAAAACCTATCATGTAGTGATTGTGGGCAGTCCCAACGTCAACCCCGGATACCGTCTGGTGGATAATCGGCAATATCCAATGATTGCCCAGGATTACCAGCAAGGATTCAAGACTCTCTCCGGCCTTCCCTGCGACATCTTTCTCGGCGCTCACGGCGGCTATTTCGGACTCGTGGAAAAGTACGCGCGCTGGCGGCGGGGCGATCACAGTGCGTTCGTAGATCCCGCAGGCTATCGAAGGTACATTGCCGAACGAGAGCAGGCATTCAAGGCAGAACTGGACCGCCAAAGCCACACCACGCCGTGGCACTGATGCCCATGGAGTGAGTGCCTTGTAAAATCAACCTGAACCTACGGCTCAATTCGGCATGGGAGGCCCCTTGCTTTACTGGCTGCTCTATCAGAAACTCTATCCGTTCTTTCACCCGTTTCGTATCTTCCGATACCTGACGTTTCGCACCGCGTTCGCCTCGCTTACTGCGCTCCTGATTGCACTCTTCATTGGTCCTTTCGTAATTGACAAGCTGCGGGAGTTCCAGATCGGCCAGTACATTCGCGAAGAAGGGCCGCAATCCCATAAGAAGAAGTCCGGCACGCCGACCATGGGCGGAGTGCTGATTGTCATTGCCATTCTTCTGCCCACAATCCTTTGGTCGGATCCTACCAATCCATTTGTCTGGGTCGCCGTTTTCTCCACACTCGCCTTCGGCGCAATCGGTTTTGCCGACGATTTCATCAAGGTGGTCCAGCGCCGCAGTCTTGGACTTACTGCACGAGCCAAGCTGCTATGGCAAGGTGTTGCGGGGGCCGCGGTCGGCATCGCGCTTGTCGTGCTCGACCAGTTCAAGGTGTTTTCTACAAATATGACGGTGCCATTCGTCAAGCAATGGAGACCCGATCTGCTTTGGCATGCGTGGCCCGGAACCATCGCGCATTGGGGCCTCCTGGCATTCATCCCATTTGTTGCATGGGTCGCCCTCGTCCTGGTGGGTTCATCGAATGCAGTGAACCTGACCGATGGACTTGATGGGCTTGCGATTGGCTGCACGATCATCGCGGCGGGAGCCCTCACCGTACTCACCTATGTCAGCGGTCATGTTGTCTTCGCAGATTACCTCGAACTACAGCGTATGCCCATGGTAGGCGAGGTTACCGTCTTTTGCGGCGCCATGGTGGGCGCCTCCATTGGCTTCCTCTGGTACAACGCCCATCCAGCTCAGGTTTTCATGGGCGACGTTGGCTCGCTCGCGCTTGGCGGCGCCATTGGGACAGTGGCCGTCATCATTCGCCAAGAATTGCTCCTTCTTTTCATCGGAGGCATCTTCATCCTTGAAGCTCTCTCCGTCGTCCTCCAGGTGGGCAGTTACAAGCTGCGCAACAAGAAGCGTATCTTCAAGATGGCTCCCCTGCATCACCATTTCGAGCAACTTGGCTGGCATGAGTCGAAGGTGATCGTCCGCTTTTGGATTGGCGCCCTGGTGTTTGCACTGTTTGCTCTCACCACACTCAAACTCCGCTAGCAGGCAGCGCACGCGCACTCCGTCGTTGCACAATAGAGATGTCAAAGAGCCCTGAGGACGTACCAGCATGATGGAGCTAAAAGGAAAGAAAGTTCTGGTCGTCGGACTCGGAAAGTCCGGACTGGCAGCTGCGTTGTTTCTGCGCCACAGGGGCGCTCAGGTGACGGTGTCTGATGTACGCAGTGCCGAAGCGCTGGCCAAGGATATTCCCGCCCTCCTTGAAGAGGGAATTATGGTCGAGACCGGCGGGCACGGCCTGCTCACCTTTCGCCGCCAGGATCTGATTGTCGTCAGCCCTGGAGTTCCACTCGATACTCCTGAACTGGTGCAGGTCAGAAGTTTCGGCCTGCCCGTGATTGGCGAACTGGAGCTTGCCGCGCGCTTCCTCAAGGGGCACCTCGCCGCAATTACCGGCTCTAACGGCAAAACCACCACCACGGCACTGCTGGGAGAGATTCTCGAGGCTTCGGGCTTTCACACCCTCGTCGGCGGGAACATCGGCGTACCGGTCGTCTCACTCATCGATGAAAGCAAAGATGAGTCATGGTCTGTTCTTGAAGTCTCAAGTTTCCAGCTGGAAACGACAGAGCTATTTCACCCCAACATCGCCGTTATCCTGAACATCACTCCCGATCACCTCGATCGTCACGGCACCTTCGAAAATTACGCCCGCGCCAAGGAACGCATCTTCGCGGCCCAGTCTGGCTCAGATGCTGTGGTCCTCAACGCCGACAACGGGCGCACTGTCGCTGCCGCTGCTCGGGCAGCCGCTCCCGTTCACTGGTTCTCCCTGGAGCATCCCGTGCCGCAAGGCGCGTGGGTTGAAAACGGGGGCGTCGTCTACCGGAAAGATAAGGATGCCGAGGTCGAGTATGTGATTCCACTCTCCGGCATCCCTCTCAAGGGCGAGCACAATGTAGAGAATGTGCTCGCGGCAGTTTGCGCCGCGCGTCTCGCCGGCGCTCCTGTCACCGCAATCCGGAAGGCGATTGAAGACTTTAAGGCTGTCGAGCACCGCCTCGAATATGTGGCCACTCTCAATGGAGTCGAGTTCTACAACGATTCCAAAGCCACCAATGTGGATGCCACTGCCAAGGCTCTTGCGGCATTTCCGGGCGGCGTCCACCTGATTCTCGGTGGCAAAGACAAGAATTCGGACTACACTCAGCTCGCGCAGCTCCTGCACGAACGAGTTCGCGCTGTTTACACCATCGGTTCTGCCGCGGCCAAAATTGAATCCCACCTGCGCGGCGTGGTGCCTCTCCATTCCTGCGAGACGATGGAGCGCGCCGTCAATGCCGCGGCATCCGCCGCCCATCCCGGCGAGATCGTGCTCCTGGCTCCCGCTTGCTCCAGCTTTGACCAGTTCGAAAGCTACGAACATCGCGGCCGAATCTTCAAACAACTCGTCAATGAATGGCGGGGCTGGAAAGCATGGCAAAACGCGTAGGCGTTGACAAGTGGATCTTCTTCACCACCCTCATCCTGGTGGTGTACGGACTCGCCATGGTCTTTTCGGCTTCAGCTGTTGTTGCCCAGGATCAGTTTCACAATCCCTACGCAATAGTCGGAAAGCAGCTGGGCTGGGCCGTCGGCGGGGTTTTTTGCATGATCTGGCTTATGACCCGCGACTACACCCGTTACAAGTCACCGGCCTTTATCTACGCTTCCACCGCTGTCACCACCATGCTCCTGGTGCTGGTCTTTTTCTTTCGCAACTCACACAATACTCATCGCTGGATCCGCTTTGGAGGCCTGTTCACCTTCCAGCCGTCAGAGATCGCAAAGCCTGTCCTTATTCTCTTCCTCGCTTGGTTCCTGCACACGCGTCTGGACTCCATGCGCGACTGGCGCGATACGGTCCTCCGCGCAGCCATCATCCCCCTCATCTTCATTGCGCTCATCCTCAAGCAGCCGGATCTCGGCACCGCCCTGGTCCTTGCCGGTGTCACCGCAATGATGATGTTGTTGGCAGGGCTCGAGTGGAAGCACTTCGCCATCGCGACGGCCGCCTTTTTGCCGATCCTCGGGTTCATGCTCTTCGCCGTTTCCTGGCGCAGGCAGCGTATGCTCGTCTTCCTCCACCCCGACTCTGACCCCATGGGCGCAGGATTTCACATCAATCAATCTCTCATCGCCGTTGGCGCCGGAGGATGGTTGGGGCGCGGCTACATGGAGGGCATCCAAAAGCTCTTCTACCTGCCGGAAGCATCCACAGACTTTATCTTTGCCAATATCGGCGAAGAACTGGGATTCCTTGGCGCGATGTTGATGCTGATCCTCTTTCTCGTGTTGGGTTATAGGGGCCTGCGCACTGCCTTCAAGATCAAAGATCCCTTTGGCCGTCTGGTCGCATTCGGCATCACAACGGCAATCCTATTGCAGGCCTTTTTCAATATCAGCGTCGTGCTCTCGCTTCTTCCCACAAAAGGTATCCCTTTGCCGCTTATTTCTTCCGGCGGCACTTCAATCTTCTGTACCCTCGCCAGTATCGGAATTTTGCTGAATATATCCCGTCAAGTTGAATGACTCCTCGCGCCTGCGCACCCCTGCAGTTGGGTCATACCGATTTGCTACGATGGGGCAGTCTTCGATCCATGCGGGCAGATCGCTTTGCGCTACCACGCGGAACGTCCCAAGCTTTGAAAGGTGATTCCGTGCCTCATTTGCGTGTACTGATTGCCGGCGGCGGTACCGGCGGACACATCATCCCGGCGCTCGCCGTTGCACGTGAGCTCGTCTCCCGCTTCCAGGCTGAAGTGCTCTTCGTCGGCACCGCTCGCGGCATGGAAAGCCGGCTTGTGCCCACTGCGGGATTTCCATTAATGCTCATTCGAGTGGGGCCCCTCAATCGCGTCTCTCTCGCCACGCGTCTCCGCACACTTTCTGACTTGCCGCGAAGCATCATCGCCTGCCGACAGATGATCCATGAATTCCAACCGCAGGTTGTTTTTGGCGTTGGTGGCTACGCATCGGGACCAGCCATGGCGGCCGCCTTGCTGCTAAAGGTTCCCACCATGGCCTTTGAACCCAACGCGATGCCGGGTCTTGCCAACCGGCTTATCGGCAAAAGAGTCCAGGCAGCAGCTGTCAACTTTCCCGCTGCAACGCGCTGGTTCCGCCACGCGGAGGTCACCGGAATTCCCGTCCGCTCAGAGTTCTTCAGCATTGATTCGCCGCCTCTGTCGCCGCCGCATCTGCTCGTCTTTGGTGGCTCCCAGGGCGCGCGGCTCTTTAACCAGACGCTTCCGCAGATTGCAGCTGCTTTATTCAAAGCTGTGCCCGGACTCACTCTGCTTCATCAGTGCGGTGCACAGCATTTCGAGTCCACGCGAGCAGCCTTTGAACAATCTGGCGCCGATCCGGCACGCTGGCAGGTGCTCCCGTTTCTCGACGATATGCCCGCTCGTTTTGCGCAGGCTCACCTCGTCATGGCGCGGAGTGGCGCTTCCACTGTGGCGGAACTCGCCGCTGCCGCCAAGCCCTCCTTGCTCATCCCTTTCGCCGCTGCAGCAGATAACCATCAACTCCGCAATGCTGAATCCATGGTGAGCGCTGGTGCAGCTATATTGTTACAGGAAGAGGCACTGGCCACGCCGGACAACCTCTTGCAGACCCTCATTCCACTGCTCACTTCGCCTCAGACACTGGCCACCATGAGCCGAGCTGCGGCAACCCAGGCTCACCTTGATGCCGCTGAGCGCATTGCGACTCGCCTGGCTCAAATTGCATCCGGCCAGGGCACAGCTTAGCTGAACATGTGATCGCACCTCGATCCTCCGAGCCACGCAGAAAAGAAGAAGGCCTGCTCACGTTGCGAGCAGGCCTTCTTCTTGGTTCTAGGTTATCGGCGTCCGCCGCCACCACCATGGAATCCGCCACCACCGCCATGGAATCCGCCACCGCCGCCATGGAATCCGCCACCGCCGCCATGGAACCCGCCGCCGTGGAAGCCACCGCCGCCAAAGTTCCCGCCACGGAAACCACCACCATTAAAGCCTCCGCCTCTGGCTCCACCGAAGTTTCCACCCCGGAACCCGCCGCCCTGGAATGAATTCACGCGCCCACCTTGGAAAGCATTCCCACCGCCGAAGCGGTTACCTCCGAAGCCATTCACGCGTCCGCCTGGGTAAGCGCCGCGGAATCCTCCGCCGTTAGGTCCCCGAGCCTGCACGCCGTTCCCGGAACGGATAGGACCGCCGCTAAATGCTCCCCGATTACCAAAGCGGTTGTAGCCGTTCGTATTACCGAACCGGTTGTAACCGTTGCTGTTACCGAACCGGTTGTACCCATTGTTGTTGCCAAAGCGGTTGTAGCCTCCGCGATTGCCATATCCCCAGCCCCCGTGGTCGCCCCAGCCACCTCGGCCCCAGCCGTCACGGCCCCAACCACCTCGGCCCCAGTCGTCATCACCCCAGCCCCAGCCACCCCAGCCGCCCCAACCCCAGCCGCCCCAGCCCCAGCCCGGCCCCCAACCGAAGCCAAGCCACGGGCCAGCGCCGATAAAGGCTCCATTCACAAACCAGTTC
>JAKAJO010000074.1 GCA_021813745.1 Acidobacteriota bacterium
CGACTCCTACAACTACCGCCAGCTTCCCATCGGCGTCCTCTACCCGCGTGACGCCGCCGACGTCGAAGCCGCCATCGCCGCCTGCCGCGCCACCGGAGCCGCCGTCCTTCCGCGCGGAGCCGGCACCTCGCTCGCCGGCCAGACCACCAATGTCGCCGTCGTCTTCGACTATTCGCGCTGGATGAACGCGCTCGAAGCGCTCGACCCCGCAAACAAGCTCGCCCGCGTCCAGCCCGGCATCGTTCTCGACCGCCTCCGCGACGCCGCCGAGCTCCACCAGCTCACCTACGGCCCCGATCCCGCCACGCACTCCCGCTGCACCCTCGGCGGCATGATCGGCAACAACAGTTGCGGCGTCCACGGACTCATGGCCGGCAAAGTCGTCGATAACGTCGAATCCCTCGACATCGTCCTCTACGACGGAACCCGCATGACCGTCGGCCGCACCAGCGACGCCGACCTCGAGCGCCTCATCCGCGCCGGCGGCCGCATCGGCAGCATCTACGAGGGCCTTGCGCGCATCCGCGACACATACTCCTCCGAAATCAAGAAAAGATTTCCGCGCATCCCGCGTCGCGTCTCCGGCTACAACCTCGACGAGCTCCTGCCGGAAAGCGGCTTCCACGTCGCCCGCGCTCTCGTCGGCAGCGAAGGCACCTGCGTCAACGTCCTCTCCGCCACGCTCAACCTCACTGCCAGCCCGCCCCATCGCGTCCTCACCGTCCTCGGATTCCCCGACGGCTTTCTCGCCGCCGATGCCGTCCCGCTCGCGCTCGAGCACGGCCCCATCGGCCTTGAAGGCTTCGACCATCTCCTCGTCCAGTTCATGCGCCGCAAAGGCCTCGCCCTGCGCGATCTCGAGCAGCTCCCGCTCGGCGTCGGCTTCCTTCTCGTCGAAATGGGTGCATGGTCCGCGGAAGAAGCCCGCGCCAAAGCCGAAGCCCTCGTCTGCGCCGCGCAATCCTGGCCCACGCCGCCCGCCGCGCACATCTGCACGCCCGCCGAAGCGGCTTCCGTCTGGCATGTCCGCGAGTCCGCACTCGGCGCCGTCGTCTTCGTTCCCGGCGAGCCCAACCGCTGGGAAGGCTGGGAAGATGCCGCCGTTCCGCCCGCGCGCCTCGGCGAATACCTCCGCCGCATCACCGCGCTGATGGCCGAGTACGGCTACAGCAGTCCGCTCTACGGCCACTACGGTCAGGGCTGCATCCACATGCGCATCAACTTCGACTTCGACACTCCACAGGGCCTGCGCAACTTCCGCGAGTTCCTCGACCGCGCCACCGATGTCGTTCTCTCCGTCGGCGGCTCGCTCAGCGGCGAACACGGCGACGGACAGGCGCGCGGTGCGCTCCTGCCAAAGATGTTCGGGCCGGAATTGATGAACGCCTTCCGCGAGTTCAAGATCCTCTGGGACCCTGACAACCACATGAATCCCGGCAAGCTCATTGACGCTGTCCGCGTCTACGACCCCGTCGAAAACCTCCGCCACATCCCCGCCGCACCGCAGGAGCCCGCGCTCGAAACACACTTCGTGTTCTCCAAAGACAACGGCTCCTTCGCCCATGCCGCCTACCGCTGCGTCGGTGTCGGCTCCTGCCGCAACACCACCGGCGGCGTCATGTGTCCCAGTTACCGCGCCACCGGCTTGGAGCAGCACTCCACCCGCGGCCGCGCCCGCCTGCTCTGGGAGATGCTCTCCGGCTCTCTGCGCGAACAGGGCTTTCAGAGTGAAGCCGTCCACGAAGCGCTCGACCTCTGCCTCAGTTGCAAGGCCTGCAAAACCGAGTGCCCCGTCCAGGTCGACATGGCCGCCTATAAATCCGAGTTCCTCGCGCAGCGCTACAAGGGCCGCCTTCACCCGCTCCAGCACTACATCTTCGGTTTCGCAGACAAGCTCGCCCGCTTCGGTTCGCTCACGCCCGCGCTCACCAACGCGCTCCTCACCGGCCCGCTCACCAGCCCCGTCATCAAGCGCATCGCGGGCGTCGCCAAGGAGCGCCAATTGCCCCGCCTCGCAGACAAGAGTTACGCCCAATCGAGAAAGCCTGACCTATCGACGGATGATGGGCGCGAAGCGCAGTCCGCCCCACCGCAGGTGGTGCTGTGGCCCGACACCTGGAACAACTACTACCATCCGCAAACCCTCGCCGCCGCGGAAAAGGTCCTCACTGAAGCCGGCTTCCGCGTCGAAGTCCCAAGCGGCCACATCTGCTGCGGCCGTCCGCTTTACGACTTCGGCCTGCTCGACGCCGCGCGCAGTTATCTCGCGCAGGTCCTGGCCCGCATGGCCCCGCAGATTAGTGCCGGCCTGCCCTTCATCTTCCTTGAGCCAAGCTGCGCCAGCGTCTTCAAAGACGAGCTCCTCGAAATCTTCCCCAAAGATCCCCACGCGCAAAAGCTCAGCCAGCAAGTCTGGCTCCTCGCCGACTGGCTCACCGCGCACGCGCCGCACTTCGCGCCCACCGGTCTCACTGGCGCGCACATCCTCGTCCACGGCCACTGCCACCACAAATCCGTCTTCGGCGGACCCGCCAGCGAAATCGCACTCTTCCAGCGCGCCGGCGCCGTCGTCGAACCCATCAAGGCGGGTTGCTGCGGCATGGCCGGTCCTTTTGGGTTTGAAACCGACAAATTCGAAGTCTCGAAAACCATCGCGGAGGACGGTCTGTTGCCCGCCATCCGCTCCGCCGCTTCCACCACCGTCATCGTCGCCGATGGCTTCAGTTGCCGCGAACAGATTCATCAGCTCGGCCACACCCGCGCGTTGCACTTCGCTGAAGTCCTCGCGCGCCACTGCGGCTGCGGCCACTGAGCGCGCCGCCTACAATAGAGTCAACGGCGCGCGCCGCATCGTTTCCGCGCGCCGCACCATTTCCCCGCGAGGTATCGCCGCATGAGCACTGCAACCACCGTCACGGAACGCACCCACGCCCAGAAGCTCGACCTGCTCGCTGCAGTCGCCGTCCGCGTGGGCCTTGGCCTCCAGCCCGGTCAGGAACTCGTCATGACCGCCTCGCTCGACGCCGTGCCGCTCGCGCGCCGCATCACCGAGCAGGCCTACCGCGCCGGCGCCAAGCTCGTCACCACGCTCTACGCTGACGACGAAGCCACGCTCCTCCGTTACCACCACGCGCCCGACGCCAGCTTCGACTACGCCCCGCAGTGGTACTACGACGGTCTTGCCGCAGCGTACAAAAGCAACGCCGCGCGCCTCGCCATCACCGGAGGCAATCCCGCGCTTCTCTCCAACGAAGATCCAGACAAGGTCAGCCGCGCCGATCGATCGCTCTCCAGGGCCTACCATCCCGCGCTCGAGCTCATCACGCGTCATGCCATCAACTGGACCATCGTCGCCAGTGCCACGCCCGCATGGGCCGCGCTCATGTTCCCCAACGACGCGCCCGACGCCGCCATCGCCCGCCTCTGGGATGCCATCTTCGCTACGACGCGCATCAACGCTGACGATCCCGTTGCCGCCTGGAAGCAACATGATGCAACACTGCAGCAGCGCGCCGCGTTCCTCAATACAAAGCGCTACGCCGCGCTCCACTATCGCAGCCCCGGCACCGACTTCCGCCTCGGCCTCGCCGACGATCATCTCTGGCTCGGCGGCGGCACCACCGCCGGCAATGGCAACTACTTCATCCCCAACATGCCCACGGAAGAAGTCTTCACCACGCCGCACAAGGACCGCGCCGATGGCATCGTCACCGCCACCAAGCCGCTCTCGCACCAGGGCACGATGATTGAAGGCATCCAGGTGCGCTTTGAAGCCGGCCGCATCGTCGAAGCCCGCGCCACACGCGGCCAGGAGGTCCTCGAAAAACTCATCTCGACCGACGACGGCGCGCGCCGCCTCGGCGAAGTCGCACTCGTGCCGCACTCCTCGCCCATCGCCGCCAGCGGCCTGCTTTTTTACAACACGCTCTTCGACGAAAACGCTGCCAGCCACATCGCGCTCGGCCAGGCCTACACCTCCTGCGTGCGCGACGGCGAAAAGCTCACGCCAGAACAGCTCGCCGCCAAAGGCGCCAACGACAGCCTCATTCACGTCGATTGGATGATCGGTTCCGGCCAGCTCGACATCGACGGCATCACCGCCACCGGCGCAGCCGAGCCGCTCATGCGCCAGGGCGAGTGGGCCTAAGCTCCCGCGCGGACCGGCACTTGCTGTCGTGCCCGCGCATGCAGATTCTCCAGCGCATCGCACGCCGTCTTCACGCCATCCTCGCGCCGCAACTGCTCCGCCACCTGTGCAGCTCGCGCGGCAAGCACCGCATCCGGCAGCATCCCGCGCAGCATCTCCGCGACGCGATCCGCCGTGTACTTTGACTTCTGAATCGTGCGCGCCACGCCCAGCCGCCGCATGCGCCGCGCGTTGTCCGGCTGGTCATGCGAATAGGGCATCATCAGCATCGGCTTGCCCGCGCGCAGACACTGCGCCGTCGTACCCACGCCGCCCTGGTGCACCACCAACGCCGCCCGCGGCAGCAGCGCCGAATACGGCGCATACTCGGCCACGCAAATCGACGGCGGCAGCGCCTGCTGCAGCCGGTTGCGCGGGTCCGTTCCAATCAGCAGCACCGCGCGCCGTTCCAGCTTCATCGCCGCCTGCGCCGACACCTCGTAGAAATCTCCCGCCGCCAGCACCGCAGCTGAGCCCAGCGTAAACACAATCGGCGCTTCGCCCGCCGCCAGAAACTCTTCCAGATGCGCAGGCAGCGCGGCATTTCCCGCATCCGAGTCATAAAAGCAGAAGCCTGTAATCAGCGTGTGCGGCGGCCAGTCCTTCTGTGGGACGCCCAGCACGCGCGAGAAGAGCGCCAGCACCAGCTCCGGCGCGTGCTTCGCATCAAACAGTGGATTTGCGCCGCGTCTCAGCCCCAGTTCCTTGCGCAGCGCATAGATCGGCTCCGGCCAGGCGCGTGTCGTCCACCGCGCCAGCCGCTTCATCCCGTGGCCCATCCCCGCAAAGCGGTCCACATGCGCCAGCAGCGGAAACGGCGGCAGCACCGGCGGATCGTATGCAGAAAAAAACGACAGCGGCGCCAGCACATAGCTCGCCCACGGGATCCCCGTTCTCTCCGCCACCAGCGGCCCCGCATAATTCAGCTCGCCCAGCAGCATCAGGTCCGCACGCTCCGGCTCGGTTGCCGCCGCCATCAGGTCGTCATAGGTCTGCCGCAGCGCGGGGAAGAGAAAATTGCGCAGCCCATGCTCCGTGCCGTGCTTGATGTCATACACCATCTCCACCAGCACGTTATTCGTCGGGTCAATGTCTGGCCGAACCGCGCGAAACTCCAGCCCCAGCGGCTCAATCTTCGGCCGGAAAACATTCGGCAGCGCCAGCACCGGCGTGTGACCGCGCCGCTTGAGTTCGAGCGAAAGAGCGATCAGCGGATTGATGTCGCCAAAGGTGCCAATGTTCGAAAGGACAATGCGCACAGCGGTGTCCGTCAGATGAGATGGGCCTGCAGGGATTAGGGTAATGCATGCGCCCGGTTCCAATCGTTCAGGCAGACTTAATCTTGTTCCATCCATAATAGGTGTGGAGCAAGACTCGCCATGCGCGTGCTGCTGGTGGAAGACGAGGTTCGGTTGGCAGAAAATCTGGCCGCTGCCCTGCGCGATGCCGCAGGCTTCGCTGTCGATTGGGCCGCTGATGGCGAAGAGGGCGATGCCTTCGCGCGCAACAGCGTCTACGATCTCGTCATCCTCGACCTCATGTTGCCCAAACTTGACGGCCTCGGCGTACTCAAGCGCCTGCGGGCGCGCAAAGACGCGACACCGGTTCTCATCCTCACCGCCAAGGAAGGCAAGGCCGCCATCATCGAGTTACTCAACGCCGGCGCCGACGACTACCTCGCCAAGCCCTTCGACCTCGGCGAGCTCATCGCCCGCGCCAAGGCGCTCATCCGCCGCGGCAAAGGCGCCGCGCATCCCATGCTCACCGCGGTCAACGTCGAGGTAAACACCTTGGAGCAGACCGTGCATCGAGCCGGCTCGCTCGTCGATCTCTCGCCCACCGAATACCGCATCCTCGAATACCTCATGCACCACCCGCGCAAAGTCGTCAGCAAGCGCGAACTCCTCGAGCACCTCTACGACTACAACTGGGAGCACCACTCGAACGTGATTGAAGCGCACGTTTCCAACCTCCGCAAAAAGCTCGACGCCGCTGAATCCGACGCCGCGCCGGTGATTGAAACTCTGCGCGGACGCGGCTATCGCCTCGCCACCCTACCGGAGCCCGGCCGTGACGAGTAACCTCTCGCGCTCCATCACCTGGCGTCTCATCGCTGCGGTCCTTGCGGTGGAGTTCGCCGCAGCGGTGCTCGTCATCGTCCTCTCCTGGGGCTACGAGCGCCACACACACTTCCGCGCTTTCGACGTCATGCTCCACGGCCGCGCTGACAGTGTGCTCGGCGCCGTGCAGGATGCCGAAGACACCGAAGACAACGTGATGCTCGACAAGGCCGATCTCCGCCTGCCGCAAGAAGATATCTACGAGGTCTACGATGAGCGTGGCCGTCTGCTTGGGCGCTCCCCCAATTGGCAGGGACTTGGCGAAGGCTTTGCGGCAACGACAAAAGATGGCTTCGTCCGGAAGATCGTCAACGGTCGCCACTACCGCCTGCTGCGCATGCACGGATCGCGCATTGTTGACCCCGGCGAGCCCGGTGGCGGCAAGCTTCGTCACGTCGCAGTGCTCTACGGCGCGCCCACAGAGCGCGTCTGGGGAGCCATCTGGCACGCGGTCGCGGTCTACGCCGGGGGCAGCCTGCTTCTGCTGCTTGTCAGCGGCCCGCTGGTCGCCTGGGTCCTGCATCGCGGCCTTGCGCCACTGCGCGACTTGGCTGCACTCGCGGGCAATGTCTCCGCCAACGCATGGGAGTTCGAGCCACCGGAGACTGCGCGCACCACACGTGAGCTCGCTCCGCTCACGCATGCTCTTGAGAGTGTTCTTGAGCGACTGGAGTGCGCTTTCGTCCAACAACGCACCTTCGTTTCCGACGCTGCCCACGAGCTCAAGACTGCCGTCGCCGTCGTCAAATCATCGCTGCAGTTGCTCGGCCTGCGCACGCGCACGCCCGCCGAATATCAGGCGGGACTCGACCGCTGCCTCGCAGACACGGCCCGCCTCGAAGACCTCGTCGCCAAGATGCTCACGCTGGCTCGCGTCGAGAGCGCCACCACAGCCACTTCCACTCCAGCTGCCTGCGACGCCGTTCGATGTCTGGAAGAAACGATGCGCGAGATGGAAACCGTCGCCGCCCTGCGCCAGGTCCGCGTTGACAAAACAGCGCCGGAACACGCCAGCGTGCCGCTGACCGCGGAAGACTGCCAGCTCGTCGTCTCCAATCTGCTCCTGAACGCGCTGCAGCACAGCCCGACCGGTGCGCAGGTGCAGTTGAATCTCAGCGTCATGCATGATGCGGTCGAGATGCGCGTCGCCGATCATGGCGAAGGCATCGACCCCACCGTGCAGGCGCAAGTCTTCGATCGCTTTTTCCGCGGCGATCACTCCCGCTCGCGCGCCACGGGTGGCGCGGGTCTGGGGCTGGCCATCTGCAAGGCGGTTGTGGAGAAAGCCGGCGGCAGCATCGCGCTCGCCAGCACACCCGGTCAGGGAACCATCGTCACCGTGCGCCTGCCGCGCGCCTGACGCGCTACTTCTGCGCGTCTTCGTACTCTTCGTGCCACGCCATCTGGATCGCCTCCAGCCGCGCCTCGTTTGACTTCGCCGGATCATCGGCAAAGCCAGGCAGCTCCGTCACGTAGCGATGCAGATCGGTGAACCGCACCGTCAGCGGATCTACCTCGGGAAATTTCTCCTGCAGTTGAATCCCAATCTCTTCAGCGTCGGTCCAGTGAATCTCGCGCGGCACGGTTCTCTCCTCAATCCGTCTCAGAAACTCAAATGGAAGATCCGCCGCAGCTATGAACCAGCGCGGCGGATTCTGTGCGGCCTGTACTCGCTACTTCTGCTCCGCCAGCGTGAGCGGCTTGCCTTCCGAAACGTAGTTGCGATTCCACCTGGGAATCTCCACCACGTAGTTGCCCGGCCCCGTAATCACCGCCTGGCATCCCAGCCGCGAATTCAGCTGCTGATCCGCCGCCATGTCCAGACGGTCCAGCTCATCGTCTTCCGCGTCACTGATGCCCTTCTCGCCTTCCTTGACCCAGATATGGCACGTCGTGCACGCGCATGATCCACCGCACGCATGGTCGAGAAAAATCCCGAAGTTCTCCGCCACATCCAGAAACGACATCGGCTTGCCGTGGTGGTCATACGGCATCGTCCCGTACTCAAACTCCACCGTCTTACCTTCCGGCTCAAAGGTCACCCGAACCAGCTTTTCCGGGGGAATGTTCTTTGTATTTGCTTCGCTCATAGCCCGATCTTTCTCTCGGCTCCATTGCCGGTATCCCTTACTTGAACTCCGCGGGCGCCATCGGATGCGGCGCAGTCAGCTCTTCATTCAGATCCTCGCCCGCCGCCTGCATGGTCTTGCCGCGAATCGCTTCGGTCACTGCAGCATCCATCATCAGCTCCGCCAACTTACGCGTCGCCTGGTCCATAATCATGATCCCCTGGCGCAGCGCATTCAGGTCAGACTCAGCCTTCACTTTCGCCAGATGCCTCTCCGCTGCATCCACCATCTTCTGCTCGTCGGGTGTCAGCAGCGCCCATGCCGGATGCTGCCGCGCCCGCTCGACCTTCGATTGAATCGACTCGGCTTCATTCCGCGCTTCAATCAGCAACCGCGCCGCAAAGTCCGCTTCCGCATGATCGAACGATTCGAGAATCATGCTCTCGACCTGCTCATCCGTCAGGCCATACGTGGGCTTCACCTCAATCTGTGCCTGCTTGCCGCTGCGCTGCTCGCGTGCAGAGACCTGCAGAATGCCGTCCGCATCGATGAGGAATTTGACCTCGATGCGTGGCAACCCCGCCGTCATCGGAGGAATCCCCTTCAGATCAAACCGCGCCAGCGAACGGCAGTCGGCTGCCAGTTCGCGCTCGCCTTGCACCACATGAATCGCGACATTCGTCTGCCCGTCCACACCCGTCGTGAAGTGCTCGGTCGCTGAAGCCGGAATCGTTGAGTTACGCGGAATGATGCGCGCCACCACGCCGCCCAGCGCTTCAATGCCTAGCGAAAGCGGCGTCACATCCAGCAGCAGCAAGTCTTCAGTGTTCTTCGCCGTGCCCGCCAGAATCTCCGCCTGCACCGCGGCTCCCAGCGCCACCACCTCATCGGGGTTCAGGTCAGTATGCGGCTTCTTGCCCCGCGCCGAAAGATGAAACAGTTCATCCACAAGCTGGCGCACCGCGGGGATGCGAGTCGAGCCGCCTACCAGCACCACTTCGTCAATCTGCTCTGGCACAATGCCCGCATCGGCCATCGCCTGCTTGCAGGGCCCGCTCGTCCGCTCCAGAATTGGCTCAATCAGCTGCTCAAACACAGCGCGCGGAATCTCGCGTTGATAGCGGTCACCGTTCGGCAGCTCAATATCAAATTGTGCGGACTGCTCCGCGGAAAGCCGAATCTTCGCGTCAATCGCGGCCTTGCGCACAGCCTGCACTGCGCCGGGGTGCGCGCGCAGATCCACACCGTGCTCGGCATGAATCTCATCCAGCGCAATCGTCAGCAGCAGATTGTCAATGTCGTCACCGCCCAGATGCGTGTCGCCGTTGGTTGACTGCACCTCGAAGATGCCGTCGCGCAGCTTCAGAATCGAGATATCAAACGTGCCACCGCCCAGATCATAGACCGCAATCGTGCCTTCCTTTGCGCGGTCCAGACCGTAGGCCAGCGCCGCTGCCGTCGGCTCATTCACCAGCCGCAGCACCTGCAGTCCCGCCATGCGGCCTGCGTCTTTCGTGGCCTGCCGCTGCGCATCGTTGAAGTACGCCGGCACAGTGATCACCGCTTGCGTTACGGGAGTTCCGAAATAGCGCTCGGCGTTTCTCTTGAGCTGCCGCAACACATACGCTGAAATCTCCGGCGGCGTAAACTGCAGCTCGCCAAGCTGAATGCGCGGCACCTCGCCCTGTTGCACATCGTTCGCCAGCTTGAACGGGAAAAACTTCAGCTCGCACTGCACCTCGCCCAAGCCGCGGCCCATCAGGCGCTTCACGGAATAGATCACACGCTCTGGCGTCTCAATCAATGCGCGCCGCGCGCTGTTGCCTACCGTCACTGTCGGACGGCTGCCATCCGCGGGCATGGGATCGAGCGCCACAACGGAAGGCACAAGATTCGATCCGTCCACGCCGGGAATCACCACCGGCGTCTCGCCCTGCATATAAGCGACCAGGGAGTTCGTCGTCCCCAGGTCAATTCCGACTACGCGTCCTTCCGCCATCGTCTGTTCTCTATGCTCCCAGCGTCTCTGTCACGTCGCGGACAAGGTTGTTGAGGTAGCGCCGCCGGTCCAGCAGAGCGACCATCTCCTTTTGCGCGGCGGCCCGTGCACCGGCATCGCCCGCATCCCACTTGCTCCATTGTGCGCGCAGACTATCGTCCACCTCGTCCAGCAGACCTTCAAATTTCGCTTTGGCCTGCTCCAGGCTCGCCTGCAGCGCAGGGTCGTCTTCGCCCATCTTCTTCGCGGCGCGCATCTCTTCGAGCTGCATGTTCAGGTCAAAGACTTCTTCCAGCAGATCCGCAGGCACGCGCGATGGGTCTCTGCGATCCTTTCTGCTGTGCTCTTCGCCAATCTCCGCACCGTGCAGCTTCAGCAAATATTCGGTGCGATGAATCGGATCCTTCAGCGTGCGATACGCATCGTTCAGCAGCGCCGTATCGGCGAGGCTCCACTGCTTTTCGTTCTCGCCCGCGCGCGCAAACCGGTCCGGATGCAGCTTGCGGCTCAGGCGATGAAACTCGTGTTCCAGCCCCGTGAGATCCAGATTCAGGCATGGCTTCAACCCGAAGACAGAGAAGAAATCGCCGCCCGATGGCGGCTGAATCTTGCTGCAGTGCGGACAGAAGAGCGTGGCTTCATTGTGGGCCACCGCGCACGACCAGCACGCAACGGGGACCGCCGACTCGATCACTTTCAACATGGCGAACTCCAGCGGCAGGGCGCTACGACGTGAACGACGAACCGCAGCCGCAGGAGCGCGAGGAGTTCGGATTGATGAAGTTGAAGCCCTGCCGCATCAGTGTCTCTTCGTAGTCAAGCGTCATGCCGTGCAGGTAAAGAAACGATTTGGGATCGACAAAGACACGCACCCCATCGAACTCGAAGATGCGATCGCGCTCACGCGGTTGCGTGTCAAACTTGATGGCATACGACAAGCCCGAGCATCCACCACCCGTCACGCCCAGGCGCAACCCACCCTGTTCCGGCGAAATACCTTCCTTCGCCATCGCCGAGCGGACACGCTTGATCGCGCGCTCTGTGAGCTGAATCCCCTGCACGGGAGTCAATGGTTGCGCACTCGTCTGCGGCGGCGCCGCAAAGGCGCCCTCCGCGGGCTTCGATGCAATGTTGATGACTTGCGACATGTTTTGCCTTTCCCTGGTGCGGCCTTTATTGCGCCGCAGTTTCTGCCGCAGCCGCCTCGGCAACTCCGTTCTTCTTCTTCCAGTCGCTGATCGCAGCACGGATGGCATCTTCCGCCAGCACCGAGCAGTGAATCTTCACCGGCGGCAGCGACAGCTCCTTCACGATGTCCGTGTTCTTGATGGCGAGGGCGTCTTCCACCGTCCGGCCCTTGATCCACTCGGTCGCCAGTGATGAGCTGGCAATCGCCGAGCCACAGCCGAAGGTCTTGAACTTCGCTTCTTCAATGACCTGCGTATCCGGGTTCACCTTGATCTGCAGCCGCATCACGTCGCCGCACTCCGGCGCGCCGACAAGCCCGGTACCAACCTCCTGGGAGCTCTTGTCCAACGTGCCTACGTTGCGCGGATTGTTGTAGTGGTCGACAACCTTGTCACTGTATGCCATGTTCTTCGTCTCCTCATGCGGGGGAAGCCGCTTAATCCTTTGTCATTCGTCAGTGTTCAGTTCGCAGTGGTTTGATGCTCCATATCAGCAAGAAGGCGCAGGAACTGACCATTGTTGACCGACCATTGACAACTCGTTTTAGTGTGCTGCCCACTCAATCTTGGTCAGGTCGATCCCTTCCTTCACCATCTCGTACAACGGCGAAAGCTCGCGCAATTTCTTCACGATGTCAATCACCTTCGCCGCCACATAATCCACCTCGGCCTGCGTGTTGAAGCGGCCCAGACCGAAACGAATCGAACTGTGCGCCACATCGTCGCCCAGGCCCAGCGCCTTCAGTACGTAGCTGGGCTCGAGCGTCGCCGAGGTACATGCCGAACCACTCGAAACGGCAACATCATTGATGCCCATCAACAGCGACTCGCCCTCGACATACACAAAGCTCATGTTCAGGTTGCCCGGCAGACGGTGCTCCCACGAGCCGTTCACATGCACGTAGTCCAGCTCAGACTCCAGCTTGGCCTTGAGCCGGTCGCGCAGCCCGCGCAGATACGCCGCTTCGCTGTCCATCTCGTTCATCGCGATCTCGCATGCCTTGCCCAGACCCACGATGCCAGGCACGTTCAGCGTGCCCGAACGCATGCCGCGCTCGTGCCCGCCGCCGTCAATCTGCGCCGCGATCTGTACGCGCGGATTGCGCCGGCGCACATACAGCGCGCCAACACCCTTCGGCCCGTAAATCTTGTGACCGCTCAGCGACAACACATCAATGTTGTCGGCAATGACGTTCACCGGCACCTTGCCCACCGCCTGCACCGCATCGGTGTGGAATAGCACACCCTTTTCGTGGCAGATCTTGCCAATCTCGCGAATCGGCTGCAGCACGCCAATCTCGTTGTTCGCCGCCATGATGGTGACCAGAATCGTCTTGTCATCCATGGCGCGCTTCAGGTCTTCGAGATCAATCAGGCCGTCTGCCTTCACCGGCAGATAGGTCACGCGGTAGCCATACTTCTCCAGCCGCTTGCAGGTGTCCAGCACCGCCTTGTGTTCGGTGACCTGCGTGATGATGTGGTTGCCACGCTCGCGATACATCTCCGCGATGCCCTTGATGGCCAGGTTGTTCGACTCCGTCGCGCCGGATGTAAAGATGATCTCCTTCGCCGTGGCGCCGATCAGCTTCGCAATCTGCTCGCGGGCCGTCTCCACGGCCTGCTCCGCCTCCCACCCAAACGAGTGGTTGCGGCTGGCTGCATTGCCGAACTTCTGGGTGAAGAAGGGCATCATCGCCTCCAGCACCCGGGGATCCAGCGGGCTGGTGGCGTGGTTATCCATATATATAGGAAGTTTCACGCCTGCCGGCACTTCAACTTGGCTCGATACTGTGCTCATTTCTTTCTCTCCATCCTCATTGCATTTCCGCGGCGCGTCTGCTGCCCAGCGGAGGAAAATCTGAAAATTCAGCGCGTCAGCGAAACCAGAGGGCTGGGCCCGTGGCCATGCGCTGCCGCATCATCGTGTTCGTCCGCCAGATCCTGGATACTGATGCTCTTCAGCACACCGGCAATCGTCTCGTTCACCCTCGCCAGCGGCTCCTTGATCGTGCAGCTCGGAGTCAGCTCACAGCTTTTCGCGCCCTTGGTGCAGGAGGTAATGAAAAATGGCCCGTCAATCGAGTGAATCACTTCGTAGGTCGAAATCTCACGGGCATCCCGTGCCAGCGCATAGCCGCCATTCATCCCGGCATGCGACTTCAGCAGCCCCGACTTGGTCAACTGCTGCAGAATCTTCGCCAGAAGCTGCGCCGGAATCCCATAGGAATCAGCAATATCCTTCGCGCTCACCGCCACTGTTTCGGGATGCTCGGCCAGATATTTCAGGGCAATCAGCCCATAATCGGCTTTTTTTGTCAGTTTCAGCATGGATATCCGACTTCTTCAGTCCGGGTTCAGTATACGACCAAATCCGTCCGGGTTTCAAGCCGCCCCGGAATCCACACGCGTCCACCGTCCCAATAGATGGTGCCCTTGGGGCAACTCTTCAACAAAATGAGGCTTGAAAAAGCTGCCGCGCTGGCTACAATCGGCGGAAAGAGCACCAAAATCCAAATCTAGTCACAGATCAATGGCGACCGCCTGCAAACATCCCAGGGTACGTATTGTCTCCCGGCATGAAGACACCGAGTTTGTCGAATGCCTTGAGTGTGGTGAAGTTTTTGATTCCGAAGAATTTCAAGATATGGCTATCGAAGAATCCGATGAGGAAAAGGATCCTGTCCAGGACGAGTAGAGACCCGGCAATCCCCAGCCCATCTAATTGGTATGAATCGCGAAACAGCGAGCCACATGCGCTTGCCGGTCGGTCATTGTCCTTCCGGCGTATCGGCTTGTGACGAAGGCCGGCGTGCCGCAAGCCATGCATAGTGGAGGCCGGACACAACCGTGAGTACCATCGTCGCGTCGAGCGCCACAATGCGCAGAATGACCACCCATCGGGCTGTCGTCAGTTGGTGAAGAAGCACCACGGCAACCGCCACAATCTGAGCGAGTGTGTTGGCCTTGCCAAACATGCTGGGGGGGAAATCCCGGCGCCCGGCGGCAGCAAAAAGGATCGCCGAAACGAATAGAATGCAGATGTCGCGACCGAAGACCATGACCGTGACTTCCAGCGGCATCAGGCCCTTATAAAGCAGCACGAGGAAAAGTGTGCTCAGCAGCATTTTGTCTGCGACAGGGTCAAGATACTCACCCAGCACGGTGCGCTGCTCCAGCTTGCGCGCCAGGATCCCGTCTAACGCATCACTCAGTCCCGCGGCGATGAAAAGAACAAACCCCGCTTTGTAGCGGCTGTCCAGCACCGCCGCCACAAGAAAAGGCGCCATGCAAATACGAAGAAGCGTCAGCAGGTTCGGCGCTGAGCGGAACGGATTGCGTTGCAGTTTGTTGTTGTCCGTCATGATGCTTGCAACAGACTCCCGTTGGCGCGCATGAGTAATATTCGGTGATCGCGCCCAACAGCGCAGGAAATCGTGCTCCATTCGACACCCAAGAGGGCACTGTCGGTGAATCACGATCCTTGGCACGGAGTGCTGCGTAGCACTCCACGCGCCAAACGACGCCAAAACCATGGTACCGCATGGCGCAGAGCCAAAGCCCCGCGCAACCATGCATCTCCGCGGTGCTTTCCCTGCAATCCGGTTCCTGCTAGACTAAGAGGGTTGCAAACGCAGGCGCGTAGCTCAGTTGGTTAGAGCGCTTCCTTGACACGGAAGAGGTCGTTGGTTCGAATCCAATCGTGCCTACCATTTCCCCTTTAAAATCAGTTAATTACAGGCTTGACCTCTTCTTTCTTACCCAAATTTGGGTTCTTTTGGGTGCTGAAGGAAAAAGCCGGTCCCAGGAAGCCCTTCAGCGCAAGTTCCTGCGCCTCCCGCTTCTCATCGGTTACAGCTTGTTGGTAGAACTCCAAGGTCACGCGAGGATTCGCATGCCGCAGGAGCTCCTGCGCGATCTTAACGTCGACCTTCATCTGACGAAGCATCGTACCAAGGCCATGACGGAACGAGTGCCAGCCGATTCTCTTCTTCACCCCCATCTCGGCGAGGACCGGACGGATGTGACGCTTGAGAATCATGTCAGGTTGAAGAGGCTGCGAACCATTCTTTTGGACAGACGCAAAAATATAGTCCGAGTCAGCCCGGTAATCTGACTCCGCCCTCCACTTCTTCAATTCATCCAGAACAAGTGGATGGAGGGGTACAGGTTTGCGGGACCCGATCGTCTTAGTATCGCCGACAACGTTGCGATAGATGGAACGCGTGATGTTGGCGATCCCCGCATCGAAGTCGACATCCTGCCAGCGAAGTTCGAAGAGTTCTCCCCGGCGAATTCCGGTGGCCGCGTCGAGGAGGACCATGGTGCGTTCACGTTGTGGGAGGTTCTTCAGCAGTGTCTGCAGCTCCTCCGGCGTGAGAAATTCCGGATCGCGCAGCCGCTTCGCTGACGTCCGGACCTCTGTGATCGGGTTTTGCGATGCCCACCCGTAGCGAATCGCATGGGCAAACAGCGCGGACATGACGTTGCGGATCTTGGCCTTCGTCGCAGGGCTTGTCGGCTTGCCGTCCTTCCTCTTGATGCCTTCGAGCCACCGCTCGACTTCAATGCTCTTGATGGCCGAGAGCGCACATCCGCCCCACTTCGGAACAATGTGGCTGTCGAGGAAGTCCGTGTAGCTGACAACCGTGGCGAATGCCTTGCGAGGCAGCTCATCTTTCTTGTAATGCGCCACGAGCTGCTGAATGTTCATGGGGGTGAATTGCCCCTCGTTGATCTCGACCCTGAGCTGCGTAAGCGCCTTCTCTGCGTCCCTGCGCTTGGGAAATTCGAGCACCGTGCCTACATATTGCCTTTTGTAGACACGACGTCCGTTCTCCTCCGTGTAGTACCGGAACATCCACGCATCGGGTTGGCTCTTGCGCTTCAAAATACTCAGGGACCCTCGTTGATAGCGTTGCGCCTGCATGCGGATCTTCTCCTTTGCACGCGCACTGATGGCTTGGGACGAGTCTACATCGGAACGTGCGGGGAACGCGGTGGAGTTCGTCATGCGGCCCTCCGCTCGTTCGTATGTTGGTTCATCCACTCGACGAGTTCATCCTCGTAGAAGCGCCAGAACTTGCGCTTGCCCTGGCCGAGCGGATGTCCGGGAATGTACCCCTGCCGCGCCCACCTGCTGATGGTCTTGTCGTCGAGGCCGAGAAATTCTGCAACCTGTTGAGGGGTCATGGGACGGCGAGACTGCGTCCTGGTGGGTTGCGGATCGGATGGTTCGAGGCGAAGTGTTGAATGAAGTTGAGACAAGTGCTTCTCCGTTACGGTTGGCCGGCTCCTGCCGGCGCACGTAACGGCGGATGGGTGATCCACCGGAAATCTGCCTGTTGTTGTTCCATGTCCGTGCTCCGCATTGCACTGCTCCTGTTTGTGCTGAAACCTGCTTGGGGCTTTTTGTCACACCTTTGCCCAGCACTCTGCATGTCGATGGCGGTGCCCGGAGTGCGCTGAAGACCACACTTCGGACACCGCCGCGGTTATGCTGCCTGGGCCCTCGCGCCAAAGTGGGTGTACGCCAGGTCCAGGGCCCGGTTCCAGATCGCCGAATCTGAAATCCAGAAGCGAATCCATGAGGCGAGCCAGGGACTGACTACTGCCATGAAGCTCTTGTCCACTGACGTCGAAGGTGTTCCTCTCCAGATGGCATTGATCTCTGCGAATACGCGGTAGCTGTCGAACTGAAGCAGCCCATCCTCTGTCAAGTGCGATTCGTCGAGCAGGAAGCCTGCTTGCTCAGTCGCCTGCTGACGGTCCTGATCACTGGCCTCGAATGTGCAGAGCCAGCGCTGGATTTCGATGGCGAGCAATTGGGCCTGCTTCTCCTGCTGGCGCCTGGTCTCGTCCTCGGACGACACCCGCGGGTCGAGGACAACGGGGCGTTCAGGCTCCGGCAACATCTTCAAGTTGAGTGGCTCCAGAAGGCGCTTGCGGTCGCTGTGGTCCCGAAGATAAAGAGTGCGATACGGAAGTGCAAGCAGCCACCGCACCATGGACTCGCTGCAGTTCAATGCCATGGCCAGGTCTTCCACGGAAAAGCCAACCTGGATCAGACGCAGAATTGCCCGGAACCGCAACTTGTTCAGTTCCCCATCGCACAGCTTGTGATCGAGAAATGGAGATGATTTCGTGATCATGGCTAGCACCTCCTTCCCGGATGGGGCTGACGGGAGGGACGGACGCGATGAGCCGCCTTGAATTCGATCAGCGCTGAGAGTTCGTACCGGACAGGGCCATCATTTTCGTACTGGACATAGTCGGGCCCCTGGTCACGCTGGCGCCACTTCATCAGGCGTTCCGCAGCGATGCCAAGGATCTGCGCCGCGTCCGTTGTGGTGAACACCGGATCGTCGACGGCGACAAGAGGTGGCGCTTCGGGTTCCAGTTCCCTCATGCGGGACGGGATCTCTGCGATCTTCTTGGATTGGGGGATGGTTGCAGCCGAAGGTGGCTGATTGGGCTGCGGATTGGAGGAATTGTTGAGTCTAGCTTTGCGAGCTTGCAGAATTCTTGCGAGCTGCGAGTTCGGAGGAATGTTCATACTGCCCCACAGGCCGGCTGGATTTGGGAACCGCGACTTTCGTCCCAGTTCCCACCGGTAAGTTCGGAGCATCGTCTCTACCAAATCTGATTGAAGTAAAAATCTTCATTCCTCCACCTCTCCGGACTACAAGTCTTTGCCTCGTCGCGGTCGGGATGACTTCTGTCCCAGCTCACAGGACAATTCGTGCTTCAGAGCACTATCCTTTCCTGCCTGTTGCATCATCGCTTCCTGGAGCCTGGCCCGAAATTTCAACAGGAAGCGTTCCTTGATCTCATTGGAAGGTGGGCCATCCGGAAGTCCAAACAACTCCTCTATGAAACTGTCGGTGATTTCGCCGCGGAACCAACCTTCATTGGAAAGTTGACGGAGACTCCTTTTCAATTCCGCCTCATTCATACGTGACTCCAGACTCTACGACATCGTGAGGGGGCAAGGGGCCAAGCAGATTCGCCCGATTCGCTGCATCAATCATTCTGTCCTTTGCACGTTTATGCCGCACGCGAGCCGTTCCCTCCTTAATCCCTAGCCACCCGCTGATTTCTTCATAGCTGCGATCATGGGCACGCCAATGCAGAATTTGCTGATCCTCCGATGGAAATTGTGCAAGCTCATCCTTGAGCCAGTGCAGAAGGAATCTGTCTTGAGATCCAAGTTCCCGCCGCGGAGCTTCATACACAAGATCCTTTTCGTCGAACGGCTCGATGAATCGTTCCGCGCGATGAAAGTCAATCGCAAGGTTCTTCGCAATCTCAACCACCCAGGTCGTGAACTTGGCCCGCTTGGTTCTCTTAAACCTATGTACTGATGAGTGAACCTTTAGCAACGTATCCTGAACGATCTCCTCGGCATCGGCCTCAGGAATCCGCATATGATGCACAAGAAACCGCCACAATGGTTCGAACATCCTCTGCGCCAAATGATCGAAGGCTTCCGCCGAGCCCCTTTTCAATTCTGCGACAAACTCAGCCGTGTTTAGATCGTCAAGTTCCGTAAATTCAGCCCTTTTTGTTCTTTCTACTTACTTTAACGAATCCGCGTTACAGAGAGCGGATACACACTCATTTCCGGGTACTCGTCCAGTGCATTCTCGCCGCTACTCGGTTGGCAAACGGCCCATTTGCAGGCATAGGTCTCTCGGGTGACGCAAGCGAGGCCCCAATGTCAGCGACGAAACGCCTGAGGAGAAGAAGCGGGCCCTCCGGCCGCAGTAAGATGGGAGCGTTCTGTCATTCCTCTTTGGGTACCGTTCAAACGCATGAGTCTTTCATCCCTCATCTGGTCTGTGGCCGAGCTGCTGCGCGGCGACTACAAGCAATCCGACTACGGCAAGGTCATCCTGCCCTTCACCGTCCTCCGCCGTCTGGACTGTGTTCTTGAGCCCACCAAGAAGGCCGTGCTGGCTGAAAATGAGGCCCGCACCAAGGCCAAGGTCAACCCAGAGCCCTTCCTACTGCGCAAGTCCGGCGCCAGCTTCTACAACACCTGCCCCATGGACCTGAAGGCCCTCATGGGCGACCAGGATCACATCCAGGCCAACCTGCTGGCGTACATCCAGGGCTTCTCCCCGGCGGCACGGGACATCTTCGAGCGGTTCGACTTCCACACCCAGGTGGACAAGCTGGCCAAGTGCAACCTGCTCTACGCCGTCACGGAGAAGTTCGCCGCCTTCGACCTGCACCCGGACACCGTCTCCAACGCCGAGATGGGCACCGTCTTTGAGGAGCTGATCCGCCGCTTCGCCGAGCTCTCCAACGAAACCGCCGGACACCACTTCACCCCGCGTGAAGTCATCCGGCTCATGGTCAACCTGCTCTTCGTTGTGGACGACGAGATCCTCACCAAGCCTGGCATCGTTCGCACCATCTACGACCCGGCAGCCGGCACAGGCGGCATGCTTTCGGTGGCCGGTGAGCACCTGGCCGAGCTCAACCCCAACGCGCAGCTCACCATGTACGGTCAGGAGCTCAACGACGAGTCCTACGCCATCTGCAAGGCCGACATGCTCATCAAGGGGCAGGACGTCCGCAACATCATCGCCGGCAACACGCTTTCCGACGATGGCCACCGCGGCAAGACCTTCGACTACATGCTCTCCAATCCTCCCTTCGGCGTGGAGTGGAAGAAGGTCGAGCGGCAGGTGCGCCGCGAGCATGAGACCGAGGGCTTCAACGGCCGCTTCGGCCCCGGCCTGCCCCGCGTCAGTGACGGCTCACTGCTCTTCCTTCTGCATCTCATCTCCAAGATGCGCCCCTTGCGCGACGGCGGCTGCCGCTTCGGCATCGTGCTCAACGGCTCGCCGCTCTTCACCGGCGGAGCGGGCTCGGGCGAGAGCGAAATCCGCCGCTACGTGCTGGAGAACGACTTGCTCGAAGCCATCATCGCCCTGCCCACGGACATGTTCTACAACACGGGGATCAGCACCTATATCTGGATCCTGTCGAACCGCAAGCCCGCCGCCCGCAAGGGCAAGGTGCAGCTCGTCGACGCCAGCAGCTTCTGGCAGAAGATGCGCAAGAGCCTGGGTAGCAAGCGCAAGGAACTGAGCGACGAGCACATTGCCCGGATTACGCGGCTCTTTGGCGAATTCAAGGAAGCAACACGGCTGGACGAGGACGGCAAGACCGAGGTGCCTCTGAGCCGCATCTTCCGCAACGAGGACTTCGGCTACCGGACGATCACCGTCGAGCGGCCCCTGCGTGACGAGGCGGGCAAGATCGTGCTCGGCGCCAAGGGAAAGCTGAAGGGCCAGCCACAGCCGGACAGCAGCCTGCGCGACACGGAGAATGTGCCGCTCCATGAGGACGTGGAGGAGTACTTTGAGCGCGAGGTGCTGCCGCACGTGCCGGACGCGTGGATTGACCACGAGAAGACGAAGGTGGGTTACGAAATCCCCTTCAACCGGCACTTCTACGTCTACCGGCCGCCGCGCCCGCTGCATGAGATTGACGAGGAACTGAAGGCCGTCTCTGGCAGGATCATGGCCATGCTGGAGGGATTGGCCGAATGAGCCTGCCACGGTATCCCAGGTACAAAGACAGCGGCGTGGAGTGGCTCGGCGAGGTGCCGGAGCACTGGGGAGTTGACCGGCTTAGATGGTCAATCAGGGTGGCCCGTAATGGGGTCTGGGGAGATGAGGCCAAGGAGGATGAAAACGATATCCCCTGCATCCGTGTCGCCGATTTCGACCGACAGCGACTAAGAGTGAAGTTGGAGGATCCAACCATTCGCAATATTCGTGCCTCTGATCGCGAAGGAAGGATCGCTGAAAGAAACGACCTATTCTTGGAGAAATCCGGCGGCGGAGAGTTGCAGCCCGTTGGCTGCGTGGTGCTTTATGATGACGATGCGCCAACCGTGTGTTCCAACTTCATCGCCCTTGTAAAGCTGGCGAGTTCTATGGACGCCTCATACTGGCGCTACGTTCATTCGACCGCCTATGGCGTTGGACTCAATACCCGCTCAATCAAACAGACGTCGGGCATTCAGAATCTCGACCAGCAGCAATATCTAGACGAGCAAGGCCCGTTTCCTCCTCCCGACGAGCAGGCGGCAATTTCTAGATTTCTCGATCGGGAAAGCTCAAAGATCGATGCGCTGGTGGAGGAGCAGCGGCGGCTGATTGAGTTGCTGAAGGAGAAGCGGCAGGCCGTCATCTCCCACGCCGTCACCAAGGGCCTGAACCCCAACGCCCCCATGAAGCCCTCCGGCATCGACTGGCTCGGCGATGTGCCAGCCCATTGGGATGTACGGCGGGCCAAGCGCTTGTTCGTTGAAATTGATAAGCGATCAGCGGCCGGGGAAGAAGAGATGTTGACGGTTTCACACATCACAGGAGTCACACCGCGCTCTGAGAAGAATGTCAACATGTTCGAAGCCGAGACAAACGAAGGTTACAAGCTTTGCTGGCCAGGCGATCTTGTAATCAACACTCTCTGGGCGTGGATGGGAGCAATGGGAGTTGCGCCCATCTCTGGCATGGTGAGCCCTGCATACAACGTGTACCGATCTAGGGGAGGTCTCTTACCGGATTACATCGACTTCGTCGTGCGAATGCCACGCTTTGCGCAGGAAGTCACTCGATTCTCAAAGGGAGTTTGGTCATCACGTCTTCGCCTCTACCCGGAAGGTTTCTTCGAGGTCTTCTTGCCGTCACCTCCACCCAAAGAACAAGTGGAGATTGCGAGCTATCTCTCCTCCGAGAACGCGAAATGTGATTCCTTGATTGTCGAGGCTAATCGCGCTATCGCTCTCCTCCAGGAGCGCCGCTCCGCGCTCATCTCCGCTGCCGTGACCGGTAAGATTGACGTGCGCGGGCTGGCCCGGCAGGAGGTTGCCTGATGGACCCCTATCTTCCAATGCCGTTGCCATTGAGCGGCCTCCAATTCGAGCGGCTGATCCGCAAGGTGGGCCCGGCCAATCGCGCTTTGGCACGGTATGACGGTCTGTTACAGAGCGTCATCAATCCAGCCGTGATGCTTTCGCCCCTGACCAACCGCGAAGCGGTGCTCTCCTCCAAGATTGAGGGCACGCAGGCGACCGTGGATGAGGTGCTGGAGTTTGAAGCCGGAATCAGCTTTGAAGGAGAGAAGGTCAAGGACATCCAGGAGATTGTGAACTACCGCAATGTTCTGGCGCTGGCCTCGGAGAGCCTTGCTGACCAGCCTTTGACCCTTGCGCTTTTGCGGCAGATGCACAAGGTCTTGATGGACAGCGTGCGAGGCGCAGACAAGTCGCCCGGCATCTTCCGCCTGAAGCAGAACTGGATTGGATCCAAGGGATGCACGATTGAACAGGCGACTTTTGTGCCGCCTTCGCCACTGCAATTGCTTGACCATCTGCAGGCGTGGGAAGGTTACGTTGCGGGCGAAGACATCGACCCGCTTGTCCAGACTGCCGTGGCGCACGCCCAGTTTGAGCTGATCCACCCCTTTGAAGACGGCAACGGCCGTGTGGGGAGGCTGCTGATTCCCTTGCTGCTGTTCCGCAAGCGTGTGCTCGGTAGTCCCATGTTCTATCTGAGCGAATACCTGGAGAGCCACCGTGACGAATACTATGGCCGGCTGGGGTCCATTAGCCGGGAAGGGGATTGGACCGGTTGGATTGAGTTTTTCCTGGATGCTGTTGTGGAGCAGGCGCGGTCCAATACCGTCCGTGTGCGAGCGATCCTGGACCTGTACGGGAGAATGAAGACGCAAATCACGCAACTGACTCACTCCCAACATGCCATTTCGGTGCTGGATACGCTGTTTGATCGCCCAATTTTTCAATCCAGCGACTTCGTGCTGAGGTCGGGCATTCCCAAGCAGACTGTCTTGCCGTTTCTGCGGAAACTGAGGCAGGCGGGGATTTTGCACCCATTGCGGGAGCAGAGTGGGCGACGCTCGGCCATTCTGGCCTTCCGGGAGCTTTTGAATTGTGCGGAAGGCCACGAGATTCTGTAAGCGCGTAGGGTATGAGATGCCAGACACAAGCTGCATTTGTGTATGAGATTGCGCGATTTGTCGGACACAAATCACCTTGATGCGATCCTGCAAGACACAATCCCCGGCTTGGAACCCGGTCAGCGACCTTCCTAAGGAAAGGGAAATCGGTTTCCGTTACCTTAGCTGTTCGCTAAGGAAAGGATCACGAAGAGAAGCCCATGAGCCTGCACAAGGAAATTCACCTCGAAGAGGAGATCTGCGAGCATCTGGCTGCGCACGACTGGCGTTATGCCCAGGGTGACGCGGAGCACTACGACCGGGCGCTGGCGCTCTATTCGCCGGACGTGTTGGCCTGGGTGCAGGAGACGCAGAGGAAGGCCTGGGAGGCGCTGAGCAAGCTGCACGGCGCCAACGCCAGCAAGGTGCTGCTGGACCGGCTGCGCAACCGCATCGACGCAGAGGGTACGCTGCACGTCTTGCGGCACGGGATCGACATGCTGGGCCTGCGAGGCAAGCTGGAGCTAGCGCAGTTCAAGCCGGCGCTGGCCATGAATCCCGAGCTGACGGCCAAGTACAAGGCCAACCGCCTGCGCGTGGTGCGGCAGGTTCACTACTCCCAGCACAACGAGAACTCCATTGACCTGGTGCTCTTCCTGAACGGTATCCCGGTGGCCACGGTCGAACTGAAGTCCGACTTTACGCAGTCCGTAGAGGATGCGGTGGACCAGTACCGCTTTGACCGCCATCCCAGGCCGAAGGGACAGGCCGCAGAGCCGCTGCTGAGTTTTGGCATCGGTGCGCTGGTGCACTTTGCCGTGAGCAACACGGAAGTGCAGATGACGACCAAGCTCCAGGGCGCGGCAACGAAGTTTCTCCCGTTCAACAAGGGCTATGAGGGTGGAGCGGGCAATGTGCCGGATGGGGGAGCGCTGATTCAGGAAGCACCGCAGCCGGGCCATCCCACGGCCTACCTGTGGGAAGAGGTTTGGGAGCGCGAAAGCTGGTTGGAGATTCTGGGCCGGTATCTGGTGACCGAGCGGGACAAGAAGAAGCAACTGAAGAGCATCATCTTTCCGCGGTTCCACCAGTTGCGGGCCACGCGCAAGCTGGTGGCGGCGGCGCTGGCCGAGGGTGCCGGGCACAAGTACCTGATCCAGCACAGCGCAGGCTCAGGCAAGACCAACACGATTGCCTGGACGGCGCACTTCTTTGCCGACCTGCACAACGCCGAGCAGAAGAAGGTCTTCGATACGGTGGTGGTGATCTCGGACCGCAACGTGATCGACCAGCAACTGCAGGATGCCATCTTCGGCTTTGAGCGCAACGTGGGGGTGGTGGCGACAATCCGCGGCGAGGGCGGCAGCAAGAGCTCTGAGCTGGCCGAGGCGCTCTCGCAAGGCAAGAAGATCGTGGTGTGCACCATCCAGACCTTCCCGGCTCTCTTCGAGAAGATGGAGGAGCTGGCCAAGACGAAGGGCACGCGCTTTGCCGTGATTGCCGACGAGGCACACAGCTCGCAGACGGGCGAATCGGCGGCCAAGCTCAAAGCCGTACTCTCTGCCGAGGAAGTGAAGGAGATCGAAGAAGGCGGCGAGGTGAGCACGGAAGACCTGCTGGTGGCGCGCATGGCGGGCAGGGTGAATCTATCCGGCATCTCGTTTGTAGCCTTCACGGCGACGCCCAAGGCGAAGACGCTGGAGCTGTTCGGACGTCGGCCAGATCCAAACCAGCCCGCAGGACCGGGGAACCTGCCGGAGCCTTTCGATGTCTACTCGATGCGCCAGGCGATTGAAGAGGGCTTCATCCTCGATGTGTTGCAGAACTACACCAGCTACAAGCTGGCCTTCAGGCTGGCGCACGAGGGCAAGGAGCTCGATGAGACCCAGGTAGAGCGTAGCGCGGCGCTGAAGAGCCTGATGCGCTGGGTGCGCTTGCATGATTACAACATCTCGCAGAAGGTGCAGGTGGTGGTGGAGCACTTCCGCGCGAATGTGCAGCCGCTGCTGAAGGGTCACGCCAAGGCCATGGTGGTGGTGGCAAGCCGCCTGGAGGCGGTCCGGTGGAAACTGGCGATCGACAAGTACATTCTCAGCTCCGGATACGATTTGAAGGCGCTGGTGGCCTTTTCCGGCGAGGTTATCGACAAGGAGTCCGGCCCGGACGCCTTCACGGAGACGAGCAAGACGATGAACCCGAACCTGAAGGGGCGGGACATTCGCGATGCCTTCAAGTCGGATGAGTACCAGGTTTTGCTGGTTGCCAATAAATTCCAGACCGGGTTTGACGAGCCGCTGCTCTGCGGAATGTACGTGGACAAGCGGTTGGCTGGCATCCAGGCCGTTCAGACGCTCTCCCGGCTGAATCGATCCTACGAGGCTGAGTTTGGCAAGAAGGACACAACCTTCGTGCTGGATTTCGTCAACGATCCGCAGGAGATCCTGGCGGCCTTCAAGACGTACTACGACACGGCAACGCTGGAGGATGTGACCGACCCGAACCTGGTCTTCAATCTGCGCGCGAAGCTGGATGCGGCGGGGTACTACGACGACTTCGAGGTGGAGCGGGTTGTGGCGGTCCTGCTGAAGCCGGATGCGAAGCAGGCGGAACTGGCGGGTGCGGTGATGCCCGTTGCGCAGCGGCTCATGACGCAGTTCAAGAATGCCCGCCAGCGCTTCAAGGAGGCCCAGCAACAGAAGGACGAGGCGGCGAGGAAAGAAGCCTGGGATGAAATGGAAGCGATGCAGCTCTTCAAGCGGGACATGGCCAGCTTCCTGCGTGTCTACACGTTTCTGTCGCAGATCTTCGATTACGGCAACTCGGATGTCGAAAAGCGGTCCCTCTTCTACAAGGTTCTGCTGCCGCTACTCGATTTCCAGCGCGAGCGCGAGACGGTCGATCTCTCGAAGGTGGTCTTGACGCACCATGCGCTGAAGGACAAGGGCAAACAGGCAATGCCGCTGGCGGTGGGCGAGAAGCCCACGTTGCCGCCGATCACAGATACGGGTTCGGGCAGCGTGCAGGAGAGGGAGAAGGCTGCTCTCGCGGAGATCATCGCGAAAGTAAACGACCTCTTCGACGGCGAGCTCACTGAGAACGACAAGCTGGTCTACGTGAACCATGTCCTCAAGGGCAAACTGATGGAGTCAGAGACCTTGATCCAACAAGCCCAGGCCAACACCAAGAAGCAGTTTGAGGAGTCGCCGAATCTGGACCAGGAGATGATGAATGCGGTGATGGACGCGGATGCGGCGTTTGCGGCCATGACGAAGCAGGTACTGGATTCCGACCGTGTACGGCAGCGGCTGAAAGAGATTCTGCTCGGGCCGGCGGCACTGTATGAGGCGCTGCGGCAAAAGGGGCAGGTGGAAATCTAGCAACCATATTGGAAGTGAGCGGAAGCCAAGGCAGAGGTGTATATGGGCAAAGTGCGCATTAACGACTTGAGCCGTGAACTCGCAGTTAAATTAATTCACGTAGTACGGTACTTGGAGTCGACGGGCCACAGGCGCGTAAAGCACAGATCGTCCATTGAAGACGCGGACGCCCTTCGAGTCCGCGAGCATTTCGGTCCAGCAGAACTTAGAATGAAGCCTCGGGACCCTGCCGCTGGATCAGGCGCTGGAGCGAATGTCGGTCAGACACGAGTCGGTCGTCACCCGGATTTGGCCTCAGCAGAGGGGACCCGCGCACCGAGTCGGGCAACTCGTCTAAAGCCCTCTATTCAAGGGCAACAGAGCACAGCACCTTCAGCATATCCAACCACACGCAATCCAGAATCTGTGCTAGGCCGTATCCACATATAGCTTGAGTCTGAGCCAAGCGCATGCGAGGGCGGTGAAGGATCGGAAGGCCTGGATGGTTTTGCAATAGCGGGTAGCGAAGCGGCGGAAGTGTTTGAGTTTGTTGAA
>JAKAJO010000039.1 GCA_021813745.1 Acidobacteriota bacterium
AACCAATTCTGCTGCTTCGGCCCGACTCCGTCGGCGGCGCACAAACTCCCTTACTCCCGTTTCGTTCATATCCCTAGCAAATCACCAGTCCACCCCTCCCGAACAGGTGTGATGCTCTGACGGATACTTTACTTCGGCAAAGAACTGTTGCGCCACATCGCTGGTCAGAAGCCGGTCGCGGTTCTTGGAAAACACCGCGTGGTTCCACACCGCATCGTCCATGCCCAAGCCTACGAACCAGCGAAACAACAGGTTTTAGTCGATCTGCTCGACCAGCAGCCGCTCCGAGCGCACCGAGTAGAACACCTGCAACAGCAGCGCCCGCAGAATGTACTCCGGCGCAATCGATGGACGGCCCGAGTCGGCGTACAGCGCATCGAACTCCGGGCTCAACCTCCGCAACACCGTGTCCGTCAGCTTGCGCACCGCCCGCAAAGGATGATCCTGTGGCACTCGCTGCTCCAACGAAACATAGCTGAACATCCCGTCCTGAACCCGCTCGTCTCCACGCATACCTATAAGACGTTCAGCCACTGCCCCACGCCGCCAATCGCGTACCTATTTCAACAAGTTCCTAGTCGCTGCTGGTCGAGAAAGTCGGCCCACTCCTGCATCATCTTCGTTCGTGCCGGCATGTACTTGGCATAATTGTAGGCCGCGTCCACCTTATCGCGCTTCATGTGGGCAAGCTGCAGTTCGATGTGCTCGTGCTTGTATCCCTGCTCGTGCAGGATTGTCGAAGCCAGACCTCGGAAACCATGGCCTGTCATCTCGCCCTTGAATCCAAGCCGCTCAAGGGCCTTCAAGATCGTATTGTTGCTCATAGTCTGTCGCCGATCGCGCTCACCGGGGAATAGCCAGGGAGTGTCGCTACTGAAACCATGAAGCGTACGCAGGCACTCGACAGCCTGGTGAGCCAGGGGAACGATGTGCGGTGTAGGCACCTTCATGCGCTCGGCCGGAATGACCCAACGGGCATTGTCGAGATCGAACTCGGACCATGGCGCCTCAATAAGTTCGCTGGTGCGCACGAATGTATATGCGATTAGCTTCAAGGCGAACCGAGTGATCGCCGTGCCGTAATAGAACTCGATGCCCCGCATCAGGTCCGGCAGTTCCTTCTGGTCGATGCGGGCGAAGTTGTGCTCCGCGACCTCTTTAAGGATGTCGCGTGGTTTCACGTCGCTCACAGGATTCCGTTTTGCAAAGCCGTTCGCAACGGCGAACCTGAAGATCTGCCCCATTGTGCCGATGGACCGATGGGCCAGGTCTCCACATCCCCTTTCCTCGATCGCTTTTGCTACTTCGACGATCTCCATCGGTTCGATGTCAGCGATGGGCCGGTCTCCGAGCTTGGAAAGGATGTCCGTGTCGATCCGATTCTGCACCTGCTCGGCATGCCTCTTGGTCTTGCCCGCTCTCCACTTCTCGTGCCACTTGGCTTCGACTTCTCTGAAGGTGTTCACGGCCGCCTGCAGCGTCGGTTCTTGCTCTGCCCTCTTCTGGAGCTTCTCTTCCTTCTTCTGCACCATCGGATCGATGCCGGTCAAGAGAGTTCGTCGAGCTGACATGTGCAGCTCGCGAGCCCTCTCCAGCGTGATCTCTGGATAGGGTCCGAACGACATGAGCTTCATCGCACCGTTGAAGCGATAGCTCCAGCGCCAGAGCTTCCCGCCTGTCGGCGCAACGTACAGGAAGAGCCCGTGTCCGTCACTGAGTTTGGAAGGTTTGACTTTAGGTTTGGCTTTGCTGATCTGCGTAGCGGTGAGTTTGTGGGTAGCCACGTGCATCCCTTCTTGCCTGGGGAGTGGCATGACCATTATCGGGGAAATACCCACAATTGAAAGGTATCCCTCGACAAAAGTACCCACAAAATACCCACATTGCTCGCAGCTTCGGCCAGATCGCGGCAGACGGGATCAGACGATCATTTCCACAAATCATTGATTCTATTGGAAAGATGGTTGAGAGATCAGATGGGATTGGATGTGCTCAGATAGGTCTTGGCTGCCCCCCAGGGATTCGAACCCCGATATGCTGATCCAGAGTCAGCTGTCCTGCCGTTGAACGAGGGGGCAATACATAGAGACTCTACTAAGGCAAAGTCGAAATAGCCCTAGTGGTCGTGCAATGACTGGTCATGTGCCAATGAGCCAGTGGTTTCATCATACGGGTTCGGACCGAACGGGTCAATTGAACGATTCGACTTCGGCATCTCAAACTTAGTGCCTTCTTCACCGACTTGGAAAAATACGTTTTCTGGTGGCGCAAAGATGTCTCTGCTCCTGATATAGAATATGAGCGGAAATGGAGCTCTTTTTCAATCTCGTATGGCTTTTTGCGGCATTCGCCCTGGTTTTCCTCTGGGGAACCATGAAGCCTGCAATGCCAACGCCGAAGCGTAATTCGGTCATTGCCCTCACCTTGCTCGTCGTCATCCTGTTTCCCGTTATATCGGTCAGCGATGATCTCTGGTCAATTCAGAATCCCGCTGAGGCGGATACAGCACTTCGCCGAGACCATGCGAGCCAGGCTGCTCATTCTAATCTCGTCTTGCATCTGGGACTCCCTGAGCTTCCCGCGCTTGGCCTCGAAGGTGGGTGGGTGTCAACTGCGATCTTTCCGCATCTCAATCAGGTCATTCTTAAAGCGCCGCATTTCTTCAGAATCCAGAATCGCCCACCTCCCGTCTGCTAGTTCCCTCGCCTCCTTCAATTCCTTTCTAATGCCTCCAACCTGCGCACATCGCATCCGGATGTGTGCGAAGGTCAGATATGAAATATGGTCGCTGCCATTGGCATGCCCTGCTTTGCTGTGCCCTCTTGCTTGCTGCGTCGCAAGGCTGCATAGGACAGGAGATTCTTTCCTGGACTCAGGTGAAAGCCCGATTTGAAAGCGCAAATCCCGCTCTACAGGCAGGCAAGTCTGGTGTCGAGGAAATGCGCGCAAATGAAACAACAGCCTTTCTGCGTCCAAACCCTCAATTCACGCTCGCGGCTGATGGAACTCAGATCGCGTCCCATGATGGTATTTGGCAACCGACAAAAGGCACATTTGTCGTACCAACCATCAGTTATCTTCATGAGCGCGAGCACAAGCGCGAGTTACGCTTGCAAAGTGCGCAAGAAGGTACTCGGATAGCCGCTTCACAGTACGATGATTTGAAGCGCAACTTGGAATTTGATCTGCACGAGGCATTTGTCACTACTCTTGAAGCCAAAGCAGTCCTGAGTCTTGCCAAGGCAGACCTTGACTACTATGACAAGATCATTGATGTCTCCAAATCGCGCTATCAGGCCGGGGATATTTCTCACGTTGACCTGGATCGGATCGAGCTTCTGCGCGTTCAGTACGAAGCAGAAATTCAATCTGCAATCGTCAACCTGCGTACTTCAAAAATTCAGCTCTTGCAACTTCTCGATGACCGGACTCCTGTCGACGAATTTGACGTCGAGGGCTCCTTTGACTCTGCGGCGGATTTGCAACCGCTCGATCACTACCGCCAAATTGCCTTGGACTCTCGCCCGGACTTGCAAGCTGCGATGCAAGCGGCACAGCAGGCAGTCACGAATCACAAGCTGGCCATCGCCAATGGATCGACCGATCCAACCATCAGTGGATGGTATACATGGAACTCCTCGAACAATAACCCCAACGCACTCCAGACCGTTGGAGGAAGTGTAAGCATTCCGCTTCGCATTTTCGATCACAACCAGGGAGAGAAGGAACGTACCTTAATCGACGTTCGTCGTAGCCAGGAAATCACAGAAGCCACGCGCGCACAGATCTTCAGCGACGTGGACTCCGCATATACCCAAGTGCAAAGTAGTCTTGCGTTAATCGCGCCCTACAAGACTCAATACAAGAACCAGGCGACCCGCGTGCGCGACACAGTAACTTATGCATACGAGCACGGAGGTGCTTCATTAATGGATTTCCTGAATGCGCAAAGCGATTACAGAGTTGTGCAACTTGCCTATCTCCAACTGATTGGTTCATACCTGACTGCTGCAGATCAACTCAATCTTGCTGTTGGTCGCGAGGTGCTTCAATGAATCAGGCGATATATCAAGACAAAAAGAACATCGTCCCATCCAGGGTACTCTTCGCATCCCTGCTTTTCGTGCCACTCGTAGCGTGTAATTCAACTCCGCACGGAGATGGAGCCCCTCCGCCTTCGAACGTCATCACCGTTCACGATATGAATCTGATCACGATTGACAAGAAGGATCAATCTCGCTTCTCGCTCGTTACCGCAGAGGAGATAGAGATTCCCAGCGAATTGGATGCCACGGGCACCGTTTTACCGGATATTTCTCGCGAGGTCCCTGTCATTTCTCTTGCAAATGGACGTGTCGTGGATATCAAAGCAAGACTCGATGACAACGTCGCCAAAGGGCAACTTTTGCTCAAGGTGCAGAGTCCTGATGTCACAAATGCTTTCGATGCCTATCTCAAGGCGAAGAATGATGAGGAGCTTGCCAATAAGTCACTACAGCGCTCAAAGGATCTATACGTGCATGGAGCAATCTCCCAGGCAATGCTCGATCAGGCCGAGAATGCCGAGAGTGATGCCAAGGCAGATCTTGCGGCAGCGCTCTCTCAATTGAACACTCTCGGCGTCGACAGAGCACACCCTAGTAGTGTTGTGAATGTCTACGCTCCAATTTCCGGCGTCATCGTGGCGCAGAATGTGACAAATGCGGCAGCTGCAGGTGTTGGACTCGCTGGCTCCGCGACCGCATTCACCATCGCTGACCTGTCTCATGTGTGGATTGTCTGTGACGTCTACGAAAATGACATTGCTAAGCTCCAACTCGGACAGACAGCTCGCATTGTTCTAAATGCTTATCCCAATCGGCAGCTGACTGGAAGGATCAGCGATATAGGACCGATTCTTGATCCATCGCTGAGAACTGCCAAAGTGCGTGTTGAAGTCGCCAACCCGGGCTTCATCCGGTTGGGAATGTTTGCCACTGCGACCTTCTCGAGCCGGATGAATAAGACATTTGCTGTCGTTCCGGCTGACGCCGTGTTACACCTGCACGATCGAAACTGGGTCTTCGTCCCTGCCGGCGACGCACAATTCCGCCGAACTGAGGTACAGGCAGGCCCGCTCCTGGCCGGGAATCGACAGGAGATCCTTTCCGGGATTGAACCGGGACAAAAAGTTGTCGCAAGCGCACTCATGCTTGAAACGGTGGGGAATCAATAAATGATCCGTGCTTTAGTCGATTTCGCATTGAGGAACCGCTGGCTCGTTCTCGGAGGTGTAGTCGTTCTCACTTTCTGGGGCGTCATTTCCTTCCGCAATCTTCCCGTTGAAGCCTATCCAGACGTCGCCAATAATTATGTCCAGATCATCACGCAGTGGCCTGGACGCAGTGCTGAAGAGATTGAACGCCAGGTCACAGTTCCAGTTGAGATTCAAATGGCAGGTATTCCCCATCTCACGCACTTGCGCTCAACGACACTTGCCGGTCTCTCGAGTCTGATGCTGATCTTCGACGATGACTCAACCAGCGATATGAATCGAGAACATGTCCTGGAACGTCTCAGCCAGGTCAACCTTCCAGGTGGCCTGGTTCCGCAAATGGGCACTGACTGGAGTCCGGTTGGTCAAATCTTTTGGTACACCGTTGAGAGTACAAACCCCTCCTACGACGTGATGGAGAAGAAATCCATTGAGGATTGGACGCTCGAGAAGTCATTCAAGGGCGTCCCGGGCGTGGTTGATGTTTCGAGCTTCGGTGGACCAACGAAGGAATACCAAATAAGACTCGATCCCGATAAGCTGATCTCATACGGGCTCTCACTCAGTCAGGTCGAGCAACAGATCTCAAACAACAACACCAACGGCGGCGGCAGCTTCATCGAAGAAGGCGCACAGCAAGTCAATGTGCAATCTCTTGGACTTTACAAGAGCGTTCAGGACATCTCGAACACAGTTATCAAGACATCGAATGGTACGGCTATCAAAATAGGAGACATCGCTACAGTCGCTCAAGGCCCCAAGATTCGCCTGGGACAGATTGGCCGTGCCACCCATCTTGATAACGGCACCATTATTGATAATCCCGACACCGTAGAAGGCATCGTGCTTCTGCAAAAGGGTGACGACTCTGACCCCGTTCTGCAAGGCATCCATGAGGAAGTGAAGCAGCTGAACCACTCCATTTTGCCGAGAGGAGTAAAAGTAGTTCCCTTCCTGGATCGCTCTGACCTGGTACGATTCACCGTTGACACCGTGGAACATAACCTCACCGCAGGGATGATCCTGGTTTCAATCATCCTGTTTACATTCCTTGGGAATGTGCGTGGTGCCATCATCGTTGCGCTTACCATACCTTTTGCGCTACTGTTTGCTTCCATTTGCCTCGATTTGAGCCACATTCCTGCGAACCTCCTCTCGCTTGGTGCGCTGGACTTCGGGATGGTTGTGGACGGCTCAGTGGTCATGATCGAAAACATCGTGCGCCATCTTTCGCAAAGGGACGATACCCGAACCCCTGCTCGTCAGATTCGGGATGCTGCCCACGAAGTCCAACGGCCAGTCTTCTTCGCGATCGGAATCATCATCACTGCGTACCTTCCCATCTTTACTTTGCAGGCGGTTGAGGGACGACTCTTCAAGCCGATGGCATGGACGGTAGCATTTGCCTTGCTTGGTGCTCTCACATTTTCCATGATCATTGCTCCTGTGCTCGCCAGCATTGTCTTCGGCAATGGAGCCAAAGAATGGGACAACCCATTGATGCATTGGTTGGTCCGCCGCTATCGGTCCGCGGTCCGGACAGCGATTCTGCATCGATACTTAACAGTCGGCATCGCAGGAGTTCTCTTTCTTGGAGCAGTCTTTCTAGCAACAAGCGGCGCCATCGGATCTGAATTCCTTCCTCACCTGGATGAAGGTTCAATCTGGGTGCGTGGAACACTTCCGCCCAGTGAAGGCCCAAGCGCTAGCGTCGACTTCACAAACAGAGCACGGGTTGTAATGGCAAGCTTCCCAGAAGTCACTCAAGTCGTCAGCCAGACCGGAAGGCCGGACGACGGAACCGATACCACGGGATTTTTCAATACTGAATATTTTGTAGACTTGAAGCCCAAAGAACAGTGGAGGCCAATTTTTCATCAGAGCAAAGACGCACTGATCGCTGCGATGGACAAACAGCTTCAGAAATTTCCTGGTGTCATTTGGAATTTCTCGCAACCGATATCAGACAACATGGAAGAGGCTGTTTCGGGCGTGAAGGGCGAACTCGCTGTCAAACTTTACGGCGATGACCTACGCACTCTCGAAGCGAAGGCAGAGCAAATTCAGAATCAGATGGCAACTGTGCGCGGTGTGCAGGACCTGGGCATCTTTCGCATCATTGGACAGCCAAACCTGAATTACACTGTCAATCGCGCTGCAGCTGCCAGGTGGGGCATCAACGTAGCGGATATCCAGGATGCGATCCAAACAGCGGTTGGCTCCAACGCGCTCACTCAGGTGCAGCAAGGAGAAGCGCGATATGATGTGACGTTGCGCTATCAAAAGCCCTACCGGGATACTCCCGAAGCAATCTCCGATATACGTCTCCTCGCTCCAACCGGAGAGCGTGTTTCCCTTGCCCAGTTAACTACAGTTTCAACAGATGACGGTGCAGAGGAAATCTATCGGGAAGGTGGTCAGCGCTACATCGCTATCAAATACTCTGTGCGAGGCCGCGATTTGGGCTCGACTGTGCGCGAAGCCATCGATAAAGTGACCGCGAATGTTGCCCTTCCGGCCGGCTACCATTTGGAATGGGCTGGTGAATATGCAAGCCAACAAAGGGCAGACAAGCGGATGGCCATCGTCATTCCAATCACAATTCTCGGAATTTTCCTGATCCTCTATACGATGTTCCGCTCATTCAAATGGGCCATGCTCGTTCTGGTTTCGGTCATCATGGCTTCGATCGGTGGTCCACTTGCACTCTTTGTGACTCACACGAACTTTTCAGTCTCCTCCGCAGTCGGTTTCCTCGCACTCTTTGGCGTCTCGGTTCAAACAGGCGTGATCATGCTTGAATACATCAATCAATTGCGTGCGCGCAGAAAAGGAATGGAGGAATCGGACGAAGAGCATATCATCGACGCGGCGGTTGAAGGAGCGGTACTCCGTTTACGGCCTATTATGATGACCATGCTGGTCGCGACTCTTGGCTTACTCCCGGCCGCCACTTCTCACGCAATCGGATCCGACTCGCAAAGACCTTTTGCGATTGTTATCGTCGGCGGTCTACTCGCCAATCTTGTAATCGGCATCTTTCTCATGCCATCCCTTTATGTATGGATGGCACGCGAGAACGATGTCCTACCAGCCGTCGAGATAAGCGAAGAATTTTAGTGACCGGCTTCATGCTCGCAGAGTTGCGCAACTCGACCGAGCGTCACCTGGAAGCCTAAGCTGAGTTATCATTCTTCGCGAAGTATCTCAAGCGGTCGAGATCCGAGGATCCGAAAACTTGCGATCCAGCCCGTTGCGGTTGCCAGGATCATTGTGCCTGCGACCGCAAGAAGTGCGGCTCCTGCATCAAAATGAAACTTCAAATCCAGCCTGTGCAACAGAATCCGCGTAAGAAGGTTTGCAAATGCTACTCCGACCTCACCGGCAAGGAGTCCTAATACGCTAAACTCTATGCTGTACGTGCCGATGATTCGCATGCGGGTGGCACCTAATGTCTTGAGTACAACCGCCTCTCGCATCCGCCGAAAGCGTGCACTCGCGATACTCGATGCAAGGATCATCAGTCCAGCAAGAATCGAAAAGCCTGCGAGGAAGCGCACTACAAAAGTTATCTGCAATACCACACTCTCGATCCTACCCAGAATATCCGCAAGATTCACCACCGTAACCGTGGGATATTGACTAAACAAAGAGCGCTCCATATCTGGAATCGCATGGCTGTTCATATGAACTCCACCGTACCAGGTCGCCATTGCATCTTTAAGTTGGCCTGAGGGCAGAAAAAAAGAGATGCGTGATGCAAGGTGCTCACCATCTGGTCGAAAAATCGCCGTTACACGCAAGGTGCGCACTTTTCCGGTCACTTCGAGTTCAACCACTGATCCGACATCCAAATGGAGTCGCTTCGCCACTCCGTCGCTGATGGCAATCTCTGATCCATTGTCGCGGGACCACCAGGATCCAGAGGTCAATTTAGCTCCCTCTGGCACAGCATCCGCCCAACTGAGTTCGGCATTCTCTAGCATGCGCCGCGGAAAGTGCTGATCCTTCGACTGATCAAGAGGCTTGCCTTTTAACGAAACAAATCGACCCTGGACAACAGGTATGAGGCCCAGAGCATGAGTCACACCTTGCTGGTGCTGGAAAAAGGCACGAATTCCAGAAACCTCATCCGTCGAAATATCGATGAGGAAAACATTCGGGAGTTTTGGCGAAGCTGTCTCTCGCAGGTCGTGCAATAGTGCGCTTTGCATCAGATAAACCGTAAGAATGAGCATCACGCCCGTGCCGATGGAGGCCATGACCGCGGCGGACTGATTCCCCGGTCGATAAAGATTGGCAAGACCTTGGCGAAGCGCGGAAGGTATCTGAAGTCGGACACGATCAAGGACTATTCGGACGAACCTCAAAAGTGAGAATGCGAGCAGTAGGAGCACAATCAGCGTGATCAAAAAGATCAACGCAAACCAACCACCCACAAGCACTGATTCCGATAGCGCCCAGGCGATTCCTCCAAGGGCAACAATCACCAATCCGGATATTCCAATCTGCATTCGACGTATCCACCAACGGGCGATCCAGGATCGCCAACCCGAGGGAGCTTCTTCAACTAGGCGCCGCAGAACGAGTATCGGCCGGACCGCACGGACATCCAGCAATGGAGGCAAGCAAAACAACAAAGTGGTCAGGAGACCCGTCCCAAGTCCCGCGGCCATCGAACGCCATGGAATGAAAAGAATCATCCGAACCGGGATCAGCTTCCCAAAGACCGTAGGCAAAGCCAGCATGACGCCAACCCCCGCCGCGACACCCAACAATCCTCCGGCAAATCCAAGGCCTAATGTCTGCAGAAGAAAGATTCGAAGTAAGTCGCCTGAACGTGAGCCAATGGCCTTCAGGATGGCGAGCATGTCCATTCTTTGTTCGAGATGGGCATGCATCGCCATCGCGACGCCAATCGCGCCAAGCACCATTGCAACAAGGCAGATCAGGCTCAGAATTGCGGTTGCATGCTCAAGGCCCTCATTGAGAGCTGGATTGCCCTCCTTGAAGTCCGTGACTTGAGCATCAGGCAGTGCTGCTTCGACCTCGCCGCGAATCTTTATAACATTAACATCATGAGGAAGCTTCAAGAGAAGCCGCCGACTGGCGCGGCTCCCCGGCGCAAGCAGCCCGGTCGTCATGAGGGAGTGACTTGAAATCATGACGCGTGGACCCAACCCAGCGCCGGAACTCATCCGATCTGGCTCCTGCCGCAATACGGCCGTAATCTTGAAGTCCCTACCACCGAGCCGAAGCGTGTCGCCTACAGTTGCATTCATTCGAATCAGAAACTCATCTGAAACAACGACCGAATTACCGCGGAGTGCTTCTTGCAGCGTCATCCGCGGTTCCAGCACAGCTTGGCCATAGAAGGGATATACGCTCGGATCTACCGCCTTGAGCGAAACTAGAAGCGGGACGGGTTGCTTGGGAACAGAGCCCATCGAGGCGGTCTCCGTAACCCACGTCATCTCACTTCCAGGCAGAGATTCCATGATGTGATCCAACTGCTTCATTTCGTCTGGCGTTGGAGCACGGAAAATTCTGGCCATCAAATCTCCAGCCATGAGGGAGCGCGCCTCTGTCAGAAGAGTGCTTGTGAAGCTCTGGCTGAAGCCACGAACCCCCACTAATGCGGCGACACCCACAGCAACGGAAAAGACTACAAAGCCAAACTTTCCTGGAGCTGACTTGAGGTCCCTCCATGCGATCGCGGCCGCACGATTCCAGCGTAACGCCTGTCTAGCCATGCTTCTTCCGCTCCTGCAATGCGTCTAAGGTCTGCCCCTGTGCGAATAAGAGATCCTCGACGATGCTTCCATCCCGGAGCACGATTTTGCGGTCCGCACGACTTGCGACCTCTGGATCGTGAGTCACCAGGACCAGAGTTGTGCGGGCTTCGCGGTTCCGTTTGAGCAGAAGATCGAGAACAGTTCGCCCATTTGAAGAATCAAGATTGCCGGTTGGCTCATCGGCCATTACAATCGGCGGCTCCACAACAAAGGCCCGTGCCAGTGCAACACGTTGCTGCTCTCCACCAGAGAGTTGCACTGGATAGTGATGCATACGGTGTTCAAGACCAACATCACGCAGCAAGTCCTTCGCCTTGTTCAATCCGCTACCAACCTGATTCAATTCGAACGGAAGCAAGACATTTTCTAACGCCGTCAACGTCGGAATAAGCTGATAAGACTGAAAGACGAAGCCAATTTTGTGACCGCGAACCGCAGCCAGTTCTGTCTCCTTCAGGTTGTGGATCGGTGTTCCATCCAGCCAAATTTCACCGTAACTTGGCGTATCAAGCCCGGCCAAAAGCCCTAACAGGGTACTCTTACCACTGCCGCTCGCCCCGACGATCGCCACAAACTGGCCAGAAGGAACACTGAAGGTGATCCCCCTTAAAATCTCAACGCGTTGCGCCCCGTTTTGAATCCATCGCTGCAGGTTACGGACTTCGATCAATCAAGGCTCCTTGCACAGCTCATTTCTCATTCAACTGATATAGCCAGCATTACACTATACCTGTGGACGTGCATCGCACTCTTCTCGTTTCAATCTGTCTCCTCTTTTCATCTGCTGCCATGCCGCAGGGGCCGCGCCCCGTCGTCGTTTGCTATGGCGACAGCATTACGGCTGGCTACGGACTCTCTTCCAATCAGGCCTACCCCGCAGCGCTTCAGCGCGATCTTATCCGGCTTGGGTTTCGCGATCGAGTTGTGAATCTGGGCACAAGCGGGGCTACAACCAAAGATGCCGTCAACGGCTTGCACAGTGTTCTCGCTCTTCACCCGACCGTTGTCATCGTGGAATTTGGTGGAAATGACGGGCTGCGCGGTCTGCCCCTTGATCAGACGCAAAAAAACCTTGAGATCGTTCTGGATTCTCTTGCTTCCGCGCATATTCGCATACTGCTTGCCGGAATCACGCTCCCACCGAATTACGGTGCAGAATACATTGCACAGTTCAACAAGGTTTATCGCAATCTGGCGCTTCACCATCGTGTCGCATTTGTGCCAATGATCTATAAGGACCTGATCCGTGAATCAGGGACGATTCAGGATGACGGCATCCATCCAACCGCGAAAGGCTCTGAGATCCTCGCCCGAACCATTTTGAGTGCGCTCAAGCCACTCCTGCGCGAGTGAAAGACTCACCTTTCCCCCTACTGTATGACAACCACAGGTTGAAAAAGAGTTCCAGCAATCCGCTTCACAATACCCGCAAGCTCTCTTTGCCCCGCAAAAACCTTCACCAACGGGGCCCGTGAGTACTCAGCTAAATTGGCCTGTAATCCGTTTCTCAAGCGACCGAGCGTACGCTCATCAGCCGTCACCGAAGGCATCTCTCGAAGAAAGCTTCTCGGATGCACGCAAAGTGCTTCCAATCCGCCGGGCAATCTGGGGGCATCTGAAATCTCTGCCAGGGTGTGCGCATCGTCCAGCGAGAACGATCCTGCCTGGGTTCGGCGCAAACTCGTCAGATGTGCACCGCAGCCCAGCAGTTGTCCCATTTCGTGTGCAATAGAACGAACATAAGCGCCCGCACTCACCGTCATTGAGAACGTCGCTTCATTGTGCTCCAGCGCCTCAATTTCAAATGCAAATACGCTGACTTCAACCGCTTTCAGCTCCGGGGATTTTCCGCTTCTCGCCATCTGGTATGCGGGCACGCCATTGATCTTCTTCGCGGAGTAAGCGGGCGGTCGCTGCAGAATTCGTCCTTTGAATCGCTCCGATGCGCCCCGCACCAGGTCAAGGCTGAGCGAGGGATTTAGCTTTTCTCCAATCGGATCACCTTCGAAATCGTAGGTATCCGTAGCGAACCCAAAATGAATGGTTCCTGAATAGCTTTTTTGCGCAGTCGAAAAGTATTGCGCGAGGCGTGTGAATTTTCCGAGCAAAAGAGGCAAAACTCCAGTTGCCATGGGGTCAAGAGTTCCCAAGTGACCAATGCTCTGTTCCCCTGAAATTCTGCGCAGCCTGGAGACAACATCATGGCTTGTTATGCCACTCGGTTTGTCGACTATAAGGAGTCCGTTCACTCGATTACTTTATCTGACTCGCTCGTTACCTCACAGGCCATTGCCTGCATGTCGTACCAGAGAGAGGAACTCTGTCCTCGTTTCCTTCTGCCGGAAGCAACCTACCATCGCAGAAGTCACCGTGGAAGACTGCTGCTTTTCGATGCCTCGCATCATCATGCAGAGATGCCTTGCTTCAATCACAACACCCACTCCCTGCGGCTCGATTGCTTCCTGAATGGCGTCCGCAATCTGACGCGTGAGTCGCTCCTGCACTTGCAAGCGACGCGCAAATACTTCAACCAGCCGCGGGATCTTGCTCAGCCCAATTACCTTGCCATTAGGAATATAGGCAACGTGCGCTTTGCCAAAGAAAGGCAGCATGTGGTGTTCGCAAAGGGAAAACATCTCGATGTCCTTCACGATCACCATCTCGTCATAGTCCACATCAAAAAGAGCGCCACGCAGAATCTTGGTGGGGTTCTCGTCATAGCCTTTGGTCAGAAACGCCATGGCTTTCTCAACCCTGCTCGGCGTTGCGAGCAAACCCTCGCGATTCGGATCTTCGCCCAATCGGCCAAGCAACTCGCGATACATCTCTTGCGTACTGAATTCCGTCAGTCCGTCTGCGACTTCGGCCGCTCTCCGTACTGCTTTGCTTACAGCTATCGGCTGCGACATGGTTTATCCTCCCGCCCGGGGAATTTTGGCGACTTCACGCGATTTCTCAGATCAGCAAGTGGTGCGCATTCAGGCTTCAGTGGGGTTGGCGCACTCAAAAAAGTTGTTTTCAGTCTCCTCGATGCGAACTGTCTCGAGCCTTCCCGATGGAACAGCATTCACAAGTAAGTTGAAGACTGCTCTACAGAGATTCTCAGTCGTTGGCACTTGATTCACAAAAAGCGCATCTGTGTTTAGATTGGCATGGTCAAAGCGATTCAGAACCAGCGAGCGGATCACCTTATCGAGTGAAACCATGTCCACTACCATCCCTGTCTCCGGCAAGACCTCTCCACGCACCAGAACTTCCAACAGATAGTTATGACCGTGACCAAATGGATTGTTGCATTTGCCATAAGCTCTGCGATTCTCTTCGGGAGACAGCACGTCGGAGTGGAGTCTGTGACTTGCGCTCAGCATGTACCTACGGCCGAAGTACGCCCTCATGCTTCACCCCGGTATTCTGCAAAGATCTCTGGCGTTTCGTAAATGCGCACTCGACTCAGCTTTGCAGCACCAACTCGGCTCAGAACGGGTGCCAAACGACGCCAAGCCACGATCGCAATATTCTCCGTCGTCGGAATCATGCAGGCAAACTCGGGCACCTCGAGATTCAAGTGTCGATGGTCCATCACCTCGACTACTTCCCTCTCCATCACGTCCTTGAGCCACTTCAAGTCCACAACAAAACCCGTCACTGGATCGGGCTCGCCCACCACTGTGACCTCGATCGTGTAGTTGTGGCCATGGCCGTTTCGATTGGCACAGCGCCCGAACACTTGCGCATTCTTCTCCGCTGTCCACTGCTCATTCCAGTAGAAATGAGAAGCAGAAAAGGTCGCTCTGCGCGTTAGCTCAATCATGCAAGATCCTCATAACAAAGATGCTCCACGCGGTGATTCGGCGCATCAAAACTCCAGGCCTTTCATGCGGCCAAATAAAAACGCGTATCTTTCCAGTCTCTCCAGATCAGCGAGCGCCATAGCTTCTTCCTTTCCAGATTACCCTTTTCAGGATCCGATGCTGAAACCAGCTGTTGTACAGGAGAACAACGAAGAGAGGCAGTCCAAGTGGGGCGATCGCGCAATCCATAAAGCTGAAATTTGATTTCGCAATTCGAGCGTAGATTCGAAAAACATTTCGCGCCCAGATCAACAACAGAGCCCACCCTACCCCAATCCATTGCAGGCTCCTCGGTCCAAATTGCCCGTTCCAGAGGTCAACGGCCAAAATAGGCAGCGCAAACAATAGAATGAAGTCCAGAGAACGCCATAGCGCGAGAGCAAAGGAGTTATTGAAGATCAGGGCCAGGTTCTTCGTCCATCCTTCCACCATGGATGCGGTCGAACGGTACATATGCGTGGCAACCGCGTCAGGTGCATAGCGGAATTGCAAGCCCACCCTGCGCCGCTTCGCCAGGAAAGCGAACTCTACGTCCTCTAGGACACGGTCTGCCACGGCGGCGTGCCCTCCAAGTCTGCGATAGGCCTCGCGCTCTACGAGGAGAAACTGACCGTTGGCTGCCGCAACCCGCTGGTTTGGATCCGACACTCTAGCTGGAGGATAGGCAAGCGCGAGTTCAGAAAACACCAAGGGCATCACAGCTCTTTGCCAGAATCCATTCACAATCTGCCGCGGTGAGTAACTCAGCATGCCAACTTTGTGCCGGGAAGCTTCATGAATGGCGCGCTGCAGGTCTCCCGGTTCGTGAATCGTGTCCGCATCGGTAAAAAGGAGCCAACGTCCACGCGCCTTGCGCGCCGCAGTCCAGACTGCATTTGACTTTCCGGTCCACCCCTTCTGCAGCCGATCAGCTTCGATGCAAGTGACTCCGGTGAAACTCTTCGCAACCTCGGCAGTCCGGTCGCTCGAGTGATCGTCCACGACCACCAACTCCCAGTCGCGACCCAACTTGAAGGCGTCATCAGACTGTGCGACCAGCGACTTCAGGCAGTCACCAAGAGATGCTTCTTCGTTCCGTGCAGGAATAATGACCGTCAATTCAATCAGATCCGAAGGCTCAGGTTGATCGAATACTCTTCCTGCCAGAGAAGGAGCTAAGAGGGGCTTATCCAGTGACTCACTGAGCCCAAGGACCGGCCTCCTGTCGAGGGCTCTTTCGCCCGCTTGCTCGCCAGATCTTTCCTCCGCTTGACTCACAATCTCTTCCTCTCGTGCCCTTTGCTCTGCATTTTCGTATTATAGGGAGGTGCGGCTTTTACACTGCTTTGCTCTTCTCGTTGCTGGATCCGCTTTCGTGCTTGCTGGATGCAATCGCGGCTCCCATCCCGCCCAGACGGGGCTCGTAGCGCCAGACTTCACTGTTTCTGACGGCAGATCAACCGTCCATCTCCGCAGTTATCGCGGCAAGGTGGTCTTGCTCAATTTTTGGGCTACCTGGTGCCCTCCATGTATCGAAGAGATGCCTTCGCTCCTTCAACTCCACCATCAGGATCCCAACATCGTTATCCTCGCCGTTAGCATTGATGAGGATGCTGATGCCTACGCCAACTTTCTGAAGACCCACCATGTCGACCTCATTACGGTGCGCGATCCGAACCAGTCTGCTGCAAATCTTTTTCACACCGATATGTGGCCCGAGACTTATGTGATAGACCGCAAAGGCATCATCCGACGTAAGTTCATTGGAGCGCAGGACTGGACAAGCCCTGAAATCATTCAATACCTGAACAACCTGTAGGCGTCTTGGTATGATGACATTATGACAACCGTCGATATCCTTTTCCGGTATGCCGCACACCCAAATGAGGCAGCATCCATGGCACTCGGAAGCGTCCGGGATGTGTATGGCATTCGACGAATCCATTTTGATCGCGAAGCAAAGACGTTGCTTGTCGAATATGACGCGACGCGATTGAACGCCGCGACGGTTACGAATCTGGTGCGTCGCACGGGGCTTCAAATCGCGGAGGAAATTCCGCTCATACCGCCTCAGCCCACACCGGAAGCACCTGCAACGGCCTGATCTCGCGACGATTGCGCATGCGCGTAATCCCTGATACTCTAACAGAGGTTCCAGTTCTTAAGGCCCCGCACAAGCGCCCGTAGCTCAGCTGGATAGAGCGACTGACTACGAATCAGTAGGCCGGAGGTTCGAATCCTTCCGGGCGCACCATTCCCTTCCACGGTCTTAATCAGCTTCTTCAAGCCGACGATTCTATTTTTCCGTATGGCAGAATTCCATATTTGGCCGCCAGAAACTCCTGGAGCGCATCCGGGAGAACTCCGGCGAGCTCCTGCCATGTCAGAACTTTGAGCCTGCCACGCAGATCCGCGTCCCTCACCGCTTTCAGGACTGCATACCAAGCTTCGCGCAGATCTGGCCGTCGCGCGTCATGAAGCACACAGAAGCTCTTTCCCTGAGCATGCGCCGCTAATACATTCCTGATCAGCTGGTAACCGGCGTATGCCAAAACGGGCGGCTGTGACTGTCTTTCCCGGGCGACAATCTCAGACTGGTACTTTCGAGCAGTCTCTTCATCGCTCTCCGGCTCCCACTCTTGCGTGAACTCCTCCGCAAACTCCGTTGCTTGACGCCGTCGCGCTTGTCGAAGCTCGATACGCAGCAGTTCATCCCGATCAAATACCTGGTCGAAATCGCGATATGCCTCCACGATGGCAGCGTCCCGGATTTGAAAATTAGCTTCAGTCAGCTTGGCCTCAACAAGCAGACCATCCCAGCTCATATCAACTTCAGTCCGGTCAGCACGACCACCTTTCAGCGGAACCCGCGCCCGCCAGCCAAATTCCGGTAAGTCAGCACCCTCTATTCCAAGCATGTTTCTAACCGCCGGGGCACGCGTAACTTCCGGCGCGCAAAAGACATTCATCAGCAATGCATCGGAGCTCATCGATGAATCAAGTTCCCGCCACTTTCGACCCGGATCTTCCACGGGCTTCGGAAGCGACCGCCGCGAACCGGTGTGCACCTTCTCAAGTCGCTTCCTCCACAAAGGGCATTGGAGGATTGCAGTGTAAGCAGGACCATAGAAATTTCCATGACGCCCGTCCTTTGGATAGTAAAGAATGACAGGCGGGTCCCCATAGCTCTCTACGTAGGCAAAATTGAGCGCATACACCCGGTTTCGGGTCCCAATTTCAGCCCGCAGCATCTGCGCAAAATTACCAGAAGAATCCGGCATTCTCGAGCTCGTCTCCCATGGCCGGGACTCCACCTTTGGTTGGAGCCGAATCGGCGGGTCTAATGCGAAAATAGTTGATGTGATTCCCCCTGCTCGATTCATATTTTCGCTCACGATGATGCTTTCTCTGGCTGGCTCCCTGGCTCTGCCCGCTCATGGCTTGTGGGGCAACAGCCAGAAATCGTCTCAAGTCGCCGGCGCGGTACTTTTTCGGGACAAAGGCTGCGCCCATTGCCACGGTGCAGCAGGCATTGGAACCCAGAAAGCACCATCGCTCACGGGGCTACCTCACGACAAAAAGTGGACTCCAGCAAAACTCACCGACCAGATCCTGAATGGCGGACAAAAGATGCCACCCTTTGCCGACTCCCTCACAGACCAGCAGATTGCGGAGATCGTGGTCTATCTGCGGGCAAAACACAAACCCACACCGCCGGGGGGCACAGCCGCTCCGCCCATGTCAGCCGCTGATTGAGTAAAGGCAAATTGGAAACGATCCAAGCTGCACTCTCAAACCACAACAGGCAGGTTGGCAACTCCTGCAACGCCAAAGATCTTCCTGTAGCGGTCTATTTCGCTTTCGGGTCCCATGGCCTTGGCATAATTGTCGGAGAGCTTTACAGCGGGCCGCCCGTCCACTTCAGATAGTTTGCAAACCAGACTGACGGGATCGAAGCTGTTGTCCCCACGCGGATTGCAGTTACGAAAATCGTTCGTGAGAAATGTGCCCCAACCTGCACTCAGCCGAATCCGCGGCCCGGGCGTCCATTTGGAGTCATCCAAAAAGTCCGCAGCACGCCGAAATTCGCTCGGCGACGCTCCTCGGTGAATTGTTCCCCCGAAATAAGCGCACAGTCCCAGGATCAGGTCCACATCCAACGCATCGGAAGCAATCAGTCTCTTTTGTCTAGCATCGCAGCCGTGCTCCTCGAGCCAGGCAATGTACTCATCGCCCGCTACATAGGGGTCTTTACTGTCGATGCGCTGGCCTGTCCATCCGGCCACCCAGGCGGGAGCGTTCCGTAAAAATTGTGTTGTTCCAAAAGTATCGGGCAGCATAATGAGAAGCTCGCCCTGATAGGTTTGCTGCCAAAGCTCGAGCATGCGATACTGTGCCAGCTTCAACTCTTCTTCCGTTTCGGCAAGAGCCGCCATCGCCATGGGAAGCTCGTGTGCATTGGTTCCAATGGCTTCCAGATCATGCTTATATGCCAGGAAAGTGTTGGAGCTACCAGCAAAGCTTGGGCCAAGCACGTCGCTCATGGCCTTCACCACATACTCATGCCAGAGAAAGCTGTGCCGCCTTCGCGTCCCGAAGTCGCTAACATTGAGTCCGGGCACGCCCCGCAGCCGATCCATCTTTTCCCACAAGCGTGTCTTGGCGCGGGCATAGAGAATGTCAATCTCAAATTCACTCAGATTCTTCAGACTGGCGCGCGTCTTTAACTCGTCGATGGCGCACAGTGCATAGATTTCCCAGAGGGTCGTCTCAGTCCAGAGTCCCTCAAACTGCAACACCAACTGATCGCCCTGCACAGAGAGTTCAAAATCTGAAAGATGAAAGTCCCGCTCAAGCCATTCCAGAAACGCAGGCTCAAACATGCCTCTGCGACCGTAGAAGGTGTTCCCGGCGAGCCAGATCAGCTCCGACTTATGGAAACGCAATCTGCGTGTTGATTCCAGCTGTTCCTTCAGCTCCTCAACCTGGATCAGTCGTCCGAGGGGCACCTGAATCGACCGGTTCACTAAGGTGAAGGTCGCGCGCGTCCCTGCAAAATGCTTCCAGATGAACTGAAGCATCAGAAGTTTGTAGAAATCCGTATCGAGAAGAGAGCGCGTGATGGGATCAAGCTCCCAATTGTGATCGTGCGCTCGCCTGGCCAGATTAACAATCACCGTTTCCCCGCTCTCATGTGTGGCAGATCACCACGTTTCATGCGTTCTTCCCTACCTCCGCAAGGTACGCCCCGCAGCTGCGTCGGACGACCAGTCGCGTCGGAACCAGGATGTCGCGCACCGGCAGCTCCGGATGCTCCAGTCTCTCTAGCATCGTCGTCATCGCAACCGCTCCAATCCCCGCACAGTCCTGATGAATCGTCGTCAGTGGCACGGGCAATAGGCTTGCATATTTCACATCATCCATCCCAACGATTCGAACCTCTTCAGGAATTCGAATCCCAAGTCCAAGTAAAACCTGCATCAATCGCGCCGCCGTCAGATCGTTCGCACAAACAATGCCCTCCGGCCGCACCTTTTCCATGCGCTCACGAACAAATTCATGATCCTGCGGATTCCCTCGCCAAACGGAATCGCGTCCAGCGTCAACACCAAAAGTGCGCAGCGCTTCGTAAAATCCCGTAATGCGGGCATCAACCGTGTTCGCTGCGTTCTGTTCCCCTAAAAATGCCAACTTCCTTACCCCGAGAGAGAGTAAATGGGACGCAGCCACATAACCCGCGCTCCGATTATCGATACCCACCAGATCATGAGCAGACCGTTCGGGAAACGGTGTGTAACAGCGGTCAAGCAGTACCACCGGAATCTGCGCCCGCTCAAGCGCCCGTGCAATGCGGCGATTCACGGTTTCCTTGTCGCCGGTCAGCTCAAGTGGCGCAAAGAACACCCCGGCAACTTTCTGCGCGATGAACGACTGGACCAGTTGCTCGGCCTCCCGCGAAGTGTCTCGAATGGAGCTCGACGCGTTCCCCCACAGCAGTGCATCAGGTCGGGCAAAGGGTGATCGCAACATCCCATGGCAGATTGGCTCAAAGATCTCAGTTAACCCAAGTTCTGGGATCAGCAAGCCAAAGGTCCTGCCCACGGACTGCTGTGGTCTCTGCACGTGGGTTCCAGCTCCCGGCCTCCGCGTCACCAGTCCCATCCGCTGCAGGTCCAGGACAGCTTTGGCAATGGTGATGCGCGAGGCGCCGAACATACGCCCAAGTTCCGCTTCGCTCGGCAGTCGATCCCCAGGCTTCAATTGAGCTGACTGGATATTCGCCAACAAATGCTCAAAAACGCGCCGGTGCTTCGCCACGCGGCGTTCTGGATCCGCCACCGGGGGCGGCATCAATCTGTCAGAAGTATTACGAGGCTTTGCCATTAACTTCCCTTTCGGCATCCATCTTGGCGGCTCGAACGCGGACCCCGCGGACGTGAAATGCATTCCTGTAAATCCCGGCTATCGCAGCGAATCGGCGTCTTCATTGCGCATGCGAGTCATGCTGCATGGAATTTGCAACCGTGTGCTTCCCGATCTCGAAGGTCTTCACCTTTTCTGGAACCATACGATTGGACTCTTCTCGGACGTGATAAGTGCGATCGACCTGCACATCATGAAAGTGCTGGCGTTCACCCGAAGCGGGCCACCAGATTTCAATTGCGCGTACTTCTGTGGCCTGGCCAACCCCAATGTGTTGCCGCATTGGATTGCCGCCAAAACTTGAAACCGAACCGACTGCTCGATAGATGGATCGCTCCTTGCCATGTTCATTAATCGTCACCTTGATGCGGGCCCCGTAGGCTGCACGATTCGTCCGAACTCCCTCAAGCTCCAGAGTGATCCAGTGATTGGGATGCCCGGGATTGCGATACAGTGCGGGGTAAAATCCATCTCCGGGATAGGCTCCGCCCAACTCTTCCATCACGTCCTCATTCCCATTTCCTTCCAGATCTGCAAATGCAATCGCGTGGCCCTTTTGCAAATTTCCAAATCCGCCCGACGTCGTCACATCCTGAAAGCGATGCCCGCCTTCATTGCGAAACATACGCTTGGGAAGAAGTGCCTTGAAGCTCGGATCTCCCAGCCCAAGATACACGTCAAGCCACCCGTCGTTGTCCAGATCACCAAAATTAGCGCCCATCACGGCGATGGCGCGGTCCAGGCCCGCCGCATGCGGGACATCTGTAAATGTGCCGTCATGATTGTTGCGGTAGAGATGCGACACCGATGCATGATTCGGCTTACCAAGCTCAAAAGCCCCCACATCTTCCATCGAGGCTGTTGAGTAGCCGCCCGCGAAGATATCCAGCCATCCATCATTGTCATAGTCAAAAAACCACGTTGGAAACGTGTAGCGAACGCCTCCAAGTCCGGCTTGCTTGGTTACGTCTGTAAATTTCCATTCTCCGGTTTCCGGATGTGAGGCATCTCTCGGCCCATCGTTGCGAAATAGAAAGCTTGGCCCGAACATCGTCGAAACATACAGATCAGGTCGGCCGTCATTGTTGTAATCTCCCCACGTTACACCTTTCACAAAGCCAAGATTGGAGCCAAGAACACTCGTCGCTCTCACTCCCGCCGGTTCTGGAGCCTTGACTTCGGTGAATGTTCCGTCATGGTTATTGTGGAAGAGTTGTGAAACAAAGGCTTCTCCGGGTTTGGATTCGTGTCCTACAAATAGGTCCAGCCATCCATCTCCATCGTAATCAGCCCAGGCTGCTGTCTGCCCGGGCCCGCTCACCATCAGGCCCGCTTCTTCCGTCACATCGTCGAATGTGCCGTCGCCGTTGTTCCGCAAAAGAGACATGGGATACTCGCCGAACTTGCCCCACCAACCGCCGCGTAGCACCAGCACGTCCGGATGCCCATCGTTGTTGTAATCGGTCAAGACCATATTCAGCCCACCGATTTCATCGGCAAGCCCAGCTTCTTTCGTCCGATCTGTAAAGGTCCCGTCGCCGTTGTTATGAAAGAAATGCATGGCGTCTAGTGGCCCTGAGGAGGACAGCAGGATGTCAAGCAGTCCGTCCCCGTCAAAATCTTCGATAATCAGCCCGCCTGAACGCTCAAATACATCGATGCCTGCCAACGCGGCAACATCCGGGAAATAGCCAATGTCTGCTTCGGACCGAAAAAGACGAGGATCGGCCAGCCACTCTTTCGGCACGTCCTGCGGGTATCGTCCAAGTTGCATGTAGGCCAGATTCAGAAGCCAACGGTCAATTTCACTGCCTGGATTCAGTATTAAGGCAAGGGTAAATTCCTTGACTGCACCTTCCGCCCCTTGCGACTTGGCATGAATCCCCGCACCCCGTAAGGGAAAATTGCACGAGAGAGCATGGTGCATTCCAACGCAATTTTCTTGCTCTCCCAACCGCAAAAAGCTCAAGGCAAGTAACTCATGGATTCGAGCCTGGAGCGAGATGGACACATCTGACAAATGCGGTTCCAAATCTTTCAAAAGGACTTGCAGAGTCGCCACGGCATCTGCGCTGCGACCTGCCCGAAGTTGCTCATTCGCCAACTCCATGCGCACCGTAATCTCGTCCTGCAGAGAAAGGTGACGCGTCAGAACTAACTCGAGATATGCAATGCGTTGAAACGGCTTGTTAGGATCGGCCTTCCAATCAAACCCGGCAAAGATCTGCCGCAGTCGTTCACCCATCCGACGAGCGCCCTCGCCATGTGGCAGATGAGTTGCTTGACCTGTTGCCTTTGCTGTACCGGCCGAGGCACCGCCCGTCTCACGAGCCTGAAGCGTGGATCCCTGGCCTGTTTGCGCTAGACCAGGGGCCCTCAATGCGGCGAACGCCATCACGATCAGGCCTAGAAAGAGCATGAGGGGCTTTGCGCGAAATTCCCCTGTCCACCTCATCCGGCTCGTTCCTCTATCGCTTCCGTAAGCGCCAGCTTGACTCCTTCCGGCAACGGAGGCACTGCACCTGACTGGGAGGCCACCCAACTCCCCCAGCGATTCCCTGCTTCGTTCAACGTACCCAAACTTGCGCCGCGCAACAGATAGTGCGTCATCGCCGCAGTGAAGGCATCGCCGGCCCCAATCGTATCCACAACACGAGTAGAGATTCCCGGATGCTCGTCCCAAAGTTCGCGCGTGACCAGCAGGCTGCCGTGTCCTCCACGGGTCACAGCAACCATCTTCAAAGAAGGAAACTCATCCAAAAGTCGTCGTGCCCCAGCGCGCAGGGGTGCGGAATCACTGCTCTCCTCTCCGGTCAGCCCAAGCAACCCCAGAACCTCCGGCACTTCGGCATCGTTCATCTTCACAACCGTCGCCAGCTCAAGCGACTCCTGCAACACCTCGCTCGAATAGAACGGAGTCCGCAGGTTCACATCGAAGACGCGAACGCACTCGGATGAAGTCTGTGCGGCAAGGGTCTGAATGGTTTGTCTTGACTCCGCGCTTCGCTGCGCAAGAGACCCAAAGCAGATCGCGTCCGCACGCGCAGCCAATTGCACCCATTCATCCGAAAGCTCAAGAGAGTCCCACGCTGCGGGTTGGTGAATGACGTACTGCGGTTGACCATCCTTGAGTTCAACCGTCACCCGGCCTGTCTCGTGAAGCGGATCCACCTGCAGGTACTCCGTATCCGCAGGCAGAGGATCCAGTAGACTAACCGCTCGACGGCCCAGTTCATCGCGGCCGATTCGACTCAAAATGGCGGCATGGTTTCCAAGCCTTCCCGCCATCACAGAAAAGTTGGCGGGAGCGCCCCCGAGGCGTGCGCCCTCCGGCAACAAATCCCAAAGCAGCTCCCCAATCCCCAGAATCAAACGTGGCTCGTGCAATGTACACCCCAGCGGCTCTCAGTCAAGCGCCCATGCTTCAGGCGAATCCATTTGTCATGGCAAATACGGACAAACGTCTATACTGACTCAGCTTTCCGCTTTCCCCGCACTTCCGTCAACCTTTATTTCGCTCGCTCCTGTGGAATGGCGTCCCAATCCAGCGCCAGATCGAACAGTCCTCATGATTGGCCGAAGCGTATTCCCCGTCGGGCTGGTTTGCCAGGATCCTGTAATCGGCAATGGCATCAGCTCTTGAGCGAGCGACGGGACCCTGGAAAACGCACTGCCAGCCGCCGTTCCTTTCAATCACAGCGTCTTGCTCGTTGTTCACGTACAGCAAGTCAATCTGACCGGGCCGAGAGGCGAACTGGCGCCGCATGTTCAATAGAAAGCGACGCATCACGACAGCGTTGAAGGGATTAAAAAGGAATACGACACATGGTCCGGCGGGAAAACGAAAGGCGGTAGCGACTCCTCGAAAGACTTTGATGGGTGCCAGAGCCTTCGCGGAAGCTCGCCAAATCGCTGCATTCCGCCGTGCGATCCCTACCAAAGTCGGGTGCAGTTCAACACCGGCGACCGCGCGGAATCGAAACTCCGAGGCCAGAAGCATCGCGCGCCCCATGCCCGCCCCGATATCCACAAACGTCGTCTCTTCCATCGATGCAAAGGGATGCGTCCGGGTCCAGCGCAGAATCAACCTCTTCAGCACGGATGGTGCAACCCCGTAGTACGCTGTCACATGCCGATCATGCCTGTGTCCGCTCTTCAGGTGTTTTCCTGAGACCAAGCCGCTGGTACGCACTCCATGGAGAATGTCAAAGGGATGCTGAGTGAGACCTTCTGCAACACGGAGCCCCGGCAACAACTTCCTCTGTCCTGTGCCATCCGCTTGAAGAGCCGTATTCATCGCGTGCCGAATCAATATGATGTCACGGATGGGTCCCGTCACGCATCTCTCGATTCAGCGCGGATAGCCCGCAACATTCTCTTTTGGAAAAGATCAGGTTCAACCCTTTGCGGCGGCAAGACGTCCAGACCGATGCCGCTCATCGCCAATCCCTTCAATGCATATTTGTTCCGCAGCAGACAGCATGGCCCGACTGGTTGCATCATCCAACCAGTCGGGCCATGGTGATCGAGACATGCCCTAACCCCACTGCATCACGCTGAAGCGGGCATGGCCAACCTCGCGAAGGTGAGCCCAAAATAACTCTAAATTAACTCTTAGTGACCGCGGGAAAGTCCGCTGAACAGACGGGAGTATTCACGCCCGTCGCCAGAACCAAAACCCTGGCGCAACGCGTTGTTGATCCGGCGCTGGAATGGGTCACTCGTTGCCTCAGCAAACTGGGGGACAGCCACCGCCGCTGGCTCCTGAACCTCTTGCGCAGGTGCAGCAATCTGCTCCTCTGTTTGCTCGCGGGGCTCTTGCACCGGCTCAATTGCCTGTGGCGCAGCCGTCGACGTGGCACCATCAATCTCTGCGAGAGGCCGAAGAACTTCAGCCAGGCGCTCAAGACGCGTTTTGCGCTGCTGCAACTGATCAAACTGTGCAATGATCTCGTTCAGTTCAGCCGTCGCTTCGTCATACGCTACGCGATATGCTTCTTGTCTCATGTCAGCTCCAGGGGGGAAATCTTCCACGCACGGAGAGTATCGCACGGTTTGGTTACTTTCAATGACCCAAAAGGGCCATCGGTAACCTAAATCCTGGGCAGTTCTTGTTACCTTTGTTTTTTGTTCGCCCAGACAGGTCATTTAGGGGACCCGTTTCACTCGCTCAAGCCGCTCTGTTCTTACTCTCGGCGGCTTCACGACACTTGATTGGGCAGGGAGATGCCTCTCGTGCCCGATCGCGCAAGTCCCTTCAACCCGCCTTCAGGCTGGGCTTCCGTCATCTCTATCGGACTGAACAGGCTCCACGCGAATCTTGCTCACGCGCAGCCCATCCATCTCAAGCACCGTAAGCCGCCTCCCTTCAAACACCACACTTTCGTTCTTGCGTGGAATATGCCCAAGCCGAACAAGGACGAATCCTGCCAAGGTCTCCACTCCCCCTTCGCGCGGGAGTTTCCATTGCATCTGGGTTTCAAGGTCCCGGAGATTGACTGCGCCGTCCAGGGTGAACCCTCCCGTCGCAGCCGCCAGCAAAGGCCTTGCAGGGTTATCAAATTCATCTTCCAGTTCACCGGTCAGTTGCTCCAGGGCATCCTCCGCCGTCACAAGGCCGACCGTTGACCCATACTCATCCACCACAATCGCGATTTGCCTCCTGCGCTGCTGAAATTCACGGATGAGATCGAGCACTGTCTTGGTCTCCGGCACCACCAGGACATCTCGCATCACCTGCCCGAGGCGGAGCTCCACGACGGCCGGCCCGGGGCGCTCCATCCCCGCTCGGCTGCGTTGAGTCGAAGGCCGGAAAAACATCAGACGCGCCAAATCCTTCGCATACACCACACCGACGATGTGCTCCGGCCCCCGGCTTTCGTCGTAAACAGGCACGCGAGAAGCCTGCCGCTCAATCACCCGTGCACTCGCTTCTTCAATCGGAAGACTCGATGGCAAAGAGAAGATTCGTTGCCGAGATC
>JAKAJO010000016.1 GCA_021813745.1 Acidobacteriota bacterium
CGATCTCAGCCACGACAAGAGCTACCATAAAGAGTTATGCCTTTTCCGATAAAAACTTGCGTCGTTTGCGGAGAAGAATTCGAGCTGCGCCCCGGCAAACCCGGCTTTGCCAACCGCTGTCCGCGCTGCAGCGAACCCGAAGAAACGGATTCAGATACCGAGCAGCATAAGGACGAAATCGAGCGCAGAAGCGAAAGCGAAATGAACGCGGAGCGCCGCCGCACCATACGCGACATGCTCTACCGCAAAGACAGCTAGGCTCGCCGGTCCGCCGCCGGGCCCGTCCGCCTTCGCCGTGAGGCACCGCACACACCTCCGCCTCTCTGGCGTGCGGGGTGTGATCTATGTCATTGACCCTGGCGCTGTACACTCGTATCGTTGGAATTGACCATGAAAATCTCTCGCACAACCTGGCGTATAGGCATCGCGACAGCCATTATTCTGGGCACTATTGGATGGCTCGCGTATAGCGGCTACGGCGCGGGCAAGAGTTACTTTGTTACCATTCCCGAACTCAACGGAATGGGCGCCAAAGCTTATCACGACCAGCTTCGCGTGGAAGGCTTCGTGAAGCCCGGCACCATCGTGACAGACGGCCCCAATGTCACCTTCATGTTGAGCCAGTACGAGAGTCACTCGCCCAAGTTTGCCACGGGCCGTGACCTCAAAGTGGTTTACAAAGGTTCTGAGCCGCCTCCAGACACATTCAAGGATGATGCGATGGCAGTGGCTGAAGGTACCTACCAGCCCGACGGCGTCTTTCATGCCACGGGCCTGCAGGCCAAATGCGCCAGCAAGTATGCGCCGGCGAAGCCTCTGCATCCTGGTGAGCCCGCGAAGCCGGCGGCAGCTCCGAACGCTACCGCTGCTGCTGCAAGCACGGCAAAACCGGCCGCCTGAGAATGAACGCCCCTACTGCCGCCGGGATCCCCGGCGATAGCTCTTCATCGTCGAGCCTTTCCACAGGCGAGACCACTGAGGTCTCCGCCCGCGCCGAGAACGTCTCCAAGCTCTTTGGAACCTTCGCCGCGCTGCGCCAGGTTTCGGTCGAGCTTCTTTCCGGCCGCTGCTACGTCCTCGTCGGTGAAAATGGCGCCGGCAAGTCCACGCTGTTGCGCATTCTGGCCGGGCTGCTGCGGCCCAGCTTCGGTACTGTCCGAGTCTTCGGCGGAATCGAGCCTCAGGAGGCCCGCGCGCGCATCGGATATATGAGCCACGCGCCCATGCTCTATGACGAGCTCACGGCTCAGGAAAATCTCAACTACTTTCGCAACCTCTATCCCGGCCGCCAATGCCTGACCCCAACGGAAGCTCTGCGCCAGGTTGGTCTCGACCCCAAGCTGAACCGCACACTCGGCCAATACTCGCAGGGCATGCGCCAGCGCACCTCGCTTGCGCGCGTGCTGCTTCCCGTCCCTGAGCTGCTGTTGCTCGACGAGCCTTTTTCCAACATGGACCTGGAAAGCACACGCCAGATGGTCGAGTTGCTGGCCGGCTTTCGCCACTCCAGCCGCACCATTGTCATCACCACCCACCAGCGGGAGCTGGCCGCGCCCATCGCCGACTGGGTGTTGACGCTCCATGCCGGCCGGGTGAAATCCTTCGAGCCGGGGAACCCCACGCTATGAAGACCAACGGCGCGCGCTTCCTCGAATCCCTCGGCATCCCCTTCGAACTTCGCGAGTACGAGGTCGATCCCGACGATCTGGCTGCAACCACGGTAGCCCGGAAGATTGGCATGCCGGCGGAACAGGTCTTCAAGACGCTGCTCACAACCGGTGGCCCCGGCTCTTATGTCTTCGCAGTCATCCCCGGCGACGCTGAGCTCGATTTCAAGAAGCTCGCCCGCGCCGCTGGTCTGCGAAAAGCGGAGATGGTTCCGCTCAAAGATGTGCAGCCGCTCACCGGATACATCCGCGGCGGCGTTACCGTTTTCGGCGCAAAGAAATCCTTCCCGGTCTTCGTCGATGAAACGGCAATCCTCTTCGACCGCATCAGCGTCTCGGCCGGAACGCGCGGAACGCAGTTGATTCTCAGCCCCGACGACTATCTGCGCGCCGCCGGCGCGCTGGAAGCCCCCGTAGAAACCGCCGATCTGACTAAAGACACAAACACTGCCGAACACCAGGAGCGGCCTGCATGCTGAGTGCGCTCTGGACACATCTCGCCAAGGATCTGCGCATCGAGTGGCGCTCGAAAGAGGCCATCAACTCGATGCTCTTCTTCGCCCTGCTGGTTGTGGTGCTGTTCTCACTTTCCTTCGATCCACAGGGCGCCTTTGCGCGGCAGATTTCTGGCGGCGTACTTACCGTCGCCATCATGTTCGCGGCCGTAAGCTCGCTCAATCAGGCTTGGGCCCGCGAAATCCGCCATCAGGTACTGGACGCGCAACGCATGACGCCGACTCCCGGCGCGGAAATGTTTCTCGCCAAGGTGATCGCCAACTTCCTTTTCGTCACCGTCGTTCAGATCGTGCTGGCGCCCGTTTTCGTGATCATGTACAACCTGCGCATCCTGGGGAACGGTTGGCTTCTTGCAGTGGTTTTGCCGCTCGGCACGTGGGCCTTGGTGGCCAACGGAACATTCTTCGCGGCGCTCTCCATTCGCAGCCGCAATCGCGAACTGCTGCTGCCGCTCATTCTGTTCCCCATCTTTATTCCCGCGCTTCTGGCCATGGTCCAGTCCGCAACCGTCATCATCACCGGTCAGGGCGATCCCACACTCTGGATCAAGCTTCTTGTGGGTTATGACATCATCTTCACCACCATCAGCCTGCTGCTTTTTGAAGTGGTGCTGCACGCGGAGTGACAGAATTCTTCTGGCGCAGGTGGCAATTCACGCGAGAACCGGCATAGTGCGCCCAAGGCTTCATGCAAAGTGCGCGAAGGCCTGCTCCATGCGTGCTGGGATAGCCGCCAGAGTGTCGTCTGGACTATGCGCAATTTCTAACACCAACGCCGGAGGATTGGCCAGCGCCTTCAGTGCCATCGCCGTGGCAGGCCAGTCGATGGTTCCATCGCCTGGCCACAGGTGCTCGTCCTTTACTCCGTGGTTGTCGTGCACATGTACCGACGCAATCCGGTCTCCGAGAATTCCCACAGCCTCGGCAATTCCCGCAGCGATGTGCGCATGACCTAGATCAAGGCAGACCCCCACGCCATCCAGGTGCCCCATCTGCAAAATCAGCATCAGATGCTCGGGAGTCGTCGGCTCGCTCAGAATGTTTTCCACCAGAAGGCGCACGCCCAGAGGATGTGCAAAGGCGCCCAGATGTTCAAGCGCGGTTAAGGCATACTCAATACTGCGCGGAGACCACTGGTCGGTCCGCTCACCCAGATGGAGCACCAGATGCCGCAAGGGAATGTGTTCGGCCGACTCCAAGGCGCGCTTGATCTCGTCCATTGCGTCGATTCGCCGCGCCTTATCCGGATGCAGCAGGTTCACGCCAGGCGCTCCGCCGCGACCCATCTCACGATCGGAAAACATGGGCGCGTGCATCGAAAATGCCTGAAGGCTGTGGGAGCGGAACCATTCGCTCAACTCCATCACATGTTCGCGGCTGGTGTAATCGAAGTGCTGCCGGGCGGCAAAAATCTCCACGGCCTGCGCACCGGCGTGCTCGGCCAGATCAAGAAGTCCTGGGTGCAAACGCTGATTCAAAAACAGGTGTGTTGAGAGCACACGGAGCATAGTTACGGGTTCTCCCGTGCCGGCAGAATCAAATTACATACCGGACGCTGCCCACATTGTCTCATTTCCGATGCATTTTGAAGCGCGCACGATGCGGTGAAAACCCGCATGAAACCAGAACGTTACTCTTGCCGGCTGTGCGGCAGGCTTGAAGACATCCATTCCCTGGCGGATCCGTATTCCTTCAAGCCAAGTGGCAGTTGCGGCTTCGAGACGCGGGTCCAGGGAATATATAGAATATTGCCCGGCATCCCGAAGCCGCTCTTTAGGGGAAGCAATACCATCGATCCATCAGTCTCAGTAAGAAACAAACTCACTGCTTGGGATTGCCCGAAAGCAAATCTTTGAGATCAACACGTCTGAGACTCGTCCTTCCCGGCAAAAGCCTTCCAACCTGAGAAATAGAGCAGAATTAGATATCCCCGAGTTGCTTGGATGAAGACTCTCATTTGCGAGTTGCCTGTACAACACTCGTTCAACGAAAATGAAGTTGGATACGCCGTCGGGCCTTCATGCATACGCTATTCTCTGAGACTTCGCGCTTTCCCGGCGCAGAGAAATGCTCTGTGCATGCAGATACCGATTCAAGATCTTTGGCGTCCATATCTGCGGCGCTTTGAACTTTGCCTCGAGGGCGCTCCGAAAAAAGATTGATCTTGTCTTACCCATCAAGAAATCATGGAAACCCAGAAAGGGCTATGATGCGAACGAAAGCTGTAAAGTGTGTGCACATTGTTCTTGCGTTCTTGGCAATCGCCTTCGTGGGCGGTGCAGCCACCAGTGCAATGGCTGGTCAAACACAAAAACCTGCACCGCGCAAATATGTAGCAGAAACAGACGCGTCGGTAAGCTTCTTGAGAACCTTCACCGGTCCCACCTCAGGCCATAACACCGCTCAGACGCCATCCAATGCCGTGGGCGGCATGTTTGAATTGCGCCACATCCAGAGCCCCTGGATCGGTTACGAGGTTGCCTACGGAGTCAGCCCCGGCGACCAGCACTACGCACCCCAGCCAGGAAACTGCGGCTTTCTCTGCGGTACCCAGCCAGTAACGTGGAGCGCCATGGCGCACCAGGTTTCCATTGACTGGATACCTTCGTTCAAGTACGGAAACATCGATCCGTTCGGGGTGGGTGGCGTTGGCTTTTATATCGACTCGCCAAGCGCGGCTCTCGGCAACCTGCAGATTGTCGTACGGCCCATGTTTGTCTATGGCGCAGGCTTTGACTGGAACTTCCTTCCCCACGCCGGCCTTCGCATCCAGTATCGGGGGAATCTCTACAAAGCTCCCAATCTCGACAACAATTACAACGCGACCGGCGCCTATACGCAGACAGGCGAACCGATGGTCGGCGTCTATTTCCCGCTGTAACTTTTTCGCAAGACCAATATGCACACATCTGGGGCGGTTCAGCGTCTCCATCCGCCCCAGATGCATTCCTGTTTAGCGCGAATGGTCTGCGATCAGCACGCGGGAGTTGGGTATCATGGTGCAGGCATCTCCAGGCGTTTGCCCCCAGGCC
>JAKAJO010000111.1 GCA_021813745.1 Acidobacteriota bacterium
AGGACCAGGGTGACGGGGATGGTAACGATCGGCACAATGGCGCTGCGCAAATCCCACAGGAAGATCATGATGACGAGGCTGACGATGACCAATTCTTCGATCAGCGTGTGCCTCAGGTTATCGACCGCACGGCCAATCAAGTCGGACCGGTCGTAAGTCGTTACCAGTTTGACGCCGGAAGGCAGCGTGGACTTCAGATCGTCCAGTTTCTCCTTGGTCCGCTCGATCACCTTCTGCGCGTTTTCTCCATAACGCATGATGACGACGGCCCCAACAGCTTCGCCCTTGCCATCCAACTCTCCCACACCCCTCCGTATGTCCGGGCCGTAGGTTACGGTGCCTACATCGCGGACTAGCACAGGAGTCCCTGTCTGCGCGTTGACCATAATGACGGTCTTACCGATGTCGTCGAGGGAACGGATATATCCGCGTCCCCGCACCATGTATTCGCGGCCAGTGAACTCGACCAATCGGCCGCCAACATCGTTGTTGGACTTCTGCACAGCGTCGCTGACTGCATTGATGGGAATGTGATAGGCGAGCAGCTTGTTAGGATCGACATTCACTTCGTACTCGCGCACGAAGCCGCCGATAGGCGCGACCTCGGCGACGCCGGGCACGGTCTGCAATGCGTAGCGTAAGTACCAATCCTGATAAGAGCGCAACTCTTCGATACTGTGTTGTCCCGTCGTATCGACCAGGGCGTACTGATAGACCCAACCGACTGAGGTCACGTCCTTCGCCAATTCGACGCTAACGCCCTTTGGCAGCCGTGGAGTGACGGCACTCAGGTATTCAAGCGTGCGGGCCCGTGCCCAGTAGAGGTCCGTTCCTTCGTCGAAGATGATGTAGACATAGGAGTATCCGAAGTCGGAGAAGGAGCGAATGTCCTTGACCTTTGGTAGTCCGAGCAACGCCGATACGATCGGATAGGAAACCTGGTCTTCCATGATGTCGGGGCTGCGATCCCACCTGGAGTAGACGATCACCTGGGTATCCGAAAGGTCCGGTATCGCGTCGAGCTTGGTCTTCTTCATTGCGTTCCATCCCAGCAGGAGGGCTACCGCAACGAAGAGGAAGATCAGGAACCTGTTTTTGTCGCTGAAATCGATAATCTTGTTCATCATTAGAATTTCGCCTCGCTCATCAATTGCCCAAGTGAAAGGACTGCGCCGCCATTCTGGGCTACGAAAGCATCGGCGTCGGGCTTGTTTGCGAAAGCGAAGGTGCTCGGAGAGCAACGATCAAAGGACAGATCCTGCATTTCCTCGTGCTCGCCCATGTGTGTCATGTCGTGGGTGCAGGCAGTCACCCGGCTGCCTTCCACGAACCATGCGCTTGCCGGAGAAATCGGCCTCCCTGTGCGGTAGTCATGCACCTCGATCAAGCGGAGTGGTTTGCGCTGCTGGTTTGCCTCGGTGAGAGCGCAGCGGGCGCAGCAGACCTGTGTTTTCTTGCCGGCAATTTCTGCCGTCACCATCAAGTTGGCATGAAGCGGTCGGTTGCAATACCCGCACGCGACCGGCTTCGGGTGAGCAATGAACCTGAACCAGCCAAAGCCCGCGGCAGCGGCTAGTAGAACCAGAATGCTTGTTATAGCAACGCGTCGAGTGTTCATGTTCATCCCCTCAGTGCTGCATTCCACTCATCGCGTCCTTAAGATTGCTTTCGGAGTCGATGAGGAAGTTTCCAGAAACAACAACCGTTTCGCCGGCCTTCAGCCCGCTCAGTACCGCAGCGTTCCCATCGAAGACCGGGCCAAGGATGACCTTTCGAGGCTCAAATATGCCTCCCGGGTGAACCACAAAGACCCTCTGTTCCGTTCCAGCGTCGAGGACCGCCTCGTTGGGAACGACGATCTTCACGCCATAATCAACCCGCAATTCAGCATCGGCGAACATCTGCGGCTTGAGATCGAAGCCGGGGTTGGGCAGTTGAATGCGCACCTTGACCGTCCGGGTCTGCGGATCGACTGTCGGATAGATATATGAAATGGTTCCGGTGTACGTCTTGCCAGGGTAATAGCTGAGGGTAAGAGTCACTCGCTGGCCAAGATGAACAAATGGAACTTCGTACTCATAGATGTCTGCATCGGCCCATACCGTCGATAAATCGGATACGGTGTACAGTTCTGTGTCCGGTGTAACTGACGCCTGCGGGAACACCTTGCGGTCGGTCACGAAACCCGTAATCGGCGAGTAGAAGGTCAAGTCCTTGCTGACCTTGCCCGTCTGATCGAGTTGCTTGATCTGGTCGTCCGATATATCCCACAGCTTCAGCCGTTGGCGGGTGGACTGCAAGAGCGATTGGGCGCCTTGGGAAACCTCTGCAAACGGCGCAACGCCGAGAGTGGCATTGCCGCGTTTTGCGATGAGATACTCTTCTTCGGCCGAAACCAGATCCGGACTGTAGAGCGTGAACAGCGGTTGCCCCTTCTTGACAAGCTGCCCCACAAAATCGACATATACCTGATCGATATATCCAGCCACCTTCACATGAATATGGGCGATCTTCGTCTCATCGGCGACAATCTGCGTCGTAGTACGAATATCCCGAACCAGCGATTTGCGTTCGACAAGCGCCGTGCGTACTCCTGCCATCACCTGCTTTTCCGGCGTTATTGTCACCGTTCCCATCGGCATCTTGGCCATGCTTTCGTCGTCGGCATACTTCGGAACCAGTGTCATGCCGCAGTCGGGAGCGATCCCCGGCTTGTCAGATTTGTAAGCGGGATGCATTGGGTCGTACCAATACAGGACCTTCCGCTCACCGTCCTTCGTCGACATGCCCGGCATGTTGGCCATGTCCGCAGGGGGCAAGGCCGACGAGGGTCCCGCGGGTGACGCCGCCTGCTCCGCGTATTGCGGCAGAAGGTCCATCCCATCCGGAGCTTTGCCTGGTTGGTTGTAATGGTGTTGCGGATTCATTGCGTCGTACCAGTAGAGAACCTTGCGCTCGCCACTTGCGGAAGCGGCAGTTGCGCCTCCCGTATGGCCGAAGAACCAGCGATGGGTCGCGCCCATATAGACCACGCCCAGCGCGGCTATGAGCAAAACGACTGCAATGAGTTTTTTGGGAGACCGTAACATGACTAAACTCCTCTTCCTTCCGGTGTAAACGCTGCGTGGCTTACCGGCATCCATGTCAAATTCTTAAGCCGAGTTTCCAATGGTGCGGTAGCAAGCAGACCGGTTTGCGTTTGCGGTTCGCCCAGATGCACCAGGACATCATTGATGGTGTTCTGAATCCGGTCGCTTGACTTGTGCAGTCTGCGTGTCGCGAGCGCCACGAATCGGCAGAGCCGGTAGCGGTCCGGCAACTGTGCCTGCGCGCCATAAACCAGATCGGAGCGTGCATATTTCGGCTCAGCCTCAGTCTCTCGTTCAGCTTCTGTGAAACCTTGAGTGCCTGTCTTCATCTCGCCTCCTGCACAGTCTGTGAATTGGGTGCGGCCGGACTCTCTCCCGGCGTTCCGGTAATTCCGGTTCCGGTCAGGCTCTCCATCCGGGCGATGGCGGTCTGATAGTCGGCAAGCTGGCGGTAGTAGTCGGTTTCGTAGTCGAGCAGCGTGGTGAAGTTTGCGATCAGCGAGAGGAAATCGACTTTGCCCACCTGATAGGAGGCCATCGAAGATTCGAGAGCCAGTGAGGACTGGGGAACGACGCCTTTGGAGTAGAGATTCACCAGCCGCTCCGCCGCCTGAGCGGCCAGATACTGTTGCTTCAATTCAAAGCGCACTTCGTTCTGGCGGTTGTCGCGCAGCTTTTCCGCGCTAATGAGGTCTTCGCTCGCTTCGGCCACGCCTTGGCGTTGCTTCGATCTGTAAAAGATGGGAATGTTTACGCTGAAGGTAACCCCGTTCATGTCTGGCAGTGCTGTGCGTTGCTGGTACATGTAACTCACCCCGAAATCGGGTCTGTACTGCTTCTGAGCCAGCGCAACGCTCAGACGGCCCCGGTCGATCATTCGCTGATCGCGCAGAACCGTAGTGTCGTTGTCCGCCGCAAAGGCATACAGCTCGTCGAGCGAATAACGGATCGTAGCCGGCTCCACGTCCACGGCGGGAGGCAACGGCGATTCAGGAGCCCTGAGAAGGTAGGCATTGATCCTTGCCTGCACCGTGGCTTTCTGTTGCTCCAGCACGGTGAGCTTTTCGAGCAGCAGGGAGACCTCCACCTGCGAGCGCAGCACATCCTGCTGCATCGCCTTTCCCACCCGATACTGAGCCTCGGCGATCTTCGACAACTTTTCGAGAAGATCCTTGTTTCTCGTGGTCGTCTGGATCGCTTTATCGAAGTAGAAGTAGTCGTAGAAGGCCGCCTTGACCTCGGCCGTTACGCGACGTCGCACCGCCTCGTAGTCGGCTTGCGCGGCGTCTGCTTCCTTGCTGGCAATGGCTCCCTGCAACTTCAGCTTGCCGGGGTAAGGGAATTGTTCGGAAACGGTGACCCCGCGATAGCTCGATGCATCGCCGGACATCGTGCTGAAGGGCGCTGGATTGCCAGCCCATCCGACGGAGGCCATCGGATCAGGCAGTGCTTTCGCCTGCGGCACACGCCGCTCAAGAGCCTTAACCGCATGCAACGCGCTCTGCGCCTCCGGGTTCTTTTCCAGAGCCTCCCGGACTACATCGTCGAGGATGAGCGCCTGTGGGGCACTCGGTTGGTTCGGTGCCGAAGCTTCGAGAGCAACGGTCGGACTTTCCCCTGCCTCCTGGGACCATAGGCTGACAGGGATGAACAGAAGCGATGCCAGCCAAAGGCCGATTCGAAATGTACAGAATCTCTTCATTTTTGAGCTCCCGGTCCACGTGTCACCGAACTCTTGAGATCCTGGGGATCGATTTTCTGTGCCGATTCTGCCGCATGGTGTCGATCGAGTGCATCGACCAGGCGGTAATACAACGGCTGTGGCAGGATCTCTTTCAGATCGAAGGTGTAGGTATCGCGGTATCCGAACACAAGCAGGTGATAGGGATCGGGGGCAGATAAGGTTTGTAGGTCTGCCCAGCGCCAACTGCGGCTGTCACCGGAAGCGCCGGTCACATAATCGATACCGCCATCGCGGAGCCGCAAAGTGCCGTTTGTACCGCCCCTGACAGTCCGATGGTGGGCGGGAATTTCAATTCCTTGCGCCGTTGGATCGGGAACGGCATTCTGTGATGGCCGCTTGACGCCCTTGGCTAACTCTGCCG
>JAKAJO010000001.1 GCA_021813745.1 Acidobacteriota bacterium
GGCAACTGTTCTTTGTTCTGGGTGACGTCTCGGGCAAAGGCGTCGCGGCATCCATGCTGATGACGCAACTGCACGCGCTGTTTCGCAGCCTGACGCGCATGGGGCTGCCGCTGGAGCAGATTGTGCCGCAGGTGAACCGCGTGTTCTGTGAGAGCTCGCTTGCGGGGCACTATGCCACGCTGGTTTGTGGACAGGCCCTGCCGAATGGAGAGGTCGAAATCCACAACGCGGGCCATTGCCCTGCATTCGTGCTGCAGCGAAGCGGGATCGCACGAATCGAATCCACCGGCTTGCCACTCGGGATGTTTTGCGAGGTGAGCTTCTGCGGGACGAAACTGCATCTGGAGCAAGGCGACACGCTGTTTCTCTACACAGACGGCTTCTCTGAAGCGCGCAGGGCGGATGAGGAATTCGGCGAGGACCGGATTGCAAAGCTGCTGTGTCAGCAAGAGGGACGGCGCCCCGCCGAAGTGATTGCAGCATGCCTGAAGGACCTGCACTCCTTTATCGACAGGCCTCCCTTTGATGACGTGACCCTGCTGGCTATTCAGCGGATGGCTTGAGCTTTTTCGCTGTCTGGGGAATGTTCTTCGGATTGGGGTCGAGTGGCGGTGTTGGTGGGTGATGGATTCCCAGGTCTCAAAGGCGAGACCTGGGGTGCCCGGTGACTGGAGCCGGAAGCTACTTGGTTGAGCAGCCCTTGTGGGGCTTCATGATGGGCAACTCGGTTTCGAGCCAGTCGGAGAGGCGCTTGTCGGCGATTTCGGCATCTTCGGCCCCGGGGCTGAGGGAGGAGCGGGCGAGCGCGACGGAGACCTTGACCTTGCCTTTCATGCAGTAGGCGCCGGTGAGACGGTCGAGGCCCTGGTCGGCGATGTTGAGGGTGTCATCAGAGAGCTTCCCTTCGGCACCGGAGATGTCGAACGGGGCGAGGATGATCTGGTTGACGATCAGCTTGTCTGTCTTGATGCCGGAGGGGTCGAAACGGACGACGAGGGTGGCGCGGCGCTCGAGTGCGTCGGGGTTTGCGGTGAAGTTGATGCCGGGAAGGGTGATGCCGACGGGGTCTGGCTTGCGTGCTTTGGTGTCAACCGCCAGGCGGTAGGGCAGTCCCTTCCACTTGGGCTCTGTGGGAATGCCGGGAGCCTCTTTTGTTTGCGGGCCGCAGCCGGCCAGCAAGAGCACTCCGCCGATCGCCAATAGAATGGCTTTTTTCACGTGGTCCTCCTGATTGCTGAAAAATGACGGGCCAGAATACCACTTGCGGCTGGGGGTTGGCGTGTGATGGGGAGTACGGGCGGGGGTTCCTGGTTTCCCATCCTTCCCGCAGAAGCGCGGGAAGGATGGGGCACCCGGCGGGAGGATTACCATCAGAAAGACATTACACGAGCCGGGGACGTCGCATTCCGCACTTTCATTTTCAGTTGCACAGGGAATGTGGCAGGGAGCTGGGGATTCTGGAGCAGGAACTGGGCATGAATAGCACTTGTAAGAGCTTGACGGGGGCGCCGTCATTCGCGCGACCCACGCGCCGCGATGTTCTGGGAGGTCTGGGCGCAACCTCGCTGGCACTGTTGTTGCCCGGAGCAGCCAAAAGCCAGATTGCCCATCTCGATCGCAGCCAGATCGAACAGATTTTGAAGCCGCTGTTGATCACCAACGATCCCGTCATGTGGCGCTTTGCGGTTGATGTATACGAGCACTGCATCTTTGGCCGGATGCAGGCCGCCGAGCCGCCGCTGAAACATCCATGGCTTGTGCCGGGGGGCGGCTATGTCGGCCAGTGGATATGGGACACAACTTTTCTGACCGATCTGCTTGCCATTGTTCCAGGCCAGCAGGAATTTATCCGCGGCATCTATGCGAATTACTGGGAGTTCCAGGAGCGGTGGGACAAGGCGAAGCCGGATTATGCGCGCGGCATGATTGCAAACTTCATCGCTCCGGACAGCGGTCCTCGCGGCTTTTCCGGCAGGGAATGGCTCACATTTCCGGCCTACTCGCAGGCGCCGCTGCTGGCATGGGGAGTGGAGCGGGTGTACCGGCGCAACCATGATCTTGAGCTGGTTCGCGCGGCCTTGCCGCATCTTGAGGAATTTCACAACTGGTATTGGCGTGAGCGCGATCTTGATGGCGTGGGACTGGTGACGGTCGGCGCTTACGACGGCATATTGCAGCGCGCGCGCTTTGAGACATATGACAATGAAGTCGACCTTGACACGCTGCATCTGATTCCGCATCCAGGTCGCAAGCCGGGTCCGGAGAATGGCCCCTGGTATGGCGACATCTACATTCCCGCCAACACGGCATACCTGTTGCTTTCCGAGCAGAGCCTGATTCGTCTGTCAGAAGCCGCGGGCGATGAAGCGCTGGCGGCTCGGCGCCGGCCCATTGTTGCGAGGGGAATCGCCGCGATGCGGCGACATATGTGGGATGAGCAGCAGGGGTGCTTTCTGGGCGTTCGCCGCGATGGGTTGCGGAAGCTGCCGACCGCTACCATCGGGGGCATGGTTGCGTTGCAGGCAAGGATTCCCACGGCCGCCCAGGCGGCGAGAATGGCAGCGTCGCTGGGCAGTCCTCACTGGAACACGCCTTTGCCGATTCCGTCTGTGGACGCGAAGGATCCGCAGTACAAGAGCGATGGCTTCTGGCGCGGCGATGTGTGGCCCTCACCTGTGTATCAGGCCCTGGAGGGGCTCGCAGCATTCGGCCATCGGGAACTTGCGGGACAGCTTGCAGGACGGCTGATCGATAACGCACTGAAGGTGGGCATCAGCGAGCGTTACGACTCACAGACGGGAGCTGCGCTCGGCGTGCGTAACCTCGGCATGTCGGCTGTGCTGCTCACAATCGCGCTGGAACAACTCAGTCCGCGCCATGCCATTCGCGTGGCCTGAAAGGCTGGCTGCGGTGAAGACCGCGCTGCTATTGCGGCGCGCCTTGCTGCGGGCTGAGAAGCGGCTTGCATTGATATCGCAGAAGACTAAATAAACAACCGCATTCTGCAAGCGAAGGGGAGTCATGCGGTGGGTGGTGGACGTGTGGGTCATTGTTCTTCCCAGGTCTCTGTGTGGCACGGGAAGAACGCGGCGGGCGGTGGACGCACTGAGGTTAGTGGTTTCCCATCCTTCCCGCAGAAAGCGCGGGAAGGATGGGGCATCCGGCATCGCGGGGAGAGAGACAAAAGCAGATCCTTCGCTCCGCTTACCCCAACGCACTGCGCGCGCCGGGGCCCCAAGCGTGCTTCGCTCAGGATGACAAGGCTTGGGTCGGGGTGAGCGGGCTTAGTTAGTTCAAAAACATGGTGCGGTAGAGGGTGTCGCGCTGGACGGGCTTGAAGCCGGCGTCGCGGATGATTCTTCTGAGTTCTTCCTCGGTGGTGCAGTTGCTGGTGCCTGCGGCTTTGACCACGTTCTCTTCGAGCATGACGGAGCCTACGTCGTTGCCGCCGAAGTGGAGGCCTAGCTCGAGGACCTTGAGGCCTTGAGTTACCCAGCTTGCCTGCACGTTCTGAATGTTATCGAGATAGAGGCGGGAGATGGCGAGGGTCTTGAGGTACTCGACGGAGGTGGCCTCGTCCCAGCCGCGGCCGCCGAGGGCGGTGTTGTGGGGCTGGAAGCTCCAGGGGATGAAGGCGGTGAATCCGCCGGTTTCGTCTTGCAGACGGCGGATTACCTCGAAATGATTGACCCTTTGATCGAATGTTTCGCCGACGCCGAACATCATGGTGGCGGTGGTGCGCATGCCGAGTTGATGGGCGGTGCGGTGGACGCTGACCCAGTCCTCAGTGCGGCACTTGAGGCGGGCGATGCGGAAGCGGACTTCGTCGTCGAGGATTTCAGCGCCGCCGCCGGGGATGGAGTCGAGTCCGGCGTCGCGGAGGCGGGCGATGGTGGTGCGGAGGTCGAGGCTGCTGTACTCGGCGATGGCGAGGACTTCAGAGGCGGAGAGGCAGTGGAGCCAGATCTGCGGGAAGCGCTGCTTGATGCCGGTGAAGAGCCGCTCGAACCAATCGATTTTGAGATCGGGGTGGATGCCGCCCTGCATGAGGACGCCGGTGCCGCCCATCTCGACGGTTTCGGCGATCTTCTCGTAGATCTTTTCGAAGTCGAGGATGTAGCCTTCGCTGGCCTTGGGCCCTTTGAGGGGGCGGTAGAAGGCGCAGAAGGTGCAGTACTCGGTGCAGAAGTTGGTGTAGTTGATGTTGCGATCGATGATGTAGGTGACGACACCCTCGGGGTGGAGACGGCGACGGACGGCGTCGGCCTCAAAGCCCAGGCCGATCAAGTCAGGCGAGTTGAAGTAATCGAGGGCTTGCTGGCGAGTCAGCGGCATAGGTTGATTTTATCAAGGTGAACGGTGAGGGGAGTTTCCCGGGTCTCAGAATCGAGACCTGGGGCACCCGGCACCCGGTGGGAGATGCAAAAGCAGATCCTTCGCTTCGCTTACCCCACGTTCGCTATGCGACCGCGGGGCCCCAAGCTGCTCCGCTCAGGATGACAAGGGGTGAAGGAAGGTTTCCCAGGTCTCAAAGGCGAGACCTGGGGCACCCGGCGCTACTGGGGTTGCTTGGGGCGGAAGAGGAAGATGCCTTTGCTGCGGATGATGCCGGGACGGGTGCGGGCGAGGTTGGAGGCGGTGGAGATTCCGCTGAAGAGGATGAGGAAATCCCAGAAGGCGCGGAGACGGTCTTTGAGGCTGGGGTTGGTCATGGGGAAGATGCTCTGCGGGCGCACTCGCTAAGGAGAGGGTACACCCGGTTGGTTTGACTCAGAAAGCTGGGCGGGGGATGCAAAAGCAGATCCTTCGCTTCGCTTACCCCACGTTCGCTATGCGACCGCGGGGCCCCAAGCTGCTCCGCTCAGGATGACAACGTAGTGGGTGGGTGGGTGGGCGTGCTCCGCTCAGGATGACAAGCGGGTGAGGGATGGTTTCCCCGGTCTCAAAGGCGAGACCTGGGGCACCCGGCACCCGGCATCTGAGGGGCTAACGGAGGAGGGCGGAGGCTGCCCAGAGGACGGGGGCCTGACCGTGGAAGTCGCCGGTGCGGCGGCGGCGGGCGAGGTAGTAGGCGAGGTCGTTTTTCTTGCCGGTGCCCTCGCAGACGCTGGTGATGTCCCAGTTCTGGTCGATGTAGCCGACGACGGCGATCCAGGCGCGGCGGGCGGCAGGGCC
>JAKAJO010000076.1 GCA_021813745.1 Acidobacteriota bacterium
GCCGTCTGACCCGGGGAGGATGGGGACTTTGGCCTTCTTCATGGCCTGGCGGGCTTTTTCTTTTTCGCCCATGAGGCGGGTGACCTCAGGCGGCGGGCCAATGAACTTGATGTTGGAGGCGCGGCAGACCTCGGCGAAGTTGGCATTCTCACTGAGCAGGCCGTAGCCGGGGTGGATGGCGTCGACGTCGGCGATTTCGGCGGCGGAGATGACGGCGGGGACGTTGAGGTAGCTCTCGGTGGGGCGCGGCGGGCCGATGCAGATGGCTTCGTCGGCGAAGCGGACATGGAGGGAGTTGCGGTCAGCTTCACTGTAGACGGCTACGGTGCGCACGCCGAGCTCGCGGCAGGCGTTGATGACGCGCAGGGCGATTTCACCGCGATTGGCAATCAGAACTTTACGAAACATAGACGAAATCCACGAAAAAAGAAGTTAGCAGGTCGGCAAGTCAGCGAGTCAACGGGGATGTACTGTGCCTACCCCTCGCGAATGGTGAAGAGCGGCTGGCCGAACTCAATGGGCTGGCCATTGGAGACGAGGCATTTGACGATTTCGCCGGAGGCGTCAGCCTCAATCTCGTTCATGAGCTTCATGGCTTCGACGATGCAGATGACCTGGCCCTTCTGGACGCGGTCACCGGGGGAGACGAAGGGTGATGCGCCGGGCGAGGGGGAGCCGTAAAAGGTGCCGACAATGGGGGACTTGACTGTGTGCAGGGTCTCTGCTGGTTCGGTTGCAGCAGCAGGAGCGACCGGAGCAGCCGGCGCGGTATGGTGGACCGGCGTGGGCGGAGCCGAATGGGCGGGCGCAGCGGCGACGAGGCGAGCGAGCTCAGCGAGATTCGCCGAGGAGGCTGCGGGCTGCTCAAACTTGAGGCGGATCTTGGTGTCGCCACGGTCGAGGTCAAATTCTGCGACCTGGTACTCCTTGAGGAATTCGATGAGCTCTTTGAGGTCTTTCATGTCCTGAGGTTTCATGCGTTCGGTGCCTCTCCGGGGCCTAGTTGATGTGCGGTTCAAGCTTCAGAGTTCGATGAAGGCCTTGGGCGCCGGGGTGAGCACCTGGCCTCCGTTTCGGGTAACGGCCACCATATCTTCAATGCGGATGCCGAATTCATCGGGCAGATAGATGCCAGGCTCGATGGTGACGACCATACCGGGAAGCAGGTGGGCCGTCTGTCCGGCGCCGATGCGCGGCGGCTCGTGGATCTCCAGGCCGACCCCGTGGCCAGTGGAGTGGGTGAAAGCATCTGCCAGACCGGCGTGGCGGAGGACGCTGCGCGCGGCCTCATCAACGTCAGCGCAGGAGACGCCTGCGGAAACGGCAGAGACGGCGGCCATCTGGGCGTCAAGGACGGCCTGGTAGGCGCTGCGTTCACGGGCGGACGGCTTGCCCAGGTGGACGGTACGAGTCATATCAGAGCAGTAACCCTTGTGGATTATACCGAAGTCGAGGGTGAGAAAGCCCTTGCGCGGGAGACGAGCGGCGGTGGCACGGCCGTGGGGCAAGGCGGAACGGCGGCCGGAGGCGACGATGGTCTCAAACGACATGCCTTCAACGCCGAGAAGTCGAGCCCGATGCTCAAGTTCGGCGGCAACTTCAAACTCGGCGAGACCGGGACGCAGGAAGGCGAGGATGTGATCGAAGAGACTGCAGCCGATGAGGGCGGCTTCGATCATCAGGGTGAGCTCGTCCTCGTCTTTCACGATGCGGAGGGACTCAACGAGCGGGGACGCGAGCGGCTGGAGGAAGGCGCGGCGGAGGGTTGCAGGCAGGGCGGCGCGAAGACGTGAGAGATCGTCGACGGTGGTGAATGCGGGATCGAACCCGGCGAGGCTGACGCCGGATTGGACAGCAAGCCACTGGGCGGCATGGACGGCTGGCGAGCTTGAGACAATCTGGACCCTTGCAGCCGAGACCTCTTCGGCGGCTTGGGTGGTGTAGCGGCCGTCTGTGAAGAGGCGCGCGGCGCGACGGGTGACGGCGAGCGCGGCACTGGAGCCGGTGAAACCGCAGAGGTAGCGGACGTCAGGCAGATGGGTAACGAGCAGGCCGGGAAATCCGGCGCGCGTCATGCGGCGACGTAGCTGCCCGATTCGACGGAAATGGTCCATCGCACAGTTGTATCACGGCAGAGCGTACGAGAAGAGACTCGAGAGCAGCTGAAAGTGTCTGACCTAAAGCGCGGCCTTGACGGGCTTTTTCTGATGGGGGTCTGGCTCGGCCTGGGCGGTGCGCTGGTCCGATTGGCGATCCATCCACTCGTCGAGGCGGGTGCGCTTGAAGCGCCAGCGGTTGCCTAGCTTGAAGGCTGGAACGAAGCCTTCCGAGGCGTATTTATAAAGAGTGTCGGGCGAGATGCCGAGGTAATCGGAGGCCTGACGGATGTCCATGACCTCACGGACTTCAGGAACCAGCAGGTTGGATCGAGCGGCGGAGTGGCGCATGATTCCCCTTTTGCAGATTGGTGGAAGACCAATCATGCAGGTCCCGGCAGGCAAGCCGGTACTCCTGTATATAGCGCGAATTCACCGGTCGGTTCAAGGATTTTCAGGGAGTTGCGAGAAATTGGGGGAGTTTTGGGTGGGAGGCGCTGAGCTGGGCGCCGTCTATGGGGCGGATCAATACAAGGGGTTGAGAAATAGCGGGAGACCTTGCCCTATATCTTGGGGGATTGAACCGGATGGTACCTGAGGAAACGAATCGCCCCCGGTAGAGACTGCACGGGGGCGAGTGGGAGAAACGAGCCGGAGGCGGAGGCTTGGCGGTGGCGCTCCGGCTGGATCGGAGTCAGTTTTGGTCGTCGCGGCGATGGAGCGTGGGCTTGTCAGTGGAGGAGTTGTTGCTGCTGTCTGCACTGGAGTTGCCGTTGTTTCCGCTCGAATCCGTGCTGGCGCGGCGGAGTGAGGGCTTGGGTCCATTCTTTGCATCAAGGAGACGGCGCTTGTTCTCAATCCGGGCGAGACGGGCCTTCACATCGTCAAATTCGGATGTGGTGACGAGGTACTCGTCTTTCGCGGGCAGGATGCGCGCGATCTCTTCCTGTGAGTGGAGAATACGATCGGGTGTTTGCGGATGGTCTGAAAAAGCGCGGGCAACAAGGCCGGGCTTGCGCTTCTCGAGGGCCTGGATCTTTTCAAAAAAGTCGATGAAGGCCTGCGGGTCGTAGCCGGCGCGGTACATGTACTGGACGCCGAGGTAGTCGGCTTGCGCCTCGAAGTCACGCGAGAACTGGAGGAAGGCGATGGGAATGGCGAGCTGCGAGGCTTCGTAGATACCGTAGCCTGTCCAGGTGTAGCCGGTCATCATGATGAGCGGGATGGAGCCAATCTGCGCGTAGTTCATTCGGGTCATTTCGCGGGCGGCATGATGCGCGCAGACATGCGCCGTCTCGTGCGCCATTACGCCTGCGAGCTCGGCTTCCTCATCGGCATTGAGGATGAGGCCTGAGTTGACATAGAAGAAGCCGCCCGGCAAGGCCATGGCGTTGATTTCGTCGGAGTCGATGACCTTGATGGTGAAGGGCACCTTGCAGTCCGAGTTCTTCACAATGTTTTGGCCAATCCGATTGACATACTCGGTCACAACGGGGTCAGTGATGAAACGGGTGCTCTTCTCGATCTCGTCGGCATACTGTTTGCCCATCTTGATTTCAGAGTCGGTGGAGTACCAGTTGCCGAGGCCGCGGCCGCCGATATTGCGGTTGCCAACGGCGTTGACATCTTCAATGCTGCCGGGATGCACCTTGATGAGGTCGCTCCCTACCCCGACGACTTTATCGGGATCTACTTTGTCATCCCCTTTGACCGGGGTGGTGCCAGGCTCAACATCATCCACAGACTGCTTGTCATTCTTTCCGTGCTTCTTATCCTTTTTTGAACTGGCCTGACTGGGTGGTGGCGGAGGGACATCACCGGCAACAGGCTGGGTTCCTGGCGCGGGCTTGGCCGCAGGTGCAGACGAGGCCGCAGGTGTTGATGAAGTGGAAGGCGCTGACGCGGTGGCAGGTGTTGACGAGGGCGCAGGGGCAGATGCAGCCGGGGGAGTATTGGAGGGCGCGGGAGCCGTGCTGGCAGGCGCGGTGGCCGCGGGCGCGGATTGCGGAGTCTGCGCGGGAGCTTGCTGTGATGCAGACTGGGCCACGAGCGCGCAGGGCCATACGAGGACGAAAGCCGCCCACGCTGCTGTGTTGAGAATTGAAGTTGCAGACCTCATGGAACCACCTCCCCGGCGCAGAAGCCGCCCCGACGGCACCTCCGCTTCGCTCCAGTTCGTTAGACGCTAGTATGAGGCCCGCGGGCAGCGAGCGGACGGAATTATTTGCCGGATGAAGGTAGCGGTTGTGGTGGATCTGCTGCAAGAATGCGGAAGATCAGAATGGAGTGTTGGGATGGTGGAGGGGCGTGTTTTAGAGTGTTGAACACGGTGCGCGGAGGGAAAACTGGTGAGAGCAAAGGCTAAGGTCTGGCTGATCGCCGCAAGCCTGGTGTGCTGTGTGACTGTGGGACAAGTCAAGGCGCAGCAAAAACATGGCACAGCATCGCTGAGCGAGGTGCTGCGTGGGTCCTCTCATCTTCCGGCAGCGCGCAGTGATGCGCCAGGCACGCCGGAAGTGTTTGTGGATGCGACGCATCTGGGTTCTCCCATCACACTCGACAAGGGTTGGCGTGTTGGCGTAACGGCAAACCCAGATGCGGCGAATCCAGATTTTGATGACACAAAATGGCAAGTGAAAAATGCCGGCGATTCTCTGGAGAACCTCCAGGATCTGGACCATCCGGAGGACGGTGGAGGAGCGCAGAGTGGAGGGTTTCCCAAACCGGGTCAATTCCCGCGACACGGGCATGGAAGACCGTTTGTATGGTTTCGACTGCATGTGAAATTGCCTCCACAACATGAACCGGTGTCGTTATTGGTTGTGGTGCCTGTGGTGCCGAGTACGGGGATGTCGATTGATGCGGGTGGGCCGGGCCTGACAGTGTATGCAAACGGAAGAAGGATAGCCGCGGAGGGTCCGCATGGCGCTGCGCCGGAGACTTTTCAGGAAATCACGCGGCTCTACAATCTTCGGCTGTCGCCGACAGACACGGACCTTACGCTGGTGGCGCGCACGATTTATATTCCCTTCGGATCTGGCGCCTTTACGAACTTTTTTACGGGTCGAACGCTGAAGCTGGGGATCCAATCGGACCTGCAGGAGGAGCTGGATCTGTGGTCGGCGGACAATTTGTTTGAGCTCCTGCCCCGGCTCGTGTACTCCGTTCTGCTGCTAGTTCTGACGATCTTTCTGCTGGCGCTGTATGGGTCGCAGAAGGGTCATCGAGAGTATCTGTGGCTGGCGTTGCACGAGCTTGTGCAGGCGCCGATTGCGTTTATCGACCTGGCAGGCAGCACAGCGATTCTGGACCGCGGATGGTATGCAGCGGTTGTCACGCAACTGGTGGTGATCTCTGCCTATCTCTACTTTGAGTTTCTGGTCGCATTTCTGTCACTTCGTATGCGGTGGTACATTCGGCTGCCGCGCTGGACAGCGCCCGTGCTGCTGGGAGTGGGCCCGACCCTGGGGTTAGTGTTTGGCTTGCGCAGTTTTGGGTGGGTGCTGGTGACCGGCATCATCTGGTTTGCAGCCTTTTTGTGGATGGTGGGCTGGTTTGTCTTCATTTTCACCACTTTGATATCGGCGACGCTCCGCAAGAACTATGAGGCGGGACTGTTGCTGATTCCGCTGTTGCTAACGATGGTGGGGATCATCGATCCCATTCTGAGCGGAAGCCTGAACTCCTGGAACGGGCAGACCTATCACTCGCCGCTGACATTGCAGGCAGGGCCGATTCCGATTCATTTTTCGTCGATTGCGGATTTTGCGGGACTGCTGGCGATTGTGCTGATCATCTTTGTGCGCTTCCTGCACGTCCAGCGCGATCAGGAGCGTGCGGCGAGCGAACTGGAGGCAGCGCGCAGCGTGCAGGAGTTGATGATTCCCCTTGAGCAGCAGAAGACGCCGGGCTTTGAAGTGGACTCGGTATACAACCCGGCGCAAGAGGTCGGTGGGGATTTTTTCCATGTGGAGTCAACGGGAGATGGCGGCCTGCTGGTCGTGATTGGCGACGTGGCTGGCAAAGGGCTGAAAGCGGCGATGAACGTGTCAATGCTGATGGGAGCGCTGCGGCGTACGACCGAGAGAAGCCCGGCAAAGATTCTTCAGTCGCTGAACCGTGTTTTGGCCGGAAGCGAAAGTCTGACGACATGCCAGGCTGTGCTTTTTGGACCGGATGGCGAGGTTGTGGTGTCCAATGCGGGGCATTTGCCGCCTTATTTGAACAGTCAGGAGCTTGCTGTACCAGGCGGACTACCTTTAGGCGCGATCTCGGAAGTGCATTACGAAGAGGTGCGCGTGTACCTGCACCCCGGCGACCGGTTGCTTCTGCTCTCAGACGGCGTTGTGGAGGCGCGCAAGCCTTCCGGCGAGCTGTTTGGCTTTGAGCGCGTGCATAACCTGAGCAATCAGTCGGCGTTTTACATTGCCGACGCGGCGAAGGAGTTTGGGCAGGAGGACGACATCACGGTGGTGACGGTGCGGCGGCTGGCGGAGGCGATGGCGGCGTAACTGAAAGATACCACCAATGTTTTGCTTGGAGGACCGGGATGAGGGTCGAGTCGGCGCTAAAGATGGGAATTCGAATGATGTGGCAGTGTGTCCCGAAGCGACATCGAGCCTCGCTTCTGAATGCGATCATTCGACAGGCCAGCGCAGACGAACAGCGTTCTGTTGCGATGGGGAATCTCAGCCTTATTCTGACCTTGCTACGAACAATTGGCTTCAGGCCTGACCTAATCGTGGATGTCGGTGCAAATCGTGGATCCTGGACCCTTGAGGCCTATCGCATCTTTCCGGAGCCCCGGTATTTCCTCGTCGACGCGGACCCTGCAAATGCAAAAGGTCTTGAGGAAGTTTGTAGCGCTCTACCCCAATGTAGTTTTTCAATTTCGCTCCTGGGACGTGAGTCGCGTTCGAATGTGCGGTTTTATCAAATGGGTACTGGTTCATCTGTGCTCGCTGAGAAGACCGAGATTGATCGCAACGAACTCTTACTTTCCATGACCACGCTTGATGACCTAGTCAAGGCCAGTGGTTTTGAGCGGGGCCTTTTGAAGCTTGATGTTCAGGGGTATGAACTGGAAGTGCTTCTTGGAGCGCGGGAATTGCTCAGCAAGGCTGAAGTGGTCATCTTGGAATGCTCATTGATCCAGTACAACGATGACGCACCGCTCTTCGCGGAGGTTGTTGATTTTATGAAGAGCCGCGGCTTTCTGACTTACGACTTTTGCGGGCAGGCGCGGCGGGCTAGTGATGGGGTTCTTTTCCAGACAGATGTCGTGTTCGTTAAGGAGGAATCCAATTTGCGCAAGCCCTTTACCGATTGGACTCCCAAATAGCGATTGGGGACGCTTCAGAAGAGCTGTCCTTTGAAGAGATAGACGAGCTCGATGAGCAGGATGAGAACGACGGTTGCTTCAAGGAAAAAGGCGCGGCTCTGGTTGAACTGCTCGACCATGTCCTGATACAGGTCTTCCGCGATGCGCAGCTTGCGGGCGACGAGTTCTTTGTAGTCGGGCACGCCGACGCGGACCGTGGCCAGCTTGTAAAAGCGCGCCGCGAACATATCACTGAGGAATTTGATAGCATTATCAGCCCGCTCGGTGAGCTCAGTGACGTCGAGCAGCACGGTGTGCAGGCGTCGCGCAGAGCGGGCGAGTCCCCAACGGGCAAGGAGGCCTCGCTTTTCAGCGAGCAGGTCGTAGACACTGTCGAGGATGCCGGTGAGTTGCTCGTCGTAGTGGCGGAATTCAAGAAGCTGGGAGTTGGCGTATTCGATGAGCTGGATTGAGGTGTCGGCCCCTGCGGCGGAGTCATAGAGGAAGGCGGCGTTCCAGCCAAGGACGGCGAGATCGCTGGAGTAGTACGAGATCTGAGAGCTGAGGACCTCATTGACTTCGCCCTGGGCGAGTTGCTGACGATCTCCGCGAACGACCTGGGCGATTTGCGGGCCGTAGGCGCGGCTGAGATCGCCCGCGTTGCGCATTCCTGGCGCCTCGCGCACATGAAAGATGAAGTAGTCCTCACTGAGCCAGCGGTCATAGGGTTTGATCATGGCGGAGGTGATGGGCCCAAGCCGGGCGCGGATGATCGGTTCTACGCGCGAGGCAAAGTCCACATCCCACACCCAGCGGCTGGCAAGGCGGACGAGCGCTTCCCAGTCACCCGCAAAGGGGATCTGATAGATAACGCTGGCAATGCCGTAGTCGTAGTACTTGACCTCTCCTTCGAGGAGCTCGCCGGTGTCAAGGACGAGCGGTTCGAGCGGGCCGACGACCGGAGGCTTTTGATAGCGGACATAGGCGGGAGCGGGTTGCTTCATGCTGGGCTGCGCGACGGTGCGCGCGCTGATGGCCTGGCGCAGCAATTCGAGGCGCAACTCTTCGCAGACATCGAACTGAATCAGCACGAAGACAGAGCCGCTGAGGATGGGAGGCGCCGAAGCTGGACTCGCTGAAGACATCGCAGTACATCGGCATGGTAACCGATCCTGGATCTGGCTGCTGTGGTTGGGAGCACGTGCGTGGAGCGCTAGCGCCGGTCCAAGCGCAGGACCGGCGCCACGGAAGGAGATTAGTCGTAATACTCGAGCCCGAGGTGGGTGATGAGGTCTGCGCCCATGATGTGGCGCAGGGTGTTCTTGAGCTTCATCGACTGGATGAAGAGATCGTGCTCGGGGTAGAGGCCGGCAGCAGTCTGGGGTGATTTGAGGTAGAAGCTCAACCACTCCTGCACGCCGATGGAGCGGAGCGATGGCGTGCGCTTGGCGAGGTCAAGGAAGAGGACCAGGTCGAGCGCGATGGGCGCAGCAAGGATGGAGTCGCGGCAGAGGAAGTCCACCTTGATCTGCATCGGGTAGCCGAGCCATCCGAAGATGTCGATGTTGTCCCAGGCTTCCTTTTCGTCGCCGCGGGGCGGGTAATAGTTGATGCGGATCTTGTGGTAGAGATCCTTATACAGGTCCGGATAGAGCTCAGGCTGGAAGATGTATTCGAGCGAGCCGAGCTTGGACTCTTCCTTGGTCTTGAAGGACTGCGGATCGTCGAGGACTTCGCCGTCGCGGTTGCCGAGGATGTTGGTGGAGAACCAACCGCGGACGCCGAGCATGCGGGCCTTGAAGGCCGGCGCGAGTACAGTCTTCATGAAGGTCTGGCCGGTCTTGAAGTCCTTGCCGCAGATGGGTGCGGCGTTCCGCTTGGAGAGCTCAATGAGGGCGGGCGCATCGACGGTGAGGTTGGGTGCGCCGTTGGCGAAGGGCACGCCCTCGCTGAGCGCGGCGTAAGCGTAGATCTGGGACGGCGCAATGCCGATGTCGTTGGAGTCGAGGCCTTTCTCAAACGCCTCGAGCGACTGATGGACGGCGGTGGGTTCGAGGAAGATCTCCGTGGAGCCGGCCCAGATCATGACGACGCGATCGACGGTCTTCTTGAAATTGCGGATGTCGTCGATGACCTGATTGGCGAGGTCGCGCTTCGTCTTTCCCTTCTTGACGTGAGTGCCGTGGAGGCGCTTGACGTAGTACTGATCGAAGACGGCCGGCATGGGCCTGATGGTTTCGAGAAAGGGCTTGAGCTGGGCCAGCGTCTCCTTGTCGAGGACGGCGGCATGGGCTGCGGCCTCATAAACGTTGTCTTCGAAGATGTCCCAGCCGGTGAAGACGACGTCGTTGAGATTGGCGAGCGGAACAAAGTCCTTGATGAGGGGCGATGTGTTCTCAGTCCGCTTGCCGAGGCGGATGGTGCCCATCTGCGTGAGGGAGCCAATCGGTTTGGCGAGTCCTCGGCGGACTGCCTCAACGCCAGCGATCATGGTGGTGGCGACGGCGCCCAGGCCGATGACCATCACACCCAGTTTGCCCTTGGCGGGCTCAATCGGTGCTGCACCAGCGGTCTTTTGGCCGCCTTGCGCTTCAGTTGACATTGCTTCTCCTAACCTTGATTGAATTGCTGCTGGACTGCGTACAAACAATGATTACGAATGGAGCCAGAAAAACCAGTTTACCCCCATGCGGGCGGCTCGCGTCCCGCGATGGGCTAGGCAGAATCCTCTCTGCCATTGCGATTGACATGGGCCCAGACAAACCAGATGAAACTGGCGACGAGAGCAACCTCCACGGCGAGATGAAAGCGGTGGAAGGCCTGCTCGAAGCGCGGGTCGGTATGCCACTTCTCGCCGAGCTTCATGCCGATGTAGGCGAGAACGAAGCACCATGGCCACGAACCCACAAAAGTATAGATGTGGAAGCGGAGCTGGTTCATCTTTGCGATGCCGGCGGGAAAGGCGATGAAGGTGCGAACGACGGGCAGGAGGCGCGCGAGGAGGACGGTGATGGAGCCGTACTTTTGAAAGAAATACGTCATGCGGACGAGGTCGTGATGGCTCATCAGGACCCACTTGCCGTAGCGCTCGACGAGCGGACGGCCGCCTTTGGCGCCGATCCAATAAGCGACGACGGAACCGAGATTGCATCCGATGGCGCCTGCGGTGGCGGCCCAGAAGAGGCGCATGTGGCCGAGATAGATGACGTACCCGGCGAAGGGCATGATGATCTCAGATGGCAGCGGGATGCAGGCCGACTCGATGCCCATCAGGAAGGCGATGCCGGCATAGCCGCCGAGGTCGATGACACGTGTAATGAACTGGACCAGGACGGCGAGAATGTGTTCGGTCATTGGCGTACTCAGTATATAGGCCGGGCACAGGGCAGAGACAGGCTGGATGCGGCGTTTGCCGAGGGTTTTCTGAACACAGAGTCTTTTGAGGTGGTGCAAGGTCGTTGCTCCCTGATGTCCGTGTCGATTGAAGAGCAGCGGCTTTGGGATATGGCACCCAGGAATTGCGATAGCATGAGGGTGGTGAAAGCGAGAAACAAACGAGGTGAATCGATTGAGCGAATTTCCGCCGGTTCCGTTGACACTTGAGGGTGCGAGCACACTGCATCAGTTTTTCCGGTTTGACTGGAAGGCGTGGAAGGCGCTGCCTGCCGCGGAGCGCGGGCGCATTGCGGCCGATGCCGCGGCTGCGCTGAAGAAGATGGAGCGCGCGAGCATGGATGGGCCGGTGCAGACGGCGGTCTTCTCGCAACTGGGACACAAGGGCGATTTGATTCTGCTGCACTTTCGCGAGTCGATGGAGGCACTGAACCAGGCGGAGCTGGAGCTGGCGCAGAGTTCTTTCTTTGACTTTCTGGAATTGCGGCATTCGTATGTTTCGGTGGTGGAGCTGGGGCTGTATGAGTCGACGCGGAAGACGTATGAGGCTGCGGAGGCGAAGGGATTTGCCCAACATTCCGCTGAGTGGAACGCGGAAGTCGAGGCGAGCCTGCAGCGCGGCGCGGAAGCGATGAAGTCACGGCTGTGGCCGGCGGTGCCGGATACGAAGTATTTGTGTTTTTATCCCATGGACCGCAAGCGCGGCGAGGAGAAGAACTGGTATTCGGTTCCCTTTGCCGAGCGGCAGCGCATGATGCACCTGCACGGGCTGATCGGGCGGCGGTATGGAGATGTGGTGAAGCAGATCATCACGGGCTCGATTGGGATGGACGACTGGGAGTGGGGCGTGGACCTGTTCGCCGAGGACCCGGTGGTCTTCAAGAAGCTGATTTACGAGATGCGCTTCGACGAGGTGAGCGCGGTGTATGGCCTGTTTGGGCAGTTCTTCCTGGGGCTGCGGCTGCCGGTGGAGAAGCTGAGCGGGTGGCTGGAAGGACGGCTGTAGTTCCGGAAGAATCGTTGTTCGTTTCAGGAGCTGAAGGCCTCTGCTCCCTCCGTGGGCTTGCAGATTTACACTCCTAACCATGCCTGCGAAGAAAACACGTTCAGTGAAAGCTCCGAAGAAGCCTGCGCGCGGCGACCTTGCGCCGGAGCGGGTGGCGGCGATTTTGAAGGGGCTGGATGAGGCGTATCCGGAGGCGGAGTGCGCGCTGGATCATCGGTCGCCGTGGGAGCTGCTGGTGGCGACGATTCTTTCGGCGCAGTGCACGGATGCGCGGGTGAACATGGTGACGCCGGAGCTGTTCCGGCGCTTCCCTACCCCGGCGGCGATGGCCAAGGCGAAGCCTGCGGAGCTGGAGGCGCTGATTCGCTCGACGGGGTTCTTTCGGAACAAGGCGAAGTCGATTCTGGGCGCAGCAAAAAAGATTACAACCGAGTTTGGCGGCAAGGTTCCGGAGACGCTGGCCGAACTGACGACCGTGCCGGGCGCGGCGCGGAAGACGGCGAACGTGGTGCTGGGTGTGTGCTTCGGCAAGGCCGAGGGCGTGGTGGTGGATACGCATGTGCTGCGGATTGCGCGGCGGCTGGGACTGGCCAAGGGCGACACGCCGCAGAAGGTGGAGCAGGAGCTGATGCAGGTGCTGTCGCAGGACCGGTGGATCGGCTTCAGCCACCAGATCATTCATCATGGGCGAGCGGTTTGCTTGGCGCGCAAGCCGAAGTGCAACCAGTGCAATCTGGAGCCGCTGTGCCGCGCGAAGGATAAGACGTGGAGTAGCTGATGTTCGGCATTCCCAGGTCTCAGAATCGAGACCTGGGGCACCCGAGTTAGTGAGAGAGCAAGCTGACCGCGGCGGCGATGAGGCCGGGGATGTCGTGCGGGGCGGCTTCGACGGCGGGGGGCCAGTTGTGCTCGCGCAGGGTCTGGCTGGTGATGGGACCGATGGAGATGGCGGGGATTCCTGCAAAGGGAAAGACGAGGCCGGCGGCGCGGGCGGCGTCGGCGAGGTGAGTGACGCTGGAGGAGCTGGTGAAGGTAGCGGCGTCGATTCCCTGCTCCAATGCGGCGCGGAGCTGCGCGGGCGCGGCGGCAGGCATGGCGTTGCGATAGGCGTCGGCGACATCGACGGTGGCACCGGCGGCGCGGAGCGCGTCCGGGATGACATCGCGGGCGACGGCGGCGCGGGCGATCAGAACGCGCTTGCCGGAGATGTGGGGCGCGAGCGCAGCGGCGAGGCTTTCGCCGACGTAGGCTTCCGGAACGAGTGCGACGTGCAGGTTCACTTTGCGGGCTTCCTCTGCCGTGGCGGCACCGACGGCGGCCACCTGCGGGAGATGAATTGCGGAGAGTTGGAGGCCGAGCGTGGCGGCGCGATTGGCCACGGCGCGGACGGCGTTGGTGCTGGTGAGGATGAGCCAGTGGTAACTGGCGAGCTGGCGGAGGGCTTGGTCGAGGGCGTCGTAACTCAAGGGCGGCTGGATTTCAAGAACGGGGACTTCGACAGGAATGGCGCCGAGAGCGCGGAGGCCGTCGCTGAGTTTACCGGCCTGCGAGGCGGCGCGAGTGACGAGGATCCGGCGGCCAGCGAGGGACGGCGCGGTCACCGGATGGCTCCGCCATGGGCCGCAAGCAACGGGCCAGCGCCGGCGGCGATGAGCATTTCTGCGGCGAGGCGGCCGAGGGCGGCAGGGTCGGTGGTGGCCGGAGCGCAGTGATGGATGCGGATGGCGCGGCCGGAATCAGGCGCGGCGACGACGGCGAAGATTTCGACGTTGTCATTCCCCGGTCTCACCATCGAGACCGGAGGCACCCGGCCCGGTTCTGAGGACCGCGCGGGCACTGGGCGGCAATGGACTCCGATGGGAACCTGGCAGCCGCCGCCTAATGCAGCAAGCGCGGCGCGTTCGGCGGTGACGGCGAAGCGGGTGGCGGGATCGTTGAGAAAGGCGACGGCGGCGAGGGAGGCCGCATCGTCGTGGCGGGTTTCAATGCCGAGCGAGCCCTGACCGGCGGCGGGCGTGAAGTCGGCGGGGTCGAGGCGCTCGCGAATCCACTCGGTCTTTTCCAGGCGGTCGAGGCCGGCCGCGGCGAGCAGAATGGCGTCCACCTGCCCCTCGGCGAGCTTGCGGAGACGGGTGTCGACGTTGCCGCGGAATTCCACGGCCTCAATGTCGGGACGGAGGGCTTTCAACTGGGCGCGGCGGCGCTGGCTGCTGGTACCGACGCGGGCGCCCTGCGGCAGTGCGGATAAGTTGGAATAGTTGACTGAAACGAAGACGTCGCGCGAGTCCACGCGCGGCGGCGTGGCGGCTAGAGCGAAGGGCTCGGGCAGCTCAGTGGGCAGGTCTTTGAGCGAGTGCACGGCGAGATGGACGCGGCCCTCAGCGAGCGCTTCTTCAATCTCCTTGGTGAACATACCCTTGGAGCCCACTTGCGCGAAGGTAACTTCCTGCAGGCGGTCGCCGGTGGTCTTGATGATCTCAATCTCCACGTTGTGACCCTGTTCGCGGAGAAGCGCGGCGATGTGGTTGCTTTGCCAGAGAGCGAGTTGCGAGCCACGACTGCCGATACGCAGGTTCATTTGCCCCCCACGGCGCTGGTTTCTCGGGATTGCTGGATCTCGGGTTTCTGCTGGATTTCCGAAGTTGTGGGAGGTTGCGGCTCGGCTGCGGTGGGCAACGACCAGGTTTCGCAGAGGGCTTCAAGGCGGGTGGAGTCGTTTTCGCGAGCGGCCTGTTTGAGCGCCTGCATGGGTGGATGGAGAAACTTGTTCACGAGGCCGCGCGTGAGGGCCTCGACTGCTGCGACCTGCTCGGGCGTCAGGGAATCGAGGCGGGCGTGGATGCGGCGGAGCTCTGCCTGGCGGATCTCTTCGGCCTGGCGCTGGAGCGCGACGATGGCGGGCGCGACGTTGACGGTGCGCTGGCGCTGGTGGAAGCGCTCGACCTCGGCGGCGACGAGAGCTTCCGCGTCGGTGGCCTGGTTTTTGCGCTCGGCAATGTGGGCCGCGGCAACCTGCTGGAGGTCATCAATGTCGTAGACGAAGAGGCCGTCGAGCTTATTGACCTCGGGATCGACGTCGCGGGGGACGGCGATGTCGATGAAAAACATGGGGCGGTTGCGCCGGCGCTGGAGGAATGCGTGGCCGTGCTCGCGGCGGAAGATGGGATGCGGCGCGCCGGTGGAGGTGATGACGATGTCGGCCTCGCTGGCGGCTTCGTGGAGCTGCTCGAAGGGGATGACGCGGCCTTTGAAGGGCTCGGCGAGGGTCCGCGCGCGCTCCAGGGTGCGGTTGGTGACGAGGATGGTGCCGGCGCCCTGCTGCACGAGATGGCGTGCGGCGAGTTCGCTCATTTTGCCTGCGCCGACGAGGAAGACAGTACGGCCCTGGAGCGAGCCGAAGATCTTGCGGGCGAGCTCAACGGCGACTGAGGCGATGGAGACGGAGTTGGAGCCGATTTCGGTTTCGGTACGGACCTTCTTGGCTGTGGCAAAGGCGCTCTGGAGCAAATGATCGAGCTGGCCACCGACGGTGCCTGCGGAGCGTGCGATGGCGAAGGCTTCCTTGACCTGGCCGAGAATCTGAGGCTCGCCAACGACCATGGAGTCAAGGCTGGAGGCGACGCGGAAGAGATGGCGGACGGCGTGCTGGTCGCGGTGCTGATAGATGTGCGGCGCGAGTAGACCGGGGTCAAGGCCAAAATGGCGATGCAGGAAGGTGGTCAGGTCGGTGTCGGCTGACTCCAGCGCTGCGACGATTTCGACGCGGTTGCAGGTGGAGACGATCATGCACTCGGTGACGCCGGGCGTTGCGGCAAGGGCGCGGGTGGTCTCGGGCAGATCGTCCCGGGAGATGGCGATGCGCTCGCGGAGCTCGATGGGCGCGGTCTTGTGGTTGATGCCGATGACGGTGAGGGTCATTGTGCACCGAACCTGTGAACGTGGCTGAAGGCGTTGGCGGCAAAGACAGCGAGCATGACGATGAAGACGGCGCCGGAGACATAGGCGGCGCGGCGTCCGCGCAGGCCGGCGGCCTGACGGATGAAGATCAGCAAAACATAGACGAACCACATCAGGAAAGACGCGATGATCTTGGGGTCTTCAAAGTAAGCGGCGCCCAAGGATGTCTCCTGCACGAGGACTGAGCCGATGACGAGGCCGACGGTCATGCAGGGAAAACCGAAGAGGAGTGTGGCGTGAGCGATGCGTTCCAGCGTGTCGAGGGGCGGCAGCCAGTCGAATGCTGTGGAGCCGGAGGCCAGTTGTGCTTTGAGCTTGGATTTGAGGCGGCGCTCCTGGACGAGGTAAAGGATGGAGGCAAGCAAGCTGAAGCCAAGGGCGGCGTACGCGGCGAGCAGCGCAACGATGTGGGCGACGAGCCAGCTGGTGCGGACGCCCTCGGACGGGAAGGTATAGCGAACGAGGCCGAGAGCCGGGACGAAGACGAGGAAAAAGGTGATGGGCAGGGCGAAGATGCCAAGGGAGATGGCGTCATAGAGCCACCAGACGAGCAGGAAGAGCGAAGCGACGACGAAGCCGAGGAGCGATTCCGCTTCGCGGACTCCAACGGGGAGCCAGCTGTGGCCCTGCACGAGCATTTCGACCACGGAGACAAAGTGGAAGAAGTAGGCCATGCCGGCGAGGTGAACACAGCTCTTGCGCCAGCGTTCGAGTTTGAAGAGCACGGCGGGGAAGACGGCAATGCTTGCCGTTGCGTACAGCACTGCCGCGACTCTTAACCAGAGAAGGTGCATCTCGAGTTCAATCTTAAGGCCTTAAGGGGTCATGACGTGTGACGTAAATCACCAAGAGAAGGGTTTTGTCTCAGAAATCTGAGACGGGGGAACGACTTACGATGGGGCCGCTGTTGGACATGGGTGCCGGAGGCTGGTTTGCCCAGGCAGTATGAGCGCAGCGATTGTGCTGGCGCTCCGTTGGGCAGTCTCGACTATGCTGGTACGGGCCGGAAACCCGAGCCAGAATGCTTCCCATGGAGGAGAACAGGATCATGGTTGGTCGCTGCCGTAGTGGTGTGTCGTTGCTGGGACTTTTGCTGTGCATGACTGGAATAGGGGCAGCGCAGGGTGAAGCGCATCCCGAGTGGGTGGGCACCTGGGCGACGTCGCCGATGCCAGTGGAGAACACGTTTGCGATGCACGATTTCAGCGGGATGACGCTGCGTGAGATTGTGCATGTTTCGGCGGGCGGGGAGCAGGTGCGCATCCGGTTCACGAATGAGTTCGGTAAGGATCCGTTGCGGCTGAGCGATGTGCATGTGGCGGTCAGCGCGGGTGGTAATGCAATCAAGGACGGCACGGATCATGTGCTGACGTTTGGCGGCGCAAAGACGGTCCGGGTGACTGCCGGCGCGGTGGCCTACTCCGACCCGGTGACGATGACGTTAGCTCCAATGAGCGACCTGGCTGTGAGCTTTTATGTGCCGTCGCAGGTGATGCGCCAGGAGACCTTTCACGATTTCGCGGATCAGGACAACTATATGGTGAGCGGCGATGCGGCGGGCGCGGCTTCGCTGACGGATGCGAAGACGCTGGAGTCGTGGTACTTCCTGGATGGAGTGGATGTGACGTGGACGAAGGGCGCACGCGCAATTGTGACGCTGGGCGACTCGATTACAGATGGGGCCCATTCATCACGGAACGAAAACATGCGCTGGCCGGATGTGCTGGCCGCGCAGCTGCAGAAGGCGCACGGGATGGAGCATGTGGGCGTTCTGAACGAAGGTATTGGTGGCAACCGCGTGCTGAATGATGGCTGGGGCCCGAGCGCGCTGGCCAGGCTGGACCGCGATGTGCTAGCGCAGAACGGCGCGCAGTATGTGATCGTGCTGGAGAGCATCAATGACATCGGACGGTTTCATCGGATGATGGGGCCCGAGGACGACGTGACGACCGAGCAACTGGAGCAGGGCTTGAAGCAAATTGCCGATGCGGCGCACGAGCACGGCATGAAGGCCTACGGGGCGACGCTGACGCCGTATGGCGGCGCGGGCTACTGGTCCGAGAAGGGCGAGCAGGTGCGCGAAGCGGTGAACAACTGGATTCGCACGAGCGGGACGTTTGACGGCGTGATTGATTTCGACAAGATTACCCAGGACCCGGCAAACCCCACGCAGTTTAACCCGGCGTATGACACAGGCGATCATCTGCACCCGAACGATGCGGGCTACAAGGCGATGGGCGAAGGGATCGACCTGAAGTTGTTTCAATAGCTGATCGTCAAGGCTAGAGCGCGGGCTGAAGGACGGCCAGGCCCGCGCGGGAAACCTGCACGTCGTCTTCCGACTTGCCACCGCTGAAGGCGACGATGATGTGGCCGGTCTTTCCCTGCCCAATGACGCCACCTTGCCAGCCGAATTCGCCGGTCATGGGAGGACGGCTGGCGGTGCCACTGTTCTGGAGCGTGTCGGCCATCTCGGCCGATTTGGCATAGGCGATGCCGATGAGGTTGTTGCCTTTGCTGGTGGCGCTGGGCGCATCCTTCATGCGGCCGACGACGGCCATCTTCGAGAGCCATCCCTGCACGGTGTCTCCGGGTGCGTAGGAGACGACGGCAACGCCGGTGACGCCAAGCTGAGCGGCGCGGGCACGCATGGCAGCGATGGCGCGTGAGGCCAAAGAGTCAAATTTCTTGGCACTGACGGGTTTGCCTGTGTGATGCATGGCCGCAGATTGGGCCATGGCGCGTGGCGCCACGGAAAACTGAAACAGAGCCAGTAAGACGGCGGTGGCAAGGACGGAGTTGGGTTTCATTGGATTGCCTTGGCGAGGATTGAGCGACGCTGCGCGAGGAGCCTCGTCGCCAGAGCGGGATTGTAGCGGATGGGGCCCGGGAGTGTGCAATCGTGGCGGTGCTCCGGAGGATGCGCAGGATCCCGTTCCTCAGGTTGTGCTGTTTAGATTCGGGACAGGCTCAGCTTCTGGACGGAAGCGTAAGAGTGCCCAGAGATAAAACAGGCCGAGGGCGAGAAGGCTGAGCGGGACAGGGAAGGTGACCAGGGCGAACCGCAATCGGGCCGGCTCAGGCAGTGAGACGATGGGGAGCGGCTTGAAGACGATCAGCATCACGGCCCAGAACAAATCGGAGCTCAGTAGCACTGCGATGCCGGTGACGGCGAGTGCGAGATAGCGCGCGGTTGAACGCTGGGTCCACAACAATGCAAGCGCCGGGAGCGTGAGGGCGATAAGCTTCGCGTCATATTGACGGTGATAGACCGGCAACATGGACAAGGGCGCGATGGCTGCGACGGCAAACCAGAGCTTGGTGACGGAGCCGCGGATACGGAATGTCGCCACGGCCCACACAAGGAGCACGGGCGCCATGGCTACGAGCGAGGCCAAGTTGTAGAAACTGGGATCATTCTTGATGAAGCAGAAAATGACCTGGAGGCTGGCAATGAAGCAGGATCCGTAGACGCTTGCCGGATCGTTGGTGCTCCCGGACTGGGTGTACATCCTCAGATTTGCGGCCGCCTCCGCGGGCCATTGCGGGGCGATGTGCGAGATCCAGAGGAGAGCCGGCAGGCTCAGCAGAGCCGCGAGCCCGAGCGATTGCCATGCGAGCTTTCGATAGGGGTTTCTGGCAAGCAGGAAGCATAGCCAGATCAAGCCGGCATCATGGGGCTTCAAGACTAGGCTGAGTGCAAGAGCAAGTACGCCAAATGCGAGCCACCGCTGTCGCATGAAGCTCCAGACAGCAATGATGGCGAGGGTGACTGCGATGCCAGCGGGATTGGCATAGAACACGAGCGAGCTGCTGCCCGCGATCAGGAATCCGAGGAGAAGTCCGACGAGGCGCGAGTTGGATGGGGCGACGAGATCCAGAACGAGCAGGCAAGCGCAGAAGAAACCGCCGGCAATGAGGAAAAACCAGAACGGTTTTGCCAGGCGATAGGGGAGCAATGCGATGGGCGCCACCGGCACATACTCGGTGGGTGGATAGACATTGTGCGTGACGCCGACCTGCTCCATGTGTGTTCGAAAGGGTGGTGCGCCGATAAGACGGTAGGTATTCAGCACGCTTTGCGGATCGTAGGGATCGGCGCCACTAAGGAACGATTTTGTGCTGGAATACGCGGTTCTGAAGTCGGTCATGCAGTGCGGGTCTGTGGCCACGAGGCCGATACCTATGAAGAGAAATACGCACGTTCCTAGGACCAGGAGGAAGAGGCCATCATTACGAGCGGGATGTATCACGCGCCTGATGATAAAGCAGGCCTGATCTTTACGCCAGTTGCAAAGTAGGCGCGTAGCGCATTGAGTGATCGGATGAGGTCGGAAGGCCTTCGCGGGATACCACGGAGAACACCCCGCATATCGTTTCTCAGGTTGTGCAGTTTTGATTTGGATTAGGCTCAGTTTCACTACGGAAGCACATCAGTGCCCAGAGATAGAACGCCCCGAGGGCGAGAAGGCTGAGCGGAACTGGGAAAGTTAGCGCGGCCAAGAGAATGGAGCCATGCGGGCCGGTGACTTTGAGATGCAGGGTTTTGACGAGGACAAAGATTACAGACCAGATTAGGTCGTTGCTCAGGAAAAATGCAGCAACAGTTAACCAGATCGCCCACCGCCCAAGCCTTTTGGCTGACTTCCACAAGAGGGCGCAGGCAGGGATTGTGAGGATGATGAGTTTTGCGTCGTATTGCCGATGATAGATGGACACCATGGACAGTGCGGTAATCGCAGCGACAGAAAGCCAGAGGCGGTATTCGAACTTTTGAGCACCGATGGTGCCCCGTGCCCAAGTAAGCAGAAGGGGCACAGAGATAAGCCAAGTAGCAATATTGTAAAATCGCGGGCTATTGTGCATGAAGGCAAATATGACCTGCAGACAGGTGATGAAGCACGTGCCATGCAGGCCATAGGGGGTATTGCTCTGCCCGTCACTCGAAAAGAACTGTAGGTTCTGCGCAAGCTCCGCGGGCCAGTTAGGTGCCAAGAAACTGAGCCACGCAACCGCAGGAAGGGTTAGTGCCAACGCGACGGCGAGGGCCTGACCCGCACTACGCCGATAGACACCACCTGCAAGCAAGAAGCAGAGCCAGAGCAGACCGGAGTCGTGTGGCTTGAGCGCAAGTGCGGCGCCGAGCGCAAGGACGCCTGCCTTGGCGTAGCGCTGGCGAATGATACTGACGACGCCGAGCGCTGTCAGTGTGACCTCGATGCCTGCGGCGTTGGCATAGCGCACGAGAGATTCGCTCCCGAGAAGCATTAAAGCCAACAAAGCGCCGGCGAGACTAGGCGCTGTGGAGGTTTGAAAGATCGCGAACCCGGCGAGGATGAAGCCGACGGCGATGAAGAAAAGCCACAACGCACGCGCCAACTTGAAAGGGAGCAAGGCGAGCGGACTGACGAGAGCAATCTCAGAAGGTGGATAGACATTGCGCGTAAAAACACCCTGATCGTACGCTGACTGAAACGGTAAAGCGCCCGTGAGCTGTCTTGCGTGCATCACATCATCGGGGTTGTACGGATCGCGATGTAGGATTGCGGACTTTGCACTGTAATATGCAGTGTCGAAGTCGGCCATGCCGGACCTGGTTACAACAGCCAAATCCGCCCCGGTGAGAAGAAATAGAGCGGCACCGAGGAAAAACAAGATGAGTCCATCCTGGCGGGCACGAGTTCTCATGAAGCCCATGATACTGGGGGCCGATGCTTCAGAAGGATGAGAAACTGGACCGAATTTCCCAGAGGAATCGACGTATGCAAGGACCTGCTGAATGGGTTGTGGGACGCGGTAAGCTGAATGGAGCGTGAATCGAGACGAAGAGACCATTTTGGCGCCGGAGTTGCTGGGCGCTGGCGCGGAGGCGGAAGGCGCGCGGACGGCGAAGTCCGCGCCTGAGCTGACGCCCTTTATGCGCCAATGGACGGCGGCGAAGCGGGAGAATCCCGACGCGCTTCTCTTCTTTCGCATGGGAGACTTCTACGAGCTCTTTTATGACGACGCGACAGTGGCAAGCCGTGAGCTGCAGTTGACGCTGACCGCGCGGGACCGCGAAAAGCAGGTGCCGATGTGCGGCGTGCCGTATCACTCAGTGGAGCAATATCTGACGCGGCTGCTGCGCAAGGGGTATCGGATTGCCATCTGTGAGCAGATGGAGGATCCGAAGCTCACAAAGAAGATTGTGCGGCGCGAGGTGACGCGGGTGCTGTCTCCGGGGACGGCGCTGGATGCCGGACTGGGGCAAGAGCAGAACAATTTTCTTGCGGCGTACATGGAACTTGGCAGTAAGGATCCGGTGTGTGCGCTGGCGTTGCTGGATCTTTCGACTGGCGAGTTCCGAACGGCTGAGTTCACCGGCGCGGGTGGGCGCGAAAAGGCGGTGGATGAGTTGCTGCTGACGATGCCGAGCGAGGTACTGCTGCCGGTGAGCGCTGAAACTCCGCCGAGCCTTGAGCGGATTGCCACACACACACGCGTGGACGACTGGGTGTGGACGCGCGACTTTGCAGTGCCGCTGGTGGAGCGGCAATTGGGCGTGCGTTCGCTGGAAGGATTCGGCCTGACGGGGCACGACGCAGCGGCGATTGCGGCAGGCGCGGTGCTGCACTATGTGCGTACGACGCAAAAGAATGATGCATTACACGTGGATTCGCTGCACTTTGAGGAGCACTCGACTGCGCTGGAACTGGACCCGGTGACGGTGCGCAACCTGGAACTGGTGGAGCCGCTGTTTCAGGGGCAGGATGCGCGCGCAACGCTCTTTCACACATTGGACGCGTGCCAAACGCCGATGGGTAAACGGATGCTGCGCGCGACGATTCTACGGCCATTGATGGACCGGGTGACGCTGGAAGCGCGATACGAGGCTGTGGGTGAAGCGCAGAAAGATTTGCTGAAGCGCGAGGATTTGCGACGCGCATTTGGCGGCATTCTGGACCTGGAGCGGCTGCTGGCGAAGATTTCGCTCGACTCCGCCGGGCCGCGGGATGTGCGCGCGCTGGCGATGAGCCTGGCGCGGCTGCCCGGATTGAAAGCGGCACTGGGCGCGATGGCGGTTCCGCTATGGCGCGAGATGGCGGAAGGACTGGACGTTCTGAAGGATCTGACGGAACGGGTGGAGATGACGCTGGTGAGCGAGCCGCCTCTGACGCTGGCCGATGGTGGCGTGATTGCGGCGGGTGTCGATGCAGAGCTCGACGAACTGCGCTCGATTTCCTCGACCGGACGCCAGCAGATTGCGGCGATCGAGGAACGAGAGCGGCAGCGAACGGGGATTGCATCGCTGAAGGTACGCTACAACTCAGTCTTCGGCTACTACATCGAGATTACGAAAGCGAATCTGGCGCTGGTGCCAGCAGACTACGAACGCAAGCAAACACTGGTGAATGCGGAGCGGTTTACGACGCCGGAACTGAAGGAGCACGAGCGTAAAATCCTCACGGCGCACGAACGGTGCATTGAAATTGAGCGGCGCATCTTTGTAGAACTGCGCGCAAGCGTGCTTCACGCTGCGGGACGGATTCGGCGGTCGTCGCACGCGGTGGCGGAAGCGGACCTGCTGGCGGACTTTGCGCATCTGGGAGCAGTGAGGAACTATGTGCGGCCGGAAGTGGTGGACGAGCCGGTTCTGGAGGCTGTCGCAGCCCGGCATCCGGTGATTGAGCAGTGGATGGAAGAGACACGTGAGGGCCGGTTTATTGCGAACGACGTGTATCTAAACGCGGGCGAGGATGGTCCCAGTCTGTTGCTGATTACCGGGCCGAACATGGGCGGCAAGAGCACGTATCTGCGGCAGGCTGCGATGCTGGCCCTGATGGCGCAGATGGGCTGCTTTGTGCCTGCGGACCGGATGCGGCTGGGGCTGGTGGATCGCATCTACACACGGATTGGCGCGAGCGACAATGTGGCGCGCGGACGATCGACTTTCATGGTGGAGATGACGGAGACTGCGACAATTCTGAACACGGCGACGCAGCGGTCGTTGATTCTTCTGGACGAGATGGGGCGCGGCACGGCGACGTTTGATGGACTGAGCCTGGCGTGGGCGACGGTGGAGTATCTGCATGCGGAGACGGGTGCGCGGACGCTCTTTGCAACGCACTATCACGAACTGACCATGCTGGCGGAAAAGCTGAAGCGGGTGCGGAATCTGCGCGTGAGCGTGAAGGAGACTCCAAAAGGGATTGTGTTTCTGCACGCGATTGAGCCGGGCGCAGCGAGCAAGAGCTACGGCATTGAAGTGGCGAAACTGGCGGGATTGCCAGCCGCGGTGATTGAGCGCGCACGACACGTGCTGCGGCAACACGAAAAGCAAGAGCGGCAGAGCGTGCAGGTAGAGACACAGCCTGAACCTTTGCAACTGACGATGTTTACGCCACTGTCGCAACGCATCGTGGACCGAATTGAAGAAGTGGACGTAAATACGCTGACACCACTGCAGGCGCTGAACCTGCTGGAGGAGTTGCAGCAGGAGTTGAAGCAAAAGGGACATAGGGACTAAGCGATGCGGGACTGGCAATCACGCTTGCACGAGGGATGGTTTCAAGGAGCGCGATGACGATGACGTTGCGCCATGCGGCAGGAAACCTGATGGTGGTGGGCCTGAGCGGAACGGGGTTGACCGGGCTGGAGCGCGCCTGGATGCGGCTGCTGCAACCAGGCGGCGTGATTCTGTTTCGGCGCAACATTGCGGACACGCGACAGACGCGAGCGTTGCTGAACGAGGCGACGGCGCTGTGCGCGGACGAGAGCTTTCGCTGCGTCGATGTGGAAGGCGGAACGGTGGACAGATTGCGCGATGCGCTGGCACCGATGCCCTCTGCGCAGGCTGTGGCGCAGGCCATGAACAAACGCGGTATTTTGGCCCTTGCCAGGAAACATGGCGAGCTGATTGGACGGGCAGTGCGCGCCTTCGGCTTCAACACAACCCTGGCTCCGGTGCTGGATCTGGCGTTACCGGCGAGCGCGCAGGTGATGGGGACGCGCGTGGTGGCTGCTGATGCGGCGCGTGTAAGCGCTTATGCCGGCGCGATGCTGGATGGCCTTACGGCGCAAGGCGTGGCGGGATGCGGCAAGCACTTTCCTGGGCTCGGAGGCGGATCGCTTGACTCCCACCTGGAGACGCCGCGAATTCTGCGCAGATGGATCGAGCTCTGGCAGGAAGATCTTGCACCCTATCGCTCGCTGCGCAAAAAGTTGCCCCTGGTAATGGTGAGTCATGCGGCGTATCCGCAGACACCCGGGGGTGAAAGGCCGGCAAGTGTCTCTGCCTATTGGATGACGAATGTGCTGCGCAAGCGGATGGGGTACGGGGGGATTCTCCTCTCGGATGATCTGGAGATGGGCGGAATCCTAAAGTACATGTCCATTGAAGAAGCCAGCGTGGAAGCCGTGCGCGCGGGCATGGACACGATGGAAATTTGCCACAGCCCGGAGCTGATTCTGCGTGGGTATGAGGCGCTGCTACGCGAGGGCGAGAAATCGGCAGCTTTCCGGAAGATGCTGCTGAAGCGGGCACAGAGGGTAAGCCGGAAGCGAGCCAAGCTTTTCAAGGCCGGCACCGGAGCGGCGATGAGCCAGAAGCAGTTGACCGCATTGCGGGAGAGAATCCTGCGATTCGGCGATGAGGTCAGAGACCTTGCGACTGAGACAGCCGGTGCGGAACTGAAGCCCGGCAAGCATGTGGAGGCAACGTGATGCCGAAGGTGATGTTGGTCGCAGGCGTGATGAGCGGAACCTCGGCAGACGGTATCGACGTGGCGCTGGTGCGCATTGCGCCGGGCCGGATGCGGCCTCTGGTTACGCTGCTGGCGCATGAGGGATTTCCCTACCCTGCGACGCTGCGCAAGGCAGTGCTGACGGCGATGAATGCAAGGTCGATTTCAACGGCTGAGCTGGCGCGATTGAACTGGCGGATCGGCATCGCATATGCGGAAGCGGTGCGCGCGACTGCGGATCGGCACAATGTACGGGTCGATCTGGTGGGATGTCATGGGCAGACGCTCTACCATCAGGCGCAACGTGGACTGTACGCTGGGCGAAACTTCAGCTGCACCTGGCAGGCGGGCGAGGCTGCGCTGATTGCCGTGAAGGTGTGCGCGCCGGTGGTCTCAAATTTCAGGCCGGCGGACATCGCCGCGGGCGGACAAGGCGCGCCGCTGGTACCGCTGCTGGACTGGGTTCTCTTTGCGGATGCGAAGCGAGGGCGGGTGCTGCAGAACATTGGCGGCATTGCGAATCTGACGGCGATTCCTGCAGGCGGGCGGGCGGAAGACCTGATTGCGTTTGATACAGGCCCTGGCAACATGTTGATCGATGCGCTGGCGGAGAAGCTGCTGCAGAAGCCGTATGACCGCAACGGCGCGGCGGCAGCGAGTGGATCGGTGATTGATCCTGTGCTCAGAGCGATGCTGCGCGATGGGTATTTCCTGTTGAAACCACCGCGCACGGCGGGACGGGAGCAGTTTGGACGCGCTTATGCTGCGAAGTTTTTGTCGGCGTGCCGAAAGCACAGCCGCAAGCCGGAAGACGCATTGGCAACTGCGACGGCGCTGACTGCAGAGAGCATCGCGGCAAGCTATCGACGATTTGTGCATCGCCGCATGAAACACGCGCCGCTGGACTACATTGTATCGGGCGGGGGCGCGCGCAACGCGACGCTGATGGCGATGCTCGCGCGAAGACTTGAGCCGCTGGGGTGCGAGCTCGCCACGAGCGACGAATTTGGCCTGCCGGCTGCGGCAAAAGAGGCTGTGGCCTTTGCCCTGCTTGCCTGGCAGACGTGGAACAGGCTGCCAGGCAATGTGCCCGCTGCGACGGGTGCGCGACGCGGCGCGATTCTTGGCCAGGTGACGTATGTGTAGTTGCCGGGCTGCTGGAATCGCTGTGGCGCTGCTGTATCTCATGCTGGCTGGATGCCGTACGGAGCCGCGGAATCCAAAGACGGTGGTCTTTCTTATTGACAGCAGCCCCGCGAGCCTGGATCCGCGCGTGGGTACCGATGTGCAGTCGGAACGGATTGATGAGCTTCTTTTTGACGGGCTTGTGGATCGAGACGCGCAGTTCCGGCCAATTCCGGCCCTGGCAAGCTCCTGGGAGCAGCCGGATCCGCTGACATGGGTCTTTCACCTGCGAACGGGAGTTCACTTTGCGGATGGACGCGCACTGACCGCGCGGGACGTGGTGTGGACCGTGGAGTCGATGCGGAACGGAACGCTGATTTCTCCAAAGGCCGCGGCGTATGCCAGTGTTGAAACGATTACGGCGCCGGACGATGCGACGGTTGTGTTTCATCTGAGGTATCCCGATAATTTTCTGCTTCGCAATGTGGCAACGGGCGCATTGGGTGTGGTGCCGGCGGGCTGCGGGCGCGAGTTCTGGAAGAATCCTGTGGGGACAGGACCATTTCGATTTGTGAGCCAGCAAACGGACCAGGACGTGGTTGTGGAGGGTAATCCATTGAGCTGGCGGGCACAGCCGAGGATTGAGCGGGTGCGTTTTGCCGTAGTGCCGGATGCAATCACGATGGCCCTGGAACTCGAAAAAGGCACGGGAGATGTGGCGATCAATTCCCTGCCCATGGATGCGCTGCCAGAGCTGGCGGCGCGGCCACTTCTGAAGGTGGAAGATGTGCCGGGGACCGAGGTGCAGTATCTTGCGTTCAACCTCCGCGATCCACTGCTCAGTCATGTGGAGGTGCGGCGCGCGATTGCGTGTGCGATTGACAGGGGGCTGATCATACGAACGCTGCTAAGGGGATACGCGCGACCCGCCGTGAGCCTTCTGCCGCCGACGCACTGGGCCTGGACGGGGAATGTGGAGCGGTATGACTACGATCCTGCGCGTGCAGAGAGGCTACTGGACGCAGCGGGCTATCGGCGTGGCGCGGATGGCATCCGGTTTCATCTAACGATGAAGACAAGCACGACAGAGGATACCCGATTGTTGGCAGCCGTGCTGCAACAGGAACTGGCACGAGTGGGTGTGGCGCTGGATTTGCGGAGCTATGAATTCGCGACGTTCTACTCCGATGTGACGCGAGGGGCATTTCAGATGTACTCGCTGCGGTGGATTGGCGGCAATGAACAGCCGGACATCTTCAGTTATGTCTTTGAGACGAAGCACTTTTCGCCACTGGGAGCAAATCGGGGACACTACTCGAATCTGAAACTTGACGCACTGCTGGAGGATGCAGCCAGAACGAGCCAGATGGAAGAACAGCGTAAGGATTACGTCGAAGCGCAGGAAATTTTGGCACGGGATTTGCCGGCAGTTAACCTGTGGTATCTGGATACAGTGGTGGTACACAACCGCCGACTGAGAGGCGTGAACCCATCTGCTTCGGGAAGTTATCGCTTCCTGGAAAGCGCGGAAGTGGCACGGTGATGGCGGGTCTTCAGCGTGTCTTAAGTTTTCCTTGCAAATCTCTGGGCTGATTGGAGCTTTTCAGTCCATTCGCGTCTCATACCTCGATAGTTTTTTCTCAACTTTCAGAGCCTGTCTCTCGTCTATTTCACTGACAGCCCTTTGCGGCCAAGTCGGGATGGAGTGAACAGGTGAGGATAGTAAGGAACTGCGCAGCAAGCATTGGCATCGGTTCGCAGGCCTTGGCGCTGCTTGTCTGGCTTGCCTCTGCGGCGGTCTTTGCCCAGGCCCCGACGCGATTTGTCGGCACGATCACAGCGGTAAACGGCAACACGCTCAGCGTGAAGACGGACGGGGATGGCGTGCGCGAGGTGCAGGTACCGGATTCGGCTGTCTTGAAGCGCGTTGAACCGGGACAGAAGGATCTGAGCGCCGCAGTGGATATCAAGCTGACCGATCTTGAGACGGGAGATCGCGTTCTTGTGAAGCTGACACCTGCAGCGGAGGGTGCTGTAGCGGAGGCAGCACAGATTATTACCATCAAGGCGGCCGATGTCGCGGAGAAGGAACAGAAGGAACGCGAAGACTGGCAACTGCACGGCGTCGGAGGACTGGTGAAGAGCGTGGATCCAGCCGCAGGAACCATTGTGCTGGTGAGTGGTACGGGGTCGACCAGTCGCACCGTAACAGTACATGTAAGCAAGACGACTGTTCTGCGTCGATATGCACCCGATTCTGTTCGCTTCGACCTGGCGCAGGTGGCACCCATTGACGCGATTCACGCCGGCGACCAATTGCGTGCGAAGGGTGAGAAAAGCGCGGACGGTACGGAACTGAATGCGGATGAGGTTGTGTCGGGGAGTTTTCGCAATATCTCCGGCGTGATCTTATCGGTTGACGACGCGAATCAAGCGATTGCCATCAAGGATCTTTTGACGAAGAAGCCGGTGAAAGTGCACATCACGCCGGATGCGCAGATGCATTCTCTACCTCCGATGATGGCGCAGGTTCTGGCAGCGCGGCTAAAAGGGGGGACAACCGTTGCTAGGGCCGGAGGGCAATCCGGGCAGAACGGCGGGCGAGGGGCATGGGCTGGCGCTTCCGGTGGTGCGCGAGGGGAAGAAGGACGCTCCTCGCAAGGTGGCAGCATGCAGCAGATCCTGAATCGAACCCCAGTCATTCACTTCGGTGATTTGAAAAAGGGGGATGCTGTAATGCTGGTTTCAACGCAGGGTGCCGGGGAAGTCACGGCAATTACCCTGCTCTCTGGCGTGGAACCTTTGCTTGAGGCACCAGAAGCAAGCCAAAACCTGCTTGCGAACTGGAGCATGGGCTCAGGCGGAGCGGAAGACGTCGCGCAATAAGGATGAAAACGTATTGCAGATGAGGAGCACAGGCAAAGTGTACTCAAAACTACATTGGACACTTCATTGGTTAATTGCCATCTTTTTTGGATTGGCTGCGCTGGCGGCTCACTCGCAGTCGAGCGAAGCGGGGGCGACTGCGACGATTCACGGACACGTTTCGGACCCGACTGGCGCACTGATTCCGGGCGCAGAGGTCTCCATAACAAAGGCGATGGGAGCTGAGACGCATACGACGACCGCGGATGCGCGCGGCGTGTATCAAGTGCAGGGTTTGATGCCGGGCGGCTACACGATCAGCGTTTCGGCACCTGGATTTGCACCGTTTCAATCTCAGACGATCCAATTGGAGGCCGGGCAACTGAAGCGCGTGGATGTGACGATGGCGATTCAGACCGAGCAACAGAATGTTGTCGTAACGGACGAAACTCCGACAGTGAACGTGGAGGCCGGCGGCAACACCAATACGATTGTGCTGAAGGGCAAGGATCTGGACACACTGTCCGATGACCCAGACGAACTTTCGAATGAGCTTCAGGCGCTGGCAGGGCCGTCTGCGGGTCCGAATGGAGGACAGATCTACATCGATGGATTTACAGGCGGGCAGCTTCCGCCAAAGTCTGCGATCCGCGAGATTCGCATCAACCAGAACCCATTTTCAGCGGAATTTGACAAGTTGGGATATGGGCGGATCGAGATCTTGACCAAGCCGGGTACGGACAAGCTCCACGGTCAATTTTTTATTCAGGGAAATTACAGCGAATTCAACACTGGCAATCCATTTCTCCAAAACGTGCCGCCGTACAATCGCGTGCAGTACAACGGCACGGTGAGCGGATCGCTCTCGAAAAAGGCATCATTTTTCATGAGCATGGAGCAGCGCGATAACCACGATCAGCAGGTGTACGTGTACTATCCGGCGATCCTGGATCCAGCGACGAATTTGTACTCACTGAGTTCGGTGCAAAGTTCCGGTTCTTTATCAAATCCGCACAATCACATCAATGTGTCGCCCCGGATGGACTTTCAGCTTGGGCAGAACAACACGCTGACCCTGCGCTATCAGCTCTACTATGACTCGGAGTCTGGCGATATTACTTCGCAGGAACTTCCCTCTCAGTCCGTCACTTCAACCTCAACCGAGCACACATTTCAACTGAGTGATTCGCAGATCATCAACGACCATATGGTGAACGAGACGCACCTTGAGTACCGACGGGCGCTGGAGTCGATTTCACCCGTCAGTACGCAGCCGACCATCATCGTCGCCGGAGACTTTACGGGAGGAGGCGCATCGAGCGGAGCGTCGAATTCCCACGGCGATCATTTCGAACTGCAGAACTTCACCACGATGTCGGTGGGATCACAAAGCATCAAATTTGGCACATGGCTGCGCGACGATCGTGAGGCTTTGAATGCTTTCGGTAATCGCAACGGAACTTTGATTCTGACGGAAAGCCAGTACCCGACGGTACTCAACGCACTGGCAAGCGGAAAGAATCTGAACTCCATCGGCAACAATCTCGTGAACCTCAGCATTACGGCTGGCCAAACCGCATACACCGCCAACGTGTTCAATGGATCGCTGTTTGTGCAGGATGACTGGAAGGTCAATCCGCGTTTGACGCTTTCCGGAGGCATCCGCTGGGAAACGCAAAACCATATCGCGGACCATAATGACTGGGCGCCCCGCGTTGCCATGGCCTATGCATTGGATGCAAAAGGTAACAAGCCCGCGAAAACCGTCCTGCGTGCAGGGTACGGCATCTTTTATGACCGATTTGGAATCAACAGGCTGATGCTGGCAACACAGCAGAGCATCAATTCAGGTCAGGTTCAAATTACTTCTCAATCCGCAAGCTGCCTGAACGGAACCAGTTTGACACAGATTGACTTTTCGGGCTGTCTGCCGGCAGCGCCATACAAGCCCAACGCACTTTCGACGCTGGTGCAGGTCGCGCCAGGCTTCCATGCACCTTACACGCACCAGATTGGAGCCAGCATTGAGCGGCAGATCACAAAGTCGATCACTGGAACTGTGACGTATCTCCATTCCTATGGCGTGCACCAGGTGGTCACTATCAATGCGAATGCTTATCTGCCGGGAACGTATCAATACGGCAGCACAGTGCTGACCGGCGTTCGGCCCAATGCATCACTTGGCATTGTTCAGCAATATCTGTCTGAAGCAGTATTCAAGCAGGACCAGATGATTGCGAACATCAATGCGCGGATTAGCAAGAATTTCAATATCTTCGGCTTTTACAACCTGGCCTGGGCGAACACCGATGATGCGGGTGGGATGGCCTCAAATTCATACAATCTGCAACAGGATTACGGTCCGGCAACTTTTGTTTCACGTCATTTTGTTTTCCTGATGGGCAATTACATGGGTCCGTGGGGACTCCGGTTCAACCCGTTCATCATCGCAAAGTCGGGCAATCCATTCAATTTTGTCTCGAACGTCGATCTTACCGGTGACAACTTCCTCAATGATCGCCCTGCTTACGCATCGAGCTCGGATTGTCAGGCCCCGTACAGCACTCATCCGCGCTATGTTCAGACCTTTCTCGGCTGCATGGACACGCAACCAGTGGCGGGCGAACCTCTGATTCCGATGAACGATGGAGTAGGGCCACCTTCGGTGGCCGTCAATATGCGTATCAGCCGCACCATTGGCATCGGCCCCAAGGTTGAAGGCGCGAGTGGTCCGTCGATGTTCGGAGGCCCGCATGGAGGCCCGCATGGAGGGAGGGGCGGACCCGGTGGCGGACTTGGGCCGGGCGGACTGGGTGGAGGTGGACCGCATGGTCCCATGGGTCCCACAGTTTCTCACAAGTACAACCTAACGTTCACTGCGCAAGCGCTGAATCTTTTTAACAACGTGAATTACGGGCAGCCAGTGGGAACAATCAATCCTACTGCGCTGCAGGATGCAAGCGGCAGCGTCGTTGGCGTAACTCCCGGCGCTAATTTCGATCGATCGACCAGCCTGGCAGGACGCATCTTCTCGATGGGGCCGGCATCTCGACGCATCTTTGTGCAGGCTATTTTCTCGTTTTAACGAATCCTGCTTGGACCCTGCGGTTATCGGCTAAGTGACCGCAGGGTATGGAGAGCATTCTTATTTTGTTGCTTCAATGACCGGTGCGCTGGGATCATGCTTGAACGCGTCAGTGAGAGAGATGACGGAGAGCCCCGACTTCAGCTTTTCAAGTGTTGCCGCGGACTGCACGGTGATTTCTCGTGTTTCACCCGGAAGCAGATCGAAGTAGTTGTCAGAGACGGTGGCGTCCAAATTCCCGAAGGAAAGGTACACATCGCGCGCCAGAACGGGTGAAGTGACACGCACCTTGAAGTTCCCTTTCCCGCCCACGGTCTCCACCGTAAGTTGAGCCGGTTTGAGATGAACTTCTTTCACCGGAGCGAGATAGGCAATGTTGCGCGACAACGAAGCGCCACCAGATGTGAGTTCGGCAACGACAAAGACACGCGACGTATCCTCTGCTCCAGCGTTGGCGAGCTTTTCGAGGGGCCAGTCGAGATAAATCTTGCTGGCGAGGGGTTCGACGGAAACATCGTGCTTGTCCTCAAGCAAAACTTTTCCTTTAAAATCCATCAGTCGGACGTCGAGCGTGGCCGGCATCGCACTGGTTTTGTCGGAAACGATGTAGATGCGCATGGAGCCCCCTTCCACATGCGGTGAGACCAGTATGGGCGCATAAAAGCGGCGCGCGTAGTACTGCAGGGCTTTCCAGCGGCCGTCGTAGTCGATGCTGGACCATGAGGCGACGGGCCAGCAATCATTCAATTGCCAGAAGAGCGAGCCCATGGTCTCTGGACGACTGCGACGGAAGTATTCGGCGCCGATTTTAATGCCCTCTGCCTGAAGTACCTGACTGACGTAGAGGAACGAAGCGAAGTCCTTCGGCTCCGGATAGTCGCGCAAAAGGTAATCATGGATGATGGAGTTGCCTTCATCGTTTTTCTGATGCGCGAGCATGACAGGCGTGAAGATACTGGTGCGGTCTTCAGGCAGGGTGAAGGTGTCGATGGTGCGCATTTCCGGGAAAGACTGGAATCCAAACTCTGTGACGAAGCGTGGGTGATGGGTCTCGTAGGTAGAGAATGGGACGCGGCCGTGCCAGACATCCCAGATATGTTCGTCTCCGCTGCGGAAGTGATCGCTGAGTTGTTCATAATCTGCACTGGGCGAACTGGGCCAGTACGGAATCTCGGGCTCGAGGTGTGCAACAACGCGAGGCAGGATGCCGCTGAACTCGGTGAGATAGTCCTGCCACATCTGATACCGCACGTCGGGCGGAAAGTTGGGACGGCCAGCCCAGCCCATGGCAATCTCGGTTTCGTTGTTGCCGCACCACAGGACGATGCTGGGATGGTTGCGCAGGCGCCGGACTTGGTCTTCGGCTTCCGCTTTGATGTTCTGCTTGAAGGCATAGGTGCCGGGCTGCCAGTTGTTGCCGAACATGAAGTCCTGCCAGACCATGATGCCGAGTTCGTCGCAGATGGAGTAGAACTCATCGCTTTCGTAATAGCCACCACCCCAGTGCCGGATCATATTCATGTTGGCATCGCGGGCGGATTGAAGGATGCGTCGATAATCAGAGATCGTGACGCGGTCAGGAAAGCTGTCGAACGGAATCACGTCAGCACCCTTCGCGAATACGGGGATGCCGTTCACGATGAATTCAAAAGAACGCCCCCACTGGTCAAGCTGGCGGCGCAGCACGATGGAACGAAGGCCTGTCTTCACAGTGCGCGAATCATTCACGGCCTTTTCAGTCTTGAGTTGCGCCGTGAACTGATAGAGCGGCTGGTCACCATAGCCTGCGGGAAACCAGAGATGCGGCTGGCGAATCTCGATCGGAAAGTCGAAGACATTCTGTCCGGAGTGAAGGTCAACGGAACGATTGATGGTGATGGTCTTACCGTCTATCGCATATTCAAAGGTGAGATTTGCAGGACCATTCGTAGACGCCTGGAGCACGACCTCCGCATCGAGGTGTGCCACTTCCCTGCTGACATCGCGCTGGTGAATCGCGAGGTCGTCGATGCGCGCCCTGTCCCAGGCCTCAATGCGCACGGGGCGCCAGATGCCACTGGTGACAAAGCGCGGGCCCCAGTCCCATCCATACTCGTAGGCGGCTTTTCGAATGTAGGTTCGGGACTGTACCTCTGTACGAGGCTGCCAGGGGTCGGTGGCGGCAACCGCCTCGGCAGCTTTGATTGGCGATGGGAATACCACTCGGATCTCGTTTTCACCCACATGCAGGTGAGGGCGAATAGGGACTCGCCAGATTCGGAACATGTTGTCTGCGTTGAGGAGCTGAACGCCATTCACGTAGACCTGTGCGGCGGCATCGAGCCCGTCAAAAACGAGATCGACGTTGGCGCGGGCCATGATCGCGGGAGTAACGTCAACCGTGTCCCGATACTCCCAACTTTCCTGTTCGATCCACTGGAGTCGGGATTCGTTGTCACGGAAAAAGGGATCAGGTATCGTCTTGTTGGCGAGCAAATCAAGGTGAACGTCTCCGGGCACCGTTGCGGGCATCCAACCCGCATCAGGAGACTGGGGAGCTGCCACCACCTTACGAAACTGCCAGCCATGATTGAGTTCCAACGCCGTATTCTGCGCCCCTGCTGAGGCACTCCCCATCACGATCGTGAATGTGGCCAAAAGACCGCTCAACTTTGCCCAGACGGATACTGCCTGCATTCCCATTCCCTCCCGATGCCTGGTCGATGAGGCGCCTAACTTGCCTCATTGCGTCGCAACGATTTCGCCGTTCAGGGTATCAAACGACCTTTGCCTCATGCGATGAGCTCTGGGCGATCCACTGAGAGTAGAACGATTCCCATTGGGCCGCGCGAGCTTCGATATCGAAGCGGTCGAGGATACGAAGGCGAGCGGCGCGACCCTTTTCCTGACGCTGATCCACGGCATCAAGCAGGACGGCCCGCATGGCCATTACAAGGGCAGAGGAATCCCCGGGAGGAACGACGGAGCCTGTACTCCCCATGAGTTCGCGCACGCCACCAACGTCCGTCGCGACGACAGGCTTCCCCGCGGCCATTGCCTCTGCAACGACCAGGGGCATGCCCTCCCAAGCTGAGCTGAGGACGAAGGCGTCAGCGGCATTCATGAGTGCGGGCATATCGCGGCGCAAGCCGAGACGGCGCACGCGCTGGAGAGTCTCATTTGACGGAACGAAGCCCGCAGGGATTCCGATGCCGGAAGATGCGGCTGACTGGCCTGCCAGCCAGAGCTGTGTGTTGGGCTGATGTGGCCAGAGCTGCTCAAATGCACGCAAGAGATTCGGAAAGTCTTTTGCGGGCACGTCGCGACCTGCGGCGAGAAAAATGAAATCGTCTCCCGCATCGAGTTCGGCACGGAGTCGTGCTCGCGCCCCGACGTCAGGGCCGAAAGCAGAAGCATCCACGGCGTTCGCAACAACAGTGACCTTGCGGCGTGGCACCGCGCGCAGGCGGACGAAGCGGTCCGCTGCGGCCTGGCTGACAGCGGTTGTGTGGAGGGCCAATGCGTCAGTGAGGCGGTACGCAAGCATCCGGGGCCAGCCGCCCTCGTAGACATTGTGGATGGTTGAGATGGTGCGCGGTGTGGCGCAGGTAAGTCTCAAAAGACGCGCAACGATGTTGGCGTAGAAGGTGTGACCGTGAAGAATCTCCGGTGCGAAATTCCGAAGCACCTGGACCGCACGAGCAAATGCCTCGATTGCACCGGCAGGCGACTTCGTCATGGAGAGATGAACGACGGGCAAGTCTGTTGCCCATTGCTCCGCTTCTGAAGGAAGCAGGACGAGAATGAGAACGGCGTGGCCGCGCCGGGCCAGGCACTCGGCGATGTCGATGACCTGCTTTTCCGCTCCTCCGATGCCGAGGGAACTGAGCAGGTAGGCGATGCGCATGCGGTCCTTATTCCAGCAGATGGACTGGTGCAACAAGGATAGCGCGAAGGGTCAGATCTCTTCCTCGATGTGAAATCGACTGCGGATGAGTGTACCGGCGGCAAAGGTCCCGGCGCCCAGAACAAGAATCACAAGAATCAGAAGAGCCGCGCACCAGTCGTTATCGGCATCCGCTGCATGAAACTTATCTGGGTTCGAGAGCACACCGAGAAAGACATCCCGCTCCGAGAGAGGTTGGATGCGCAGTCATCGCGTGGCCTCCCGGGTCGAAGTGGCGTGCGCCTGCGCCGCAGAGCTGCCAGGCGGGTTCGATGACCGGATAGTCGTGGATGTCGAGGATGTATTGAACGAGTGAAATCGCGTGTTGGATGCCTTTCCGCAACTATAGCCGGACCAATGGGATATGCCGCGAGTATCGAGCGACTCCGCGCGGAATGACGTCAAGTGGGAGGCGCCTGCCGATAAGTTTATATTTCTCAATGAAATCCTCATTGATCTGGTGCATAATGTGAGGAACCAGCACCACGAGGAGAACCATGGCAGGAGATATTCAACTTACGTGCAGCGATTGCGGGCAGGAGTTCATCTTCACCGCTGCAGATCAGGCGTTCTTCCAGGAACGCGGCTATTCGACCCCCAAGCGCTGCAAAACCTGCCGCATGGCAAAAAAGAACGTCCAAGGCGGCGGAGGCGGATATCGCTCCGCATCTTCGCAGGGTACACCCGTCATCTGTTCGGGCTGCGGACAGCCCACCACCGTTCCTTTCGAGCCACGAGGAGACAGGCCTGTCTTTTGCAGGGATTGTTATCAGGCACGCAAGGGTTCGGGCGGCGGTTCACGAGAGCGGGGACGTTACTAGCAGGACTGAATGTGCTTCAGAAGGAGTGCGAATCATCCTTCTGAAGCGCACTTCGGATCGCGGGATCGCGCGATAGCCATCACTTGAGATTGGGAATGACCGGGTCGATGCGAAATCAGCCCGGCGTTTTCTAGTGCCGTTTTTTAGCCGTCTTTTTCGTCTGCGATTTTGGCGAATGCGTTGGTTTGGATGACTTCGCCACCTTTTTGACCGACTTGACGATGGCCTTATGAGCCGCTGGCTTGTGTGCCGCTTTGTGGACAGGCTTGGGTGCTGGCCTTGGCGCTGGCTTGGTCTTCGCGGCTTTCACTGGCTTGAGACTGGGCTTCGGAGCTGGCTTTGTCGCCGTCTTGGACGTTGCAGGACGCGCTGATTCTCCCCTCACAGGATTTGCCACTTCCTTCTGCTTCGACTTTTCCGCTGTCTGCCTGGAGGCCACAGGCTTCGACTCCTTTGACTCTACCTTGGCAACTTCTGCCTTAGTCCCGGACTTGGCTTTTGCGGCCGGCGCTGGAGCGGTATTAGAAGCGGATTTCGACTTTCCGCGAGCAGGCTTGACTTCTTCCTCTTCTTCGGATTCCTCTTCGCTTTCCAGATCCTGATCCAGATCGTCTTTGCCGAGTCCGAGGTCAAGCTCATCCTCGTCGCCACTGATATCGTCCAAGTCGGTCTCTTCGATGTCCTCTTCGCTCTCGTCCTCATCCTCGAAGGAGCGTTCCTTGACCTTGGCCTCCGCGCTACGTTTGACTCGGCTCCGCTTGATGGTGATCTGCGGTGGAGGCGCCGGGGGCGAATAGGGTTCGAGGAAGGCCTTCGTCTCTTCGGGCGTCGTAAGCTTGCCATCGATAAGTTGCAGAAAGATCTGTTCCAGAAGCTCGCCATACTTCGGCAACTCGGGGGTAATCCGCATCTCCTGCATTTGCGCGTACGGAATCCTCTGCCGCGCCTCAGGCCAGACACGCAGGAATTGCTCATAGCGGTTCCTGACGGCCGCATCCTTTGCCGTGAAACCGAGCCAGAGTACAGCCTCAGGGTCGTACGTGGTAAAGAGCTTGTAGCAGGCTGAAGGAGTCTGGTGATCCTTGGCTGCCAGTTGCTTGGCAAAGGCCGCCGCAATCGAGTCGAGACTATTCCACTCTTCCACGAAGCCGGGGCGCAGCATGAGCTTTTTGAGCGCGGTCAGATCCTTGGACGGAAGCTTGGCGGTGAGCAATTGCATCTGCGCCGCGGACATGTCAGGATGCACACCCTGCGCGAGCAAATCCACGGTGAGATCATGGAGCGCCTTGAGCTTCTCTTCGTCGACCCTGGCCGAGGTCCAGCTTGGAAAGAGCAGCTTCATCCAGCCTTCGGCCTCGTGAGCGCGCATCACCTTTAAGCCGTCATCTTCATGTCCGATTTGTTCCAGCTCGCGACTGCGCTCGTGCGCGGAAAGGTGCTCAATCACACCTTCTTCCTTGGCGTTGTCGTAGCGCTGCTGGGTGCGGGGATCAAGTTCCCATCCGAGGCGGGCGCGATACCGAGTGGCACGAATCAGCAGAGACGGCTGCTCCAGAAACCCGTAGTTGGAAACCAGGCGGAGGGTGCGGGCCTCAATGTCGGCTGCGCCATTGAGTGGATCCATCAACAGGCCGAAGGAACCCTCATTCAGGGAGATCGCCATCGCGTTGACGGTGAAGTCACGACGGCGAAGATCGTCCTGAATGGAAGAAGCGTGAAAGGCAGGCTTGCCAGGTTTCGGATATTCGCAGCGGTGGGTGCTGACCAGATCCACGCGAACCGTGCCGGGAAAGCACAAGTAAAGGGACCGGGACTCGGAGTCGTCTCCCCAGACCTTTGCGCCGAGCTTTTCGAGGGGCTTACGGAGCTTGAGCGCATTCCCCTGGATGGCAAGCTCCAGGTCGCGGACTGCGTGACCGCTGGTCAGGTCGCGAACAGCATCTCCGGTGAGAAAGAGGAGCAAACCTGCTTCCCTGGCTGCTTCCCGCAAGTGACGCAAGGCGCTCTGCTGGTCGGCGGAGAGCCGGTTTTCAAGAAGGTAAATGTAGTCGGGCATTCCGTTCCCTGCTTCCGTCCCCTTGCGCCCAGGCCAAGTGGCTGATGCAGATACACTTATCTCTCACCTGAGTAAGGGCTGCAAAGCATCACCTTACCATAACAAGACGCTCTTGACCAGAGAGCGGCGCACAAATCTTGTTGCATTCGAGCAGATGTCAGGCACCAGACCGTGCGACAATCCTGAACGATGGCCTCTTTACGTAAGCCCGTGATAGTGCGGAAGTTCAGCCGGGAATGGATCGCCGGATATGCGGGAGCTGGTTTTGACCGCAATGCGCCCACGCTCGAACTGCTGGACACAGGCGGCAGGGTGATCTCGATGACCTGGGAGGCGGTAAAGTGGGTCTGTTTTGTGCGGGAGCTGTCGATCGGGGATCCGAACCAGCCGGAACGCCTGCTACAAAAGCGCTTTGCGGTGCGTCCCCGAACGCCTGGGCTCTGGTTACGCATGATTTTGATAGACGGCGAGGAACTGGAGGGTGTGGCAGCAAATGACCGCTCTCTGGTCGAGGGCCATGGATTGATGTTGATTCCGCCGGACACACGCTCGAACACGCAGCGGATTTTTGTGCCAAGGCAGGCAATCCAGACGCTGGAAGTACTGGCGTTGATTGGGGTGGCGCGGCGGCGCCACACTGATGCCGGCAGGACTGCAGAGCAGTCCGAGCTCTTCCCTGCCGAGAGTGCGGGTGAGTCCTGAGGCAACCGGCCGGCGCGAAAGGCAGCTGTTGTCCGTTACAATCACGACGATGAAGCTTGGCGAGTTGGCAACCCGGCTGGGCGCGGAGCTGCGCGGTGAGGCTTCGCTGGAAGTGACTGGCGTAAAAGGGATTGAGGACGCCGGACCGAGCGAAGTGACCTTCGTGGCCAATCCCCACTACGCAGGCCTTGCGCGGACGACCAGAGCAGCCGCGGTGCTGGTGGAACCGGAATTTCCCGAGATTGCCGTTGCGACTTTACGCATCCGCAATCCGTATCACGCCTTCTCCCGCGCCCTTGGAATGTTCTATCAGCCGCCGGCCTACCCGCCGGGAGTTCATCCGACGTCGGTGATCGACCCGACAGCGGAAATTGGTCCTGATGCCCACATTGGGGCGTATGTTGTGGTAGGGCCGGGGGTGAAGCTCGGGCCGCAGGCGACGCTGTTGCCGCATGTTGTGCTGTATCCCGGCGTGCAGGTGGGTAGTCACTTCTTTGCCCATGCTCATGCGGTGGTGCGGGAGCATTGCGTGCTGGGCGACCATGTCACGCTGGAAAACGGCGCGATTGTGGGGGCTGACGGCTTTGGATTCTCAAAGAATGACGCAGGAGAGTGGGAGAAGATTCCACAGTCCGGGCCTGTGCGTCTGGGCAATCGCGTCGATGTACAGGCCAATGCCTGTGTGGACCGGGCCACGGTGGGCGCGACAGAGATTGGTGACGGCACCAAGATTGACAACCTGGTGCAGGTCGGTCATGGATCGCGCGTTGGCGGGAACTCGCTGTTGTGCGCCCAAGTGGGGTTGGCGGGGTCGTCTGAAGTGGGTAACAACGCGATCCTGGCGGGACAGGCGGGAGTGGCCGGGCATTGCAGCCTGGGCGATGGCGTAATTCTGACCGCACAATCGGGAGTCTCCCATGACGTGCCTGCCGGCAAGATGGTGTCAGGCTCCCCGGCGTTCGACAATCGCCTCTGGCTGCGCGCGACGGCCCTCTTTCAGCGGCTTCCCGAGCTGGCGAAGCGGCTTGAACGGCTGGAGAAGAAGGTTGCCGCGTCGAGCGAGGAGGAGTCACGATGACGCTGAAGATCAAGGTTGCAGCTGCCGTGCTGGCTGGAGTTGCCCTGTCAGCCGCAGGATGCCACTCAAGCAGGATCAGTGCCATGGTGGAGAACCAGACAGGGCTGCCGATTACATTGCTTGAAGTGGATTATCCGAGCGCCAGCTTTGGAGTCGATGCGCTGGCAGCCGGAGGCACCTACCGATATCAGTTCAAGGTGCGGGACAGCGGCGCGGTGAAGGTGCAGTATACCGAGGAGCCGAGCCACACGGTGCGCCAGGCGAGCGGGCCCACCCTCAGCGAAGGCGAAGCGGGCCGTCTGGAGATTGTCCTGCTTCCGAGTGGCAAGGTGAAGTTCCTTCCAGAGTTGACGCAGGATCATTAACGGCGTACCGCGGCAGAGAGGGTACCGCCCGATGCCGTGAGAAACCTCCGCGCTTCAGGGAAAGCCGCCGGAGTGACGTTTTCCGGATTAAAAGAGGGTTGAAATTCCGTCCGTGCCTGACGCACCTCTTTAAGTTCATTCTCATCCAGACTCCTTCATCGACTCTCAAGCCCCCATCTTTCCGGCCGATAGACAGCCTATGGGAGGGTGCGTGTGGGCGATGGGTTCGCGAGCCTTGGCAAGCATCTGGTCCGCCAATGGATGGCTCGCGCTCGTCTGATCCTGAACCCGCTCGTTTCTGGAGTCGCGGTGGGGCTTGCCACGGCGTTCGTGGTTTGGAACGAGCCGCCGAATCCCGGAACGGACCTGCTTTGGATCGCCAATGGCGTACTGCTGGGTTATCTGCTGCTGGCTCCCAGGCGCCGCTGGCCCGTCTATCTCACGGCCGGCCTGATTGCCCAGATTGTCGGGAGTTCGCTGATCACCGCGCAGTGGGCATCAAACTCCATTGTCGCAACGCTGAATGTGCTTGAAGTCGCAGTCGGGGCCCAGTTGCTGAAGAAGCGGAACCATGAACTGCCGGATTTTACGCAGGCGCGCTATCAAATCAAGTTCATTCTGGCGGCCGTCCTGGCGGGGCCGATTGCCGCGGGGCTTCTATATGGAATCTATTGCGCAGTCTGGATGCATGATGCCCTGTTTTCCAACTGGGCGATCTGGGTGGCAGCGGATGGTCTTGGGACGGCGGTGACGGCGCCGGCTTGTGTGGCGGTATTTCGCAATGGGCTCAAGGTGCCATGGCGTGTTTCGCGGCCGTGGCTCTACCCGGCGCTGTTGGTAGCTTGCACGATCCTCGCATTTCATCAATCTTCGTGGCCGCCTGCCGCCCTGATCTACCCCGCGCTTGTTTTGCTGCTCCTCGCGATGGGTATGGCCTGGGCTTCCCTGGGCGCTCTGTTTCTCACCTGCGCCGGTACCTATCTGGTGTTGAGGCATCCCATGCCTGTGCGTCCGGATGAAGCCTTGCGGAGCCAGCATCCTGCGGTGTGGATCCAGATTCTTGTCGTGTCGGCGCTGTTCACGCTGTACTCGATCTCCATTGTGATTGAAAGGCAGCGCGCCACAGAGAAGACGCTGAACCAGATTGCCGCGCTGCATGCACTGGTGACGGAGAACTCGCGAGACATGATTCTGCTTGCAGATCTGGACGGGCATCGCAGCTATGTCTCCGGCGCGGCGGAGGCGATGACCGGGTGGACGGTAAAGGAACTGATGCGCTATGAGTGCGTGGAATGGATTCACGCTGAAGATCAGGCTGCAGTCAGCGCAGCCATGGCGCGGTTGCGTGCGGGGGCGGAGGCCGAGCGAATCGAGTATCGCATCCAGCGCCGCCAGGGAGACTATCTCTGGGTGGAGTCGAGCCTGCGCCTGATCCGCCATGCCGTGACCGGCAGGCCTTCGGGAATTCTCAACATGGCGAGGGATATCTCGCAGAGAAAGTCGAGCGAGAAAGAGCTTCGTGATGCTTACCAGGCGCTGGAGGCACTTGCGGTGACGGATCCGCTCACGCACGTCTCCAATCGACGCAAACTCGATCAGTTGCTCAGTCAGGAGTGGCGTCGAGCGCAACGGGAGAACCGCGCACTTTCACTTCTGCTTGTGGATGTCGATTTCTTCAAGGCCTACAACGACACATTTGGACATCTGGGTGGAGACAGCTGCCTGAAGCAGATTGCTGAGGTCACCCTCGATGTGGTGACGCGGCCCGGCGATCTGGTGGCACGTTTTGGTGGCGAAGAGTTCGCGATCCTGTTGCCCAACACGGGGCAGGAAGGGGCGGTCCAGATTGCCGGGAAGATCAGCGAAGGGCTGCGCGCTCGCCAGCTGGTTCATCCGGTGAGTCCGACGGGCTATCTCACAGTCTCAATTGGATTGGCGACGATGATCCCGGTCATCGGGCAGCCAAGCATTTTGCTGATTCAGCGGGCGGATGAGGCGCTCTATGCGGCAAAGCGCGCTGGGCGAAACCGCGCCTGCACGTTTGAGCAAGCCCGAGCCAACGCGGCACTCTCCCAAGTGAGCTGAAGGGCAGGTCTTGGGAAGGGCGCGGCAGGATCCTCCCCGGCTATCGCCGCGCGGATCCTGCCCTTGCGAAATCAGTGGACCATGCTCTGGAAGAGCTGGGAACTGAGCAGAGTATTAAAGGTCGAGTCTGATGTCGCGAAGTGGATGTTGAGCTGACCTGCGCTCGAGGAGACATCCGTGGCGGCCATGGCCGCCTTTTCCATATCCGTGCCGCTCACCTTTTTGTAAGCAACAGCAGCATTCAGAAGCGATGAAACCGTCGCCGCAGCAAACATATCACCGGTGGAGACGGTGAGGTCGAAGACCACGCCATGAGCGAAGTTCATGGAGTACCACGAAGAGAGCAGGCGCTTACGCACAGAGTCATAGTCGGTCATGGACCCGGCCTGCCCAAGCAACTGCTTCATCATGGTCTGGGTGCCTTTTTGATCCAGGATGCTCCACAGCGGTTCAGAGTCAACCGACCGCATCGCGTCCATCATGGCACCGTTGGTAAGGAGACTCGGCGCCATACCGTCGCGCGCATCGAGGCTTGCCTTCACGGCTTCCTGGTCTCCAAAAATCAGGGTCGAGGGATCTACAAAACATAGGACCATGCCGGTCTTGCCCATTGGATAAATTTTGTTGTTCCGAATGAGCTTGGGTTTGACGCGCTTCTTCTGAAAGTTCGCCATGATGTCGTCGACAGGAAACTGTCCCTGGGCAACACCCACCGTTTCGACCTGGTCCGTTGAGCCGCTCGGCCGGAAGAGCGCAAAGGCCAGATCGTCGACATCATGGTTGTCATTGAGTCCCGATTTGGCGAGCGCGTCGTCAAACTGCTTGAGGTCGGGCGGCATCACCTTATCGCGCAGGGCCATTGCGGTATCGGAATTCTGCATGGCCCGGTAATCGATGGCCACCAGCTGCTGAACATCGTGCGGAATCGCACTTCGAGCATCGCCGCTGAGCTGCGCCGCGGTGGCAGGCAGTGCAGCCGACAAAAGAGCTGACGCAAGTGCTAGTTGAAGAGTCCTATCGAACAAGTCATTCCTCCTGGAATGCATCCGCCGTCGCGCAGTCCGCTCTGTTGAGCCGGAGTCGGTTTTTATCGGGCGGGAGGGGTGGCAAGCCAACTGTATCTGTCGCTGGAAGTCAACAGGAGATGGATCCAAGGCGTGACTCACCCTTCTCATTTTATCCTCAGCGCGTCTTACGCTGCATTCCGTGCCGATCCCTGCTATCGAGCGCCTGGCCATGCAAGCGGCGCCGCGAGGCGCCGCTCCAGGACCTTGGTCTCGGGATCGAACTCAGTCAATTGACGCATCCACTCGCTCTCGCGCTCGCAGGCGGCCTCTGGGAGCAATCCCACAATCTCGCTTTCCGCGAGGGGAATCTTGTGACGCAGTGCCATTTGCGAGATGGTGTTGTAGACATGGGAAATCGGCGTAGCATCCACATCCGTGATGTTCATGGAAAGCTGGGCGCGGCCATGCGCCAGCAGGCCCATCGCCTTGACGGTTTTCAAACCGCCGGAGTTTGCGCGGATTTCACGGGCCATGGCGCGAACCGCGGCGACATCCGATGAGTCGAAATAGAGGTTGTACTCGACCAGGAACTTACGGGCTCCGACGATGCAGGCTCCAGCGGTGGGATGGAGGCCCGGACCGCCCAGGTCGGGCCGGCGTGCGGCCTCCTTGCGGACCGCTTCGCGCAGGCCTTCAAACTGGTCGCGGCGCAGATCGTCGAGGTTGACGCGATCTGGACGGGCTGCAGCAGCACCATAAAAGTAGACGGGGATGCCATATCGCTGCCAGAGTTCCGCCCCCGCCTGCCGCGCCAGCAAGACGCACTGTTCGAGTTTGACACCGGAGACGGGGACAAAGGGGATCACATCGGCCGCGCCAATCCTGGGATGAGCACCCTCCTGACTCGTCAGGTCAATCAGTTCGGCCGCTTTGCCAGCACCCCGAATGGCGGACTCGACGACAGCGAGCGGTTCGCCCGCAATCGTGACGAGCGAACGGTTACGATCCGCATCGAGCGACCAGTCGAGAAGATGCACTCCTTCGACGCGCATTGCGGCCACGATCGCCTCAACCCGGCGAAGGTCTCTGCCTTCGGAGAAGTTGGGGACGCATTCGATGACCGGCTTTGTCATGAAATTCATCCTTCGTTCTATCGCCAGAAGGTGTAGCCCACCTGAACCTGGATGCTGGCATTGACACCCGGGTTGCGATCACCGAGAGAGGCCGAGGAGATGTGGACTCCGTTCACGCCGAGATCGATGGAGCGGCCGGGACGAATGAAGTAGTGCACACCACCCCCACCCTGCGGGGAGAAATTGAATACAGAGGTTCCGCCGGGCGTGCCGTGGGGAATGAGTTGATCCGGCGGAAACTTATGAGTCGTATAGATGAGTCCTCCGGCAGCCTGAAACCAGGGCTGGAAGCGCCGGGAATGGGTCAGAAAGTTCCAACGGAAAATGACCGGCGTGAGGCTGACGCCCGTGTACGTGCCGCCGCCCACCTGGGCCTGAAAGGGCTGTCCTAGATACGTGAACGTCTGGATGTGAGGTGGGGGCGTGTAGGCTTGCCAAAAAGGAATGATGTTCCCGGCGAGTTGAAACTGCCCTGTTAGGATGCCGGCGTGCAAAACCGGCGTGAGAACTTTGCCCAACTCGACACCCGTAAAGAAAAACTTGAAGGTGTCTCGGTTTCCCACTCCGGTTCCCCAATTGACAAAGGGCCCATACTCCCAACTGCGATGCTCGCGCACTTGAGCCACGAGATCATCCTGCGCGGTCTGCGACTTCTGCGCATGCGCAATGGGAGCCTGCGCTGGAACGAAGACGGTTAGAAAAAATAGAGCGATTGGGAGCGAGGATTTCCGGATCAATGGACTTCCCTTCTTGAGAGATGGACGTAGAATCCCGAGAAAAAGGCCGCCACATTCGGGCGGCCCTGTTACGAATGCCCGATTTGAAGCCACTCAGCCCGCGACTTGCTCCATCTGCGCGGCGTCCATGTCGAAGTTCGAGTACACGTTCTGGGTGTCATCGAAGTCTTCAAGCGCTTCAAGCAGCCGCACCATCTGAGCGGCAGCCGGACCTTCGAGCCTGGTGTACGTTGAGGCGATCATCGTGACTTCGCTCATGACGGTGGGAATATTGGCTGCCTTGACTGCGTTCAACACTGCCTCATACGCCGAGGGATCGGTGACGATCTCCCAGGTGTCTCCTTCGTCATTGAGGTCTTCACCGCCGTGCTCCAAAACGATGTTCATGAGCTGCTCTTCAGAGGCAGCTGATTTCTCCACGACGATGATGCCCTTCTTGGAGAACATGAAGCGAACTGATCCTGATTCACCGAGGTTGCCGCCATTCTTTGAGAAGATGTGACGAATCTCGCTTACGGTGCGATTGCGGTTGTCGGTGGTGACTTCCACAATGATGGCAACACCGCCCGGGCCATAGCCCTCGAAGGTGATCTCTTCGTAGATTGCGCCTTCAAGCTCACCGGTTCCACGCTGAATGGCGCGCTTGATGTTATCTGCCGGCATATTCTCTGCCTTGGCGGCGAGGATTGCAGTGCGCAGACGAGGATTGCCGTCCGGGTCGCCGCCTGAGCGCGCAGCGATCGTGATTTCCTTGATGAGACGGGTAAAGATCTTGCCGCGCTTGGCATCGAGCGCGCCCTTCTTGTGCTTAATTGTGGCCCACTTGGAATGGCCGGACATGAGAACCTCAATCGTGGTGAAAATACTGGCGCTTGGGACGCACCTGACCCTGTGAGTATACCACTTGGGAGTATGCCCCAGGAACGGCCGTGGGCAGCCTTGCGGACCACTCAGACCCGTCGCAAAACCCCGCAACTTCCAGCGCTTCCTAATCTTACAAAACGGCATCTAAAATGGAAGGTGCAAGCCGCTTTCGACCCGGTTCGTGATTCCCTGCAATTGCCTAGGAGCCCCATTGAAGACGATCCTTTCTCTCCTCCTGCTGACGGGTGTGGCCCTTGGTGTAGCTCGCGCCCAAGATAACTACGAGATTCAGGTTTATCCCTCAGAGACCATGGATCCTGGCGTACTGCTGGTTGAGTTGCACAGCAATTACACAGTCGAAGGCAGCACCTCCACCCAGTTTGGCATGCTGCCGACGCAGGGCCAGGAACACGAGACCGTGGAATTCACGCAGGGTCTTAACGATTGGGCAGAAGTGGGATTCTACGTCTTCACTGAAGAAAAGAACGGGACGGGCGTGCAATGGGTGGGCGACCACATCCGGCCACGCGTGCGCGTACCTCCCTCGTGGCACTGGCCGGTCGGCGTGAGCGTGTCAAACGAGGTGGGATACGCCCGTGCTGCGTATTCCAACCCCACGTGGTCCTGGCAGATTATGCCCATCGTCGACCAGACACTCGGAAAGTGGTACTGGTCGGTGAACACGACAATGAATCTTGGGATCCATCCGACCGGCCTTCCTGCCGGCACTTCAACAGCGGTCCGGCAATACTATAACCGTGTGGTTTCGCCGAGCGGCTTAACGTTTGGGCCGGCCGCAACCGTGACCTACCAGCCCAACAAGCTCTTCAACTTTGGTGTGGAGTACTACGGGTACTGGGGCGAGTTTGGCCACTTTCTGAGCCTGCACAATCAGCAACAACAATTCTTTCCTGTTGTGAACCTGTTTGTCTCACCCAAATGGGAGATCAACTTCGGCGCGGGATGGGGAGCGACGGCTGCCACAGATCATTTGATTGTAAAAGGAATCATCGGTCACTACTTTGACTGGCATCGTCTGCATTTGCATTTGCATTCATCCGGCTCATAGTGGCCTGCGGGCCAACACCCCAGGCTCGCCGGCGACGCAGCCCCTTGTTGCCGGAGTGATTAGGCCTTTACGCCAGCGCCAATGCAGGAATTGCTTCTTTGCGCACGGTGAGCCGCTCGATCAGATCGCTTCGTACTTCGAAGCCGCGACCCGGCGAGTCGGGGACTTCGATTTCGCCTTCGGGTGAGACGGTGACCTCCGGCTCGATAATGTCCTCCTGCCAGTAGCGCGCAGAAGCCGATACATCGCCGGGCAGTGTGAAGTTGGGCAGGGTGGAAAGCGCGATATTGTGGGAGCGGCCTACACCGGACTCGAGCATGCCGCCGCACCAAACGGGAATGCCCCGCTCCTGTGCCGCGTTGTGTACGGCGATTGCCTCAGAGAACCCACCGACGCGGCCGAGCTTGATGTTGATGATCTTGCAGGACTCCATCTCCGCGGCGGCCAGCGCATCACGGCGATTGCGGATTGATTCATCGAGGCAAATGGCGGTATTGAGGCGCTTCTGCAACATGGAGTGGTAGTAGAAATCGTCGTACCATAGCGGTTGCTCAATCATGAGGAGATCAAAGGCGTCAAAGGACACAAGATGGTCTGCATCGCGCAGCCGGTAGGCAGAATTGGCATCGCAGCTGAGCTGAATACCGGGCCAACGGCTGCGCACATTTTCGAAGACCTCAACATCCCAACCGGGCTTGCACTTGAGCTTGATGCGCCGGTAGCCGGCGGCGAGTTCCTTCTCGACGATGCTGAGCAGCTCAGGAATGCCGGACTGAATCCCGATGGATACGCCGCAGGCGACGCGATCGCGCACGCCACCGAGCAGATGGGCAAGAGGAACCCCTTCACGTTGCGCTTCCAGGTCCCAGATTGCATTTTCCAAGGTGGCCTTTGCCATGCGATTGCCACGAACCTTGCGGAAGATGCGCGGGCAATCCCCGCCGTGCTCCGGACTTTCCGCGGCGAGCATGGGACCCAGTTCGTGAAGGAGCACTTGCCAGGCCGAATCCGTGGACTCACCTGAAAAATACGGGTGCTCACCGGCTGTGCACTCTCCCCAGCCGGTCAACCCTTCGGATTGGATCTCGGCAAGAAGGATCCGGCGGTTGCGTGTCACTCCGAAGCTGGTTTCAAAAGGACGAACAAGCGGAAGATGAAGTTCGCGAAGAATGATTCCTTCAATTTTCATACTGTTTCCATTCCTTTATGCGATGGGCCCAGTTCGAAGACGCCGTTGCCTTCCTCGTCCCGCGTATATCCCAACACCACAAGACCCGCTGCAAATGCTTTCTGAAAACGGGTACGGTTCTGCTGCTGCACTTCCTCAGCCCGATGACGCAACCCATCAGAGGCCTTCCACCTTGCAATCGCCGCGGGAACCTTGATGCGTTCGGTGACCTCCACCAGCTCGCGTGGACCGCCTGCAAGAACTGCCCGCACCCGAGGTGAGTCGAGCGCCCATTCGGCAACAAGCCGGTCAGTTGGCAATCCCCCTTGAAGACGAGAAGAGGATACACCATAAAAATCGATGTAGTACGAGCGAGCAACGGCGCCCAGCTTGTGGATATTGAGATATGCGTTGCGGATTTCGAGCGGATCGAAAGTCCACTCGATGTGGCGGATGCCCCTTGAGAGCGCGTCACGCCGTTGTTCCAGCTTGAGTTGCGTGCCAAGGCCATGGTTGCGCCAGGGCTCGCGGACAGCCAGCATATGGGAGTGCAGATATGGCTGTGGCCCGGCCGGGCCAGACTTGATCCCAGGCAAAGAAAAGGCAAATCCGACGAGTGATTTGGAACTGCCGTGCGGGCCTGCGCCGGGCTGTTCAGTATCGAACGCGCCGATGATCTGGCCGCCAATCTTTCGGGCGACGATAAAGACCTTGCGCGGAATCACGTCGCTGGCGTCATAGCCCCAGGTCTCAATTTGCAATTGGACGCAGGCTTCGTACTCGTCCAGGGTTTCGCAAGCGCGAACGAGGATCACGACGTGCTCTCCGGTGCGGCAAGAGTGCGCTTGGCATGCGCCCAAAGGCCCTCAAGTTCCTCGGGACTGAGTTCTTCAAGAGGCCTGGAAGCATCCAGTTCCATCTGCTGGAAGCGCTGGCGAAAACGGAGATTGCAGCCGCGCAAGGCCATCTCGGCATCCACGTCCAGATGACGTCCCAGATTCACCACGGTAAAGAGCAGGTCGCCAAGCTCAGCTTCGACGGCCCGCTTGCGCGCCGGGTCGTGCTCCGCAGCTGCAGCCTCCACTTCGAGTTCCGCCGTCTCCTCCGCAAGCTTGGGCAGAAGGTCGCGCCATTGTGGCCAGTCAAAGCCGGCCTTGGCTGCCTTGGCGCCCAGCTTTGCCGCTTCGGCCAGCGCGGGAATCGCCCGCTGCACGGCGTCAAGGCGGGAGACTTCCGCTGACCCAGCTTTGGGGGATGACTTTTCGGCCGCCTTGATTTCATCCCAGTTGCGAAGGACGGCAGCGGCAGAACCCTCGACGTCCACATTCACGCTGGCGCGATTTCCTGCAGCGCGTGCGGCCTCTTCGCCGAAGACATGAGGATGACGGCGAATGAGCTTGCGATTCAGGTGGTCAAGAACGTCGCTGATGTTGAAGCGGCCCTCATTGGAAGCCATCTCCGCGTAGAAGAGGACCTGAAGCAGTAGGTCGCCCAACTCTTCCGCCAGATGCGGAAAATCGCGCCGCTCGATGGCGTCAAAGACCTCGTAGGCCTCTTCGAGAGTGTATTTTCGGATGGTATCGAAGGTCTGTTCGCGGTCCCAAGGGCAGCCATCTGGTCCGCGGAGGCGAGCCATGATGACGACCGATTGCTCAAAAAGTCTCGCAGCGCCCGCAGGATCGGTAATCGCGCACGGCGTTGAGGAATCGCGCGAGAGCTGTGGACTGGCGGTCTTACCTGCGTTGTCCATCTCTTCCAGTGTAATCCGGCTGGTGACGGATCGAGCCCGCATGCTGCAACGCGCTCACGCGATCTTTCGATTCTGCGTCCAGAGGTGGAAAAACCGTATACTCAGGCTCGCATGATACAGATTGCCGGCACCCTTCTGTTCGCTCTCATTGGACTCGCCTTTGGCAGTTTTTTGAATGTGTGCGCCAGCCGCTGGCCTGAAGATGAAAGCGTGGTGAAGCCACGCTCCCATTGCCGCTCCTGCAATCGGCAACTGGCGTGGTGGGAAAATATCCCGGTGCTGAGCTGGCTGGCACTGCGGGGGCGGTGCCGGAGCTGCCGAGCGGTGATTGGTGTCCGTTATCCACTTGCAGAAGCGGCGGTCGCGGCGACGTGGGCATTGGCTGCGTGGAACGGCATGTCCGTGTTGGACAGTCCTGGAGCAGAATGGCTGCAGATTGTTGACGCTCTCGGCTTTGCCGCCACGCAGATGGTGTTCTGCTGGCTTCTTATTCTCCTTGCGACTCTGGATGCCGAGCACTTCTGGCTGCCGGACCGGGTCACGCTGCCTGGCGCCGTCCTGGGAGGACTTTTGAGTCTGCTGCGCTTCGGCGCACTCTGGCTGTGGAGTTCCCTTCCCTTACATTGGAGCCTTCTGGGAGTGGCAGAAGGTCATCGTGCGCTCCTGTTGCACGGTGTGATGCCGTGGCTGATCAGCATGCTCCTGCTTCCAGGAATACTTCTGCTGATTCGATGGGGATATGGCGCATGGCGCGGACAGGAAGGCGTTGGACTTGGTGACATCAAGCTGATGCTGTTGCTGTCTGCATGGATGGGACTGAGCCATGCATTGCTGGCCTTCTTCCTCGGAATCTCTTTCGGGGCCATCGCGGCCATCGTTCTCCTGCTGAGACCACGAAGCGGCGGCTCACTGCATTCAAAGCGACTCAGCAAGATCCCTCTGGGGACATTTCTTTGCATCGGGGGAATTCTCAGCGCCTTCTGGGGGCGCGAGATACTCACCGCCTATTTGAGATTCTCCGGCTTCTAAGGTTGAGACGGGCGAGCCGACTTTGCGGGGATCGAGACATCGGGCGCATTTGCAATTTCAGGCTGGCGGAGAATCTTGCGCGCATCCTTGCCGTGCTTGCTGTCCGGGTCGTAATCAACCACTTTCAGGTAGTACGCCTTGGCCTGGGCAAACTGGCCAAGATGGCGCTCCGCCTCAGCAAGACCCCAGTAGACGTCCGGATTTTCGGGATCTTCCACCATCGCGGATTCAAAGCGTGACAGTGCGCCCCTCCAATCTCCGTTATCGAGATAAAACTGACCGATGTTGAGATTCTTCTTCGGGCCGTCATGCGGGAAGGCCAGGTTCGCAGATGTGTCCTCTTCGCCCTTGCGGTGATGTCCTGTGTCCGGAGGTGGCTGCAGCAACTGGTCCAACCCGGAGGAGCTGTCGCTGCTTCCGGAGACCTCGCCGGTACTTTCGGAGCCTGGATCATCCGGGCTGCGAACTGGATCGGCGTCATCGCTTGGCATGGCGATGCTGGCGGCATTTCCTGAAGAATTGGAAGACGGCATAGAGCCCGGCGAATCGGCGGAAGGCATGACAGGTATGTTCGTTGTGTCGGTTGGAAAAGGATTGGCTTCAGGTTGCGAAGCTGCCGGCGGAGCGGCCGGGGTGGCGTTGCCTTTGGGGGAGGTCGTGGATGGACCCTGTTGTTGACCCAACGCGGTGGCCCCGGCAAGCAACCCGGTCCACGCTCCGCAGCAGATGAGCGCCAATGCCATTGTGCGTGCCCGGTTCATTGTGTAAGGTCCAACCCTTCCCGTGCCGATTTTCAACAACCACTTCAATGGTAGGATGCGGTGCATAGACTCTTCAAGCGCCCGAGGATTTAGCGAACCGCACATGGGACTGATCATCCGCTCTTCCGCCATTCATGCAGCAGGCTGTTACACCACAACACCAATCGGGAAAGGCGTGCTGGTGGCCGAGTACGATGGCCCCCGGCTGACCAAGCGGGAAGCCGACACGGCCTATGAGGAGTCGCCGATCACTTACCTGTTCGGGATCGGCGACGGTTCGACAGTCATCGATGGGCACTCCATGGCCATGTTCATCAATCACAGCTGCGATCCGAATTGCGAAACAGAAGAGCTGCAAGGTCGAGTCTGGATCCGTGCAATTCGCGATATCGCAGCGGGAGAAGAAATTACCTACGACTACTGCCTTTACGACGGCGGAGACGATGAGGCCATCTGCAACTGCGGCGCGCCCCAGTGCCGTGGCACGATGTACTCTCCGCAGGAGTCAAAAAAGCGCAGGCGCAAGACGCTCTCCAACAAGCGGCAACAAGCCGCGCCGCGCGGGCGCAGGACCGCGCAACAGGGACGACGCTGAGACCGCTTGCACGCTGCAAGGCAGCCTTGGGAAAATGCGATTTTTAGTTTTCCGGCGGTTCGGAAGGAAAGAGCTTCGCGGCCTGTTCTGGAGTGATCTTTACGCCCGCAAGCCCCGCCGCATAGGCCAGCACCGGATCCCTTCCCGCCGCCAGATCGGCCTGGGTTGGCAGGAAGACCCTGTCTGGCTGCACTCCGATATGCTCAATGCTCTTGCCATCGGGCATGACCGTATCCGCAACGGTGACGGATGCGCCGAAGTAATACACCGGATTCTGCCCGAGGACGTGGCGAAACATCCGCGACTCCATGGTTCTTCCCGAGGTATGGTCGCCCAGAATGGTCCCGCGCTGCTCAATCTGGATGATTCGCGCAAAAATCTCGCCGGCCGATGCGGTTCTGCTGTCAACCAACACAATTAAATCCCCGGTGTAAGCATTTTTGCGATCGCCCTTCACGATCATGGGAGCGGTCTTATTCCGCGTTACCCACTGGCCGAGGAGCACATCGTATGGGAAGAGTTCTGCAAGGTAGCTTTTCAGCGAATCGACTGCGCCACCCAGGTTGCCGCGCAGATCAATCAAGAGCGTCTTGCACCCCCGCGTCCTGGCAAACAGCTGTGCAACACCGACGCTACCGAGAGCAAAGTCCGGAATCTGTAGGATCATAAGATTCGAGCCGAATTCAACAGAACGAACCCGATCTTTAGAGACCGCGTCTTCAAAATTGATTCTCTGCTGATTCAAGTACCACGATTCATCGCCCAAACCCATCAGGCCGGGTGTCTTCTTGATGGTGGCGACAGCCTGGATATGCAGAAGCTTGTGTGTAGGGTCGAGCAGGTCCACGGTGACAGCCGCAGCCGGCGCAATTACATACATGGCATAAAGCAGTCCAGATGCGCTGGCACGGTCCACAGTAAAACCGTTCAGCGTCAGCAGCTGATCGCCAACACGCATTCCTTTGCTTGCAGCATCGCTCTTGGCATCGACCTCCGTGACGAAGGCATTGTTCCCGACGATCTGGAACTTCCAGCCGTAGTCCACTGTGCGGTCGTAGCGCGGCGGAAAGAAACGTGTATGGGAGTCATTCAGAGATTCCAGAAGACCGGCAATCTGGGCATTTGCATCCGACATCTCGGGAGCCTTGTCGATATTCTCTTTAGCCCGCCGGACCAGAGCATCCCAGTCAAGGCCATGCATCTTCGGATCGTAGTAATTTCTGCGAACATCCGAGGACACATCATGGAGCATTCCTTCTGCCAGGTCTCGATTCACCCGTGTCAGCTTCTGCGCGGACGCAATCTGCATCACAACGCAAAGCCCTGCGAGGATTGAAACGCCCCTGCATCCACCGTGCCCGGCAATCACGTCCGGATAAAAACACCGTGAGGCCCATGCAAAGAAGTGCTTCACATCGTATCGAATATTTCGCTGAAACTTGATCGGCGCCGCCATGATCATCCTGAGCTCCAAGTTCTAAACAGACTATGCGGTGTACGTCAATGTCACGAGACACCCTGCCGCGTTCTGTCCTGCGACTTCCATCCGCGGCCTTGCATTCGGAGTCGTCCAAGCGCGGTTCGGCCTGCCAGGACTTGCCAGTTCCGGAATCAATCGGCGAGTCACCAAAGTGGAGTCCCTCAGGTCACCGAGCAGTACCCATCTTGGCCGAGGCTGATTTCCGCAGTGGCAACACACTCAGCGCACTACGCGGACTGAGTTGCCGCCTGCTCAACAGGAACGCTCAGCAAAACGACAGGGAGCAACGCAGTGATCCGGCTAGATATTGCGGCACCTCATCAATGGAGAAGATGATTGCAAATACCCTGTTCACTCTCAGATGGAGCAGGAACCGGATACTTCAGCAAGTCACTCACCTCAGCGGGACAAATTGGGTTCGCCCGCGAGGCGCTTTTCCAACCGCGATGCTGTGGTCCGAAACGATACAATCCCACCTAGGCAATCAACGGAATCAGACAACTGGAGGAGCAGGTCGCATGGGGTATCAGGTTCTGGCCAGAAAGTATCGTCCGCAGCGCTTTGCCGATGTGGCGGGGCAGGACCACGTCACGCGAACGCTGTTGAATGCGCTGAGCCAGAACCGGATCGCGCACGGCTACATCTTCTCGGGCCATCGTGGCATTGGAAAAACGACGATTGCGCGCATCCTGGCGCAGGCGCTGAATTGTCGCACGGCGGTTGGCTCTGCGGAACGGCCAACCCCGGAGCCCTGCGGCATCTGCGACTCCTGTAGTGAGATTCGCCAGGGCTCGGCGGTGGACGTGATCGAAATCGACGCCGCTACAAATCGCGGCATTGATGAGATTCGCGAGTTGCGCGACGCGGCGCGCTATGCACCGGCGCGGGACCGCTACAAGATTTACATTCTCGACGAGGCGCACCAGATCACCGAAGCGGCCTTCAATGCCCTGCTGAAAACGCTGGAGGAGCCACCAGCGCACGTCATCTTCATGATGGCAACGACGGAGCCGGAGAACATCCCACAGACGATTCGTTCGCGTTGCCAGCACTTCAGCTTTCACGCCGTGCGCTTTGACGACATTTTGGAACAACTGCGAAAAATCGCGCGCGAGGAGCAGGTGGAGGCCGAGGATGCGGCACTGGCGCTGCTGGCCGAGGCCGGCGATGGCTCGATGCGAGATGCGCTGTCCATCATGGACCAGGCAATTGCGTCGGCTCCGGTGCAGGATGGCAGACCCGTTCTGGCGGCGGAGCAGATTCGCGACCTGATGGGCTCAGTGCCGCAGGCCGTCTTTGAGCGACTGATGGAAGCCATAGCACAGGGGGAAAGCGTCGCGCTGATGGAGCAACTCAACGTCCTGCTGAATGCCGGGCACAGCCCGTCCTCGCTGGCGCGACAGATGGTGCGCTACCTGCGGAATGCTTTGATGGCCAAACTGGGCGGCGAACAGACGGAGCTTTTGCAGATCAGCGGCGATGAGCGGGCAAGAGCCGCACGTACGGCCATGCTTTTCACCGAAGAAGATCTGACACGTAATTTGCAAATTATGTTGAGGACCTTCGACGACCTGAACTTCCGGCAGGAGCAGCGGTTCCACCTGGAGCTGGGACTGATGAAGCTGGTTCACGCACAGCGCCTGCTGCCGCTGGAAGAGTTGCTGAGCGCGCTGGGAGGAAAGGGCCTGCCCGACAAAGCACCGGCAAGTCCCTCGCCCAGTCCCGCGCAAAGACCTTCGGCGAGCGCGACGCGCAGTACATCAGCGTCACCGGCAGCGTCGCCCACTGCCGCGCCGAGCCTGTCGCCGTTTGGCTCCGCGGGTGGCAACTGGGGCCCGGGCCGCACGATGGAGAGCAACACAAAGCCGGTAAGCTCAGGCTCCAACGTGACAGAGATGCCGAGGCCCATCTCCGCGCCATCCAGCGAGCTGCCGCGCGTCGCGCTGGACGCAAAAGCAGAACCGGCGGTCGCGGCACCCCCAGCGGGATTCACGTCTTCACTGACGGAGGGCTCTCTGGCGAAGGCCCCCGAGAATGCAACGGCCGGTTGCGCTGTTGATGCCGAAACGATGCGACAGGCGGTGGTGAGCGCGCTCGAACTGGGCGGTCACTCCTCCGCGTCACAACTGCTGAGCGCCGCTACGTGGAGTGTTGAAGGGGCAGGCATACGGATTGAGACCGCGCCGATGGGCAAGAAGATGTTGAGCCTGACGGTCAACGCTGCCTCGGAAAAGATCATCCGCCAGGAACTCCAGCGACTCGGCGCGCCATCCCGTTTCCTCGTCGTACCGGGAGCTGGCGCTGCTCCCGGAGGAGCCATGGCCGTGGCGGCACCGGCGGCTGGCAGCGTGCAAGAAGCGGCGTTGGCGCATCCAATGGTGCAGAAAGCTAAGGAAATCTTCAAGGCCGAGGTCCGGAGCGTGGTCGACCTGCGGTCCAAATAGAGTCGCGAAGGGGAACATCATGATCAATCCACTGAAGCTGGGGGAAATGCTCTCACAGGCCAACCAGATGCAGGAGGAGATGAAGAAAAAGCTGGAGCAAACTGTCGTCGAGGGCGGAAGCGGAGGCGGTGCCGTGCTCGCCACGATGAACGGCAAGAAACAATTGCTCAAGCTGCATATCGACGCGGCGGCAGTCACCAGTCTTAGTGGGGATCAGGCTGATGTGGAGATGCTGGAAGACCTGATTGTCTCCGCGGTAAACGAAGCGGGTCGCAAGGCGGACGAGGCGATTCAATCAAGTGTGCAGGGGATGCTGGGCGGTCTGAATCTGCCCGGACTGGGCTGAGGTTTGGTAAGGAGGTCAAGATGGTTTCAATCGCAAGTCGCAGAAGCTTTCTGCAGTTCGGACTCAGCGCCGCCGGAGCGGCACTGGCTCCGCGATGGGCCTTGGCGGAGGCCACCAATGCGCCACAGCAAGCCGCGGCGCAGGACGATCCGGGCAAAGTGCCGGTAAAGTCGACCAAACTCGCCGAAAATGTCTATCTGTTGCAGGGTGCGGGCGGCAATATGGTGCTCCAGACAGGAGCAGACGGGCTGCTGCTGATTGACGCGAGCTACGCGCCGGCGGTCCCGCGCATTCGTGAGGCCATTGCCGAGCTAGTGCCCGCAGCACCTTCCGCTCCGAGCCAACTTATCAATACGCACTGGCACCAGGACCACACAGGCGGCAACGAGGGCATGCATGCGGCGGGTTTCTCGATTCTTGCGCATCGTCGGACTCGCGACCGGCTCAGCCACCCACAAGTAATGAAGCTCTTCCATCGAACCGTTGATGCCTCCCCTGCGGCGGCTCTCCCCACTCAGGTTTTCGACAGCACGATGACTGTCTTCCGCAACGGGGACACGCTGGATCTGGTGCACTTTGCGCCGGCGCATACGGACAGCGATATCTACATTCACTTCAAGAACGCGAATGTCCTGCATCTGGGCGATATCTGGTTCAACGGAATGTATCCATTCATCGATGAAGGGACCGGCGGCAACATTGATGGAATGATCGCCGGCAGCAGGCAAGGCCTGGAGATCGCAGACAATGCGACAAAGATCATTCCCGGCCACGGGCCCCTTGGCAACAAGGAAGAACTCGCGGCTTACCATGAGATGCTTTTGGCGGTGCGGGAAAAGGTAGCAGGGCTCAAGAAGCAGGGATTGAACGAGCAAGAAGCACTGGCAAAGAAGCCGACGGCAGAATTCGACGCTCAATGGGGCAAAGGCTTTATGGCAGCGGACGTCTTTGCCGGAATCGTATACCGAACCGTCTGAGCGCGGCAGAACATCAGGGAGGATCAGGCCGTGTCACGCTATGCCGAGCCGATGGCACGGCTCATTGAGGAATTGAAAAAGCTGCCCGGTGTGGGCACAAAGACTGCGCAGCGCTACGCATTCCACATCCTGCGCTCGTCGGATGAAGACGCCTCTGCGCTTGCCGGCGCCGTGCGCGCGCTCAAGGCCGGCCTGCATCTCTGTTCTGTCTGCAATAACGTGACCGACGTAGACCCCTGCGCCTATTGTGCGAATCCAGCACGCAATCACCGGCTGGTCTGCGTGGTGGAAGAACCCACCAGCATTGCAGCCATCGAGCGAACGCAGGGTTTTCACGGCGTGTATCACGTCCTGCACGGCACGCTTTCTCCGTTGCACGGCGTAGGGCCGGATCAGCTTCGAACGGCGACGCTGGTGGGGCGCGTTGAACGCGGCGAGGTGGATGAGGTGATTCTGGCTACGAGCCCGACACTGGAGGGCGAAGCGACTGCAAACTGGCTGGCCAATGCGCTGCGTGGCAAGGCCGCCCGGGTGACTCGGATTGCCACAGGCGTTCCGGCCGGAAGCGATATCGAATATGCTGATGAAGTCACGATGGCGCGAGCGCTGGAGGGGCGCCACGAACTGAAGACCTGACCGATTTGGCGATCGATTGAGGACTACCCGCGAAGCTTGCTCAGCAGGTCCTGCGGATGCACGGGCTTGGCCAGAATCTCAAACTCGTACCCCCGTGCGCGCGCCTTCTCCAGCAGATCGGCAGTGGCCGCCTGACCCGAGAAAAGGAGGATCTTAATCGCGGGGAGCATGGCCCGGATACGGATGGCCGCATCGATCCCGTTCAGGTCGGCCATGATCACATCGGTGATCAGCATGTCCGGTTGCAGCGTGGCCGCCATCTCGACGGCTTTTTCTCCGGAATAGACGGGATGAGCCTCAAATCCGCTCTGGTTCAGAATCATGGCGAGGGTATTTGCGATGACTTGCTCATCGTCAACGACAAGAACCTTGGGCTTGACGTGATTTTCGGGCATACTCTCCTAAAGCTGGTCCTTTTATCGTATTGCGGCTTTCAGTCGTTCGTTGCATCCCTACGCGAGTAGCCCCACAACGGCTTGGCCCACTCGCAGACGAAAAACAGAGTTCGTTAAGAGCATGATACGCTTTGCCCGCAAGTGCAAGCATGGCAAAGTGATTTCCCGGAGGCGTACCCCCGCGGCAGAGGAATTCATGCCGATATTACCGGGGGGACCTAGACTTTTGAAGACGGGCAATTCCGCACTGGGTTGCCGTATGAGGAGATGCCTGCCATGCAGGAGACATTCGCTACAAGGCTCGAAACGCCAGCAGGCAACGGGACCATCATTCGAGCCGAGGGAATTGAGAAATATTACGCGCAACCGAGCCAGAACCGGATCCAGGTAATTGCGCCAACGGATCTGAGCATTGTGCCGGGAGAGATTGTCGCGCTTTTGGGCCCTTCGGGCTCGGGCAAATCCACCATGCTGCGTATGTTGAGCGGGCTTTCGCAACCTTCTGCCGGGCAGGTGTACTGGCATGAGCGCCCGATTCAACATGCTGCTGCCAATGTCTCCATCGTCTTTCAGAGCTTCGCGCTTTTTCCATGGCTCACCGTGCTTGAAAATGTAGAAGCCCCGTTACAGGCCCGCGGTGTTCCCGCTTCTCAGCGGCGCGAGCGCAGCCTTAAGATGCTGGACACGGTCGGACTGGACGGATTCGAGGCGGCGTATCCCAAGGAGCTTTCGGGGGGCATGCGGCAGCGGGTGGGCTTTGCCCGCGCTCTTGTGGTGGAGCCTGAAGTCCTCTTCATGGACGAGCCATTTTCCGCGCTCGATGTGTTGACGGCTGAAAACCTGCGCAGTGAACTTCTGGAACTGTGGGCGAAGAAAACGATGCCTACACAGGCCGTCTTTCTGGTGACGCACAACATTGAAGAGGCGGTCTTGCTCGCCGATCGCATCATTGTCCTGGGACGGAATCCCGGTCATATTCGGACTGACTTCAAAGTGCAGCTTACCCAGCCGCGCGATCGCAAATCGGAGGCCTTCACGCAGCTTGTGGACTACATCTATAAAGTTCTGACTCGACCTGATATCGCTCCGGCTGAGGCCCCGGAGCAGCAGACTGGGCGTCGTGTGCGCGACCAGCGGCAAATGCGGTACCAGATGCTGCCCCATGCACGCCCCGGCGGAGTCGCAGGCCTGCTGGAACTCCTGGTGGACAGGGGCGGACAGGAGGATATTTATCGCCTGGCCGACGATCTGGCGTTCGAGATCGACGATTTGCTGCCCATTGTGGACGCAGCTCAGCTGCTCGGATTTCTCAAAGTCGAAGAAGGCGACGTCGCATTGACGGAGTCAGGAACGGAGTTTGCCAACTCGGAGATTCTGCGGCAGAAGGAGATCTTCCGGGATGCGGCGGAGAAGAATGTGCTTCTGCTGCGCCAGATTGCGCGCGCCCTGGAAGCCAAGAGCGATCACACGGTGCCGGAGGACTTCTTCCTCGACATGCTGGATGAACAGTTCAGCGAGGACGAGTGCCAGCGTCAGATGGAAACGGCCATCACATGGGGCCGCTATGCCGAGCTCTTTGACTTTGACGCCAGCAAACGACGGTTCGTTCTACCCGACCTCCAGGAAGAAGAAGCTGCGATGCAAGAGGGCGGCGAGTGAGAGTCCAGAATACCTTTGGCCGTTCCCTGGTTGCCGTGCGCAATTGGCCCTTCTTCATGGACCTGATGATTGCGGCATGCGGACTGGCTATCTTCTTCGGCATGATTCGGATCGGCACCTATTGGCTCAGCAGCCCCATGCCGGAAGCACCCATTTCGCATTCGATTCGGGCGCTGCCGCTTTATGCCTTCTACTCCATTGTGCGCATCGGCATCGCGTATCTGCTGAGCCTTGTTTTCGCCGTGGCCTATGGCTACATCGCCGCCTATAACCCGCGCGTGGAAGCCTGGATGATTGCGGTGCTCGATATTCTGCAATCGATTCCCGTGCTCAGTTTTCTTCCGGGCGTGATGCTGGCAATGATGGCCCTGGTCCCAGGACATCAGCTCGGCATTGAGATGGGCTCCATCCTGCTGATTTTTACCGGGCAGGTATGGAATATGGCCTTCAGCTTCTATGCGTCGCTCAAGAGCATTCCGCGCGAAATGATTGAGGCATCGCGCATTTATCGTTATTCCGGCTGGCAGCGCTTCTGGCAGCTTGAAATGCCCTTTGCTGCAATCGGACTGATCTGGAACTCGATTGTCTCCGTGGCGGGAGGTTGGTTCTTCCTAATCGCGTGCGAAATGTTTCCACTGGGCAACCGCTTCTTTCGTCTCCCGGGGCTTGGGAGCTATCTGCAGACGGCCGCGTCGGCGAGCCCCGTCGACATGCATGGCCTGATGTGGGGCCTTGCCGTGCTGGTGCTCATCATCGTCGCAACCGATCAACTGCTTTGGCGCCCCCTGATTGCCTGGAGCGACAAGTTCAAGTTCGAACAGGTGGAGTCGTCGACACGGGTCAGTTCCCCGCTTTTGGCTCTGATTCACCGCTCCAGCCGCCTGGTGCAGTTGCCTGCCCGGATATGGGGTACCCTGGACGAGCACATTTACCAAATGCTGGCCACGCGGAGCCGCGATATCTCCGTCAAGCCCATGGACGAAAACGGTCCCGGCGGCAGCAGAATGCTGCAGGCCGGCCTGGCCATCTTTGGAGGACTCGTGGCCCTATGGGGTGGCACAGAAGCGTACCACCTGATTCGGGGCGTTACCTGGCTCGATATACGTCTGCTGTTCCTGGGAGCGGGCGCCACCTTTCTTCGCGTGAATGCATCGCTGGCCCTTGCCGCAGCGTGGACCATTCCGGTGGGGGTGATGATTGGCTTCAATCCAAAGATGGCAAAGATTCTCCAACCCGTGACACAGGTGGTCGCCTCGGTGCCGGCCACGGCGCTATTCCCTGTCTTGCTGGTGGGCCTGATCCGGCTTGGAGGTGGACTGGGAATCGGATCCATTGCCCTCATGCTGCTGGGGACGCAGTGGTACATTCTGTTCAACATCATCGCGGGTGCCATGGCGATTCCATCGGACTTGAAAGAGGCCGCGCAACTCTATCGCTTCACCCGTTGGCAGAGATGGAAGACACTGATATTGCCGGGCATCTTCCCCTATCTCATTACCGGGATGGTGACAGCCTCGGGCGGTGCGTGGAATGCCTCCATTGTGGCGGAGTATTTTCACATCGGTCACCAGACGCTGGAGACGATGGGGCTGGGCGCGCAGATCAGCGCTGCGACGGACAGCGGCAGATTCTCGACCCTGCTACTGGCTACCGTGCTAATGGCGTTGATGGTCGTCACAGTCAACCGGCTCGTGTGGCGCCGGCTTTATCGGCTTGCCGAGACACGGTATAAACTCGAGGGTTAGCGGCGAGTCATTGCACTCCGCTGCAACGCGAGCCATTCCGGGAGTCTTCATCCACATGATTCGAATCGGTCTAGTCGCCTTTGGCATGGCGGGGCGCGTCTTCCATGCACCGCTCATCTCCTCAGTCGATGGTCTCGAGTTAACTGCAGTCGTCGAGCGATCTTCCAACAACGCTGTGGCGCGCTACCCGTCGATCCGGACCGTTCGAAGCCTGGAAGAATTGCTGCGTGATCCCACAATCGATCTGGTTGTAGTGGCAACGCCGAGCGGTACGCACTTTGATGTGGCGCGGCAGGTTTTGGAATCCGGCAAGCACGTCGTGGTCGATAAGCCAACGGCTGTGGAATCGGCCCAGATCGCCACGTTGATCCGTCTGGCAGCGCAACAGGAGAGGCTGCTGATTCCCTTCCACAATCGGCGCTGGGATGGTGACTTCAGGACGATTCAAAAGCTGCTGGCAACTGAGACGCTGGGGCGCATCGTCCACGTGCAATCCACCTTTGACCGCTGGAACCCTGGCAACACGCGCGTTCCCTGGAAGGATGATCCGGAATTGGGCGGCGGCATGCTGCTGGATCTGGGCACGCATCTCGTCGACCAGGCATTGACTCTCTTTGGCAAGCCGCAGGCCGTAAGCGGTGAGGTGCGTCGCGAGCGCGAGGGAGACGGCGCCAACGACGCCTTCACTGCGCGTCTGCATTACGCAGGGATGACGGTCGAACTCGGCGCAAATTGTCTCTCCTCGCTGGCCCGGCCTCGCTATCACCTGCGCGGCACGCTCGGAAACTATTGGAAATATGGCGTGGATCCGCAAGAGGCCGCTCTGAATCGGATGACGCAGATTGAGGCCGCCGACTGGGGAACGGAACCGGCCTCCGCGTGGGGCACATCGGCCGTCGCCGTCGGTGGCACCATGACGACGCGTCCAGTGGAGACCGTGCCCGGAGACTATCGCCTTTATTATGCGGGTGTGCGCGACGCCCTGTTGGGGCATGGCCCCGCGCCCATTCCGGCAATCGACGCATGGCGCGTGGCGCGCATTTTGGAGTGGGTCGCGCAAAGCTCCACGGAGCGGCGGAGAATCGATTGTGACTGGAGCGCAGAGCCGGCCTGAAATGCGGATTCATGTCCCCAGGGACGGTACACGGTGGTCCAAATCAGATTCATCCGGCAAGCGAAAGAGGTCTTTACCTCATCGTGACACAACCCGGAGCAAGCAAAGCGGATCATAGAGAAGGAATAAGGGGACGGCGATCTCAGTCAGCCCCGGGGTTCGCGCCGCGGGAAGATGGGAATGGGCCGGTTTGATCAGGTGCAAAAATATTGCCCCAAATTGCAATAGACAATTCATCTCTCTATCGAATACGATACCGTTTTCATGCTGCCTCATCTCCAAACTGAGAACCTTCCCCTCCTCCGCATCTCCAGCGATGCGGCCCACTATGGCGTGGATTCCACACTTGAGTCCTGCGTCCAAGCTAGGCTGCATTCACGTCAATGGCCTTCTTTTGGAATTCGTAGCCGCTTCGAATTCCTTGAAAATCACCTCATCACGTGTGCAATTTGAAAGCAGGATTCAGATGGAAAAGGCAGACTCCGCAATCTTTGATCAGGCAGCCTTGGCACTGGACAATTTCCAAATTGAGGTCCCCTCCTGGGGCTTCGCAAATACTGGCACACGATTTGGCAAGTTCACCCAGGATGCCGCCGCATCCACTCTGGAAGAGAAGTTCAGCGACGCCGCTGAAGTGATGCGCCTGACGGGAGCAACACCGACGCTGGCGTTGCATGTCCTATGGGATTTGCCGAACGGCGTCAAAGATATCTCTAAAGTGCGCGCACTCGAGGATCGTTTTAACATCCGAGCCGGTTCCATCAATCCCAATCTTTTTCAGGACCAGGAGTACAAGTTTGGCTCCCTGTGCAATCCCTCCGCAGCCGTTCGAGCGCGTGCCAATGAGCACATGCTGGAGTCCATCGAGATCGGCAAACAGCTTGGATCCCGTGACCTTTCCGTTTGGTTGCCGGATGGATCGAATTATCCAGGCACGCAGAGCATCCGCAAGCGGATCGAGTGGTTGGAAGAGGCGCTTCAACTCGCGCATGCGGCCCTTGCCCCCACGCAGCGGATGTTGATTGAGTACAAGCCCTTCGAACCTGCGTTTTATCACACCGACATCGCCGATTGGGGCATGTCTTCGCACTTGTGCCGCACCGCGGGTCCGCAGGCCCGTGTGCTTGTCGACACAGGCCATCATTACTCTGCGCAAAACATCGAGCAGATTGTGGCGTGGCTGCTTCACACCGGAATGCTCGGAGGATTCCACTTCAATGACCGCCGTTATGCCGATGATGACCTGACCCTGGGATCCATCGACCCATACCAGATTTTCAGAATCTTCCACGAGATCCACGCCGCAGCCGAAGACGGTCTGAAACTGGACATCGCCTTCATGATCGACCAGAGTCACAACATGAAGGGCAAGGTGGAAGCTACAGTGCAGACGGTCGTGACTGCACAGGAGCTGTGGCTGAAAGCAGCGCTGGTCGATCGCAAGCAACTCGCCCAATTGCAGGACGCCTGCGACTTGCTGGCTGCTGAAGAGCTATTCCGCGGAGCATTCTGGCGCGATGTGAGACCGCTAACCCAGGAATGGCGACGGGCACGCGGCCTGGCACCAAACCCAATATTGGCATTGAAAGACGACGGTTATGTGGAGCGCATTACGCGCGAAAGAGCGGGGCGCCAATCCAGAGTTGCCAGCTATGCATGAGAACCCGGTATCCTAGAGTGGGCGTTTCGCTAATGAAATGCCCACGAAAGAGGCAACTGCGTGCCGAAAGCCAAAATTAAGCGGCTCTACCTGATCCCAATTTTGTCCAAGGCCCTCGATGTTCTCGAACTGCTGGAGCAGCAGAATGCTCCGGTTTCTCTCGAGGACGTATTTCAAAGAACTCATATCTCGAAGACTAGCGTCTATCGCATCCTGAAGACCTTGGTGCATCGTGGCTACGTGGCGCAGTCGCAGGATGGCCAATATCGGCTGGTCTCGCGCCCGCGCCGTCTGCGATTCGGCTTCGCCATTCAAAGTGGCGATATGCCCTTTTCAGTTGCAATGGCACAAAGTGTTACCACCGCTGCGGCGGCCGCTGGCGTGGAGTTGATTCAGCTCGATAACCGCCAGGACCCTGACGTTGCCATCCAGAATGCTCATGAACTGGTCCAAAAGCGCGTTGACCTGGTGCTCGAGTTCCAGGTGGAGGAACACGTTGCGCCACATGTCGCGCACATTCTCAAACAAGCTGGGATTCCGTTGGTTGCGATTGACGTTCCGCATCCCAACGCGACCTATTTTGGCGTAGACAATTTTGAGGTGGGATACGAGGCGGGCCAGTTGCTGGGGTACCATGCGCTGCGCAAGTGGAAGGGTAGCGTGGACTGGGTGATCGGCGTAGGATTCCCCGAGGCGGGTAGCTTTGTGCAGAGCCGCATCACCGGCGCGTTTGAAGGGATCCGTGATCGCGTCAAGGAGCTTCCGTTGGACCGGTATGTGCGTCTGGATGGCCGTGGCATGCGCGAGCCGAGCTGCCGCGCCATCTCCGAATTCCTGCGCAGCCAGCGGAAGGGACAGCATTTTCTGGTTGCTGCCGCTACCGATTCAAGCGCACTCGGCGTTCTGGATGCGGCTCGGCTCAGTGGCCAGGAGGATTGCTTCGCCATTGCGGGCCAGGACTGCATTCCTGAAGTGCTGGAAGAAATGCGGGGAGGCAAGAGCGCTATCATCGGGTCGGTTTCGCACGAGGCGGACACCTATGGGCCGCGACTGATTCAGCTGGGCATTGCGCTTTTGCGCGGATACACGGTTCCTCCCTACAACTATGTTCGCCATCGCGTGGTGACGCCTCAAACTTTGGCCGAGGAGGGAAATCACCATCCGCCTTCTTAGGCTGGAATGGTGGAGTGAGCGAGACGCCTGTCGCCGTGCGAGGCAGAATTGCTTTTTCAAATAAGAAAAACTATTTCTATTGGTTATGTTCTGGTATGCTTTTTTTGGCCCTCTGAATTTTCTCGATGGTGGTGTGTATGTCGCAGGCAACACTTGCTTCCCCTTCTCTTCAATTTCTCGATGACCGCTGGGACGCGGCCGTGGCCGCAACGCTGGATGAACCCGAGTTGCTGCGCTACCGCTCGAACCTGCTCGGCTCCGACCTGCGCATCACGAATTTTGCCGGCGGCAATACAAGCTCCAAGATTGTCGAAGTGGATCCACTGACAGGTGAAAAGGTCGAAGTGCTGTGGGTCAAAGGCTCCGGCGGCGACCTGGGCAGCATCAAGCGCACGGGCTTCGCCACGCTCTACCAGGAAAAGCTGCTGGCGCTCGAACGCAGCTACAAAGGCGTGGACACGGAAGACGACATGGTGACGATGTACCCACTCTGCACCTTCCGCAACAACCCAGTTGCTGCTTCGATTGATACACCACTCCATGGATTTCTTCCCTTCCCGCATGTGGACCACCTGCACCCAGACTGGGGCATCGCTCTGGCAGCTTCAGCCAACGGCAAGGTCAAGATGGACGAGTTCAATCGTGAGTTTGGCCACAAGCTCGTGTGGGTGCCTTGGCAGCGGCCCGGTTTTGAACTGGCCATGATGCTCAAGCGCGCCATTGTCGAGAATCCTGGATGCGACGGCATTGTGCTCGGCGGGCATGGCCTCTTTACCTGGGGACAGACGCAGCGCGAGTGCTATGTAAACACGCTCACCGTGATTGACCAGATTGGCCAGTTCATCGCGCGCCACGGCAAGGCCAAGGGATCCGTGCGCTTCGGCGGCGAGTCCGTGCCTGCCCGCGCCAGCCGAAGCGATCTTGCGGTCCAGATTGCGCCCTATCTGCGCGGCCGCGTGAGCGTGCAAAATCGATGGATTGCCAGCTTCAGCGATGCGCCGGATGTGTTGCAGTTCGTAAACGCGAAACACGCAAAAGATCTCGCTTTCCTCGGCACGAGTTGCCCAGATCACTTTATCCGAACCAAGATTCGCCCGCTCTTTGTGCCGTGGGCCGCGAATGCCGGCATGGATGCACTGAAGAAGCAGATTGATACCTCGCTTGCGGAGTACCGCGAGCAATACCGCGCCTACTACCACAGCTTTGCCACTCCCGACTCCCCTGCCCTGCGTGACGCGAGCCCAACTGTTGTGCTGATTCAGGGCCTGGGCATGTTCAGCTTTGGCAAGAACAAGACAGAAGCCCGCATCACCGGCGAGTTCTACACCAATGCGATTCACGTGATGGAAGGCGCAAGCCTGCTGGCCGAAGGTGAAGTGAAGGGGCCAGTGCCGCAGTGTGGCGAAGGCATGGATCCAGCGAGCTTCAAGGTACACAGCAACTACGTGGCTCTACCCGCGCTTGAGGCGTTCAAGATTGAGTATTGGGCGCTGGAAGAGGCCAAGCTACGCCGCCAGCCGCCTGAAAAAGAGCTGAGCCGGAGAGTGGTGCTCGTGGTCGGTGGAGGCAGCGGCATCGGACGCGAAGTGGCGCGTCTGGCAGCGGAACGCGGCGCGCACGTGGTGGTCGCCGACCGCGACGAGGCCGGCGCGAAGCGCGTGGCGGACGAACTAAGGACTGTCACATCGAAGGAGTTTGTTGCAGTCACACCTGTGGATATTCGCAACCGCGAAGCCATCGACAAGGCCATCAAGGCAACGGTCGCAGCCTTTGGCGGAGTGGACATCCTTGTTAACACGGCAGCGCTGTTCCCATCTTCGCCGGACGGCATCATCAGCGACGCCATGTGGGCCACTACCCTCGACATCAACGTAACGGCCAACTATCTGCTCGCGGATGAAGCGGCCAAAACCTTCAACGAGCAGGCACTTGAAGCTGCCATTGTGCTCACCAGCTCGGCCAATGCCGTGGTATCGAAGCGCGGTAGCGAAGCCTATGACGTAAGCAAGGCAGCTCTCTCGCATCTGGTCCGCGAGCTGGCCGTGGGACTGTCGCCGCGCGTGCGCGTCAATGGCATCAGCCCGGCAACGGTGGTAAAAGGATCAACGATGTTTCCGCGGGATCGCGTGCGCGCTTCGCTCACGAAGTACAACATCGCATTCGAGGAATCGATGAGCGATGAAGAGTTGCGGAGCCTGCTGGCAACGTTCTACGCCAAGCGTACCCTGACGCATCAGCCGATTGATCCGGCGGATTGCGCGGAGGCGATCCTCTTTCTCGCCAGCCCCCGAGCGCGCTGCACCTCCGGGCACCTGATCCCAGTGGACGGCGGACTGACTGAGGCCTTTCTGCGGTGAGCACGCCTGCAGCAAGCACGGAGCCAAGCGACAAACGGGCGCGCGTTGCCATCGACCTGGGCGCGGAGAGCTGCAGGGTCTCGCTGCTCCGATGGATCGACGGGAAGCCTGAAATTGAGTTGGTTCATCGCATGCCCAACGGCCCGGTGCATGCAGGCACATCGCTGCACTGGCCGCTGAGCCGGATTCTTGCGGGACTCGAAGAGGGACTGCGGCAGGCCGCGGAGTTTGCACCGGAGGGCATTTCTTCCATCGGTGTGGATGGCTGGGCTGTGGACTATGTGCGGCTCGGCCCCGATGGCACGCCACTGGACGAACCGTTCTGTTATCGCGATGAGCGCACGGTGGCGACGAAGCAGCGCGCCGACAAGATCATTTCGCCGGAAGCACTTTTTGCGCGAACCGGCGCGCAGCCGCTGCGCATCAACTCTCTCTATCAACTGCTGGCGGATACGGATACGCATGCGCCATGGGTTTGCCTGCCCGAATATATTCTGCACTGGCTGGGCGGCCGCCGTGTGGCGGAGTACACGAACGCCACACACACCGGATTGATCGATCCGACCACGCGGAACTGGGCAGAGGACCTCTTCCAGACATTCGGCATTCCACGCAAAGCAGCCCCGCCCGTTTTGCCAGCAGGCGCGACACTCGGCTGCGTGCAGGGGCCGCTGAGCCGGCTCGCCGCCTATCATGATTGCGCGCTGATTGCGCCCGCATGCCACGACACGGCGTCTGCCATTGCGGGCATTCCCGCGACGCTCAACACGGGCGCGTATATCGCTTCCGGCACATGGTCACTCGTCGGCACACTTATATTGAGGCCCATCACGACTCCGGAAGCGATGCGGGCACGCTACACCAACCAGGGCGCAGCCGGGGGCGATTTTTGCTTTCACACCAACGTGAATGGTATGTGGCTCATCAAGCAGTGCATGGACGGCTGGGCTGCAGCGGGAAGGCCCTGGAGTATTGAGGAACTGGTGCGGCAGGCATCGGCGGCAAAAGCTTCCGCGACCATCGACGTGGATGCGGAGCCGCTGCTGCTGGATGGCGAAATGCCCGCGCGCATCAATCAGGAGTTGACTCGCGCAGGCCATCCGGCAATTCCCGACGTAGCGGGCAATGAGCCGCTTTTTGCGCGTCTCATTTTTGAGAGCCTTGCCGCGCGATACGCGACCGCCATGGATCAGCTGCAGCAGATGCTTGGACGCAAGCTCGACCGAATCCATGTGCTCGGAGGCGGCAGCCGCAACAAGCTACTGCTCGACCTGACCGCGCAGCGCACCGGCATGATGGTTGAAGCTGGCGAGGCGGAGAGCTCGACCATCGGAAATCTGGCGGTACAACTGGCCTCGGCGCATGCGGCCGGTCAACCTCTGACGAGGGAATCTGTGCGGCAGTGGGCGGCCGTGCTGTGCTCCGCAGATTCAGCAAAGGCTCGATGAGCCCATCATGAAAAGAGCCGCATGAAGCCGCGCGGCTTCAGGTCTGGCTCGAGAAAGATTTGAGGACGGCCCGCAACCTTGCAGAGGGCCTCAGCGGCCAGGTGACCGGAGCGCGCCGCACTTTCCATGGTCGAGGGCCAGCCGGTTGCGATCCAGTCGCCAGCAAGGAAGCAGTTGGGCCACGGCGCGTCCTTCGCGGCGGGGCGCGCGGAATCAATGCCAGGAGGGACACCAAATGTGGCGCGGACTTCCTTGACCAGCGCGGCCTTTTCCAGTCTTGCCTCGCGCACCGTGGGAAAGAACTCAGCCAGCTCTGCAACAGCCTGATCGATGGCCTGCTTGCGCTCCAGCGCAGCAAAGCCGCGCGAGGCACTGACGACCAATTCCAGATAGCCGCCCTTCAACTTGCGCCAGGGCTGCAGGCGGCCCTTGTTGTACATCCAGTGAATCTCGCGATCGAGAAGCACAGCGTGATCGAGGTCAGTCATTTCGCGATCGAACCAGAGGTGGACGCTGCAAATGGGCCAGTGGGTGTGCTTTTTGATTTGACCGAGAAGTTTTTGTGCTCCCTCCGCTGGCGACATCTGCGGGATGAGTTTTGCGGTGGCTTCAAAAGGGAGGGCGAGGACGAGGGAATCGGTTGTGATCAGGTCATCGCGCGTGCGCAATTCCCACTGCTGCGTTTCTTCCTGCCAGGATGCCGATTCCACGTTGGTGTTCAGCAGCACGCGGCCTCCGTGGCGGGCGATGTGGGGCTCGGCGCCGGAGTAGAGATCACTTAATGGAACGGTGCTCATGCCGAATGCTCCGGCCTGCGGCGAATCCATGAAGAGTCCGCGGATGACCATTGCGGCGTAGGAAACGCTGATCTCATCCAGGTCAGAGTTGAGTGCGCTGGCGATGACCAGCCGCCAGAAGCGATCCATCGCGCCCCGGCTCTGATGGTGTCTACGGAGCCAATCTCCGAGCGACTCGTTGGGATTGTCCGCATGACCCAACAGGATTGCGGTGAAAGCGCGCGCCAGGGAGAGCTTGTCTGCAAGGCTGAATGCATGCGTGCTGAGAAGCCGCGGGAGGCCGTGCAGCGGAGCAGGCAGTGCAGATGGGCCAAGAACTGAGCGGTGACCTCCTGGCTCAATCATGGTAAAGTCGGTGGTCCAGTGGATCTTGTCCGCAACACCGATTCGCCGGTAGAAGCCGAGGAGGTTGGTGTAGGCGCCGATGAGCGCATGCTGGCAGTTGTCGATAACTTCGTTGACGCCGGGGTGCAGATAGGACGATGCGCGTCCGCCGAGATAACTGCGGCGCTCAATGAGGGTGACGCGGAAGCCTGCGTTAGCCAGCGCACAGCCCGCAGACATGCCCGCGACTCCGCCGCCGAGGACTGCAACCGATTTGTGGACATGCTCAGACATGAGTTGTGTTGGCGGCGCTCCAGATCAGCCAAAGATGCGGGCTGCGGTCATTCGAGCCAGGCCAACGCAGAGGATGGTCAGCTTTTGACGAAGAGGCACGCTGGCGCGCTCTGAGAAAACATCGTAATTTGCACGGCGAATACGCACCAGCAGCGCGTGATAGATGGAGACCAGCACCCATAGCGCGGCGCGGCTTTCGTGATCGATGAGAGGCAGCAGCTGTTCGGCGGACTTGTAATAGACCTCAGCCCGCTGTGCCATCTCGGCGAGCAGCGCCCTCTCGGCTGAGTTCGGTGGTGTGCCGGATTTCCGCGCCAGCAGTGCTTCTGCAGAGAGACCCCGCGCGGCGAGATCTTCGAGCGGCAGGTAGACGCGCTTGCGCTCGGCGTCCTCGGCCACGTCGCGCAGGATGTTCGTCAACTGAAATGCGATGCCAGTTTCTTCCGCCAGTTTCTCCGCACGTGCGTCCTTGTAGCCAAAGATGCGGATGCAGACCAGACCCACAACAGACGCGACGAGATAGCAATACCGGTAGAGGTCGTCGAATGTGGCATAGGTGTCTGGCGCCGCATCGGCTGTCGCCTTCAGATCCATCGTAGTGCCGGCCACAAGCTCTTCGAGGAGGCTGAGCGGAATGGCGAAGCGCTCTGTGGCGTCACGAACGGCTTGAAAGACCGGGTCCGACGAGTCGCCGCCATGGCACACGCCGCGCCAATCGGTGAGCCATGTCTCCAGCCTGCGGCGGCGCTCTTCGCGCGGGAGGCTTTCGTCATCGGCGAGGTCATCGGCCTTGCGCATGAAGGCATAGATGGCGCAAATGGCATTTTTGCGTGCGGGCGGAAGCGCGATGAAGGCGTAATAGAAGTTTTTCGCCTCGCGCTTGGCGATGGCCCGGCAGACACCGTAGGCCTGCTCCAATTTGGCGTCGTGGCTCAAGCAGCTTTCCCTGTGGAGCGGGCCCGGAGCCGAAGGAACGGGAGCAGCTTGCCGCTGACTGCACGCACGACCAGGGAGAGCTTTGTGGATTTGGAGAGAGCGGGGCGGGCACGCAGCACATCGAAGTCCTGCTTCTCGATGGCATGCAGAATGGCGAGGCCGCCGCGGCTGAAGAGATCAAGGTCGAGCGCGAGTTCGCGGCCCACCATGTCGATGAGCGGAAGACCCTCTTCAAAAAGGCTTCGCGCGAAGTCGACTTCATGCCGGAGCAGCGCCTTGAACTGCGGCGTTGCAATGCCTTCAGCAATGGTCTGGTCGCTGACACCGAAGCGCTGCATGTCTTCCTGAGGCAGGTAGACGCGATCCTTTTTCCAATCGACACGGATGTCCTGCCAGAAGTTGGCGAGCTGCAGCGCGGAGCACGTCGCATCAGAGAGCCGGAAGCGCTCTTCATCTGCATGGCCGCAGATGTAGAGCACGAGGCGGCCAACGGGATTGGCTGAGTAGCGGCAGTAGCCGAGAACGTCCTGCATGGTTCGGTAGCGCGTGACCATCTGGTCCTGGCGAAAGGCTATGAGCAAATCGGCGAAGGGCTCTTTGGGGATGGAGCAGGCGCGAATCGTCTCCGCCAGTGCAACAAAGACGGGATGGTGCACACGCCCTTCGTAGCAAGCGTCCAGCTCGCGGTCCCACCAGTCGAGCAATGCGAGGGACGCGTCGCGGTCACCGACCTCATCGCCCAGATCATCGGAGACGCGGCAGTACGCATAGATCGCATGGAAGTGCGGAATCAGAGGCTTGGGTAGAAACCACGTGGCAACATGGAAGTTTTCGTAGTGCGACTCGGCCAGTTCCCTGCACCATGCCTGCGCTTCGGCAAGTGACGGCGTAACCTGCGGCAAGCGATAGGAGGCAGGCAGCGCAGACCAGCCGCGCGCGAGCAAGCTGGCTTGCGTATCGGCATCCTGAGGTGTGTGCAGAGTTGCAGGCGTCATGGTTAGCCTCAAGGCACAATGGCCGTCTTGATTTCGCTGTTGCGGCTCATCAGCTTTTCAAAGACACGGTTCAGCTCGTAGAGATGCGCGTGGCCGGTAATGAAGGCGCTCGCCTGGAAACGGCCACCCGCGATCAGGTTGAGCGCTTCGCGGCAGATGGCTGGCGTGTGGTGGAAGGTGGCGCGCAGCGTGATGTCGCTGTAGTGGATGCGGTTGGTGTCGAGGTTGACGCGCGTGCCGACCGCGCAGCCGCCGAAGAAGTTGACGGTGCCGCCTTTGCGCACCATCTCGACGGCCTCTTCCCAGGCGTCGGGCACGCCGACGGCTTCAATAGCGATGTCCACCCCGCGATCGTTGGGCGTGAGCGCGCGGGTGTCGCGGATAGCCTTGCGAATCGTGGTGGCCTGCACGACGTGCGTTGCGCCAAGCGCCCTGGCTGCGATGACCTGACCGTCGTGCTTGACGACCGCGATGACCTCACAGCCAGCCAGCGCGGCAACGTGGACCATCATGAGCCCCAGCGGTCCGCCGCCAATCACGGCAACTGTGTCACCGGGATGCGGATTTGAATCCTCAAAGCCATGCACCGCGCAGGCCAGCGGTTCGGTGAGCGCGGCGTGCTCCAGGGGCACATGATCGGGAACAATCAATGTGTTCTTGGCGACGATGCGCGCGGGGATGCGAATGAACTCGGCGTACGCGCCGTTGTTAAAGAGCAGATCGTCGCAGAGGTTTTCCTGATTGCGCCTGCAAAAGTAGCATTGGCCGCAAGGGGCTGAGTTCAATGCCACAACGCGATGGCCGGGAGCGAAGTCCGTGACACCTTCTCCGGCCTCGACTACTGTGCCAGCAAGCTCGTGTCCGAAGAGTGCAGGCGGAACGATCATGCGGGCGTGATAGCCTCGGCGAAAAACCTTCAAATCCGTTCCGCAGGTGAGCGCCGCGCCCACGCGCACGATGAGCTCACCAGCCTCAGCCTTGGGGACGGGCACGTTTTCGATGCGGATGTCTTCACGGCCATGAAGGACCGCGGCCTGCATGGTGGCGCGGCCGTGATAGAGAGCCGTTTCAACCGTGGCCCGGCCGTGATAGAGCGCGCTCTCGACCGTTGCGCGCCCGTGGTGAAGGGCCTCTTCTACGGTGGCGCGGCCGTGCTCGAGCGCGGTTTCAACCGTGGCACGTCCGTGCTCCACTACGGTCTCAACCGTCGAGCGGCTACGCTTGATTGCGTCCTTGACAGAGCGTGGCATGAGCCCCCTACTCTGCTCCTGCGCCTGGAACAGGCTCAATCATAATCTTCATGGAGTCTGCTTTGGGGTGCGAAGCCACTTCAATTGCCGACACCGCGTCCTCGATGGAAAAGCGGTGCGAGATCAGCTGCGTGAGATCAAAACCATTCCGGTAGCCGGTGAAGATGAGATCGGTCACTTCGTCCAGAATCGGGAAGGATGAGGAATAAGAACCGATCAGTGTCTTTTCATCCACACAGACGGCAGCCGGGTCGATGGTCGCCTCACCGTGCTGGGTCTGCGCGAAAAGCATCACTTTGCCTCCGGGACGGGCGGCGTCCATGGCAGTGCGGATGAGGGCGTTACCGCCGACGGCAAGGATGACGGCATCGGCGCCGCGGCCTTCCGTCTCAGCCATAACCCGCTCGACGACGTTCTCATTGCCAGCATGGATGGGAAGCTTCAGGCCGAAACGCGCGGCGATGGCATGACGCTCCGGATAGAGATCGGATGTGAGCACCCTGCCCGCGATGCGGCTGGCGAGGACGGCATGCATGAGGCCGATGGGTCCCTGGCCGATGACGAGGACGGTGTCGTCCGGGGCAAGATTGAGCAGTTTGACGCCCTTCATCACAGTGTTCAGCGGCTCAATGAAGGCGGCCTGCTCAAAGGGAACGCCATCGGGGATGCGCACGACGCCGCTATTGTTGACGACAAAGTCCATGACGCGGATGTATTCGGCAAAGCCGCCGCCGGAGGGCTCAAAGCCCGCAGTGACGCCGGTCTTTTTATAGAGCGGGCATTGCGCGGGCGTTTGCTTGCGGCAGTAGTAGCAGGTGCCGCAGGGAACGTGATGAAAGGTCATCACGCGCTCGCCCACGTGATAGGAAGTCACACCTTCGCCGACTGCGACGATGGTTCCGGCCATCTCATGGCCGAAGATGCGCGGTGCGGAGTGGGAGCCTGTGTGAATCTTTTTCAGGTCGGTTCCGCAGACGCCGCAGGTCGCGATTTTGATCAACAGCTCGCCGGGACCGATGCGCGGAACAGGGACAGTCTCCACGCGCATGTCGTTGACGCCGCGATAGACCACAGCGCGCATGGTGGACGGAATTACGGATTGAATACGGCTTTCCACGCCGGAGATTTGCGTCGCCATTCGTTCCTGATTGGACCTCGTTTATTGGAGAAACTCGTGGAGCCTGTCGGCGATGCCGATTGCGGCCCTTTTGCCATTTTCTCCCATATGCGCCAGCGCCTGCCAGTACCAGGGACGCAAAAGAGCAAACAGAGTAAAGCGCGCAGTGCGGAAATGGCCATTGTGCGTGAGGAAGGGATTCATGTCGGGGAGGCGCACTTCGACGGAATCGCTGACGCCCTTAATGGCATAAAACGGGATGCCGCGCATGGCGGCAAGGCGGCCGATTGCAGCGGCTTCCATGTCGACCAGAGCGGCATTGTAAGCGGAAGCGAGCCGGCGCTTCTCGTCCGGACCGGCAATGATGGGGCTGGTGACGAGCCAGTGCTCGCCCGCGCCGGCATCGCACTGGAAGCGCTCGCCGGTGCGGGAATCGATGACGCCACCGATGTTGAAGGCTTGGCCTGGAGCACATGCGGAGGTGAGGGCGCCAGCCCAACCCACGGAAAAGACGAGATCGATGGGCGCGGATTCTTCAATTGCTGCAAAGGCGCGTGTGGCTGCGGCCTGCCCTGCTCCGGCACAGGCAGCGACGTAGAGGTTGTCGTCGCGATGTGCCCAGGTGTCGACGCCGTTACGACGGTCATGCTTCCAGCCGCGGACGAGCGGCTTAAGTTCGGCGCGCATGGCGGCGATGATGGCGGTGCGGGTCATGCGGACGTAGGAACCGAGTCGGCGGGTGCGTAGCCATTGGCGCGGAACCAGTCAATGGCAGCGCGCATGGCTGGGTAGACAGGAACAATGCGGAAGCCGAGTTCCTGCTGGGCGCGGGCGGACGAGGCAAACATCTTCTTACGGCCCATTCGGACTTCTTCGAGCGTGGCGCGCGGCTCATGGCCTCGAATGTGGCCGGTAATCCACTCTTCGAAGAAGGCATAGGTGAGCGCGACGGCGAAGGGCACCTTCACGGTGGGCGACGGAATGCCGGTGATGGCGGACATCTTGTCGAGAATTTGCTTGAGGGTGAGGTTTTCGCCGCCGAGGATGTAGCGCCGGCCAGCCGTTCCGAGAGTAAGCGCGGCGACATGGGCACGGGCGACTTCGGCCACATCGACGAGGTTGAGGCCGGTGTCCATGTAGGCCGGGAATTTGTGATTGAGGAAATCGACAAAGATGCGGCCGGTGGGCGTGGGCTTTGCGTCGTACGCGCCGATGGGCGTTGTGGGGTTGAGGATCATAACCTGCTGGCCGTCCTGTGCGGCGGCGATGGCCTGCTGCTCGGCGAGGAACTTGGAGCGTTTGTAGTGGCCCACCATGTCCGGCAAGGAGACGGGCGTGTCTTCGTTGATGACGATGCCGTCTGTGCGGAAGTGCATGGTGGCAACGCTGGATGTATAGACGACGCGCGGGACATGGGCCTCGCGAGCAAGGCGCAGCAGGTCGCGGGTGCCATCGACATTGACGCGGTACATCGAGTCGGGATCGCGAATCCAGAGGCGGTAGTCGGCAGCGACGTGGACAACTGCGTCGCAGCTCTGGAGCGCCGGAGCGTAGCTCTCGGGCCGGGAAAGATCGCCTACAACGGTGTCGCCGGGGATGCCTTCGAGATGCTTGAGATTGCTGCTGCGGCGAACAAGCAAGCGAAGGCTGGCGCCTTCATCGGCCAGGAACCTGGCAACATGATGGCCGACAAACCCCGTGGCGCCGGTAAGAAAGATGCGCATAAGAAACAGATTCTCTGGATCTTATTTTAAATCGTTTTGGGTTGCGGGACTTGAGCCGACGCTTTGTTTGCAGCGATGGAAAATCCAAGTCGCCGGTTGCGAAAAACTCTTTCAACAAAAAAGGCCCCCAATCCGACCGGAATACGGGACCTGATTTGTCCGAGTTCATCTTTCTGAAAACATGCAAAGAAACTGTAGAAAAAATATCGTAAGGGGGGGTGGGTATTTTCCGGTCTATTCCAGAGCATCTGGATGAAGCGCGATGTTTTTTTCGCCGGCGGCCTTGCGCTCGTTGTATGCCTTAACCCAGTCCTCCCAGTGCTTGCCTGCGGCCCGATCTTTGCCGGTAAATTCGAGGCGGGCAATCTGTGCGTAACTCACCTTTTGCTTGGCGTCGATGTTGGGAGCGAAGTACTGCACCCAGGAGTCGGCCAACGTGGCGCCGGTGTGACGGTTAAAGATGAAGGCCTCAATCTTTTCGCCGGACTTGAGGGTGATGGTGACATCGCCGCGGTAGTCGAAGGCTTTTTCAAGTGCGTCCTTGAGGTCGCTTTCGCTGGCAAGATCAGGCACCCAGCCTTCGAGGTTCTCATGCTTATTGCCGGGGGCGAGTTCGAGGGATTCGACCTGCTCGATGGTGTATTTGGCGACTTCTGCGGTCATGCCTTGGTTTCCTCCAGCGCTTCGGCGGACTTGGCAATCTGAACAAGCGTGGATGGGCCATGCGGCGCGGGCTCGCTGAGCAGGTTGAGGGCATGCTGATCTTTGTACAGGCTGAAGGTCCCGCGGATCATGCCCCAGAAGCCGGAGAGCGAACCGAAGCCGTCCATGACGGCGGAAGGCTCGTAGCCACAGCTGACCATGCAGTTGGCGCACTTGGGATTGCCCGATGCGACGCCGTACTCTTCCCACTTCGTCGTTTCGAGGAGCTCCTGGAAAGTCTCCGCGTAGCCGTCCTGGAGCAGATAGCAGGGGCGCTGCCAGCCGAAGATGTTGTAGGCAGGCGAGCCCCACGGTGTGCACTCGTATTTGCGGTCGCCCATCAGGAATTCGAGGAAGAGGGGCGACATGTTGAATTTCCAGGTCGGCTTGCGGTTCGACAGAATGGCGCGGAAGAGGCGGCGCACACGGGCGCGGCCGAGGAAGCGGTTCTGGTCGGGCGCCATCTCGTAGCTATAGCCCGGCGAGAGCACCACGCCTTCGACGCCCATGGCCATGACGTCATCGAAGAAGGCGCGGACGTTGTTGGGGTCCGTGCCATCGAAGAAGGTGGCGTTGGTGGTGACGCGGAAACCACGCTTGACGGCCTCCTTGATGCCCTCGACAGCGAGATCGTAGCCTCCCTCGCGGCAGACGGAGAAGTCGTGGTGGTCGCGGTCGCCGTCGAGGTGAACGGAGAACGTGAGGTACTTGGACGGCGTGAACTCGTGCAGGCGGCGCTTGAGTTCGAGCGCGTTGGTGCAGAGGTAGATGTACTTTTTGCGGGCGATAAGGCCGTTAACGATCTCTACAATCTGCGGGTGCAGGAGGGGCTCGCCGCCGGGGATGGAGACCATGGGTGCGCCGCACTCTTCGACAGCCTTGAAGCACTCCTCGGGCGAAAGCATCCGCTTGAGGACGTGGGGTGGATACTGCACCTTGCCGCAACCGGCACAGGCCAGGTTGCAGCGGAAGAGCGGCTCAAGCATCAGCACCAGCGGGTAACGCTTGTTACCGCTGAAGCGCTTCTTGAGCACATAGGTGGCCACCGTCCACATCTGTGAGATTGGAACAGCCATAGTGTGAGCAATCCTCCGGCGCGATTTGCACCTACTTCTAGGTTAGCTGAATCGCGGAATTTCCATGCAAAACGCGGCAAAGATTTTTTGGTTCCTCAAGCGACTGGAATCACAAGGGTTACGTGGATCCAGCTGAAGCCTTGCCATGCGCTGTGTCTTGACAGGTTGTTTGCGGGCTGAGGCTGTTGACCTTCAGGCCGGTTGAATCATTTGTTTCCCAGGTCTTAAAAGCGAGACCTGGGCCCGCGCATCGAGGTGAATCTGGCTGACTATGCGGCGCGCTCCATGGCTTTCTTGTAGGTGGTAAGCGCCAGCAGCGGGAAGTAGAGTCGGTACATGTCATACGACAGATAAAAGACACGGGGAAAGCCTGTTCCCGTAATGATGTTCTGGCGCGTGGGTCCTGCCCCCATGGACTCGTCCCAATTGCCGTCGGGGCGCTGATGCGTGAGCAACCAGCGGATGCCTTTGGCGATGGAGTCGGAGCGGTCGTCGCCGGCGGCGAGCAGGGCGAGCAGTGCCCAGGCGGTTTGCGAGGGGGTGCTGACGCCAGTGCCGCGGAGATTGGGGTCGTCGTAGCTGCCGCAGGTCTCACCCCATCCGCCGTCAGAGTTCTGGACCATGCGGACCCATTCGGCGGCCTGCTGCACCTGGGGCTCGAGAGGGTCGAAGCCGATGGCCTCAAGGCCGCGCAGGACGAGGAAGGTGCCGTAGATATAGTTGACACCCCAGCGGCCGAACCAGCTTCCGTCCGGCTCCTGCTCGGAGAGGATGAATTTGATGGCCTTCTGCACACGCTTGTCGCCCTGGTCGTAGCCGTAGGCGGAGAGCATTTCGAGCATGCGTCCCGTAATGTCCACCGTCGGCGGATCGAGCATGGCATTGTGATCCGCGAAGGGGATGTACTGAAAGATCATCTTGGTGTTGTCTTTGTCGAAGGAGCCCCAGCCACCGTTTTTGCACTGCATGGCGAACTCCCAATCGATGGCGCGCTCGGCGACCTGAATCTGGAGGCGCTCGCGGGGATTGTTGACCTTGCTGAGGGCCATGAGGACCTGGGCGGTGTCGTCGGTGTCTGGGTAGAACTCGTTGGCGTATTCGAAATACCAGCCGCCGGGCTCGACATTGGGAACTTTAACGGCCCAGTCACCCTTGTGGCGAACTTCTTTGGAGAGCAGCCAGTCGGCTGCCTTGACCATGCGTGGATCGTCGGCGGGCACGCCGGCTTCCCCGAGCGCGTAGACGGCCTGCGCGGTATCCCAGACAGGGCTCATGCAGGGCTGCATGCGGAAGGTGGGCTCGGGCATATCTTCGGTAGCAGCCTGCTCGATGCCGAGTTTTTCGAATTCGTCGCGGGCACGGATGACCTGGGGATCGTCCTCGGAGTAGCCAAGGCAGCGCAGGGCGATGATGGCATTCATCATGGCCGGATAGATGGCGCCGAGGCCGTCGGTCATCTCGAGGCGATTGAGCATCCACTTCTCTGCGCGCCTGAGGGCGAGCTTGCGGAGCGGGCGCAGATGCACGGCCTCTGACCAGTGCATGATGCGATCAATGACGATGAAGAAGTTGCGCCAGGAGAAGAGCTTTTTGCGATCGCGGCGGAGCCGCAGGATGGAGTTGGCGCGGCCACCGACGTAGAGCTCGTCAATTCCCTGCTCGTGCGGAATCTTCTTGAAGGGCTTTTTGGCGTACATGATGGCCAGCGGGACGAGAATCGAACGCGACCAGGAGGAGATTTCGTAAAGGTTGAAGTAAAACCAGTTGGGAAAGAGGACGATCTCCGGCGGGATGGCGGGTACGGCGTCGTAATCGTACTGGCCGAGGGCGCAGAGATACATTTTGGTGAAAGTGTTGCATTCAACAACTCCGCCATGCGCGAGGATCCACTCGCGACACTTGACCATGCGGGGCTCGTCGGCGGTGAGACCCATGAGCTTGGCGGAGAAGTAGCACTTGACGGAGAGGGAGATGTTGCCGGGACCGCCGGGATAGATGCTCCAGCTGCCATCGTCGTTCTGGTAGCGCATCATCTCAGTGAATGCGCGACGGAGGCGGCCGGGGTCGCCACTCTCAAGGAGCGTGTGGAGGAAGATGTAGTCGGCCTCGAGCATGGAGTCAGCTTCGAGTTCTCCGCACCAATGGCCATCCGGATGCTGCAGGGAGAGTAGGTGCTCGCGGGCGCGTCCGAGGGCAACGTCCACATCTCCCAGGTCTGCATCCAGTCGCCCGAATTTGGGAACAGTGGATGTCGCGACTTGCTTTCCTTGCTCTGCACTCATGCTGATTTGCGATGCCTCAGTTCTGCTTCGCGTCGCCCGGCAGAAGGCCGGGAAATCGGAACGCGCATCTGCCCGCTACTCTACAGGATTCCCGGAGCGCGGAAAGGGTTCTTTTTGAGGGGCCAAGCGGCGCGCCGAGCCGGATTGCCGGCGCGCCAGGCCCGGGATGCTACTGCACGGCGACGGAATGGTCGCCACTGGCGCTGCCGATGGCCTGAACAATCTCAGGCGGGAGGCCGAAGCGGACGTTCTCCGGCATCACCTCAACTTCTTCGACGCGCGAGTAGCCGTTTTGCCGCAGATAATCGATGACGCCCTGGACGAGAATCTCCGGGGCAGATGCGCCGGCGGTGACTGCGACGTTGGTCACGCCGGTAAGCCAGTCGGGGTTGATGGCCTGATAGTTATCAATCAGATACCCTACCGTGCCGAGATTGCGCGAGACCTCGACCAGGCGGTTGGAGTTGGAACTGTTCGTAGAGCCGACGACGAGCACCAAACCAGCGTTGTGGGCGACATTGCGGACAGCGACCTGGCGGTTTTCCGTGGCGTAGCAGATGTCCTGCGAGTGGGGGCCGGCGATGTTGGGGTATTTGGTCTTGAGGGCGTGGATGATGTCGCGGGCCTCGTCGAGCGAGAGCGTGGTCTGCGTGAGATAGGCGACGCGATTTGGATCGGGCACCTGGAGCGCTTCGACGTCGGCGACGTTGGAGACAACCTGCGTGACATTGGGTGCTTCGCCGAGGGTGCCTTCGATTTCGTCGTGGTCGCGGTGGCCGATGAGGACCAGCGAGTAGCCCTGCTGGGCGAACTTGACGGCCTCAATGTGGACCTTGGTGACGAGCGGGCAGGTGGCGTCAATCACCTTGAGGTGGCGGAGCTTGCTGGACTCGCGGACCGCGGGCGAGACGCCGTGGGCGGAGTAAATGACGCGGGCGCCATCGGGGACCTCTTCGATTTCGTGCACGAAGATCGCGCCCTTCTCTGCCAACTCGTTCACAACATAGCGGTTGTGGACGATCTCGCGGCGGACATAGATGGGCGCTCCAAAGGTCTCGAGGGCGATGCGAACGATGTCGATGGCACGGACGACACCGGCGCAGAAGCCGCGGGGCTTGAGGAGCAACACGCGCTTGTCTGAAGGGGAAGCGCCAGCCAGACTGCCTGTAGAGGTGGGGTTCAGGGCGGTGGTAGTCACAAACATAAGTATACCTGTTCCCGGATTTTCTGGATGTCGTTCTTGCCATGGTGCGGGACGGGGGATGAGCCGGAGATGGCCAGCCCGGTGGGCGCTGGGTGCTGCGGTCCGTTGTTGACAGACTGGCATCTGTAAGCAAAAATGTTTACACATAGGGCATGAACAGCAGCGAGTTGAAGCGATGGCTGGCGAAACAGGGCGCGACGTTCGGAACCCAGACGGGATCGCACCTCAAGGTGTCCTATCTGGGCCGCCATACCATCCTGCCGATGCATGGCAAGAAAGAGCTTCCCAAGGGATTGGTGGCAGCCATCAAGAAGCAACTCGGACTGCTGGATAAGGAGTGACCATGCGCGGATATCCAGTGAATCTTCGCAAGGACGGCGAGCACATCACGGTCAGCTTTCCGGATATTCCCGAGGCTCACACCTTTGGGGACAACCGGGAACACGCTCTGGCAATGGCGAAGGAAGCGCTGGAGACGGCGATGGAGTTCTATTTCGACGACCAGCGCATGGTGCCGCTTCCCTCGCAGGCGCGGCGCGGGCAGCCGGTGGTGGAGCTGGCTCCGAGCGTGGCGGCGAAAGTTCTGCTGCTGAATGAGATGCTGCGGCAGAAAGTGCGCCCGGCAGAGCTGGCACGGCGCATTGGGACGACGCGGCAGGAAGTGAACCGCCTGACGAACCTGAAACACCCCACCAAGATCGACCGGATTGACACGGCGCTCCGGGCGCTGGGGAAGCGGCTGCATGTGGATGCGGCGTGAGGGGCGGTAGCGCGGGAGATTTGACAGTGGCGGGATCGGCTGATGTGCAATCGCAACCCATACCGCTGTGAGGCCGCGCCATGGATGGGCCACCAAGGATAGGGGTGATGCAGATCCGGTAAACGGCATGCGCTTGGCAAGTCCCCTAATGGTGAAAGGTATTTATGTTTGATAGAAAATCAATCATGCTTTCTGAAAGGGCCAATAGGATTGCTGGCGGCGCCGCAGGAATTCTCTTTGCGGTCTTCTTGGCTATGGCTTTGATCCACTTTGCGGGTTGGACTCGATCACATTCGACCGCTGTAACCGGAATCATGTACTGCTCCCTCTTGTTTTCGGGGGGCTGCTTTCTTTTCTGGTTCGCCTCGGAGTCGCGGACTGCGCTTCCGTCAGGCTCTGATCCGTCCCGAAGCGGGGCGGCGATGGGGGGTGCGGCGAACGCCTCCGCCGGCAACATTCACTTCGCGCCGGTGATCCAGTTTGGAAGCGTCGAAGTAACCTCCACACCTCAGATTCCCCCGCCAGCATCCGCGTCAGCGCCGAGCAGTGTGCTGCCGACAACCGTCCCGTCGGAACCGGCAGATGATTTGATCCAGGAACTGCCTGATCTCGAGTTGTCTTTCGCCCAGGGAAGATCCGCAGTCGAGGACTCCACGCTTCGGTATTCAGATGCGGGAGAATTTTGCGTTGCGGTCCGTGTCTTCAATAAGCCAGCTGCAGCGAAGGGCGGTGCCCTGGTCGCCAGGAAGATCGTAGCTTCTGTAAGCCTGAGCCTAGGTTCCAAGACAGCTTCCATCGAGAGCTCCTGCTGGATAGATCGGGATGAAAATCAGATTGATCTGCGGCCGGGGGCGTATGCAGATGCGTTGCTGGTCTTTAGAACGCCCGATGCGTTAATCATGTGCGAGAACCCAAATCCGATTTCAAGGAAGGACATGGAGTGGAATGCCCCGTCCTCGGATCCAGAACGAGTGCCTTTTCCTTTGCACGTACCTGTTTCGGTCACGGGTGAGGTTTACATAATCTCAAGAGCGGCTCACTCGAAACACATGACTCTGGCGCATAAGAAATTCATTATCTCTCTCGAAGGCACGGGCTCAAGCTTATCGCCTATCAAGGTAAGATGGGCAGAATCCCCGCCTCCACCTGAAGATTCGGCTCCTTCTCAGCCGAAGCCATCCTCTGATTCAAATGGAGCGCAAATCGAGTTGCTTGAGGTCGAAACCCGGCCAATTTATATGGATGATGCAGGTGAGATCTGGCGTATCGGTCAGATGCCGGGCTGGCGCGCACGAGCACTTCTACTTCCTTTCTATCTTGATCCAAAGGGTTCGGTTCCCGGGACAAGGGCGGAATACGTTAAGGCGCACCTGGTATTTATTGGTGATGCGTCGACGAAGATCAGGATTGCCCACGGGTGCTGGATAAACGCTTCGCTCGACACCACCGAAATTCAGCCCGGAGAGACCAAACATCTCATTCTCACTATCAGCTCTGATGATCCGTCCGTACCCTACCTTGCTTTGAGCACGAACAGAATCCGCATGGGGTGGGAAAAGGAATTCGGAGACAAACCCTTTGAGGAATTCGAACTTTCGCGTGGCAGACATACGGCGGAGGTTACATTGATTTGGGGCGGAGACGGCGAGTTTCGAAGGACATTTCAGGTTCCCCTCGTGCTTTCCTGACACTTGGGGGATTCGCCAGCATTTTCTCCTTCCATTCGCCCATTCCGCTATAATCCCGGAATGGACTTTCAGCTTGTGACGCCGTACAAGCCGCGGGGGGACCAGCCGCGGGCGATTGAGGAGCTGGTGGGCGGCCTGGCGGCGGGCGAGCAGCACCAGGTGCTGTTGGGCGTGACGGGGTCTGGCAAGACCTTCACGATGGCGAAGGTCATTGAGCAGTCGAACCGGCCGGCGCTGATTCTGGCGCACAACAAGACGCTGGCGGCGCAGCTGTATCACGAGTTCAAGCAGTTCTTTCCGGGCAACGCGGTCGAGTACTTCGTGAGCTACTACGACTACTACCAGCCGGAGGCGTACATTCCGGCGGGCGACCTGTATATCGAAAAAGAAGCGACCATCAATGAGGAGCTGGACAAGCTGCGGCTCTCGGCGACGCGCAGCCTGTTTGAGCGGCGCGACGCGATCATCGTGAGCTCGGTGAGCTGCATCTACGGCCTGGGCTCGCCGGAGGCGTACTACGGGATGCTGCTGCTGCTTGAAAAGGGCCAGCAGATCAGCCGCAAGGACATTACGCGGCGGCTGGTGGAGATTCTCTACGAGCGGAACGATACGGACTTCCGGCGCGGGACGTTTCGCGTGCGGGGCGACGTGATCGAGGTCTTCCCTACCTACGATGAGAATGCGTACCGGATTGAGATGTTCGGGGACGAGATTGAGTCGCTGGCGCAGATTGACCCGCTGTTCGGCACGGTGAAGCAGACGTACTCGCGACTGCCGATTTATCCGAAGAGCCATTATGTGGTGCAGCCGGAGCGCAAGGCGGAGGCGATTGAGTCGATCTTGGCGGAGCTGCGCGACTGGGTGGGCAAGCTGGAGGCCGAAGGGCGGATGGTGGAGGCCCAGCGGGTGAACCAGCGGACGCGGTTTGACCTGGAGATGATCAAGTCGATGGGCTACTGCCACGGGATTGAGAACTACTCGCGGCACTTCAGCGGGCGGCTGCCGGGCGAGCCGCCGCCGACGCTGCTGGACTACTTCCCGCGGGACTTTATTTTGTTTGTGGATGAGAGCCACGCGACGATTCCGCAGGTGCATGGAATGTGGTTTGGCGACCGCAGCCGCAAGCAGAACCTGGTGGACTACGGGTTCCGGCTGCCCTCGGCGATGGACAACCGGCCGCTGAAGTTTGACGAGTTTGAGAACCGGGTGAATCAGACGATTTATGTGTCGGCGACGCCGGGGCCGTATGAGCTGACGCGCTCGGCGGGAGTGGTGGTGGAGCAGGTGATCCGGCCGACGGGACTGGTGGACCCGGAGGTGGAAGTGCGGCCGGTGAAGGGGCAGATCGACGACTTGCTGGCGGAGATTCGCGACCGGGCGAAGAGGGGCGAACGGGTACTGGTGACGACGCTGACCAAGCGGATGGCTGAGGACCTGGCGGGCTACTACACCGAGGTGGGGGTGAAGTGCCGGTATATGCACTCGGAGATTGAGACGCTGGAGCGGGTGCGCCTGCTGGCGGGGCTGCGCAAGGGCGAGTATGACGTGCTGATCGGGATTAACCTGCTGCGCGAGGGACTGGACCTGCCAGAGGTGTCGCTGGTGGCAATTCTGGACGCGGACAAGGAGGGCTTTCTGCGCTCGACGGGGTCGCTGATCCAGACCATGGGACGCGCAGCGCGGCATGTGGAGGGACGGGCGATCTTGTATGCCGACCGGGTGACGGACTCGATGCGGCAGGCGATGGGGGAGACGGAACGACGGCGGGCGATTCAGCGGGCGTACAACGAGGAGCACGGCATTACGCCGCAGTCGATCATGAGTGCCGTCGAGATGGGTCTGGCGCAGATTCTGAAGGCTGAGTACGGCGACGTGGCGGAGGAGGCAACGGAAGGGATTCCGGAGTTCAACTCGCAGGCGGAAGTGGATGCCTTCATTGCCAAGCTGGAGACTGAGATGCGGGAAGCGGCGAAGAAGTTCGAATTTGAGCGAGCGGCCAAGCTGCGCGACAGCATCAAGGAGCTACGGGAGAAGGAATTTCTGTTCGGTTGATACCGATGGGAACGGGAGGGATTTTCAGCAAGGCAACCGCCGATGCGATTGAGTCATCGTAGGTTGTGAGTTCGTTAATTCGAGGCCCGTGGGTACTCGGGCCGTGCGGGCTAAGGGGATCATGCCGACAATCTTACTTGTAGACGACGACCCGCTCCAGGCGTTCGCGCGTAAGTCTCTACTAGGCAAGCGCTTCAAAGACGTGCAACGCGCGGCCGACGCGGCCGAGGCGTTGTGTCTTCTGGAGCAGCCACATTTTGTTGAGAAGCTTGGACTGGTGATCTCGGGGCTCCATATGCCGGGGATCAGCGGCCCAGAGTTTGTGGCGGAACTTCATGCCCGTCAGCCGAAGGTCCCCGTGATTGTGCTGGGAAACTCGAATGACGCGGCTGCGGACTACGAGGAGGATGGCGTGCGCTTTCTTCCCCGCACGGTTCCCTCAGAGACCATGCTCACGGTGGCCTCGGAGTTGATGGCCCGCGAACACAAATGAAAAGGCGATCGCGGTTCAGGCGATTCAGCCATCGGTTTCTCTCCATCGCAGGTGTGAGGCAAATCACATTCTGTTGCCCTATTCTTGAGAAAGAATGAGCTTGCTGGAGGCCGCGGTACAGGCTGCCAGCCTGCATGCGAGAATCGTGATGGAGACAAGATGGCAGCCTTTGGTAGTTTTGCACTTCTAATCGCGCTGACGCTGGCCGCATACAACCTGTTTGCCGGGGCGATTTCACTGCGACTGATTGCGACGGGACAGCCGGCACGGATTTCTCCGGAGCGGCTGGCGGATACGGCGCGGCGCGCTGGAATCGCTGGATTTATCGCAGTAACCGGAGCCGCGTTTGCGCTGGTGTGGTCTGTTTTTGCAAACGATTTTTCCATCACGTACATTCTGGAGCACTCGAACCGTGCGCTGCCTGCGCCGTACAAGTTTGCCGCGTTGTGGAGCGGGCAGGAGGGGTCGCTGCTGCTGTGGGCGTGGCTGCTGGCGGGGTACGGATTTGTGCTGCGGCTGCTGCACAAGACCGATGTGAAGCTGTATGCGTATGCGGGCACCATTCTGGCGGGCGTGCAGGTCTTCTTTCTTGCGGTGGTGAACTTTGCCGCGCCGCCGTTCTCTCTGCTGAAAGGCGCTATTCCGGATGATGGGAATGGCCTGAATCCGCTGCTGCAGTATCCGGAGATGGTGATTCATCCGCCGATGCTGTACCTGGGGTACGTGGGGTTCACGGTTCCCTTTGCCTTTGCGCTGGGCGCGCTGATGATGCGCTACCCCGGCGAAAAGTGGATCAAGATTACGCGCACATGGACGCTGGTGACGTGGCTGTTCCTGACGATGGGGATCTTTCTCGGCATGCATTGGGCCTACGCGGTGCTGGGATGGGGCGGCTACTGGGGCTGGGACCCGGTGGAAAACGCCAGCTTCATGCCATGGCTGACGGGCACGGCCTTTCTGCATTCGGTGATGATGCAGGAACGGAAAGGGATGATGAAGAGCTGGAACGTGTGGCTCATCTTCTCAACCTTTGCGCTGTCTATTCTGGGCACTCTGCTGACGCGCGGTGGGCTGGTGAGTTCGGTGCATGCCTTTGCGCAGTCGTCTATCGGTAATTGGTTCATGGCGTTTCTGGTGATTGTGCTGGCGGTGTGCATCTTTACGTATGTGCTGCAGCGCAGCCACTTGCAGAGCGAGCAGCGGCTGGAGTCGCTGGTAAGCCGGGAGTCAAGCTTTCTGTTTAACAATCTGGTGCTGCTGGCTGCCTGCTTTGTGATTTTGTGGGGCACGCTGTTCCCGATTCTCTCGGAGTATGTGCAGGGCACAAAGGTCACGGTGGGACCGCCGTTTTACAACCGTGTTGCGGTGCCGATTGGGCTGTTCCTGCTGTTTCTGACCGGCGTGGGGCCGCTGCTGCCGTGGCGGGCGACGTCGCTGCGGGCGGTGCGGCGGAACTTTGTAATTCCTTCGATTGCGTTGTGGGGCACGGTCATTGTGTGCCTGGCGGTGGGCGTATGGCCGTGGAAGAACGGCAGTTTCGATGCCGGCAACTTCTATGCGCTGGTGGCCTTTGGGTTGTCGGCGGGCGTCTTCACGGCGATTCTGTCGGAGTACCTGCGCGGTGCCAACGTCATCCGCAAGCAAACGCGGCGGAATTTATTCTCCTCGATGTATCTGCTGATCCGTCGCAACACGCGCCGTTACGGCGGCTACATGATTCACATCGGCGTGGTGATTGTGGTGGTGGGGTTGGCCGGATCGGCATTCAATCGGAGCAGCGAAAGCGAGTTGGCCCTGAACAGCTCGATGAGCGTGGGCCCCTACACGCTGAGGTGCATTGGTTTCACGCAGGACTCGAACGCCAATTACGACTCTGAGTACGCGCTGCTGGATGTGTATCGCGGCGGCAAGAAGGAGTTCCAGATCACGCCTGAAAAGCGCGTCTACCTGGCGAGCCAACAGCCGCAGACGATGGTGGCGATCCACTCCGTGCCGGGCTGGGATCTTTATGTGGTGTACGAGGGGACGAATCCGGACACGGGCAACCCGATTATCAAGGCATTTTTGAATCCGCTGGTGGGCTGGATCTGGGCGGGCGTAGTCTTCATCGTCTTCGGAACGCTGATTGCGCTGACTCCGAGCCTTGCGCCAGCGACCGCACCTTTGCGCGTTGCGATGCCGCAGCCAGCCGAGGCGGCACTGCGAGGGGGCGACTGATGCGGGCAGGCATGAGGAGGTTCCCCTGGATGAAGGCGGCGCAGGCGCTGCTGCTGGCAGTTGCTGTGTGCTTCTGGACCGCGGCGGGCAGTGACAGTGCGCGATTCAACGACCTGGGTCATCGACTGATGTGCACATGCGGCTGCGCACAACTGCTGGGCGAGTGCAACCACGTAGGCTGCACGGAGTCCGGCCGGGAACGCAATGAGTTGAGCGCAGCGATTGCCTCAGGCGCGACAGACCAACAGATCCTGAACAGCTTTGCAGCGAAGTATGGCGTGACGGTGCTGGCGGCTCCGCCGACGCACGGCTTTGACCTGGTGGCGTGGGTTGCGCCGTTTGCGGTGTTTGCGGCGGCACTGCTAGGGACCATTCTGCTGGTGCGGCACTGGTCGCTGGGTAAGAAGGCGATGGCAGGAGCGGCAACAACACCAGAGATGGAAGCCTTGCGCGCGCAGATTCGCCGCGAGACCGAAGAGGGCCTGGACGGAGGAGGGACGCGATGACGGATCTACAGGGAGTGATTGCAGGAGCCATGCTGGCCCTGGCGCTGGGGATCTACACCTTCTGGCCGGAGAACGTGTTTGCGAACCAGAAGGACAAGACGCGCCTCGAATATCTGCTGGAGCGCAAGGAGCAGTTGTATGAAAACCTGCGCGATTTGAATTTTGAGCACCGCGCTGGCAAGTATCCGGAAGAAGATTTTCTGGCACAGCGGGCGCTGCTGGAAAGCGAAGCGGCGCAGTTGCTTGCCGAGATTGAGCATCTACAGCAGGCATGACCGAAGCAAGGCTTTTCGACACGAGAAGGAAATCCAGAGACACGATGAAAGCGATCAAGAAAGTTTTGTATGCGGCGGCGGTGAGTGTGTGCCTTGGAGGGTTGCTGGCACAGGCGGCCACGGTGACCGGCACAGTGACGAATAAAACCACGGGCAAGCCGGCGGCGGGCGACAAGGTGGCTCTGGTGGATGTGCAGGCGGGCATGGCCGAAGTGGGCACGGCGACGACCGACGCACAGGGCCGCTACACGCTCAACACGCCGGGCCCAGGACCGTATCTGATTCGCGTGACACACCAGGGCGCCGGGTACTTTATCGCAGCGCCGCAGGGCGGCGGGCCGGGCGATATCCCGGTGTATGACGTGGCGGCCAAAGTGGACGGCGTGTCCATCGAGGCGGACGTGATTGAGGTGGAGACTGACAACGGGGCTCTGCATGTGACGGAGCGTTACTTTGTACACAACACGAGTTCGCCGCCGAAGACGGAGTGGAGCCCGAAGACCTTTCTGATTTCGCTTCCCGATGGGGCAACGATTGTGGGCACGGCGGCGCAACGGCCGACGGGGCTGCCGACGAGCGTGCGGCTGGATCCGGCGGGACCAAAGGACCAGTATGCCTTTAACTTTCCGATTCAGCCGGACGAGGGCGAAAAGGATACGCTCTTCCAGCTTGAATACACGGTGCCGTACGGCGACGGAAAGTTCACCTTCCATCCCAGACCGTCGTTGCCCACGCAGAATGTGGGGGTGCTGCTGCCGAAGAGCATGACGTTCACCCCGGGCGGTAGTTCACCCTTCCAGCAGGTGCAGGAAGACCCGGGCGTGCAGACCTTTGTGGCACGCAATCTGGCGCCGGGCACGGCACTGGAGTTTACCGTGAGCGGAACCGGCTCGATGCCGCGCGGACAGCAGGGCGCGGGCCAGCAGCAGGCCGGCGACACCGGTGGTCAGGCAGGCCCCGCAAGCGGTCAGCCGGGCGGCGGCATCGGTGAGCCGATCAACACGCCGGACCCGCTGTCGAAGTACAAGTGGTGGATTCTGGCCGGGCTGGCGCTGGTGCTGGCGGCTGCGGCGGCCTTCCTGCTGCGCAAGCCGGCGGGCGCGGCGGCAGCACCGGGCGCAGCGGCGGGTGCGTCTGCTGCGGGCATTCCGGCGGCCTATGTGCCGGCAGCGACATCAGCGGCGGCGAAGAACACGGCGCTGCTGAATGCGCTGAAGGAAGAGCTCTTCACGCTGGAGAGCGAGAAGCTCTCAGGCAAGGTGAAGCCGGAGGAGTACGCCGAGGTGAAGGCTGCGCTGGAGACAGTGCTGAAGCGGGCGCTGAAGCGGAATTCGTAGGCTGCCGGTTCGGGCATTCCCCAGGCCTCGGAAGCGAGGCCTTGGGCAAGAGGCCAGATGGGTCATTCGATGGGAAAGCGATAAGGCTTCAGTGCAGTTTTGCTACCGACCCTAGAAACGTTTATTGCAAGCTCGCCGCCGTCAAGGCTGGTCACCGCAATGTGCCAGTAAGAGCGGTCACCGTTCTCCGTCATATTCAGGTTTTTCTTATTTTCTGCAAGCCATGAATAAGGGACAGCAAACGCCTCATTTCGATCCATGCAGGACAGCAGTAGAAAGCCCTCTTTAGCCTCAGCTAAGAAGTCGTCCCACTTTGGGTGAAAAGCGTACCAATACGGCTGGTAGTCCCCTGCATAGCGTTTTGAAACTGCGCAACAAACTCGAAGCTCTTTGTCAGAACTCCAGAAGAGGGTGCGACTTTGTTTCACCAGTTCTTTGCCTTTGATGGCGGCAAAGGCGTCCACCGCTTGTTGTCTCTTTGCATTCAGCAGTTCGGGCGCGGTCCTTATCTGCTTTCCTATCTCGTGCTCACCCGGCTCGCTAGGTGTTTCCTCTTCACTACCCTGCTGGTTCTCAACGTCAACAGCGGTTGTAAAGATTACGTCGATGATCTTGTCGATCTTCGTGTACTCAAACGGCTGCAGCAATTGGCGAATCTGGTTGATGGTTGCTGGGTCGTCTGACTTCTCCTTGATCTGCACAAGCTTGATAAGGCGCTCAATACTTATTAGGCGCATGTCCCACGCATAGCGGGAGCCCCGAACCTGTGCCTCTAGGGCACCCGTGTCTTCACGGCCGACGATGATTAGGATAGATGCCTCTCGCTGAACTTTCCCACCTGTATTGAGCTTCTCCTTGTAAATCGCCAGCTTGTCGAGCGAGATGGTCACATAATCCGTTGTCTTAACCTCGATGATTAGGTCGGGCTGTTCCCTATAGCGCCAAATCCCATCGAAACCCACAGCATTCTTCTTCCCGTGATAGAGACCGTCCTCTACCTCAAAGTCCAGCCGCCTTCCCAGTTCATTTACGATGTCTTGAAGCACCAAGCCGCTCTTGTCGAACGCCTTTTCCAAGCAGTGACGTGCATAGCCGAAGAGACGTTCGCTTGGTGCCATCCTCAGAAACTGCCTGAACTCTGTTGAGCATTCGGTATTGTCACGCAGGTTACCGTCACCAGCATTTGAAAGCACCTGCTCAACGGTCAGTTTCAATACTTCATCTTTATTGCTCTTCCAAAAGCTCAAGAGGGCCATGGCTTCCTCATCTATTACTGAAGAGATTAGGGTAGCAGCAAAGCCTCTTGGCCAATTTAGCAGCCGAAAGTTTGCAAGTCGCTATACATTCCTACAGCACGCGGGCGAGCCAGTGGCCGGTGTGGGAGTGGAGGCTGGCGGCGATCTCTTCCGGCGTGCCTTCGGTGACGATCTGGCCGCCGGCTTCCCCGCCCTCGGGTCCGAGGTCGATGACCCAGTCGGCGGATTTGATCACGTCCAGATTGTGCTCGATGACGATGAGCGAGCCGCCGCCGTCGATGAGCTTGCGGAAGGCGGTGAGGAGCTTGGAGACGTCGTCGAAGTGGAGGCCGGTGGTGGGCTCGTCGAGGATGTAGAGGACGCGGCTGGCTTGCGACGGTTTGGCGCTGGCGTTGGCCGAGCGCACCTGGGCGAGATGGGCGGCGAGCTTGACGCGCTGCGCTTCTCCGCCGGAGAGCGTGGTAGCGGACTGGCCGAGACGCAGGTAGCCGAGGCCAATCTCGTCGAGGACGGCGAGCTTTTCGAGCAGGCGCGTCTGGCCGGTGAAGAAGCGCAGCGCTTCCTTGACGGTCATCTGCAGCACTTCATGAATGCTCTTGCCCTTGACCTTCACCTCGAGGATGCGGGGCTGGTAGCGCGTGCCGTTGCAGTCTTCGCAGGGCAGCTCGACGTCGGCGAGGAACTGCATTTCGACGGTGACGGTGCCGTCGCCCTCGCAGGTGTTACAGCGGCCGCCGGGGACGTTGAAGGAGAAGTGGCCGGGCGTGAGCGAGAGGCGCTTGGCCTCAGGCTGCGCGGCGAAGAGCTCGCGGATGAGATCGAAGGCCTTGATGTAGGTGACGGGGTTGGAGCGGGGAGTGCGGCCGATGGGGGTCTGGTCGACGAGCACGACGTCATTGAGGCGCTCGACACCGGTGAGGGAGCGGTAGAGGCCGGTGGGGTCGCCGCCGTCGGTCTGGCCCAGAGCGCGGGCGACGGCGCGGTAGAGCACTTGATGGACGAGGGTGGACTTGCCGGAGCCAGAGACGCCGGTGATGGCGACGAGCAGGCCGAGGGGGATTTCGACATCGAGGCCGCGGAGGTTGTTGCAGCGTGCGCCGCGGAGGACGAGCTTTTCGCGGCCGGGGGCGCGGCGGCGCGTGGGCACGGGGATGGAGAGCTTGCCGGAGAGATAGCGGCCGGTAAGCGAGTTGGGGTTGGCCTCGATTTCGGCGAGGTTGCCTTCGGCAAGCAGCTTGCCGCCGAACTCGCCTGCGCCGGGACCGAGGTCGAGGAGGTGGTCGGCGGCGCGGAGGACATCGGGGTCGTGCTCGACGACGATGATGGTGTTGCCGAGGTCGCGCAGCTCTTCAAGGATGTGGATGAGCTTGGCGGTGTCGCGCGTGTGCAGGCCGATGGAGGGCTCGTCGAGGACGTAGAGCGCGCCGACGAGCTGGGAGCCGAGCGAGGTGGCGAGCTGGATGCGCTGGGCTTCGCCGCCGGAGAGCGTGCTGGCGAGGCGGTCGAGGGTGAGGTATTCGAGGCCCACGGCATCGAGGAAGCTGAGGCGCTGCTGGACCTCGTGGAGGATCTGGCCGGCAATCTCCTGCTGCATGGGCGTGAGGGTGAGCGTGTGGAAGAAGTCTTTGGCGCGGGCGATGGTGAGCGCGGAGGCCTGGCAGACGTTCAGGCCGTTGAGGCGGACTGCGCGGGCCTCCGCGCGAAGACGCTGGCCGCGGCAGTCGGGGCACTCGGCGTAACCGCGGTATTTGCTGAGCATGACGCGGACGTGGAGCTTGTACTTCTTGCGCTCCATCTGGGCGAAGAAGCCGTAGACGCCGTCGAAGCTGCCTTTGCCGCGGAGGACTATTTCCTGCACGGAGTCCGGGAGATCGCGCCAGGGGACGTCGAGGGGGATGCCGAGCGCGGGGGCCTGCTTGCGCAGATCGCTGAACCAGGGGCGGTATTTGGGGCGGTTCCAGGGGTCGATGGCTCCGTCGGCGAGGGTGAGGCCCTTGTCGGGGATGACGAGGTTGAGGTCGTAGTCGATGGTGTTGCCGAAGCCCTGGCAGCGCGGGCAGGCGCCGAAGGGGTTGTTGAAGCTGAAGAGGCGCGGCTCGGGCTCCTTGCCGGGGCGATGGCAGACGGTGCACTCGTATTCGCCGGAGAAGCGATGACGCGGGCGCTCAGGGGTTTCTTCACGCGGGACTTCTTCAAAGATGACTTCGCCGGCTTCGCGGTAGGCGATTTCGGCGGCATCAACGATGCGCGGGCGGTTTTCGGCGCTGACGACGATGCGGTCGAGGAGGACGAAG
>JAKAJO010000028.1 GCA_021813745.1 Acidobacteriota bacterium
ACGCAGGTACCTGGAGGCACACCCGTTGGTGCCGCTTCGGTGGCCTCATTCCTGATGGTGGGAACGATGGCTGGCGTCTTGCTCGCACTCATGATGAACAATGGCGGGGCAGCCTGGGACAATGCCAAGAAATACATTGAGACGGGCATGTTTGGCGGAAAGGGCTCCGAAGCACACAAGGCCGCAGTTGTCGGTGACACGGTAGGAGATCCGCTCAAGGATACAGCAGGTCCCTCCCTGCATGTGCTCATCAAGTTGCTGAGCACCATCACGCTCGTGGCGGCGCCGCTGTTCTTTTAGCGGTCCTCGGCTGCGGGGTAGCGCGACTCTGCGCTCCTCGTTTTGTTCCTGGTCCGTCAACCAGCGGACCAGGAACAAGGGGAAGAATGGGCACAACTCCATTGCGCTCCTCTAGTCCGGGAAGAGAGGAGCAAGCGCGCCTAATACTCTATGCACCTAGAGTCGATCCTCACATTGTTGAAAAAACCAGATGGCGCATAAGCGCCAACTATCACACCAATCCTCACTAATTCCGGATAGCCGCTGGACGAGCGCCTCGGCCATCTGTTCTCGTCAATTCAGCAGGAGGAACAAGCAAGCGCCTCAATGATCATCGGCATAGGCGCTCCTTCCAGAGCGGAGACCTTCTGAGGTACGCAGCATGATTTGTTTAGGCGTGTGAGGTCCGCCTGCATCCCCTTGTCTTCTCTGAGCACAGCCAGCGTCTCCCGCAGGATTTTGGCAGCGCCGGTGTTGGTAGGTACGACGATCTTGTAATGCACCCACTTGCCCTCGCGCCGGGCGGCAACAACGCCGGCACGCCTCAGGTATGCCAAGTGCCGCGAAATCTTCGGTTGGCTTTGTCCGAGAATCTCTACAAAGTAGCAAACGCACACCTCTCTGCCGTCCATCAGGTTCAGCAGCCTGAGCCGGGTGCGGTCGGAGAGTGCGGCAAACAGAAGAGCCAGATCGTAGTTCTGCAGGGAGCGAGTCACAGATTAATGATATACGCATTGACAGATGTGTCCAGTGGACAATACATTTGCTTTAGCGTATGCGAGGAGACGCATTCATGGTATCGAGTGTTCAGGAACAGGTAAAAGAAAAGTACGGAAGCGCCGCTCGTGCGGTGGCCGAATCCGACAGTGTGCAGGCATGTTGCGACCCTGGGCTCAGGTGCTGCGATCCGATTACCACCAACCTCTACAGTGTCGATCAGACGGGGATCATTCCTGAGAAAGCAGTCAAGGCTTCACTCGGGTGCGGCAATCCAACCGCGCTGATCGACCTCCGGCGCGGAGAAACCGTACTCGATCTGGGCTCCGGCGGGGGTATCGATGTGCTGCTCTCCGCGAAACGCGTAGGCCCAACAGGCAAAGCCTATGGCCTCGATATGACGGATGACATGCTGGAACTCGCGCGCGAAAACCAACGGCAGGCGGGCGTTACAAATGTGGAATTTCTGAAGGGAGAAATCGAGAACATCCCACTGCCCGATAACTCGATCGATGTCCTCATCTCGAACTGCGTAATCAATCTCTCCGCCGACAAGGATCGCGTTCTCCGAGAAGCCTTCCGCGTGCTGAAACCTGGCGGACGGTTCGCTGTCTCCGATGTGGTTGTACGCGGCAGCGTGCCGGATGAAGTACGCAGAAGCATGTTGCTCTGGGTCGGCTGCATCGCCGGCGCTCTTGAAGAGAACGAATACATTACCAAGCTGAAAGCTGCCGGATTCGAAGACGTATCGATGGAACCGACGCGCGTTTACGACGTGGAGGATGCCCGTCAGTTCCTTACCGAGGCGGGCGTTGACGTGGACGCAATCGCTCCCCAGGTACATGACAAGTTCTTCAGCGCGTTCGTCCGGGCCAACAAACCAAACTCCGCCTGCTGCCAACCTGGTTGCTGCGCTCCTGTTGTCGCAGGAGCGAAGGAATAGAAATCATGGCCGATCATTACAACGTTTTGTTCCTCTGCACCGGCAACTCTGCGCGCTCGATCATGGCCGAAGCACTTCTGAACCACAAAGGCAAGGGTAAGTTTACGGCTTACAGCGCGGGGAGCCACCCGACAGGACAACCGCGGCCGGAAGCACTTCGGCAGATCGAATCGGCGGGACTGTCAACAACTGGCTTGCGCAGCAAGTCATGGGACGAGTTCTCAGGTCCGGATGCACCCAAGCTCGACTTCGTATTTACCGTATGCGACAACGCAGCGAAGGAGCAGTGTCCATACTGGCCGGGGCAGCCGATGACGGCGCACTGGGGCATCGCGGATCCTGCTGCAGTCACAGGGACTCCAGAGGAAATCGTTCGCGCGTTCCGCGATGCCTTCACCGTGCTTGATCGCAGGATCGGGCTGTTTCTCGCGCTTCCTTTTGCAACTCTTGAGGAGATGGCTATCAAGCGCGAGATCGATCAGATCGGCAGATCGTAGGAGGGACAGTGAAAGTCATTGTGCAGGGGCGCGAACCCTTCGTGGTGGTTGCATGTGGCTTCATCGGATGGGCGCTTTGCGCAGCCACAATGGGTATTGCGATGCGCCTTACAGCTCTTCCGCGTGCTCTGGTCGCTCACGCCGTTGCGGCCCCGCTCATCTTCGTAGTCGTCTCGCTCTTCTATTTTCGGCGCCGGAGCCCATGGTCACCACTTAGCACTGCGGTTGGATTCCTTGTGACCGTGGCATGGCTGGATTTCTTTGTTGTCGCTCTTGCAATCCAACGCAGCCTGGCAATGTTTGCAAGTCCACTGGGTGTCTGGCTGCCTTTCCTGCTAATCTTTGTCGCGACTTGGCTAACCGGTATTACTTGTCGAAAAGGTGGACTCAATATTCCTCCCAGACAGGCCGCTAGTAGGAGCTATCGATGAAAAAAGGCCGCCTGTCTTTTCTGGACCGCTATCTGACGGGATGGATCTTCGCCGCCATGGTGTTCGGCGTGGCTCTCGGCTGGCTAGCTCCCGGAGTCGTACCTTTCCTGAGCCGCTTCAGCATCGGCCCAACTTCGGTGCCGATCGCGGCGGGTCTGATCCTCATGATGTACCCGCCGTTCACGCGTGTCCGCTACGAAGAACTCCACGAGGTGTTCCGTAATAAGCGAGTGCTGGGTCTGTCGCTGGTCCAGAACTGGCTCATCGGACCGGTTCTGATGTTCGCGCTCGCTATCGTGTTTCTGCGTGGGTATCCCGAGTACATGGCTGGGCTCATCATGATCGGGCTGGCACGCTGCATCGCTATGGTCATCGTGTGGAATGAATTGGCAAAAGGCGATACACAATACGCGGCCGGCCTCGTGGCGTTCAATTCGTTGTTCCAGGTTTTCTTCTACTCCGTCTACTCCTGGATATTCATCACGGTTCTGCCAGGCTGGTTCGGCCTGCACGGAGCGGTCGTCAACATCTCCATCGGCGAGATCGCAAAGAGCGTCTTCGTCTATCTGGGTATTCCGTTTATCGCTGGGTTCCTGACGCGCACTGTGCTGGTCCGGGCAAAGGGGCGTGAATGGTACGACCGAAGCTTTGTTCCGCGGGTGAGCCCGCTGACGCTCATCGCTCTGCTGTTCACCATCGTTGTGATGTTCTCTCTCAAAGGCAGCTACATCGTGCGTCTGCCCCTCGACGTCCTCAGAATCGCCATCCCGCTGCTGGTCTACTTTGTCGTCATGTTCCTGGTGTCGTTCTACATGGGTCGGAAGCTCGGCGCCGACTATTCGAAGACGGCCACGCTTGCGTTCACGGCAGCCTCGAATAATTTCGAGTTGGCGATCGCTGTTGCTGTCTCGGTGTTCGGAATCAACTCCGGTGCCGCGTTCGCGGCTGTGATCGGCCCACTTGTTGAAGTACCCGCGATGATCGCGCTGGTCAATTTATCGCTTTCATTCCAACGCAAGTACTTCGTCGTTCCGAACCAACGTGAGTTCTCGGTCGGCTCGACTAACGCATAGCCGCCAATTGACTTATCCAGGGGGATCGATGAGTGCCTCGGCCTGAAGTCGTCAGCTGACCATTCTGGCTCGTTAAGCACTCACGAAGGCGCCGCGGGCTGGGCAGCTGGCGAGCATCGCTTTATCCCGTTATTGGCCTCAATGAATCCACGCAGCAAAAATCTCCAAGTGAAACTGTGCGAATCAGAGCGGATCAGGCATATCCCCAAGCGTCTCAGCGTGCTTGCCGACCGCTTTCATCATAGCTTCGAGCGAAGCTCGTTGAGCGCGATCCAACGGCGCCAGTAGTCGCTCCATCAGCGCAACGTGCCGCTCATAGACCAGAGTGATGGCCTTCCTGCCTTCAGTGGTCAACGCCACTGTCCGGACCCGCCGATCTCGCTTACTCTCCTCACGTGTAACGAGACCACGTTCCTCAAGTCGGTCTACAGCCACACTGATGGCACCGGCGGTGAGGTCTACCTTGGGGCCGATGACGTTCACGGGCAATGATCCTTTGTGCAACAGCACCTCCAAGACGCGGAAATCCGTGTTGCTCATTCCGCAACGCTGAAGATCCGAATCCATCTGCCGCCTGATGGCTCTCAATGCCTTCCAAATCACGAGAATGATATGGGAGGCGGAATTTTTTGAATGCCGGTCACTTGAAGTTTTTGCATCCATCTCCGATTTAGTTTATCAATATATTGACGTTGATAGAATATCAATGTAAATGGAGGCGAAAATATGGATTCAAAACCTCAAAGAGGCAGGAACATTGCGCTCTGGATATTGAAGATCGCGTTGGGTTTAGCGTTCGTGGCGGCTGGATTCTCCAAGCTGGCTGGGGCGCCTCCGATGGTTGCGATCTTTGCAAAGATCGGGTTCGGCCAGTGGCTGCGCATACTCACGGGGGCACTGGAAGTTGCGGGAGCCATCGGCCTCTTTGTGCCCCGTACGACGTTC
>JAKAJO010000125.1 GCA_021813745.1 Acidobacteriota bacterium
CGCCCTTCCCACAAGTCCTTGAAAATCGATCAAGCCGATTTTCACATTTCCACCGCCACGACGACCACGACCAATCTTTTCACTTAAAAACCCGAAAGACCTGTCCAAACTACCGGGACCACCTCAGTTCGCTTGAAAAATTTCGACCGGCAGGATCACCGTACAGCATTCTGAGCACAGCTGGTGAAGCGGGGACAAGCTCTGCGGGAGCGCAACCGACCAAGAGATAACCGGCTGAGACTCATCCGTACCGATGAGCGCCGGAAGCGGCCGACAACCGCTCCCGGTTTTTCATCGCCCATCGAGTGGATAGATCCTCCAATGCCTCGGAAAAACTCACGCAACAAGCTGCCGCGCAGCTACCTCCATATTTTGTGCCATCAGTTGTGCCTCGAAGTCGGCTGGAAACAGATAGTCCAAGGCCGAGTGCAGGTGTTACTGGTTGTAGAACTTTTCGATGAACATGTGGATCGAGGCCCACGCATCGGCCAAATCGCGGCTTTCTTGATGCAGCATCTCTTCGTACTTCAGCGTCTTCATGAACGACTCACAAGAGGCGTTGTCCCAGGGATTGCCCTTGCGGCTCATGCTGATCTGGATGCCATGCCCCTTCAGCCAGTCCGTTTAGTCGTGGCTGGCATATTGGCTGCCGCGATCGGAGTGATACACCAGCCCCGGTTCGAAGTGCTGTTCTCGATGGCCATGCGCAGAGCCCCTAATACTACAGTTGTAGATAAAAGATTGGCAGTGGAGAGCCGCGCTTCCGGTAGTGGTGGCGCAGAGCGTGAAATGGATGTCTTCTTCGTCATCGGGACCAGCGCAGCAGATGTTCAACGCCGTGCCATCCGCGCCAGAGAAGGTGAGTGAGCAGGTGTCGCAGTTCTGGTACGCTGAGCGGCACCTGCCCGCGTGGAGTTTTTTCTCCCCGTGCGCGCAGGATGACCAGCACCGCTGCGGCCAGCATGACCAGGGTGATTGCATGAAAGCGCTTGTGGCTGCGGCCCAGTGCGCTACGGTCTCCAGCAAGGAGGAACCCGCATGCAATCGTATCTGGGATGTGACGCACACAAGCACTATTCGGTCTTCGTTGCCGTCGACGAACGCGGACGGGCATCGAAGCCCGTCCGCATTGAGCACAACGTGGCGGCATATCGCCGCTTTCTCGACACTCTGCCTGCCGGCACCGAGATCGCCCTGGAAGCGACTGGCCACTGGTACTGGATCGTCGATCTGATGGAACAAGCCTGCCATCGTCCTCACCTGGCAAACGCCCTGGAAGCCAAGAAGCGCATGGGCAAGACGCACAAGACCGATGCTCTCGACGCCAAGGGACTCGCCATCCTGCTGCGCTGCGGCATTCTGCCGGAGAGTTGGATTCCGCCCGGCGAACTGCGCGACCAGCGCGAGCTGCTGCGTACCCGCATGGCGCTGCGCGATCTGCGCACCTCGCTCAAGCACCGCATCCATTCGGCCATCGACCGCTACGGCCTGCACACCGACAGCATCACCGATATCTTCGGCATCAAGGGCCGCGCCTACATCGCCGAGACGCTGCCCGACCTGCCGCCACAGACCGCGCGCATGGTCGCGCTCGAACTCGAATGCATCGATCAGCTCAGCGTCAAGCTCCTGCCTCTCGAACAACACATCGACCGCACGCTCAGGACCACTCCGGAGATTCAACTGCTGCAAACCCTGCCCGGCGTGGGCAAAACGCTGGCGCCCGTGCTCTGGCTGGAGATCGGCGATATCGATCGCTTTGCGCGCGCCGAGAACCTGGCCAGCTATGCCGGACTTGTGCCCCGCGTGATCTCCTCGGGCGGCCACACCCACCACGCGGGTGTCTGCCGCAACATCAACCGCTATCTCAAGTGGGCCTTCGTCGAAGCTGCCAACTGCGCCGCTCATCTGCGTACCCATCGCGAAGCCCACATCGGCCTGCTCTATCAACGCCTCGCGCCCGACAAAGGCCACGGCCGCGCCATCGTCGCCGTCGCTCGCCACCTGGCCGAGGCCAGCTATTGGATGCTGCGCAAGCGCGAGCCCTACTGCCCGCCGCGGCTCCACAACCCTTCGTCCAAGTTCGTGCAAGCGCGAGACACTTCTGACTGCTCCCAAGTCTCGGGGTGAATGCGAAGCCCGATTCAAAGAATGCTCATGCCCGATGCCAGGGCGAATATATGGCCTGCGGACGAATCCGATTCGCACGAGCAAAGTTGGGCGAAAACCAAAACCAGGAGGACTCCCGAAGCCGCATCGCAACCACGCACAAAAACACAGCTAAAGAAAAAAGATGATCTTGAACCAGAGAACTTTCTCGCCCCGCGCAGCTCTCCGGCGTGGCCGTGGAGTTGTTGTCTCCGTGCCCTTCTACCCACTGCGACACCAACCCACGCGCCCCAAAAGTCGTGCTTGACATGGAGAGCGCTTTCATACATGACGTGTCTACCCTAAATCCGATGCCGGAGGCAGCGTGGTTCGTCAGGATGCTGGAGTCGAACTAGGAGGGATCATCATCATGCTCCTCATCGTGGAATACCCCTCCATCCAGCGCCTGGATCAGCGCCTCTCTGCTTTCATATTCGGGATGGCCTGAGAAGCGTAGAACTTTGCAACGGTAGTACTGAAAATCTCGCACCGAGACATTCGAAAAATCGAAGTAGTCGATAAACGCCAACGTGATCTCGTCAGAACCAACGTACAAGTCTCTTTCCTGCCCCCAGTAACTGGCCTCACCTGGGGCATTCAACGCCTTAACGAGAAGCAGCGCCCTATGCTTCGGAACCACCCTTAGGGCGGGCGGCGGCACGTCCGGCCCCTCGGCGCTGCCTGCGTACGAAAGCTCATCGACAACAAGTGAATCGAAGAGCATCTTCCGGATCGGTTCATACGTGTCCAGAGAGTGGCCAACGTTTTCTCGCCCTGCAAAATAAACGTTCCACAAGTTTCGAGAACACTCTCGATAGGTGTTCATCAGTGCTGTGATTTCTCTCATGGCCATTTCGTTCCTGGACTCGAAGGTTGGGCTGGAGGATCAGGCTTCGTGCACGAATCCTCTCTCGACGGATGGCACGTACAGTCAGGAGATTGGTTGTAGTGGTACCAGTGGTAGTGGATGCCGCTTGGACATCCATGTGCTCCCGGTGCTCCCTTTTGTTCCCAATACGGCGAGTCAGGAGGACAGGGGTTGCATCCATTGGGTTGGTTTGGATTTGGCCCTGGATTAGGCTCAGGTAGCGGACCTTGAATTGGGTCGCTATGCCCTCGGCCTTTTTTCGACCCAGATATTGCCCCACATGTTGCCCAATCGACAAGCAAATCCTGCGGAGCCCCAAGGTATTGACTTACTGCACGCAGTCCACCTCCCTCAGCTTCAAACATGCAATTGATCTCGTTCCTGAGCGGAGGCAGGGCATGTTGAGCTGTCAACGAAATCGTGCCAAGTATGATGAGGTACTCAAGCCCTGCAGTCTTGGGCTGTTGAGGTGCCGGTGGCGGCTCGGGGACAGGCACCGGCGCAGCAGCTAGACCCCATGGATCGGACAAATCAACAGGATCGGCGTCGCCGTAAAGGTATTTGTGGAGGCTGATGGGATCGGTGGGAACACCGTCGTCTGGATCACGAGAGACAAACCTTCCAGTCAACGGGTTCATGTATCTGGCTCTCAGATAAAGGAGACCCAGATCGCTGTCGTACTCCTCACCCCTATAGAACATGTTGTTGGGAGTGTTGCCGCTGGAAGTCCAGTGATTTTCGTAAGCGTCATATTCGTAGCTAACTGTTGCTCCCGGCACCGTCCCCGACCATAGACGCCAGCTAACCCCTAATGCGGTTGTGGAGTTGCACGCCGCGAACCGCTGATGCAGGCCCGGATTTTTTCTCGTGACCCCCTGATGCGGTTTTCGGTCGTTGACATCGCTCTCGGCAGCTAAGGAAAAAATCTCCTCAGCACTCCACGGCATCAGTGGAGCGGGCACAGCTTCCCCTGGAAGAATCGAGAGCATTTGCACTGATTGTAAGGCTTAGAGGGCTTGTATCAGGAGCGGATTCGGTGCGGGATCGGGGAGCGATTGCGGGCGGCAAGTGCGGCGGCTTCGAGCGCGGACAAGAGGGCCGATGGCAGCACGGCTGGCGCCCGGTAATGTGCGGCAGATGCACCAGTCGCTGCATCACATCGTCGCCACTGCGCCTTGGAGCGATGAGGCGCTTCTCCAGCAGGTACGCCGACAGGTATTGCCTGCCATGACCAGGAAGCTTCCGCTGGCAGCCTGGATTGTCGATGACACAGGCTTCCCCAAGAAGGGAACGCATTCGGTTGGCGTCACGCGCCAGTATTGTGGTCAGTTGGGCAAGCAGGAGAACTGCCGCGTGGCTGTGAGCGTGTCGCTTGCCACCGAGCAGGCCAGTATTCCGGCAACGTATCAGCTCTATCTTCCTGAGGTTTGGGCCAACGATCCCGAGCGGCGCAAGCAAGCCGGTGTGCCTCAGGAGATTCGTTTCCAGACCAAGCCAGAGATTGCACTCGGACATATCCGTTCCCTGATGCATGAGGACGTGCCGCGCGGGGTCGTTCTGGCCGATGCCGCATACGGCAACGATGGCGGCTTTCGCGAAGGACTTGTGTCTCTGGAGCTTTCCTATGCAGTCGGCATCCAGTCTTCGACCACGCTGTGGGCTCCGGGTACAGCTCCGCTGCCACCTCAGCCGAAGGGAAAAATGGGCCGTCCGCCCCGTCTGCTGCGCAGGGATGGAAAGCACCAGCCGCTCACCGCAAAACAACTTGCCTTGTGCCTGAGCGCCACCGACTTGCGCCGAGTGAGTTGGCGGGAAGGAACCCGCGGCACGATGCACTCACGCTTTGCCGCCCTGCGCGTGCGCATTGCTCATCGTGACTATTGGCGCAAGGAACCACATCCCGAGCAATGGCTGCTGATCGAATGGCCGAAGAATGAGAAAGACCCGACCAAATACTGGCTTTCGAACCTGCCCCCATCGATCAGCCTGCGCAAGCTGGTCGCCATCGCTAAACTGCGCTGGCGCATCGAGCGTGACTACGAAGAATTGAAGCAGGAACTTGGCCTCGGACATTTCGAGGGCCGAAACTGGCGCGGCTTCCATCACCACGCATCTCTTTGTATTGCCGCCTAGGGCTTCCTCATGCAGGAGCGGTGTCTTTTTCCCCCTCAGCCAGGATCACCGCACCTGCAGGCGGCAAGCATCCCGCTTCACTTACCACATCCCCAGGCAGACTACGCGCCCCGCGGCGCTGCCCACACGCACCGAACGGCATAATCCACATTCAATCGCCACTCTGCGCCGCCAGATCGCGACACACCTGGCTCGCTCCCTACCCAGATGCCCATGCTGTTTGCGAGACTTCTTATAACATAGTAGTACTAACCCGTCGCGCGCTGACGCCAGGACGAATCGTAAGTGGCAGAGTTATCAGGACAGAGTAGACGCTACAATAGAGAGAGATTTTCAGGGTTATTTGAACTTCCAGATCAGGGGGAATAATGCAGGACGCGGCGCAAGTCTTCGAGAAGGCTATTACAGACCATTTGGAGGTGATGCAAGCCCTACACCAGCAGAAGCCGATCTTGCAGCGAATTGCATCGGAAATGAGCCGCGCGATCCTGGATGGAAGAAAGATCCTGTGGTGTGGCAATGGCGGCAGCGCCGCCGATGCCCAGCATCTGGCCGCTGAACTGGTTGGGCGCTTCTTACTGGAGCGCAGGGGCCTCCCTTCGATCGCTTTAACGACCAACACTTCCATTCTTACTGCAATCGGCAACGACTATGGGTATGAGCATGTATTCCGCCGGCAGATCGACGCTCTTTGCCTGCCTGGGGATGTGGTTGTGGGTATTTCCACCTCCGGCAACAGTACAAATGTCTGCTCTGCCCTGGAAACCGCCCGTGCCATCGGAGCATTCACGGTCGCCTTTACAGGCGAAGCCGGCGGAGCAATGGCAGGGATTGTTCATGTAAGTCTTCGTATTGCATCGTCCCAGACGCCGCGCATCCAGGAGGGGCACATCCTCTGTGGCCACATGCTTTGCGACTACATTGAAAAGTGCGTCTTCGAAGCGGAAACTGTGAGGACGGAAGCGTCTTACTGATTCGGCCCGAATGAGTGAGATATTTTGTTAGGCTGCAAAGTCTCACGGGTATGGAGTAGACCGAAGCACATCGACTTCCGCGGGTTGTGATGAATGAGCGGCGGCGTCTGGCGGTGAAGTTGCGCTTGAACGGAGCGACGATCACCGAGACAGTAGTGCAGTGCGAGTTGGGTCGATCGGCGGTGATCCGCGCCATGCAGACCTACGATCGCGGTGGCTGGGAAGCGGTGGCGGTTCCGATTGTCGGCCGGCCGTCGGGTTCGGGCCGACTACTGACCGCCGGGCAAGAGAAGAAGATTCAGCGGCTGATTCAGGACCGCACGCCGGATCAGTTGAATCTGGCTTACGCGCTGTGGACGCGTCAGGCGGTGAGCGAGTTGATCGATGCCGTCTACGGTGTTCGTCTGACGGTGCGCAACATGGGCAAGTATCTCAAGCGCTGGGGATTCACACCGCAAAGGCCACTAAAGAAAGCGTACGAGCAGTCACCCGAAGCGGTTGCGAAATGGGTCAACGAGGAGTATCCAAAGATCGCTGCGCAAGCCAAGCAGGAAGGCGCGGAGATTCAGTGGGGCGACGAGACAGGGCTGCGCTCGGATGATGTGCGCGGCCGCGGCTATGCGCCGAAGGGAAAGACTACCGTGGTTCTGGCTAATGCCAACCGGTCCAAGCTGAACGTGATTTCGCCGGTGAATATCAAGGGGAAGATGCGCTGGAAGGTCTTCTCCGGAGCGTTGAACGCGAAGACCATGATTGGCTTCATGAAGCGGCTTGCGCATGGACGGCAGAAGAGAGTTTTCCTGATTCTGGACAACCTGCGCGTACATCACTCGAAGGCGGTCAGGAAGTGGCTCAGGGAGAACGAGGACAAGATACTGGTCTTCTACTTGCCCGGCTACTCCCCGGAACTGAACCCGGACGAGTTGCTCAACGCTGACTTGAAGCAGTACGTCACCAAAGCTGCTCCGGCCAGAAACAAGATTGCCCTGACCCGCACTGCCATCGGCGCCCTGCGCGGCATCCAGAAGCAGCCCAGCAGGGTCGAAAGCTACTTCGGCCCAAAAGATGTCGCCGATGCCGCATAGGTCACACTCTTCAGGGCCGGATCAATAAAATCCACCGCAGATTCGATCTTCCGCAATAGATGCCAGTCCGGCACCAGCGAAGCGATCGAAACCCACTCCAACTCCTGCTGCTCAACTTCAGGCTTCTTCAGCATGACTCCAAAATACAAAAGGCTCCCGTGGATAACGAGAGCCTTCTTAGATACTTTGTCAGCAGCCTGAAGGCGATGGGAGAACCTCCATCGCCTTTGTTGTCTCTTCGAGTGTTTCAGTCCAGGAGCTCCGCTACCAGAGCCTCATGGGCCTTACGCATGTCTTCGCTGACCGCAAAGCCATAGATGTTGCTGGTGGTGGAGATGTCCGCATGGCGCAGCAGGTCTTTCTGCGTTGTGAGGTCCGCGCCGACGGACTTCAGCAAGCTTTTACACGCATGGCGCAGCGTGTGCCAAGTGAGGTTTCCCAGCCCGTGCGATCTGGCTGCAGGTTCCAACCCCTTCAGCAAGAGCATTGACGCGCTGCGAAGGCCACCGGTGCGTGGAGATGGGAACAGCCATTCTGAATCACCTGTCTTCCTCTTCCACTCTTTGAGCAGGTCGATGAGTGCCGGTGCAATCGGCAACGCAGCATTGGAGGAATCGGTCTTCGTCGGGCCCAGCCGGCCGCGAGTGATCTTGCGAACAACAACCAGCTGCCTCTTCTCCGGGTTTATATCGGTCCACTTGAGCACCAGGAGTTCACTGATGCGTAACCCGGATGCTCCATCCAGTACGACCATGACGCGAAGGTGTTCCGGTAGGTCCTTTACCAGTGCCTTGAACTCCTCCGTCGTGATCTCCTGAATCTGTTTCTGCCGTTTGCTGACGCCCTTGATCTTGACCAGGCTCATCGGGTTCCGTTCCATGGCAGAAACATAGCCATGCAGCGCAGCCAGTTCGAAGAGCTGACTCATCATGGTGCGGATGGATGCCTTGGTCGTCGGCGCCAGGTCCAGACCCTTCAGCCACTGCGTGACACGCAGTGGAGTCACGTCACGAACCAGATCGTCGCCGAACTCCTTGGCGATGTATTTGCGGAGCACAGAGTTGTATGGCTCCCGCGTGGAGTGCTCCAACTCCGGCAAATGGTTGTCCTTGAAGAGGTCAATTGGCGTGGAGAAGGACGCATCCACTTTGTGTCGTTCGGTAGACCGGTTCTGTTTCACGACCTCGAGTTCGATCGCCTTCCGCACATCGTTTGCGGTGCAATAGTCCTCGCCGCCAAAGGTCAGTAACTTCTGGGTGCGTTTGCCGACCTTCGATTCCGAAAATCGAATCCGCCATGAATAGCCGCCGCTGGCGATGGGAATTCGAGTAATGCTACCCTGTTGATAGGGTGGACGTTTTGTTTTCACTTTGTGCTGCCTTTCTCAGTGCCTGCACCGGCCTCGATACGGCAGTTTTCTACACCAAAGTGACTTTCGGTGACATTGTCGAACAGGGAACTTCTTGCAAGTAGTTGATTCTGAATGTGGCCCCGTAGCTCAGGTGGATAGAGCAGCAGTTTCCTAAATCGTCTATATTCAATATTTTAAGTAACTTAGAGGGAATCTAAGGGAATCAAAAACCCTCGCCAGGACTATGCGGGAAATTTGCTGTGAGCGAAACTGTGAGTGAAGATTCTGAGCCATTACTGTTCGAGCGGCTCAGGACGGGGACTGACAGGACGAGCGCATCGAAGTTGGTCTTGCCTCCGAAATCGCGGAACATCTAATGGGAGGCGCGGATACTCTTGCGCCTCCCTCGCTTGTTCAAGCGGCTTTCCTCAACCATTCCTCGAGTGCAGGACGGTAGAAGCGCCACGTGGCACCGAGTTTTTTCCCCGGCACTTTCCCCGCGTTAGCTTCCTTACCCAGCGTCTTCGGGCAGCACTTTAAAAGAACAGCTGCTTCGACCAGAGTGAGGATGTCGTCGGTTGACATCGACTGAGTGAACTGCGTTTCAATCGATGGAATTGATTTGGAGCTCGCACAGCCGAGCGTTGGAGTGGTTATAGGTGTGATCATGTGCAATCCCCGAGTTGCGAGATTGCCGGAGAGTCCGCCCGCCCGGTTTATTATCCCCAGAACCGGTGTACCTTCTGATGGACCCGGGTGTTACGAAAACGCTAATGCGAGTGATCTGCGAAGCGTAAATTGGCGAAACGGGCGTCCTCCATTTTTCGATCGACTGAGTATTGCGTCTCAATCGATGGGCTGAACAAGGCACTCGGATTGCCGAGCGCAGGCTTGGTAAACGAAGTGGACAAGTGCAATCTCCAAACTGCGAGATTGCCAGAGAGTCCGTTCCCCCAGTTTCATATCCACGAGAATCGGTATACCTTCTAATGGACCCGGGCGTTACTAAGACGCTAATGCGAGTGACTGCAAAGCGTAAATTGGCGAAATGGGACGGCCTCAATAATCCTTTCGGCTCAAATCATTAGCAGCAATAGATTATTTGGGCGAAATCTTTTGAATCTCAACAAAGGGCATGAAAGTTGAAGACACCGCTCTTCTAAGCCGGGGGTTGCAGGTTCGAGCCCTGCCTCGCCTACCAACAAATCTCCACTTCCCACGTGATCAAGTACTTACCTTCATTTTGACTCTCCGGTTTGACCTTCAACCCCCGGCCGAAAAATGTGAAAAGCGCTGAAAAGCGTGTACAAGAAATCTCTCTCCGGCCCAGGATGAAATGGCGTTGGTCTTGAACGCAGAGGGCCTACCACGGGAGCCGGCGCCTGGGTTGTGGATTGAGATCTACTGTTGACGCTCTGTGCAGAAGCACGGCTTTCGACAGGGTTCGGATGGTGCCTTCTTCCGAAGTTCTTAGCGTAGCGCGGCATACGATATGCGACACAAGACACAATGCTCGAAATAGACCGAGTGGGTTGCCTGGGTGCCGAATGATATGTCTGCAAAAGTCGGTTCCGAAAGCATTTCTCCCAATAGACCTTTATGAACCCCTCACGCGAATGTTCGATTCAGACGCGATACCGCGTGCACTGAAGCTGCGGCGAATTATCACTTGGAGAAGGGCTGGTGTATGAGTGTTGTTTGCTGCGAGGCCCGAAGGCGTCATCGCAGAGTTGAGCCGGCAGCACGCGGAGCTTCAGGGATTCGGCGTTTTCAGTTTCATGAGTGAAGCAATGGAGCGGGGCGGTTCTTTCGCATCACGGAAACAGGCTGGGCTCGAGATCTGCATCCGGTTCCTGAAAATTGCCGATACCCACGCCCACCAGGCGAAAGAGCTGCATGGGATGGAGATGAACGCGCTCGAGAAGCGCAAGAGCAATCTGCGTCAATTCCTCAGCAGATTCGGGAGGCGTGGACGCGGTATGACTCCGGGTCAGCACGTGGAATTCCCTGGTCTTGAGTTTGAGAACCACGGTGCGCGCGATGCGCGTTTCTTTCCTTGATGCTTCCCAGACCTTCTCCGCGAGTCTGCGGATCATCGGCGCGGTGTCGCTGAGCAGTACATCCTGCTCGAACGTGTCTTCCGAGGAAATTGACTTGGTGGGCCGGTTTGAGACCACCGGGTTTTCGTCGATGCCGCGTGCCAGTTGGTAGAGCCGCTGTCCGTAGCGACCGAACAGGCTGCGAAGCTCTTCGGCCGTCCGTGCGCGCAGGTCGCCGACGGTATCAATCTCAAGTTCCTTGAGCCGCGCTTCGGTAACCTTGCCGACGCCGGGAATCCGGCCCACGGGCAAGCGTGTCAGAAAGCTTTCGACTTCGGCTGGCTGGATCACGAACAATCCATTCGGCTTACGCCAGTCGGACGCGATTTTGGCAAGGAACTTGTTCGGCGCGACACCGGCGGAAGCGGTCAGATACAGTTCATCTCGGATCTGCCGGCGGATCGTGCTAGCCACTTTCGTGGCTGTGGCAATGCCGGTTTTGTTTTCCGTGACGTCGAGGTAGGCCTCATCGAGGGACAACGGTTCGATGAGGTCGGTGTGGCGCTGGAAGATCTCCCGTACTGCGCGCGAGACAGCACGGTAGCGCGGAAAGTCCGGCGGAACAAAGACCGCTTCAGGACAGAGACGCTCGGCCTGCATGGCCGCCATCGCGGAACGCACGCCGAAGCATCGCGCCTCGTAGGATGCAGCACAGACCACGGAGCGCTTCCCCCGCCAGGCGACAACCACAGGTTTCCCGCGCAGCTCGGACTTATCCCGCTGTTCGACCGACGCATAGAAGGCGTCCATGTCCACGTGGACGATCTTGCGATCACTCATCTCCTGTTCATCGTAGAGTGTTGAGCGTTGAATTGCTCGCAGGAAAATTCGACGGTCCGCTCCTATCGGCTATCGTCGAGAAATGGAAGGGCAAGAGTGGCGATGCCGTACGCTGCGCTAATGACCAGCAGCCCCTGATCACGTATTCCAATGGCACTGCGAGCCAGTTCGATGACTCCATATGCATTCACTACCGCCGCAAGCGTATACGGACGGGCCAGGATCTTTCCGCACAGTTTGGCACTTACGAGTGCCGCGTCCACGAACGCTGCACCGGTAGCACGCAGTTCCTTTTGCAATCCGATGATCGCCGCCGCAGGGATGTAGCCCAGGGGTGTGCGGACACGGGGCCAGTCGATGAAATGCGGATGAATTCCGCTGGCGGACAGGCAAAGACTCCCAAGGATCACACCGCCAGCATTGAGGCGGGGTGCCGCAACCGGATGTTGATGCTTCTGGCGAAGTGCATAATCAGACGCGATCCACAGAAATCCCACTGCAGTCTCCAGATTGGGGTGCAATCCCTGCTTGAAAAGCAGACCGAGATTTCCGGCGATGAGGCTGAATGCAACAACCGTCGGAGCGATCGCAGCCAGTAGCTTGATTGGCGTACCCATCCTGGTCTGTATTGTCACATCGGTACTCCTCTTCTCAGCCGCGGATACATCGCCGATAGTCGGGCAAGTTCATCGGAGGCTTTGATACACGCTCATACTGGAATCCTATCGGTATGACTGCCTTGTGGCATCCCTCGCGAGGTCTGATTGTGACCATGGCTCTTTCACCGGTATGTTTGCCGTGCTTCATCAACTCGTGTGCTGTTTTGTGTGGTGCCCGCTAGCGCATGGTGAATCGGCAAGAAGGCCGGGCTCTTCCGGCGCAGCGCTGAAGACGGAGCCGGTACCGGGCCAACGCGACCCGATACCGGCAGGAATCTTACCAACGCGAAGCATGATGCTCTGAGCCTATCCCGCTAACCTCGGTCGCCCTTGATGCGCTGTACCGGACGGCTGGCTCAGGCTACTGGATAACGGTGGCGAGTGCGGATGTGGTGATTCCGATTCGGACAGGGATGAAGAGTCTTTCGACACCTTTGACCACGCTCGTGTCGGCTCTCTACCTTCGATTAGAACCATTCAAGCCGTTCAGGGCACTGCCTGTATCATCAACTCTGAGGTGTGACAGCAAGAATGAAAGACATCATTGCAGCAATAGATGCACAACTCGCACGGCTCACAACAGCTCGTGCAGCACTGGCATCAGTTGGCATCACGGCAGCACCATCCCAGAAGCGGAAGAAGCGCAACATATCCCCTGAAGGCCGCAAGCGAATTGCTGAGGCTGTTCGCAGGCGCTGGGCGAGACAGAAAGCAGTTGCAAAGAAGAAGGCAGCTAGCTGACGCTGCCTTTGTTTTCAGTGCGCCGGGTACCCAGACGAGAATTTTCTATCCCAATTGCTGGACCGTGAGCATGCCTTCAGAGACACTGGGCCTGAGGGGGAGATGCTTTATGTGTGGTTGTGACAAATTCTCCCGCACGTTCGTTTCCACACCCTTGGCCGAGCAAATGAATTGCGCTCACCCCTTCGGGATGGGGTGCGCTGGACCATCTTGAGGACCAATCGTAGGCATCGCTACGTCTGTGCCGCGTTCTATCTTTGAATACCACGACATTGGGCCAGTCTCTCCGCCGTAGGACCATCACATGGCTGCTCCCCGGGTGAATTGAAATCGGCGGTTCCGGTACTAAGTCCTGAGAACATCACGCTCACAGGGGGCTAGAGATTGGCCGATACCTCGATGCCATTTGTAACTTCTTCTTTTCCGTGCCCAGTTTCCTTCTTGCGGCACACTTCTCGCACACGGTGTGAGACACAAGATAGCGATACCCGAGATCACGGAGCTCACAGTCGGCTGATGCCGGATCAGCCTCCCGGAATACATGTCACATGCCCGTTTACGGTTACCTATTTGCTTCTCACGGTAGAGGCTTCCTCGAATGAACTGCTAATGACGATCAAGCTCATTCTCATTAAGGCATTTCCGACGACGTTTCCTCTAGGTCTGTGACCGCATAATTTTGTGCTATCCCACCCATGCGGCAAAAACAAGTACGCCGCATGGATCGGACACCCAGAGTTGGTACAACTTCACACGGTCAGAGACCTAGTTACTTTCGCAGCGCAACGCTTAAGATCGGAAACCAAAGCCCGGTTAGAATTGAGAGACTCGCACAACCTGTCACTGCCATCCTGAAGGAACTGAAATGCCAAACCTCCTTAAGCTCCTAACAAGCATGTCCAGGTGGTCCGCACCCGGAGACGAGGTTCTGAACGACCTGCTGCCGGAAGAGCCGGACAGCCCCGGAGGGTCGCGCGAATACATCACAGATCTATGCGCCAAAGCGAACGCAGGTGACGCCGACGCCGAGTTTGCGTTGGCGACAGAATATATGAGCAATGGGCAATACCTCCGGCCAGATCCCTTCAAAGAAGCCAAATGGATGAAGCGGGCTGCAGAGCGTGGTCATGCGGTAGCCCAGCTCCTTCTAGCGTCGCTTTACGCGAGCGGAACAGGCGTGCCGAAAGATGATGTTGCTGCTGCCAAATGGTGTCTCGCCGCTGCGCGGCAGGGCTCATCGAACGCAGCTTATTGCCTCGGGGACATGTATGCGGCTGGAAACGGCGTGCCTCGCAGCTATGAATCCGCCGTGGCCTGGTTCACGAAAGCCGCGACGGTAGGCCACGTTGACGCGCAGAACGAGCTTGGACTCTATTATGCCTCGGGAAGAGGAGTATCCGAAGATCACGAGGTTTCGGCCAAGTGGTTTCGTCTTGCGGCTGAACAAGGCCATGCGGCCGCCGAGCACAACCTTGCCGTGCAGTTTATTCACGGACGTGGAGTAATGAAAGACACTAGGCTGGCAATGGAATGGATGCTCAAATCGGCAGAGCAGGGTTATGCCCCGGCGCAGCTCAAGATCGGGAAAGCCTACCTGTTAGGGGACGGCGTTCGGAAGAGCAAGGTCAAAGCTCAAGCGTGGATTAGCAGGGCCGCAAAGCAAGGCGATGTGGACGCGATGACCGTATTGGCAAAATGCCACCACCATGGCGAATTTATTGCGAAGAACGCCCACGAGGCTGCAAAGTGGTATGAAAACGCGGCCCAGAAGGGGAGTTCTGAAGCACAATTTTGCCTCGGCATCCTCTACCGCAATGGAGAGGGCGTTGAAAAGAACTTGAACGAAGCTGCGCGCTGGCTTCGGATGGCGGCGGAACAAGGAGTTGCTCGGAGCCAGTTTCTGCTTGGCCTAATGTGCGCGATGAGCGAGGGAGGCATGTCTGGCGAACTCGCTGCGTATATGTGGATCAAACTTGCCTCAACTTCCGATAAGGATGCGCAGGAGTTCATCGCCAACTGCGAGCAGAAAATGTCTCCCACTGAATTAGCAGCCGGACAGCGCCTCGTTGACGAGTGGTTGCAAAAGCACGCCGCGAAATGAGATCGGCCAAAGAGGTGCAATTCGATGACGGAAGAAAATGTAGAAGTGTTAAAGATCGAAGTTCCACTTGCCTGGCGCCGGGTCCTATTGGTGAATGGCCAGCCTTTCCCTTGGCATCGGCGCCCCACTCCATACGCCCGTGATCGGGAATTAATTGAGTACCCACAGGTCTATAAGTGGATTCTACGAGCCGGTGACACGGAAATAACCTATATTGGCGAGGCAAGCGAGTTCAACCGAAGGCTCGCGCAATACCGGAACCCGAACAGCGACTCAACGGAGCAGCGCGTCAGGCAAGCAATGGATGAATGTGAGCAGTGTGGCGGCACCGTCGAACTATGGTTCCTTGAGATCACGACAGGCTCCTTCCAGTTAAACGGCAAAGTTATTGACAGGCATTCAATCGGAGATAAGAGTGTACGTTTGATTTTGGAGAATTTGGCGATCCTCGAAGAGAAACGGAAGAAAGCCACGCTCCTCAATGTCGTCGAAGATAATGCGTATGACGCGAAGATTGCCGCCATCGTAGATGACTTGGTGAGGAAACACGGCAGAGATGCAGCCCTCGATATGATCCGGGAATTGGCGGGCGGTCCGGGGCTAGGGACAACTGACGGGCTGCCAACGATGGGCACCCGAGAGACCACATAGCTCAACCAGCCTCTCTGCTCATCCCTGCATCCGGGCAGACCATAGGTACCGCGAAGTCGGCCAGTGTTGAAGGATCACGTTCCCGCCAGGCCATGGCTGCACGATCGGGCGGGGGCAACTGTCGAGAAAAGCTCCCGATCTGTTTACTACTTCGACAAGGAAGAGTCGGCGGTCATAGGGGCCCGTGCCGGAGTCAGGCCGTCTGTATCACATGCAGGCATCGTCAATTTGCGAGATCCCGGTTTATCTATCTGGTTGGCGCGGCAGATGCACCCTCGAATGAAAAAACGGCCGGGATGTCATTTCACGCAACTCAAGCGGGATGCCGCACCCCGTAGAATGGCCTGCGTTTGCATCGTGGTGATTCGGTTCACCTTGAGCTAAGATATGCCCAGAACTGGCTTCACAGATCTCACCCAGAGCCGCAGACGTTAACTTGCTGTTCCGATTCGATGCCTATGACAGGGCGTAACCGAATCAGAGGCTGCGCTGGGTTTTGCGGTCCTGCAGTCAGCAACGGATCGCGACTCAGAGTGCAACTGTGAAAGTTTCGAGCGCAAAGGTGAGAATGTCGACAACATCCCGATTTATTCCGTTGTTGATTCTTCTGTGGTGCGGTGTCGGACAGGCTCAGACTCCCGTGGTTTCCCGAATCACGCGACCGATCGATGAAAACGTTCGGGTCGCCCTGAAGGGAAATGTGCATCCTCTGGCGCAAGCGGCCTTCGACCGCGGCAAAGTCCCCGATTCATTTCCCACCTCGCGAATGGTATTGGTCTTGAAGCGTTCACCGGAGAGCGAAGCGGCTTTGCAGCAGTTCCTGCAAGAGGCAAACACGGCGGGATCTCCCGTCTTTCACCGATGGCTCAAACCGCAGCAGTTTGGCGATCTCTATGGAGTTAGTGATTCCGATATCGCTACTATCTCGGGCTGGCTGCAAGGACATGGGTTCTCGATCGACAAAGTCAATCGGGCCCGGACAATGATCGAGTTTTCGGGCGCCGCCGGCGAGGTGCGCTCCGCGTTCCACACAGAAATCCACGCCTATCGAGTGGACGGCGAGGTGCACCACGCCAATGCTGCCGATCCGCAGATCCCGGCGGAGCTTGCGCCGGTGATTGCGGGTATCACGCCAATCAACGACTTTCGCCCCAAGTCCTACTTGAGTAGTCCCGGCAAGGCGACCTACGACAGCAACAGTAAGAAATTTGTTCCGGACTGGACGTTTCCCTCAGGGCAGGACTTGCTGGAAATGTCGCCGGGCGATTTTGCGTTGCAATACGACCTCGGGCCACTGTATGCGGCGGGCATTACCGGCAGCGGCGTCACCATCGGCATCATCGGCGCGTCGAACGTCGACCCGTTGGTTGTGGCGACCTATCGTTCGTTTTTCGGGTTGCCGGCCAACCCGCTCAAGGTGGTCGTCGATGGAACCGATCCAGGAGAAAACGGCGCCGCCATTGAATCGTATCTGGATGTCGAACTGAGCGGCGCTGTCGCCCCCGGCGCAACCATCGACTTATACACCGCTGCAGACACCTCGGTGCAATCGGGCCTGTATCTGGCGGCGCTACGGGCCGTTGACGACGATCAGGCCACCATCCTCAGCACCAGCTACGGTTCATGCGAAACGGATCTTGGGGCGGCAGGAAACCAGTTTTGGAATGCCCTGTGGGAGCAGGCGGCAGCGCAGGGGCAAACCTCGTTCGTCTCCGCGGGGGACGGTGGCCCGGCCGGCTGCGACGACTTCAATCAGCCCCAGCCGGCGCAGTACGGCAGCGCCGTAAACGGGTTCAGCTCCACTCCTTGGAACATCTCCGTGGGGGGCACGGACTTCTATTACAGCAGCTACAACCAGGCCACGACCGCTCAGCAATCTCAGTTGCAGACTTACTGGGATACCGTTCCGACCTGGTTCCCGACCACCTCTCTCCTCCAACCTGTACCCGAGCAAGCATGGAATGTGCCATTCGGAATGAATCTTGCGAATAGCGGCATTTATGACTCTGGCCAACCAAGCATCGTTGCCGGAAGCGGCGGCCCGAGCAGTTGCGTGACCGGAACCGAAGCTTCGAACGGCGCTTACAGTTCGTGCTCCGGCGGATACCCCAAGCCTTCGTGGCAGGCGGGGACCGGAGTTCCGAGCGATGGCGTGCGCGATCTACCCGATGTGTCGCTGTTCGCCGCGGCGGGGCAGAATGACACGTTCTATCCCTTCTGTGCGGGATCCTACGAGTGTGTTCTCTCCAATGGCGATCTGACTATTGGTCTTGCGGCAGGAACCTCGGCCTCTTCCCCCGCGATGGCCGGCATCATGGCGTTGATCGAACAGAAATACGGAGCGCAGGGACAGGCCGATTACATCCTCTACCCATTAGCGGCCCAGCACCCGTCCGCAATTCACGACATCGCGACCGGCAGCAACATTGTGCCCTGCAAGCAGGGTTCGCCGGATTGCACTCTGAGCACGGCCACCGACAATACCGAGGGCGATTACACGTTCGGCTACCATGCGGGCCAGGGATTCGACATGGCGACCGGGTTGGGCAGCGTGGACGCAAGCCTGCTGTTCAACAACTGGAATTCGGTGAGCTTCAAGTCAACCTCGACCAGCCTCAGCCTGAGCCAGACGAGCTTCCCCCATGGCACTCCGATCACGGTCAACGTTGGCGTAGACGGGAACGGCGGGACTCCAACCGGAAGCGTAGCTCTGCTGAATGCGCAGGGCGCCGGAGGAACGAGCCCACTGACTCTTCAGGGTGGAGCGGCAAGCGCCACCGTAAACAGTCTTCCTGGGGGCCAATACAAGATCACCGCCCGCTACAGTGGCGACAATTTTTTCGCATCGAGCAGCTCCAGCCCTGTAGACGTGAACGTTACCCCGGAAGCAAGTAGCCTGTCGCTGTTTGGGGCTTATTCACTGTTGTCCAACAACAGCGCGGGCGCTCTCGCAAACGGTGGAAGCTATCCCGTCGGCGCTTCCATCCTGCTTGAGGCGCAAGTGACCGGAGCGAATGCGCCGGCCGGATCGAGCGACGGCATCGCCACGGGCAAAGTCACCTTTACAGATGCGACAAGCACGGGCACGGTAAGTTCCGGCCCGCTAAGCGTGGGTTCGGGCAGCACGGCGGAATGGTTGCCGCTCACACTCGGAGTCGGCAGTCACAGTATCAGCGCCAGCTATTCAGGGGACTCGAGCTTTAACGCGTCGTCCAGCACCACTCCGCTAAACTTCACCGTAACCAAAGCCACGCCGCATGTTTTTTGGTCGACCAGCAGTTCCTCGATCAGCATCACGTCAGGCCAGAGCCTCACGCTTCAACTCAACGTTGGCATCAGTGCGGCTCCCGCACCGACCGGAATCGTCACCTTCCGCTCCGGAAATGCGGTGTTGGAGACGGCCACAGTCGTGCCGACAACGCTGACCTTGCCCTATATCAATTCCGTGGCTATTTTGAACGTGGCGAATCTGCCAGTTGGGACGGACTCGATTACTGCACAGTATAGCGGCGATGCGAATTACGAGGCCGCGACCTCCGATGCCATCTCGGTCATCGTGTCTCAGGCGCAAGCCTCCGCCGTCCTTACCGCCAGTGCGAGCGCGTCCTCGCAGCTTGCGACGCAGGATTTGACTGTTGCGGCCCAAGTCGCGGGCGCGAGTGGAAAGCCCACTCCGACAGGATTCATCAATATGGATGCTTTTGGGCCAGGTGGAGAATGGAGCGCCGGCTGTACCTTGGTGAACGGCTCGTGCAGCTTTGATTTTTCGGGCGCATACTGGAGCCCCGGGACGGTTACTGTGAATGTGGATTACAGCGGGGATTCGAACTATGGGCCTGGCACCACCGTCGTCACAGTGACTATGCTGAATGTGTTCACGATGACGGCTGCAAATTCGGTATCCTTTGCCGCCGGAGCGGCCACGGGTAACACTGCCGTACTCACGGTAACGCCCATCAACGGATTTACGGGGCCCATTTATTTTGCGTGCGCGCTTGCCTATTATCCGCCCGGCGCGCAGCATCTTCCCACATGCTCGGTTCCGGCATCGGTAAATGTGCCCAGCGCAACCGCGGTTACCTCCGCCATGACGATTAGCTCCGCGGGGCCAACGACGGTCTCAGACGCTGCAGTCTCGCGCGCTGCGGGAAACCGCCGCCCGAGGCCGCCGGGAGAGCGATCTCTGGCGTTCCTCGCCGGCCTTTTCGCGATCGTATTTCCGTTGCGTAGGCGCATTCGCCTCAATGGAACCGGTCTGTGCCTGCTGATTATGCTGCTGGGGTGCCTGGCCGTGACGAGCTGTGGCGGAGGCGGCGGAGGTGGTGGAGGCGGCAAGACGATCCCCGGCACAACCTCCGGGACCTACAAATTCATGGTCTACGGCGCCTACACTCAAAACGTCGACAGATCTTCGCCACTTTTCTCCACTCAGCCGCAGGTGTTCGTGGTGAGCGTGAATATTCAATAGGAGGATGAGGCGAGGAAGGGTCGCCCTTCAGAATTGTGCCCACCGATGTCTGCAACGTCGGCAAGTATTCAGAAATCCGCTATTTGCACCTCAGGCAAAAAGTCGCGAAATAGGTCGAGGCTTCTCTTACCTGAAATGGACTTTTTGGCTTGAGTCGCACACAATGCCACTAAAGATCCGGACGAATTGCTCAACGCGATTTTCGAAATTGCGAAGAGGCTATTGACAAAGCAAGACGCGCTTCTGCCCACGGGCGCAATCATGTGGACGAATGACGAGGTTCAGCGTTGCAGCGTCTCCGAGTCAGAAATGCAAAGCTAAGGCCGCAGATTTGCACTACGGCTTGTCGGATACATCATCGATCGGCGCTATCGTGTCCTCAAGAAGCCGAATGTCCACATGGAATCTCTTGAAATTCGACCAGATCTGCTCTGTAGTTCCTGTCGCGCCGATCCAGAGCACCTTAAATCGAAATTGGCTGCTACTGTTCCGTAACAGCCATACTGCGCGGACATCTCGTGTATTTCCTGGCCGGGTGTCAAGAAGCCGCTCAAAATCCAGACGAATGGTCATGCCTTTCTCCATGTGGTTCCTATCGGTGAGAGATTCCGCTTCGATTCGGGCGAACATCGCGTCATCCAAATCAATCCACGACTTCTGCTTCCAAGCGAGCGCGCTCCTTTCATCCTCGTTCGAGGGATTGGCGCCCACACGTGGTACCGACTCGATTACCACCATGTTTCTTCCGTCGATCTGCTCATACCCGGTAATGTGGTTTGAAAACAGGTTTGCCAAACAACATATGGGCAGTGAGAAGTGCCTGGACTTGTGCAAGGTCATGCGCCTTTGTTCCGTTGTCATGGAACGTCGTTCACGGACAGCTTTCTCGTAACGTTTCTCCTCGGCGTCAGCCTCTTTGCCGGAGAGAGGCTTGTCATCAGCTTCGACTTTTCTCCGGTAAGGAAGGCCTTCTACGAAGACATTCTCGTACTTCGCGGATTCGTCCACCGTTACCATGCCGTTCTTGTCGAAGTTCCGGTTGTGCCAGAACTCGTCAGATGTATACTGTTGGGCTAGTTGTGCATTGGAAGCAACGTTTGCCTGAGCCCGAACTATTAAAGCCTCTAGATGCTGTTATTAACTTCAAGCGCATGTCTTGATGAGGTTGGCGAGCACGAGGATGGCGAAGGCGAGGAAGTGCAGTGCGGCGAGTGTGGAAGCGAGGCGCTCGTAATCTCTGGCCAGTCGACGGAAGCGTGCCACCCAAGCGAAATCCCGTTCGACAACCCATCGCCGTGGTAGCAGAACGAAGCCGCGTTTAGCCTAGGTATGCTTGACGACTTCCAGTTGAATGCCGTGCGTCTCGGCAGCTTGGGCCGCGCTTTCTCTCGTATAGCCCTGGTCAATTTAGGCCAGTTCCACGTGTTCGCCGGTGATCTGTTTTACAGCCTCGGCCAGCACGCCGACCTGAGCGCGATCCTGCTCATCGGCCGGGGTGACATGCAGAGCAAGAAGATGGCCCAGCGTGTCCACCGTCGCGTGAACCTTCGATCCCTGCGTCGTTTGGCCCCGTCGTAGCCGGCCCGTGCGCCTGATTCTCATGTGTCGATTACAAGGTACGGCTATTGAGAATCATTGCCGTGGGCTGGGGCTTGCGGCCTGCGTACTGGCGCAGCAACTTGCGCAAATCTTCGACCATCGTCCCGAAACAGCGGGCATCGATCCACCGCCGCATCTGTTGATAAACCACGGCCCACTGCGGCAGATCGTTGGGCAACATACGCCAGTGACAGCCGGTCTTGGCTATGGAGCGCAAGGCGTTGAACACATGCCGTAACGGATACTCGCGCTGTATTGCATCCTCTCGACAAAGCGTCAGGTAAGGCAAAACAAAAGCCCATTCCTCATAGCTCACCTTCGTTGGGTAGCCATGCCGATCTCGATACAGGCTCTCGCGTCAGCTCGGCGACAAGTTGCTTCAACTTCGTGTTCTCTTCTCGGAGCTGTTTGATCTAGCGTACCTGATCCACTTCCAGGCCGGCATACTTGGCCTCCCAGCGGTAGTAGGTCTGCTCCGTAATGCCTGCCTTGCGGATCAACTCCGCCACCGGTACTCCAACCTCTGCCTGCTTCAACACCCCAACGATCTGCTCTACGAAAAAACTTCCTCTTCATCGGCAAAATCCATCGGCCTTCTTCAGGCTGGTTCTTGACAAAATACTAACCGTCCATTTGGTCCAGTTTTAGCCGAGCCCATCAACCAAGTGAGTTGACAGGCTTATTGGTGCCGATTACACTCCCTGGAAAGTTTTAACACAGTTATCTTCCACTTTCTTTTGCCCCTCTGTGTGTTCGTGACGTGGATTGCCCACATCCAGGAGACTCCGTCTTGGCGTGGGCCTACGAAGAAGCCCTGCTGTGCACAGTCACCTGCCGCGAACAGTGTTTCCTGATGAGAGTTCCGTCTTCTCTTACGAGAGGAACCTGGTTAGGTGTTGTGAAGGATCGTGCTGCATTCCCTTTTTGTTGAAGGAGCATTCATGCAATTGTTGTATGCCTTGGTCCTAGTCCAAATCTGCCTTTGTGCCATTCGTCGCAAGAGTGTGCTGACGATCACCATCTTCGCTGTTTTCACAGTGTTCGGGATGTTTAATGGCCCTGTTGCTGTCGCGTGGGGACAAGGGGTACCGGCTCCAACTGGAATTACGCAGTGGTCGACTCAGATCGAAGCCGGCCCGGTCTCTATCGATATGGCAACCGGCGCCATGATAATGAGCGTGCCCGTGCGGAGCAAAGCCGGCTCGCCTGCTTTCAAGTTTGACCTTGTGGACAATTTCGGCAATATGGGTGCCGTAGGCAACTACCTTGAGTTTTCAGGAAACATGACCGCCGGCGGATTTGGCGCCTATAGTTCGGTCAGCCACGAGCCTTTCCAAACGTGCGGAACTATTGGTACGTCGAGCTACAGTACCTATACCGCGCCTGACGCCAAGTACTTTTTCTGGGATGGCACAGGTGCCAAGCACATCTTCACGGTGCCAACAGCCATTCGCGTGGGGCCGAGCTGCGGTTCTCTTGGTCCAGTGACGGCAGCAGCTGACGACGGTTCTGGCTACACCATTGTAGTAACAGGCAGCAATAGCCTCTCCACGCCAATGTCCATTTCTCTCTACAACAGGGATGGCATGCTCTATACGGGTGGGATGAGAGATCCGGACGGCAACACCATTGGCAGCACGGTCAGTGGCAATTACACGAATGGAGCAACTTCCTATAGCGCTACGACAACCTGGCAGGACAGCCTTGGACAAACAGCCTTGGCAGAGACCGACAATTTCCTCGCAACCGGCCTCAACTACAATCCTACCTACAGCTACACGAGCCAACAGTTTTCGTATTCCGACGCTGGTGGCACCACTCAATCATATGTCGTCAACTATGCCTCTATGCCGGTGGCGACGGCATTTACCTGCACTTCCGGCGGACAATCTCTGGATATCCCGGCGACGTCAATGTACCTGCCAAACACCATTTCTTTACCAGAGGGTGGGCAGTACACGATTACCTACGAATCAACTCCCGGATATTCGGGATACGTCACGGGCAGGCCTGCAAAGATCACGCTTCCGAGCGGAGGGTACATCGCGTTTGCTTACGGCAATGGAGCATTTGGCGGCACAAACAGCATCGCCGGCTACAATTGCGTGGCGGGCACGATTCCATGGCTTCAGGTATCGGTGAACGACGGCAACGGCCATACTTCAACGACAACTTACCAGAACAATGCCAACAGCGTGTACGTGGTTGGCTATGGGTCTACCTGGGTTAACGGGCCCGGCAACTACACCATCACGGAAACCGACTCTCTGGGCGATGTGACGACCCACTATTTCTACAATGAGCTGGAGGAACAACGGAGCATTTCAGATGTAAATCGCGGTGTCATCGAAACCAAGATTACCTGCTACAACGGCAACTTCACGAACTGCGCCACAGCCGCATATCCCAACACGATGACGCTGGTGACACAGAAGGACGTCTATACTTATGTTGGGTCGGCCGCGCCGTCGCTGGTTGAAACCAAGTACGATGCCTACGGCAATAGTACGCAGATCAGCCGCTACGACATGGGGGCCACGTTTCCTCCATCCGGTTCTCCGGTTTCGACGACCACAACGACATACGATATCAATGGTGCTTGCGGCACGCTCTCGCCGCCGTACATCTACGACCGGCCATGCTCGGTCGCGACTACCAATACTGCGGGGGCAATGGTCAGCCGAACGAACTACACATACAACGCCACTGGCCATGCGGTTCAGACTTCAAAATGGATCAGCGGGAGCACGTACGCCACGGCATTGGCCCAATACAACTCGAATGGCACGCTTGCAACCTCCACGGACGCCAACAACAATGCGACGTCTTATAGCTATGGCGACTGCAACGGACTGCTTCCAACTTTAACCACATATCCAACCGTCAATGGTGTGAGCCAATCAACCTCGGAAGGATGGGATTGCAGCGGAGCTGTCGTCACGAGTTCAACAGATTCCAATGGGAAGACAACGACGTATTCCTACGCCGATCCGCTGTGGCGGCAGACAGGCATCTCCTTTCCAGACGGAGGCAGTGTAGCCAATACGTATTCGACCGGCAGCTCTTTTCCGTGGACCATCTCGACAAGCACTGCAATCAACAGCAGCACGGACCTGACCAAAACTACGGTGTACGACGGCTTGTCACGGGTGACACAAAACCAGACGACTTCGGATTCAATGGGAACGGACTACGTCGATACGAGCTACGATCTGCTCGGACGAGTTTATTCGGTAAGCAATCCACATCGATCCTCCTCGAATTCAACTGACGGAACCACCACCTACACCTACGATGCGCTCAATCGACCAACGTTGGTGACAGAACCCGGTGGAGCACAGATCTCCACCTCGTACACAAGCAACTGCACGACCGTTACCGACGAGAATGGGAATGCACGGGAATCTTGCGTCGATGGGCTCGGCAGGTTAACGGGAGTTTGGGAAGATCCCGGCTCATCGCCGCACCTGAACTACGAGACGGACTACGCTTACGACGCGTTGGACAATCTTACTTCGGTTATTCAAAAGGGTGGCTCAACCGTATCCGTCTCGCCAAGTACACGATTGACGGCGGCTATTTGGGGATGAGAAGAATCTTCAGGCGTGTGTTTTTGCCGACCAGGCACCGGGTGTGAGTC
>JAKAJO010000040.1 GCA_021813745.1 Acidobacteriota bacterium
AGTTTGTTGGCTTCGTGCAGATTCTCGTCTACGTAGGCGCGGTGGCGATCCTGGTGGTGTTTGCGATTTTGCTGACGCGCGGGTCGGAAGATGGCAGACCAGGAACGGTTTTCAGCCGGACGTGGATAACGGGTCTGGTGATTGCGTCTGCGGTTTTTGCGGTGCTGGGCGGAGCCATCTTGCATTCTGCGCGAGGTCTGGCGCTGGGCGCTGGGCGTCCCGAAGTGACCGTGACGGATATCGGGATCGCGTTGATGGCGCGGTATGTGCTGCCGCTGGAGATTGTGGCGCTGCTGCTGACGGCTGCACTGGTGGGCGCCGTGATTGTGGCGATGCATGAAAAGGAGGGCGCGTAATGACGTGTTTCTCCACACCGCTTGCGGGGTACCTGTTGCTGGCCGCGCTGTTGTTTGCGATTGGGCTGGCAGGTGCGCTGACGCGGCGGAACGCGATTCTGGTGCTGATTGGGATTGAGTTGATGTTGAACGCTGCGAATCTGAATTTTATTGCCTTCTGGCGGTTTGGGCCGCATCCCGAGGCGCTGACGGGATTGATGTTTGCCATCTTCTCGATTGCGGTTGCAGCGGCGGAGGCCGCGGTGGGACTGGGCCTTGTGATTCAGATTTATCGCCACCTGAAGACGGCGGATCTGGACCAGATCAATAGGATGAAGGGATAGGGGAATGCTGATACAGGAAGAACTGACGGCCGCCTTTCATCCAGGGATGCAGGCCTGTGCGTCGACGGTGGCGCAATATTTGTGGCTGATTCCGGCGATGCCGATGGTGGCATCGGGCATCATTGCGTTGCTGAAGCAACCGCGGCGGAAGCCGGCTGCGGCGCTGGCGATTGGTTCGCTGGGATTGTCTCTGCTGGTGGCGCTGGCGGCGTTTGCCCATGTGGTTTCAGATTGGACGCAGCACATTGCCGTGCGCGAGACGGTGAACTTCACCTGGATGCAGGTGGGTGCTTCGCACGTGGAACTGGGGTGGGTGCTGGACCCGCTTTCGGCTGTGATGATGGTGATGGTCTGCTTTGTGGGCCTGCTGATCTTCATCTACTCGGTCGGCTACATGGCGCACGACGAAAACTTCACGCGCTTCTTCTGCTTCCTGGCGCTGTTTGCGGGGGCGATGCTTGGAGTGGTGATCGCCAACTCGATCCTGCTGCTCTTCATGTGCTGGGAGTTGGTGGGCCTGACGTCGTATCTGCTGATCGGGTTCTGGTATCACAAGCCGTCTGCAGCGGCAGCGGCGAAGAAGGCATTCGTGACGACGCGTGTTGGCGATATCTTCTTCCTGCTGGGCATGGTCTGGCTTTTTGCGCAGACGGGAACATTGCTGTTCTATAACAGCGGGACCGGTTCGCTGGAGCCATTGGCGCTGGGAGGGATGCTGGCGACGCCTTCGGCTCTGGGCTTAACGGCGGCCAGCGCGATTGCGCTGCTGATTTTTGCCGGAGCGGTCGGAAAGAGCGGCCAGCTCCCGTTGCATGTATGGCTGCCGGATGCGATGGAAGGCCCGACACCGGTGTCAGCATTGATTCACGCGGCAACGATGGTGGCGGCTGGCGTGTATCTGGTGGCGCGCGTGTACCCGCTGATGTCCGCTGGGCTAGCGCCGGGCGGCACCACGTTGGCATTGAGCGTGGTGACGTGGGTTGGTGCGGCGACGGCGCTGTTTGCGGCGCTGATTGCAGTGGCGCAGAACGATATCAAGCGAATCCTGGCGTACTCGACTGTTTCGCAGCTCGGGTACATGATGGCCGGTCTCGGGCTGGGTGGCGTTGCAGTCGGCATGTTCCATCTGATTACGCATGCGTTCTTCAAGGCGCTGCTCTTCATGGGCGCAGGCTCGGTGATTCACGGCTGCCACGAGGAGCAGGATGTGCGGAAGATGGGCGGTTTGCGGAAGGAGATGAAGCTGACCTTTCTGACGTATGCCGCGGGCATGCTGGCGCTGTGCGGGGTGCCAATCTTCTTTTCCGGATTCTGGAGCAAGGACGCCATTCTGGAGGCGGCGCACGGGTGGCCTTTCTCGCAGGTTCCGTACGCCATGCTTGTGTTTGGAGCCGTACTGACGGCGTTCTACATGACGCGTCAGGTGAGCTACGTGTTCTTTGGGGAATGGCGTGGGCATGGACATGCGCACGAGAGTCCTGCGGTGATGACGGTGCCGCTGGCGATTCTGGCGTTCTTTGCGATGGCTCTGGGATTGATTGGGACGCCAGCGTGGCCGTGGTTCCGGGCATTTCTCGATAGTCGCGTGGCGGAACTGGACATGCATGCGTTTGCCGAGCCTGCATGGTTGATGTTGCTGGGGACGTCCACGGTGATTGTGGTGGTGGGCATTGGGGCAGGCTGGCTTCTTTATGGGAACAAGTCGCCTGCAGCCGAGGAGCCGGATGCGCTGGAACGTGCGCTGCCGCCGGTGTGGGTTGCGCTGCGGGATCGCCTCTATGCGGATGAGCTCTACGGCGTGACGGTGATTGCTTTTTACGATTGGTGGGCCAGGGTGGCTGACTGGCTGGACCGCTTTGTGTGGGGTGGTGTGGTGGCGGCAGTGGCATGGCTGTTCCGCGGCTGGGCGCAAGTGAACCGGCTCATCGACGTGCATGGGGTGAATGGCGGCTTTGACAAGGGCTGCGATGAACTGGCGGCCGGCGGCGGATTGATTTCGCGCGTGCAGTCGGGGCGAGTGCAGAGTTATCTGCGACTACTGGCGGTGGCGGTGGTGCTGCTGGCGGCGATTCTTTTCTGGAGCAGCCGAGGATGAACGGACTTCCTGTGTTGACGCTGCTGACTGTGCTGCCCATTGTGGGAGCAGTGATCGCGCTTTTTGCCGGGAAGCATGCGCGCGGCGTGGCGTTGCTGACCACGCTGGCTTCGCTGGCGATTTCACTTGTGGTTTGGACGCATCTTCCTTCCGACGGCTCGATGGGATTGGTGGAGCGCGCGATGTGGGCGCCCTCGCTTGGGATTGAGTATCACCTTGGCGTGGATGGGCTCGGCGCACTGATGCTGGTGCTTTCCGCGCTGGTGACGCTGATGAGCGTGGATGCGGCGCATCATGTGCACCGGCAGCCGGGCCTGTATTTCAGTCTGGTGCTGCTGTTGGAAGCGGGATTGTTTGGCTCATTCACGGCGCTGAACTTCTTTCATTGGTTCCTGTTCTGGGAGTTAAGCCTGATTCCGGCGTTCTTCCTGATCAAGCTGTGGGGTGGGGCCAAGCGTGGACCGGCCGCGACGCAGTTTTTTGTGTACACGATGGCGGGCAGTGTAGCGCTCCTGTTGTCATTCCTGGCGGTATTTCTGTCGACCGGCTCGATGGACTTTGAGCAGTTGGCGAGTATGGCCGCGTCCGGGACTTTAGAGCAAGCTGTAGTGGCCCATCTGGGGCCGGTTATGATGTGGCTGGCGATGGGGGTGCTGGCAGGCTTTGCAGTGAAAGTGCCTCTGGCTCCATTCCACACATGGCTGCCGGCAACGTACTCTGAGGCACCTTCACCGGTGACGATGTTGCTGACGGGCGCGATGTCAAAGATGGGCGTGTATGGCCTGTTACGGATTGCGCTGCCTTTGTTTGGGCACCAGATTGCGCAGATGCGGACGCCACTGCTTGTGCTGGCGGTCATCACGGTGGTGATGGGAGCGTGGGCCGCGGCGGCGCAAAAAGATTTGAAACGGGTTTTTGCGTACTCGTCTGTGAACCACCTGGGCTACTGCCTGCTGGGCATTTTTGCGCTGGCGATTCCGTCGGCGGGCGCAGCAGCACAGGCAAGCCAGGCGGCGGCGTTGAATGGTGTGATTCTACAGATGTTCAACCATGGCGTCACGGCTGGGGCGCTGTTCTGGTTTATCGCCATGATGCAGGAGCGCAGTGGAGGCGAGCGCGGGATCGAGCACTTCGGTGGTTTGCGCAAGCCAGCGCCGGTGTTCGCGGGAATGATGGGGATTGCGCTGTTCTCCTCGCTGGGCTTGCCTGGATTGAATGGGTTTGTAGGCGAGTTTCTGATCTTCCGCGGTGTCTTTCCGCTGAGCTGGCAGGCGGCGGCGATTTCCATCCTTGGGCTGCTGGTGACGGCAGTCGTGATTCTGACGGTGATCCAGAAGGTCTTTAGCGGACCGGTTCCTGAGAAGTGGGCAAGCTTCCCGGATATGCATGGCGGCGAGCGACTGGCGATGGCGCCGGTGATCGGCATCATGCTTCTGCTGGGGTTGTTGCCGCAGATTGTGCTGGAACATGTGAACCCGACTGTCGTGAACCTGCTGGCGCACTGGAGATTTTAGATGTTGGCCTGGACGATTTATCTGACATTTGCCGGAGCGCTGCTTGAGGCGCTGCTGCCCAAGGACAAGCGAGTGCTGGCGAGATGGCTTGCGCTTACGGTGGCCGTGGCCGGGCTTGTGCTGGCGGTGATGGGTTTTGCCGCTGGGGCCGCGAACCACTTTGAGCGTGCCGTAATTGTGGACGTGCCGTGGGTATCCGGGATGGGCATCCACTACCTGCTGGCTGCGGACGGCATCAGCCTGGTCGTGGTGTTGTTGACGGGACTGGCCGCGGTGGCGGGGGTGCTGTTCAGCTGGAATATCGAGCTGCGCACGAACGAGTTCTTCGCGTTCTTTCTGGCGCTGATTGGCGGCGTCTACGGCGTCTTCCTGAGCGGCGACCTGTTCCTGCTGTTTGTGTTCTACGAGATTGCGATTGTGCCGAAGTACTTCCTGATCGCGATCTGGGGCTCGACGCGGCGGGAGTATGGCGCAATGAAGCTGGCGTTGTATTCGTTTGTGGGCTCGGCGATGGTGCTGATCGGGCTGCTGGTGGCTTACGCGTCTTCGGGCAGCCATTCGACTGGGCTGGTGGATCTGGCCCATGCGGGGCTTCCAGTGAGCGAGCAGATGTGGTTGTTCCCGCTGGTCTTTACGGGGTTTGCGATTCTGGCGGGCATGTGGCCCTTCCACACATGGGCGCCGACGGGCCACGTGGCTGCACCGACGGCGGCTTCCATGTTGCTGGCCGGCGTGGTGATGAAGCTGGGCGCCTACGGCTGCCTGCGTGTGGCGATTTCGCTGTTCCCGCGCGGCATGGACCCGTGGGGCGTTTCGTTCCTGGGCATTGGGTCGTGGCGCGATGTGTTTGCCGTGCTGGCGGTGATCGGGATCGTATATGGCGCGCTGGTTGCGCTGGCGCAGACCGACTTCAAGTTTGTCATCGGCTACTCGAGCGTAAGCCATATGGGCTTTGTGCTGCTGGGCCTGGTGACGCTGAATCAGATTGGCATGACGGGCGCGGTATTACAGATGTTTTCGCACGGCGTGATTGCCGGACTGCTTTTCGCCATCGTGGGCCGGATTGTGTATGAGCGAACGCATACGCGACAACTGGCAGAACTGGAGACGATGCATCTGTCAAAGCGGCTGCCGTTTGCGGCGTGGGCGTTTGTGCTGGCTGGGATGGCGTCGATGGGGCTGCCGGGATTCTCAGGATTTGTGGCGGAGTTACAGGTGCTGATTGGTTCATGGGTCGCCAAGCCGGCATGGACAGTGACGGCAGGAGTGGGGATTGTGGTGGGCGTGGCGTACACGTGGCGTGCTCTCCAGAAGGCATTCTTCAGTGATGCACCACCGAGCGCGCATATTCACGAGCATGGGCACGAACTGGGCGCAATTACGTGGCCGGAGATGGCGGGGACTGGACTGCTGCTTGTCTCGACGCTGGCGGTGGGGTTGTATCCGAGGCTGCTGCTGGAAGCGATTGAGCCGGCGGTGAAGACGCTGCTTGCGGGAGGGGTACGATGAACTACGCTGAGCTCTTCCGCGTGATGCTGCCGGAGACGGCGCTGGAGATTGCGGCGCTGGTGGTGCTGGTGGTGGATCTTGGATTCCTGCGCAAGGCTGCGCTCAACGTGCGCGCGGGTGCCGCAGCACTGCTAGGCGTGGTGGGATGTGCGGCGGCGCTGTGGGTGATGCCGCTGCAGCCCCTGGGCGGGTACATCTACCCAAGCACCGGCGAGGCGCTGCTGGCGACGGGCGGCACGGCCGCAGCAGCGCAAATAGGGATTCTGGCGCTGACTGCGCTGACTTTGCTGCTGCTGGTGGATACGGAGTTCACGCAACATGTGGGCGAGTATGTCGCCGTGATTCTGATGGCGGCGGCGGGCGGGCTGATTATCGCGGCGGCACAAGACCTGCTGGTGATCTTCATCGGGCTGGAGCTGCTGAGCCTGGGGCTGTACATTCTGACGGCGTTTGCGAAGCGGTCAGGGGCGAGTGCGGAGTCGGCGCTGAAGTACTACCTGTTTGGCGGGATGTCGGCGGCGTTTTTGCTGTTCGGGTTCAGCTATCTCTACGGGATTACGGGATCGACGGACCTGCACCGGATCATGCTGGGGCTGTATATGCCGAATGCAGCGGCGGCTTCACCTCTGCTGTACATGGCGCTGGTGATGATTGCGGCCGGGCTTGGCTTCAAAGTGGCGGCGGCGCCATTCCACCTGTGGGTCGCGGACACGTATGAAGGCGCGCCTGCGCCTGCGGCGGCGTTTATCGCGTCGGTGTCGAAGGTGGCGAGCTTTGCGCTGCTGATCTCAATTGGAGCGGCGGCGGTGCATGTGTTCGACGGGATGCATGGGAAGGTTGAGGTAATCACGGGGTTCCATCTGAATTCGCAACCCGTCTACCTGGGCTTCCGCAATGTGTGGTTGGAATTGCTGATGGTGTTGGCCGCTGTTTCGATGGTGGTGGGCAACCTAGCGGCGCTGGCGCAGATCAGCGTGCGGAGGCTGGTGGCGTACTCGGCGGTGGCCCATGCGGGCTACATTCTGCTGGGGCTGGCGTTCTTCTCGTACACGCCGCTGAGCGCTGCGGCAATTCTCTACTACGTGTTGACGTATGGGCTGACGACAATCGGCGCATTCGGCGTGGTGGCGGTGGTGGAGCGGGCGACGGGCAGTGACAGGCTCGAAGCGTTTTCAGGGTTGCACCAACGAAGTCCGCTGCTGGCCGCGGTGCTGCTGGTGCTATTCCTTTCGCTGGCGGGGATTCCGCCGCTGGTGGGATTCTGGGCCAAGTTCAATCTGTTTGCCGCAGTGCTGAGCGTGAGCCGCTCTGGAGCAGCCGTGGGGCTGGTGGCGCTGGCCGTGGCGATGAGCGCGGTAAGCCTCTTCTACTACCTGCAGGTGATGAAGCGGGCGTATGTGCTGGCGCCGGCGGATGAAACCAAGATTGCGCTGCCGCCGGTGACGCTGGTGCTGCTGGCGTTCATCGCGCTCAGCGTGGTGGCGCTGGGATGCTTCCCGGATCTGCTGCGAAGCTGGATTGCGGCCTTCTACGGCGGGATGTAGAGCGGGGCCAGGTAAAAAGGCCGTTAGACGATCAGCGGAAAAGGATAAGGCTCAGATCGAGAGATTCGGTCTGAGCCTTTAATGACTTGCAGGGAGATGAACGCGTTGGGATTGCAGCCTAACCGCGCAGGCAGTCCTTTGCTTTCTGGATGAGGACGTCGCGGCTCACGTCGGAGATGGCGTTGGTGAGTGGGAGCTGCTTGGGGCAGACCTCGACGCAGTTCTGTGCGAAGCCACACTCCTGAATGCCACCATCCCCGGCGAGGGCGCGGAGACGCTCTTCCTTGAGTACGCTGCCGGTGGGGTGGTTGTTGAAGAGTCTGACCTGCGCGATGGTAGCCGCACCGACAAAGCCTGTCTCCTCAGTGAACTGCGGACAAACCTCCATGCAGCAGGTGCAGGAGATGCAGTTAGAGAGGGGATAGCTGACTTCCTGCTCCTGCGGGAAGACGCGAGGGCCGGGACCGAGGTCGTAGGTGCCGTCGATGGGGACCCAGGCCTTGACGGCCTTGAGGTTCTCAAAGAGCACGGAGCGATCGACCTGGAGATCGCGGACGAGCGGGAACTTGGAGAGCGGCTCGATACGAACGGGCTGCTCGATGTTCTCGATGAGGGTGGAGCAGGCCATGCGGGCCTTGCCGTTGATGCGCATGGCGCAGGAGCCGCAGATCTCCTCGAGGCAGTTGGAGTCATAGGTGACAGGCGTGGTGGGGCGGCCATCTGCGGTGACGGGGTTAAGCGCGATGTCCATGAGTGCGCTGGTCACATTGAGGCCGGGACGCCATTCGACTTCAAACCGCTCCCAATCAGATGCGGCGTCGGGGCTGGCCTGACGCTTGATTTCAAGTTGCACGGTCTTGGTTGCCATGTTTCTCCCCTGGACTACTTGGCCGCGTCATAACGGCGGGGACGCGGTTTGATGTACTGGATGTCAACGTCTTCGAATTCAAGGCGCGGACCGGCTACGTCGCCGGTGAAGGTGGCCTTGGTGGTTTTAAGGAATTTTTCATCGTTGCGATCGGGGAAGTCGGGCTTGTAGTGCGCGCCGCGGGACTCGTCGCGCAACATAGCGCCGAGGACGACGGTGCGCGAGAGCTCGAGCATGTTCTTGAGTTGCCGTGCGAAGGCAAAACTGGTGTTGGCCCATTGGCTGCGATCGCTGAGGTTGACACGCTTGTAGCGATCGAGGAGGGAGATGATCTTTTCGTCAGCCTTTTGCAGTCCCTTGTTATAGCGAAGGACAGTGGCATGCTCAGTCATGGTGCTGCCGAGTTCGCGCCAGAGTCTGAAGGGGTTCTCGCCACCTTCGTTCTTGATGAGTTTGGCGTTGATTTCAGATTGACGCGCAAGCTCCGCGGCTGCGCCGCCGTCGCCCTCAGGTGCGGAGCTGGACCTGGCGAACTCGAGCGCGTTGGGGCCGGAGCGGAAACCGTCAAATATACAGCTAACGAGGGAGTTGGCACCGAGGCGGTTGGCGCCGTGGTACTGGTACTCGCACTCGCCTGCGCCGAAGAGGCCGGGGATGTTGGTCATCAGGTTGAAGTCGACCCAGAGACCGCCCATGGTGTAGTGCATGCCCGGGAAGATCTTCATGGGCTCTTCGTGGGGATCGACGCCGACGAATTTCTCGTAGATTTCAAGGATGCCGCCGAGCTTGCGGTCGAGTGTGGCGCGGTCCATGTGGGTGAGGTCGAGGTAGACCATCGGCTGGCCGTCGATGCCTAGGCCGTTCTCATAGACGACTTTGTGAATGGCGCGGGTGGCGATGTCGCGTGGGACGAGGTTGCCGTACTTGGGGTACCACTCTTCGAGGAAGTAGAGGCGCTCGGCCTCCGGAATCTGACGCGGGGGGCGGTTGTCGCCGGGCTTGCGCGGCACCCAGACACGGCCGCCCTCGCCGCGGGCTGATTCGGACATGAGGCGGAGCTTGTCTTCGCCGGGGATGGCTGTGGGGTGGACCTGGATGAATTCGCCGTTCGCGTAGTAGGCGCCCTGCTGGAAGACGGCTGACTGGGCGGAACCGGTGCAGACGACGGAGTTGGTGCTTTTGCCAAAGATGGCGCCGATGCCGCCGGTGGCGAGAATGACCGCTCCGGCCGGGAAGGCGCGGAGTTCCATTGTGCGCAGGTCCATGGCGGTAATGCCGCGGGCTTGGCCCTTCGAGTCGATGATGGCCGAGAGAAACTCCCAGCCTTCGTACTTTTTCACCTTGCCTTCCGCCTCGAAGCGGCGAACCTGCTCGTCGAGAGCATAGAGGAGTTGCTGGCCGGTGGTGGCGCCGGCAAAGGCGGTGCGATGATACAGCGTGCCGCCGAAGCGGCGGAAGTCGAGCAGACCCTCTGGAGTGCGGTTGAAGGGCACGCCCATGCGGTCGAGGAGATCGATGATGCCGGGCGCGGCCTCACACATGGCCTTGACGGGGGTCTGGTTGGCAAGGAAGTCGCCGCCGTAGACGGTGTCGTCGAAATGCTTGTCGGTGGAGTCGCCTTCGCCCTTGAGGTTCTTCGCGGCATTGATGCCGCCCTGCGCGCAGACGGAGTGCGAACGCTTCACGGGTACGATCGAGAAGAGGTCAACGGAGCCGCCAGCTTCGGCGATCTTGATGACTGCCGCGAGTCCTGCGAGGCCTCCGCCGACTACGATGATTTTGGGTGCTGCCATGGAGTGCTTTCCCTTTCAGAAATCAGGGGTCAAGGATCCAGGGATCGGTGACCCGTTACAGAACGGCGGGCGCGAGTCAGCCGGCATGCGTCCCGGCAACGGCCGGGGCAGCGATCGATGAGAGAGGCACAATGTCGGGCGCGTTTCTGTATGTGGGTCCGACGAAAGCCCAGATGCTGGCAAGTCCCATGATGGCGAGGCCGATACCGATCGCGGTGCAGACATAGCCGAAGCGCTTGCGAGCCCTTTCGCCTGGGGTGATGCCCCATTTGGCCGCGAAGAGCCAGATGCCGTAAGCGAAGTGCCAGCAGATGGCGATCATGGCAATGATGTAGACGGCGAGCATCCAGGGATTCGCGAGTTCGTGCTGCACCTTGGCAAAGGCGGCGCCAGGATTCTCCGGCAGGCTGATGCCCATGAAGCGCTGGCGTAGGACATGCTGTCCGATGTAAAGGATGGCGATGAGACCGGTATAGCGCTGGGCCGTGTACATCCAGTTGCCAGCCCAGGGGTAGTAAACGATGTTGGATTTGCCGCGGAACCAGATGTAAAGACCGTAGAGACCGTGATAGAGGATGGGCAGGAAGATGAAGACCCATTCAAGCACGCGGACGAGCGGAAGGCTGTTTAAGAAGCGGACCTGCTGGCCGTAGGCAACGGGGCCCTTGAGGGCTTCGAAGTTTGAGAGCAGGTGTTCAAGGAGGAAAGCTCCGATGGGGATAATCCCCAGGAGCGAATGCAGCTTGCGCCAGATGAAGCTTGTGCCCTGACCGGCGCGGAGAGGCTGCACGCCCTTTTTAACGGTGGGCGCGGAAGAGTATTGAGCGGTGGCCATGATGATCGCAGCTCCTCAAAGACTGTGAAGCGAGGCGTGATTGTGAGTGCACCCAGAAGAAGGAGACGCTCTGTTCCACAAGCATTATTCGATTCCGGGTGAGCAAGCGTCAAGGCGAGCGGGCCACATACTGCGACGGCCTGAACAAATGAATGGAAGATTTATTGATGCAGCTGTCCGAGAAGGGTAGTCAATGCGCGGCCCCGATGGCTGAGGGAATTCTTGGTTTCGAGATCGATTTCGGCCATGGTGTGCTGGAGCGCGGGCAGGTAGAAAAGTGGGTCGTAACCAAAGCCGCCGGTGCCGCGGGGCGCCTCGAGGATGAGGCCTTCGACGGCAGCTTCGGAGGTGTAGAGCGGTTCGCCGTTGCGAGCAGCGACCAGAACGCAACGATAGCGGGCGGTGCGCTGGTCTGCGGGGATACCGGCGAGACGCTGGAGCAGGACCATGTTGTTCCAGACATCGGTGTTGTCGTTGGCGTCGGGCGAGTCTGTGAGGCCGGCATCCGCGGCGAAGCGGGCGGAGCGGACACCGGGAGCGCCGTTGAGCGCGTCGACTTCGAGGCCGGAGTCATCGGCGAGGACGAGGCGATCGGGGGCGAAGCGGGAATAATAGACGGCTTTAAGGGTGGCATTGGCGAGGAATGTGTCGCCGTTTTCTTCCGGAGCGGGAATGGTGGCGAGTCCGGGAAGCGGCTCGATGAGAACGTCGTGAGCGACGGCAGCAGCGGCGAAGTCGCGGAGCTTTCCCTGACTGGTGGTGGCGGCGTAGAGGAGAAGGGCCATGGTGTGAGTGTAATGGGAAACAGAGAGCTTTTCTGTGGTGTCCAAGCACGGTCATCTAGACTGAGGATGGAAGAGGCTGTCTCGTCAAGCCTGCTTCCGGGAGATCGTCTTGGCCGCACCCGAGTACGACATTGCGCTCGTCTTTATAGAGTTGGGCGCAACGACGATGGGGCTTGCGATTCTGGCGCGCCTGGCGAGTCGCTGGGGTATCTCGGCCATTCCACTGTATCTGCTGGCTGGCCTCCTGTTTGGCAACGGCGGCGTAGCTCCGGTCCACATCTCCAAAGGCTTCATTGGAATTGGCGCGGAGATTGGTGTTTTGCTGCTGCTGTTTCTGCTGGGCCTCGAATACTCCGGTGAGCAGCTGAAGGAAAACCTGCGCGGGGGACTGGGTGGCGCTGTGATTGACTTCCTGCTCAACTTCCCGGTGGGTTTTGCGGCGGGCCTTCTGCTGGGATGGAAGCCTCTGGCGGCGGTGCTGCTGGGAGGGGTTACCTATATCTCCTCGTCCGGTATTATTGCCCGCGTGCTGTCGGAGTCGGGCAGGCGAACTGGCGAGGAGATTCCCACAGTTCTCTCCATCCTCGTGCTGGAAGATCTGGTGATGGCGGTCTATCTGCCGCTGGTTGCAGTGTTGATTGTGGGCGGCGGCCCAATGAGGATGGTTCTTTCCGTGACCATCGCACTGGTTTCGGTTCTGGTGGTGCTATACGTTGCGATTCGCTACGGGCACTCCTTCACCGGATTGGTGGCGCATAAGTCGGAGGAGGTGTTGCTCCTCACGACATTTGGCGCGGTGCTTCTGGTTGCGGGCGTGGCGCAGCGCCTGCATGTGTCGGCCGCGATTGGCGCATTTCTCGTGGGGATCGCGGTGTCAGGACAAATTGCCGAGCAGACGCATCGGTTGCTTTCTCCGCTGCGGGATTTGTTTGCCGCGATCTTCTTTTTCTTCTTCGCTCTGGAAGTGGATCCGAGGAGTCTGGCTCCGGTGCTGGTGACAGCGGTGGCGCTGGCAGGAGTGACGACACTCACCAAAGCCCTGACTGGGTATTGGGCGACACGGGGTACGGGCTTGAATCGAGCGACGCGTTGGCGCGCAGGCCTGACGTTGGTCGCCCGGGGTGAGTTTTCAATCGTGATTGCCGGCCTTGGAGTTGCCATTGAGCCGCGCCTAGGATCGCTTGCCACGGCCTATGTCCTGCTGATGGCGATGCTGGGTCCGGTGACTGCGCGGCTGCTGCACTAGCGCCCGGCTGGAGGATGCACAGCGGAAGTTGAGTGTGGGGCAGCGAGCGCAGGAAATGCTTTGACAGTGACAGGTTGAGTTGGATAGGGTTCTTCCTTTGGGGAAATCATTTCATTTGGTAAATTCAATGTCATTCGACGAGTGCGACGCGGGACGGGGTTGCGATCTGAGCGACGCACCGGGCAGGATGAACAGGGTTCCTTTATCAGAGATTGGCTGGGGAAGAAAAACCATGCGAACGATGCAGCGGATGGCGCTGATTTGCGGGCTAGTGATGGTGGTAGGCGGGATGGGAAGCGTTGCGCAGGATTCGGAGACGGGGCCGGCGGAACTGCGCGTGGACAACCTTACGACCCCGCTGGGGCTGGATGACGCGACACCGCATTTCTCGTGGCAACTGAAGGACGCGGCTCGTGGGGCGCGACAGACGGCGTATGAAGTGCAGGTGGCGAGCTCGGAGGCTCTGCTGAAGCAGGGCAAGGCGGATGTGTGGGATAGCGGGCGCGTGGCGGGAGGGCAGTCGCTGAACGTGGCGTACACGGGGCCGGCGCTCGCTGCGAGCACGCGCTACTACTGGCGCGTGAAGGTGTGGGGCGCGGACGGCACGGAGTATGCGGCGCGTGAAGGGTCCTGGTGGGAAACGGGCCTGATGCAGCAGGCTGCATGGCGCGCGGAGTGGATTGGATTTGAGACAAGGGAAGAGAATGCGGTGCGTCATGCGGCGGCGGAGTGGATTGCAAACCCCGATGCGAAGGCGCTGGCGGCCGAGAAGGGCAAAGAAGAGCGGTTTGCGTATCGCGGAACAGCGCGGGTGACCAAAGCAGTGCGGCGGGCGACGCTGTTTGCAACGGGGCAGGAAACGGTCTCGGCGTGGGTGAACGGTAAGCAGGTGCTAACGGCGGATCCTCTGCCGGCGTGGAGCCAGATGCCATGGAAGAAGTATGTGAAGGCGGACGTGACGAAGCTGGTGAGGACGGGTGCGAACGTCATGGCGATCGAAGGCCTGCATTACGTTACGAATCCCAACGGCATGGCGACGGCCGATGCGCCGCCGATGGTGGCAACACTTGCGGTGGAGTATATGGACGGGACCGTGGCGACGTTTGGCAGCGATGCAAGCTGGAAGACGGCGACGCATGCGACGGCGGGATGGCAGAGGCCGGCCTTTAACGATGCAGGCTGGAAGACGGCTGTGGCATGGAAGCCCTTCCCAGGGCTGTTCAGCCAGCCGGCTGGGCATCCGTGGATTCCTGACTCGGTGAAGGCGCTGCGGCATGAGTTTGACGTGAAGAGCGCGGTGAAGTCGGCGCGGCTGTATGCGACGGCGCTGGGCGAGTATGAAGTCTTTCTGAATGGAAAGCGCGTGAGCGAAGACCGGATGGCGCCGGGATGGACGGACTATCGCGAGCGCGTGGTCTACCAGACGTATGATGTGACGGCGCTGGTGCGGCAGGGCGTGAACGTAATGGGTGCGTTGCTGGCGCCGGGCTGGTACTCGACTTCGATTGAGTGGTTTCAGCAGCCGAACAATTATGGCGTGACGCCGCCGGCGCTGCGGGCGCAGTTGCGCATTGAGCATGAGGACGGCAGCGTGGAGTGGGTGACGACGGGACCGGAGTGGAGGGCAGCGCGGTCCTACATTCTGCACGCGGAGCTGTATGACGGCGAGAGCCAGGATGCGCGATGGATGCAGGCGGGGTGGAATGATCCGGGCTTCAAGGCGGAGGGCTGGAAGGCGGTGGAACAGATTGAGCCCGCCCCGGTGAAGATTGAGGCGCAGGATTTTCAGCCGATTCGCGTGGAGCGCACGGTGAAAGCGGTCAAGATGACGGAGCCGAAGCCGGGCGTGTATGTGTTTGACTTTGGGCAGAACCTGGCGGGCGTGGAGCGGGTGCGCGTGACGGGACCGGCGGGGACGACGATTCGGCTACGGTTTGCGGAGATTCTGAACGACGATGGAACGCTGTATACCGAGAATCTGCGCACGGCAAAGGCGACGGACACGTTTACGCTGGCGGGCAGGGGCATGGAGGAGTTCACGCCGGAGTTTACGTTCCATGGCTTCCGGTATGCGGAGCTGACGGGGTTGCCGACAGCACCGGATAAGGATGCCGTGGCGGCACTGGTGCTGCATACGGCGGCGCCTTTTGCGGCGGAGCTGAAGACCGGCAGCGCGATGATTAACCAGCTGTGGAGCAATATCGTGTGGGGGCAGCGGTCGAACTTTGTCGGCGTGCCGACGGATTGTCCGCAGCGCGATGAGCGGCTGGGATGGTCAGCGGATGCACAGGTCTTCTGGCGGACGGCGAGCTACAACATGGACCTGGCGGCGTTCACGCGGAAGTTTGGCCGGGACCTGCGCGGGACGCAGAAAGGAACGGCGTTCTATGGCATCTATGCGCCGGGGACGTGGAGCGAAAACACCGGCTACGGCGCGGGTTGGAGCGACGCGGGGGTGATTATCCCGTGGACCTCGTGGCTGCAGACGGGCGACACGAGCGTGATTGAGCAGAACTGGGCGGGGATGGAGAAGTATCTCGACCAGATTGCGAAGACGAACCCGGATGGATTGTGGAAGAACTCGGGAACCCCATTTGGGGATTGGCTCTCGCCGGAGGGACGGACGAACCAGGTGCTGATCGCGACGGCGTACTGGGCGTATGACGCGACGCTGATGCGCGAGATGGCGCAGGCAACAGGTCGCACGGCGGACGAGCAGAAATATGCGGCGCTGTTTGAGCGGATTCGTGCGGCGTTCCAGAAGCGGTTTGTGCATGCCGATGGACTTGTGGCGGGTGCAGATAACAGCCCGTCGCCGTTCGGCGTGATCAACAATCCCAACGCGAAGAGCCACGGCGGCGACACGCAGACAGGGTACGTGCTGGCGCTTCATATGAATCTGCTGCCTGAGAATCTGCGCGCGGCGGCTGCGCAGAAGCTGGCGGACAAGATTGAGGCGAATGGCGGGCTGCTGGGCACGGGATTTCTGGGAACGCCGTATTTGCTGGAGGAGCTGACGAAGACGGGGCATGCGGAGCTGGCGTATCACCTGCTGATGAATACGCAGTATCCGTCATGGGGCTATCTGATTGAACATGGTGCGACGACAACGTGGGAGCGGTGGAACGGGGACCAGATGAAAAGCGACCCGAGCATGAACTCCTATAACCACTATGCGTATGGCGCGGTGGCGGATTGGATCTATCGCTACGCTGCCGGCGTGGACGCGACGCCGCTGGATGCGGGATTCCACACGGTGGTGCTGCATCCGGTGTTTGACGCACGGCTGGGCAGCGTGGATTTCAGTTACCCATCGCAGTACGGCGTGGTGGAGTCGCAGTGGACTCTGGCGGGAAAGAAGGCGGAGTGGAAGGTGACGATTCCTGCGAATGCGACAGGGCTGCTGGAGGTGAATGCGGCGCAGGCTGTGCATTATGTGCTGGACGGGATGCCGCTGACAAAGAGCCCGCTGGCGACGGCGACGGATGGTGGTTATCGGCTGCAGGCGGGAAGCTACAGCTTTGAGGTGGATGTGCAGTAGGCGCAAGACGCGATGGAGGTCGTGAGACAGGCATGACGTCAGTGATTGCAGGGATTGGCTGGCACGTGATTGGTGCGAGCATGGCGGCGTCATTTTATGCGCCAATTGAGAAGGTGCGGAAGTGGTCGTGGGAGACGACGTGGGCGCTGGCGGGCGTGTTCTCCTGGATTCTGTTGCCGATAGGCGTGAGCCTGGTGCTGCTGCCGGATTTTCACGGCTTCTATGCTTCGATGGGGACAGGGCTGCTACTGCGCGTGGCGCTGTTCGGCGCGATGTGGGGCGTGGGCAACGTGAGCTATGGGCTGACGATGCGGCATCTGGGGATGTCTCTGGGTATCGGCGTGGCGATTGGGGTGACGCTGATTGTGGGCACGCTGGCACCGCCGCTGATGCACGGGCAGGGCGCGATGCTCGTGACGACGCGGGGCGGGCTACTGACGATGGCCGGGGTGCTGGTGGCGCTGCTGGGCGTGGCGATTGTGTCGTATGCGGGCCACCAGAAAGAGCGGCAACTGCGCGGGGAGATTCAGGAGTTCAACCTGGGCCTGGGATTATTTCTCGCGACGATGTGCGGGATTTTTTCGTCGGGCATGTCGTTTGCGATTGACGCGGCGAAACCGATGGAGGCAGCGGCGCTGCACCTGGGCGTGAATCCGCTGTATGCTGCGCTGCCGAGCTATGTATTCATCATGGGCGGCGGGGCGCTGGTGAATCTGAGCTACTGTTTCATCCGGTTGGGCGCGGTGAAAAAGCTTTCACTGCGCGCCGACCTGGGACAGCCGAGCGCGACGCTGGCGAGGAATGCGGCTCTGGCGGCGACGGGCGGGATCATGTGGTACCTGCAGTTCTTCTTCTATGCGTGGGGCGCAGCGAACATTCCGCAGCGGATGTCGTATGTGAATTGGATGCTGCATATGAGTATCTACGTGCTGTGCGGCGGGCTGGTGGGGCTGGCGCTGGGCGAGTGGAAGGAAGCAGAAGGCAGGCCAGTGCGGCTGCTGTGGGCAGGGATGCTGGTGATTATCGCGGCGGCCAACCTTGTGGGACTGGGAATGGCCGCTTCGTGACGCGCAACGTGAACTCTGACCGAATTCATTCGTATGTAAAGGTCTCGGTATCCCAGGTCTAAAAGTCGAGACCTGGGGCACCCGAGAATGATGCAAAATCAAGCGGCCGGGCGCCTAATGGGCGAGGAAATAGACGCCGAGGCAGACGAAGAGGGCGGCGGTCCAGCGGCGGCGGTCGACATTCTCGTGCAGGAAGAGCTTGGCTGCGATGGCGTTGGTCACGAGAGTAAGCGAAGCCGAGGCGGGTGCGACGAGGCTGAGGTCCATGTGATTGAGAGCAAAGAGTAGCGCGAAGAAGGCGGTTGCGAGGAAAAAGACTCCGGCAAAAAAGAGGGGGCAGGTGAGGACGGCGCGGATGGCGCCCTTGAGACCGGAGTGTGCGCGGATGATGTCGAGATCGCCGATGGATTTCATGGCGGCGGCGGTGAGGACTTCTCCGGTGGTGGAGCTGAGAATGATGGCGGCGATCATGCCAGTGGCAGTCCAGAAGCCGGGATGAGGTGCGTTGACCGGGAGCAGGGTCATCGGAGCTGCTCCTTGGGGATCGCCTCGTCGGCGGGTTGTGGGCGCTCCGTGAGCGAGGGGCCGTTGGCGACAAAGCCGACGCCGATGGTGATGAGGGCGATGCCGAGCCAGCGCTGGAGGGATATGGTCTCGTGCAGCCAGAATCGCGAAAGCAGTGCAACAATGACATTGCCGAACGCTGTGGCTGGCAGGACAAAGGTGAGGTCAGCCCAGGAAAGCGCGGTGAGGTAGCTGGCAAAGAAGCCGATGAGCAGCGCGATGCCGAGAGCGATCCATGGCGTGAAGACGGCGGCGACGAGCGAAGCAGGTTGCGCGAGGGAGATGGGTGCAACATGCGTCATGCCGCGGGATAGGCAGGTGTCTCCGAGCGGGGCGCAAAGAGCGACGAGCGCGAGGATAAGGTATTGCCGTGCGGTGAGGGAGTGATGCGCCATGCGAGTGCTGCAATTCCTTTGAGCGGGTGGCTGGTCCGCAAGAAAAGGAGGGCGGACTCGCGGGGAGCCGCCCTCGGGATGCGATGCGCTGTATGCGCTAGGCCCCGGCGCCGACGGCCGCGGATGAATCGGTGCGGCGGCTGCGCGCTTCCTTGACCATCTTGTTGCGCTGCGAACGGAGCTTGAGGAAGGCCTTGGCTTCAACGTAGAGTCGCGGGATATCGCGATTGACGATGGCTTTCCAGACTACGCGGAAGGCGGCCTTGGGGCGGAAGTAATATTCGTCGTAGAAGCGGTGGACCATCTCCATCACGTAGTCGACAGGCAGGCCGGGGTACTCAATGTGTGCCATCTGGTGGCCGCCGCCGTCTTCCATTTTCTCGTTGGTGATGAAGCCGTTGGCCTTGGCGAACTCATGGAACTCGGTGCCGGGGTAGGCGTGGGCAATGGAGACCTGAATGGTTTCGACGTCGAGCGACTTGGCGAAGTTGATGGTGTTGCGAATGGATTCCTTGGTTTCGCCGGGAAGGCCGAGGATGAAGTCCCCGTGAATGACAAGGCCGAGGTCGTGGCAGTCTTTGGCGAAGGCACGGGCACGCTCGACGGTAGCGCCTTTCTTGATGTTCTTGAGGATCTGGGGATCGCCGGACTCAAAGCCGACGATGAGAAGACGGCAACCGGCTTCCTTCATGGCTTTGAGCGTGTCGTAGTCCGTGGTGACGCGCGAGGTGCAGGACCAGGTGATGCCGAGGGGCTTGAGCTTCTCGCAGAGCTCGATGGTGCGCTGCTTCTGGATGTTGAAGGTGTCGTCGTCGAAGAAAAATTCCTTCACCTCGGGGAAGTTTTCCTTGGCCCACTTGAGCTCGGCTGCGACGTCATCCGTGGAGCGTTTGCGCCATGCATGCCCACTGAGCGTCTGCGGCCAGAGGCAGAAGGTGCACTGCGCCGGGCATCCGCGCGTGGAGTAGAGCGCGATGTAGGGATGGAGCAGGAACGGCACGTTGTAGCGCGTGACATCGATGTCGCGCTTGTAGATTTTGGTGGCCCAGGGCATCGCGTCGAGGTCTTCGACCTGTGGGCGATCGGGATTATGGATGATCTTGCCGTCCTTCTTGTAACTGATGCCGAGGATTTCATTGAGGGGCTTGCCCTGCGCGAACTCGACGACGGAGAAGTCAAACTCGCGGCGGCAGATGAAGTCGAGGACGCTGCACTCGTTGAGGGCGCGATCGGGGTCGGTGGTCACCGGGGGGCCGACGAAGGCTATGCGAATTGAGGGATTGGCGGCCTTGATCGCCTCCGCGAGGCGCTGATCGCCTTCCCATCCCACCGTAGAGGTGAACAGGACGAGAAATTCGTAGTCCTTGCAGATCTTGATGGTCTCTTCTGCAGAGACGTGATGGGGCGGGGCATCGAGTAGACGTGAGCCTTCCAACATGCCGGCGGGGTAGGTGAGCCAGACGGGATACCAGTAGGACTCGATTTCGCGTGTAGCGGGCCAGCGAGAGCTGGCGCCACCGTCGAAGTTCTCAAAGGACGGGGGATTGAGAAAGAGGGTCTTCAGAGGCTTTGACATCCCTTTTATTCTACCATTCTGCTGATTTTCAAGAGCGAAAACTGTGCTGGGACAGTTACTTGCCGTGTAACTCGTTGAGCCAGTCCTGCATATGGCCCAGGGCGCGAAGCAGGCCGAGGCGTGTTTTGGCCAGGTCGAGGCCGGCGTCGAGGGAGTCCTGGTATTTCTGGCGCTCGTCGATGCGGGCCAGTTCTTCAGTCTTGGGAGAGAGTTGCGGATTGCCGGTTTGGGATGCGCCTTGTCCGTTGCCATACTGCAGTTGAGCGAGGACGGTGCGGAGCTGTTCCTGGGCGATCTGCTGTTTGAGTCGGGCGATTTCGGCCATGGTATCGAGAACACGCAGAGCACCCGTGAGCGTGGCAACCTGCACGTCGCTTTGCCGACGGGCCTGTTCCGCTTCGACGGTGGCGCGCAGCGCGTCTGCCGTGGACTCGCGCCCTTTGGCCCGATGGCCCATATCAAATAGAGGAATTTCAATTTGAATGCCGGATGCGAAGTTGTTGGCGGGCAATGGGTGTGCGAAGAAAGAGTTTACGCTGTTGAGGAGGGTCGTGTTGCGGTTGTACTGGGCGGCGAAGGTGAGCTGGGGCAGGTAGTTGATTTCCTCATCTCCTTTGGCAACGAGTTGCTTGGAGTGCGCGAGGAGATCGGCTGCGTCGAGGGCCGAGCGAACGGGGGCAACAGTCTCAGCTGTGATTTTGGGAATGGCGGGGATGCTGCTGTGCTCGGTGACGATGGTGTCTGCCGGGAGACCTGTGAGTGCTTCGAGTTCGGCGGCGAGGGTGCCCATGCGGGACTCAAGCTGCTCGCGATGGAGCTTGATTTGAGCTGCGGTGAGCTGGGCCTGAAGCAGATCGCTGAGAGGATCAACTCCGGCTTCAGCGCGTTGCTGTTCAATTGAAACAAGGCGAGCCGCGCTCTCCTCCTGCTGGTGGGCGGCTTGAAGTTCCATGGCGTCGTTGTCCAGCTCGATGTATTCGCTGGAGGCATCGAGGGCGACCTGCTCTCGGGCATCTCTTAGGCTTTCCATGGCGGAGCGCAGACCGAGCCGTGCGGCTTCAAGATAGCGCCGCTGCGAGACGCTGAAGACGAGGGACTGGACGGTGGCGCTCCAGATAGAAGGTGGTGTGCCAGTGAAGCCCGTTTCTGGAAAAGCTGGAAGTCCAGTACTGAAGAGGAGGGACGGGATGATGACGTCCTTGTTTTCAGAGAGCAGAGCCTCTGCCTTGTCTGTATTGGCTCTCGCGATACGGACTGCGGTGCTGTTTCTCTGGGCGAGATCGACCACCGTGACGAGCGAGACCTGTGCGCAGACGTGTGCGTTCCCGGCGAGCACGATTGCCAGGCTGGCGGCCAGACCTGCAATTCGAGCCGGGTGAAGCATTCGTATCCGGGAAGATCGATTCAAAGCTTCAACTCCTGTGCGGGCCTGTAGGTATGCGCCAATTTAAGAGCCTGTTCGCGGTCCTGCAGGGCTGTCGTCTGGTCTCCAAGCTGCGCGTGGAGGCGCGCGAGTTCCGTGAAGGCGGCAAACGCAGGTGCCTGCTCGGACTTGGATGGGCTCGCGAGATAGTCCTGGAGCAATCGGATGGCGAGCTGGGGATTGCGCCGCGCCGCGATCAAGTTGGAGGCTCCGTCATAGAGCGCCACGGCAGCCTGGCGATCGCGTTGGGCAGATTGAAGAACGTTGTTGATCGCGATGTCGAAATCGCTCCAGCGGCCCCGGCGGCGGTAGAAGCTGGCGAGGACGGTCCACTGGAAGGCGGGATGGGGATCGAGGGCGAGGGCCTGCTTGAATTCCCGCTCGGCGGTGCTGTAGTTCTTGTTCTTTTCGGCGATGCGCCCGCGGAGCTCGTGTGCGCGCGCGGGTGCCAGCGATTCCAGTTGATTGGCAATTTCGTATGCCTTGCTGTCTCCACCGCCAACGATGGCGGGAGCCTCATAGTCAAATTCGCCGAGATCAGCGAGAGCTTCGATGCTGTGCGGATCGAGGCGGACGGCATTTTGGAATTCGTCGCGAACACGTTTCCCGAGGGAGTAGGCGCTGAAGAACGACGCGCGATCGGCCAGTTCGCCGAGGGCGCGTCCGAGCCATAGGTGGTAAAGGGAACTGCTGTCATCCAACCGAACTGCAGCTTGGCAGGCGGAGACGGCAGCGCTCCACTGCTGAAGGGTCATTTGGACGCGGCAGCGCAGGTTGTGGCTCTCTGCCGAGGTGGGCAACGAATCCAGGATGGCCATGGCGCGATCTGCCTCGCCTTCCTGCAACGCTGCATGGGCCTGGGCCAACGTGAATTGAGGAGCCGCTGCCTGAGCCGATGCGAAAAGCAGGGAGCCGAGCGCGACCTGCAACAACAGCAGCCTCATTGTACGACCTTGATGGGTAGGCCCTCCTGAAGCGGCTGCCCGGTGATGGTGCCTGTGGCGACGCGATCGCCCTCCTTGAGGCCGGAGAGTATGGCGATCTGGGTCAGGTTCGGGATGCCGGTCACGACGCGCGTTCTGACGAGTTCGCCATCGACGAGACGATAGACATACGGTCTACCGCCTTCAGAAAAGAGAGCCTCGCGGGGGATGCTGAGAACATCTGTCTGGCTCGAGGTGGTGACTGTGACCGTGACATTTGTGTCGGGGAGGAGACCACCGTCGGGTCCGTCGATGGCGATGAGAACCTCACCCACCGTGCGTGTGCCGTAGGTAATGACAGTGACGGGAGTGCGCTCGATATGGCCATGCCAGACCTTGTCGGGCTTGGCATCCCATTTGATGACGATGGGCTGCCCAACGGCAAGGCGGCCGATTTCAGGCTCATCGAAGTAGGCACGGACGCGCTCTTCGCGGAGGTCGGCCACCTGCGCGAGGAGCGCACCCTGCTGAACAAACTCAGTGCGCCCGCAGTTGACGGTATAGACAGTGCCCGCGATGGGGGCGACTACATTGGTCTGTGCGAGGACCTGTTGCGCGGCCGCTAGATTGGCCTGTGCATCCGCGACTGCGGCTTTTGCGCGGGCAATGTCGGCTGGAGCGTAGCGATTGGTTGCCGATTGCTGAGAAGCCTGAAAGGCATTCTGAGCGGAGAGTAAGCGCTGACGCGCTGCAGCTACTTCTCCCGCGGATGCGGCGCCAGTGGCCTGAAGCTTGATGAGAGCATCGAGATCGTGTTGCGCCTGGTCTCGATCGATGCGGGCGCGTTCTACTTCAGCGGCAGCGGCCTGACGCTGTGCGAGGGTGCCGTTCTGGCTGGCGGCTTCGAAGGCTGCCTGGGCGGATTTGAGTCCGCTTTCCGCGGTTGCCACACGAGCACGAGCGTCCACGTCATCCAATTGCATCAAGAGCTTGCCAGCGGAAACGAGATCTCCTGGCTGCACGTAGACTGCTTTGACGGTTGTGGAAATGGGACTATGCAGCTCGTAGTTCGCGCGGGGCTCCACGCGTCCGTTGGTGCTGACGGTACTGGAGAGGGACTGGCGCTCGACGGATGCAACCCGGATTGTGAGGCGCTCGCGGGTGAGACTGCGGACGGAAAAGAAGACGATCACCAGGAGAGCGACGGAGCCAAGCCAAAGCCAGCGCCTGTCCATTTGCTTTCTTGCTTCAGCCATTCGATTAACCTGAGTCAGTATATAGGACGCGCAACATCTCCAGAAGAATCAGGAAAATCCACGCGCGAGAGGTTCTGGCGGCGGGGCACAGGCCCTCGTACAATCGAGTTATGGCACAAGAACCACGTTACACAGACGACCATGCGAAGGCAGGTCTGGATTTTCCATTTCCAGCGATCGAGACCTGGCAGAACCAGTTTCCGGGGTACGAGATTGAGATTGATGATCCGGAACTTACGTCGGTGTGCCCGAAGACCGGGCTGCCGGATTTCGGGGTCTTGACGATCCGGTACATGCCGAGGGAGCGCTGCCTGGAGCTGAAGTCGCTGAAGGAATATCTTTTCAGTTACCGCAACCTGGGAATCTTTCAGGAAAACATTGTGAACCAGGTTCTGGAGGACGTGGTGAAGGCGTGCGATCCGGTGTGGGCTGTCGTGAAGGGCTGTTTTCGTCCTCGCGGGGGCATTGCGACGAATGTGGAAGCGCGTTGGCCTCGTCCGAAGGAATAGGGTGCGAGGGTTCGGCATTCTTTTTGCCGGCAGGGCTGGATTCCCAGACTCGCTCCGAATTGATGTCAGGAGCCTGCATTGACGACGAAGACGGACGTTGTGCCGCGCACTATGCCATTGCCCGCTGTTGGGACCTTCGCACTGCTGCTGGTGCTCAATCTGCTGAATTACATCGACCGGTATATTTTGCCGGGGGCGCAGCCGCTGATCCAGCGGGAATTTCACGCGACGGATCATGCAATGGGCGCGCTGACGACGGCGCTGTTTGTGACCTACATGGTGGTGGCGCCACTTACGGGGTGGCTGGGCGACCGCTTTCCGCGCAAGCCGCTGATTATTGGTGGCGCGGTGCTGTGGAGCCTGGCGACGTTGGCAACTGCGTGGGTGCAGAGCTACTGGACGCTGTACTTCCGGCATGCTCTGGTCGGCGTGGGCGAGGCGACGTTTGGTATTTTTGCGCCAGCGGTGCTGGCGGATTTTTATCCGGAGCGGGACAGGAACCGAGTTCTGTCAGTGTTTTATCTGGCGATTCCGGTGGGCGCTGCGCTGGGATATGTGGCCGGCGGGCAGATGGGGTCGATGTGGGGCTGGCGGGCGCCATTTTTTCTGTGTGCGATTCCAGGGCTGGTGGTGGCGGGGCTGTATGGCTGGCTGGGACGCGAGCCTGAGCGCGGAGCGAGCGACCGCCTGATGCCGACGATGGATCGGGCTACTGTGGCGGGCATTCTGCGCAACCCGGCATTTCTGACGGGGACGTTCGGACTGGCGGCGCTGACCTTCGCGATGGGCGGAATTTCGGCATGGGTGCCGACGTTTCTGCATCGTGTCGCGGAAATGAGCGTGGCGCGCGCGGGAACGACGGTGGGCGCGATCACGGTGGTGGACGGAATTGCAGGCACGCTCGTGGGTGGATGGCTTGGGCAGATCTGGCTGCGGACGAATGACCGTGCGCTGTACCTGGTGTCGTTTTGGAGCGTGGCGTTGACGCTGCCGTGCGGGATCCTGGTGTTTTTCGGGCCGGAGAAGTGGATCGTGCCGTCACTGTTTGCGGCGGAGTTTTTCCTGTTTCTGAATACGGGGCCGCTGAACGCGGCGATTGTGAATTCGGTAGCAGCGCCGGTGCGGGCAACAGCGGTATCAATCAACCTGTTCTGCATTCATTTTTTTGGTGACACATTTTCGCCGCAGATTATCGGGGCGGTATCGGATCACTCCTCGTTGCGGCTGGGGCTGGGCGTGACACTGCTTTCTCTGGTGGTGTCGTGCGTGATTCTGTGGAGCGGAGCGCGGTTTGCGCCGGCGTTAGAAGCCGGGCGAATTTGACGGCGCAAAAAGCATGCGTGGCCATGTGCCTGGGATTTCGATCAACCGACGATACTGACTCTATGAGTATTGCTCAACTGGCATGGCAGGTTTTTGGATGTGTGTGCTGGCTAGTGGCTGCGGCGTGGCTGGTGCAGGGGTGGCTGGTGCTGCGTGGCATGCCGGCGCTGCCCGATCTGACGAAGATTGCAGACAGATTGCCTACGCTGGTGCGCGGCGAAGGGCCGGATGTGACGGTGGTGGTGCCTGCCTGCAATGAAGAGGCGACCATCGAAGCGACCCTGCGTTCTCTGCTGGCGTCGGAGGGTGTGCATCTGCAGGTGATTGCCGTGGATGATCGCTCGACGGATGACACGGGCGCATCCATGGATCGAGTGGCTGCGGAGTGGCAGGCGAGCAGGGGTCTGCACACCCTTGAAGTCTTGCACGTGCGAGAACTGGAGCAGGGCTGGCTGGGGAAGCCGCATGCCATGGCGCTGGCTGCCAGGCAAGCGCGAGCGCCGTGGATTCTGTTTACGGATGGGGATGTGCTCTTTGCGCCGAGTGCATTGCAGTTGGCGTTGCGGCAGGCGCAGGCGGCGCGGGCGGACCATCTGATCCTGATTCCGACACTGATTCTGAAGACCGTGGGTGAGCGCGCGATGCTCGCGGCGATGCAGACCCTGTCGCAGTGGACGATTCGCTTGTGGCGCGTATCGAACCCGAAGGCGAAGGATTTTATTGGGGTGGGTGGATTCAACCTGATACGGCGCGCTGCGTATGAGCGGGTGGGAGGATTTGAGGCGCTGCGGATGGAGGTGCTGGATGATCTGCGCCTGGGTTGGATGGTGAAGCGTGCCGGGCTTCGGCAGGATGTGGCGCTGGGGCCTGAGCTGGTGCGCATCCGATGGATCGAGGGGCCGCTGGCCGTGGTGCGGCTGGTGGAGAAGAATGGATTTTCGGTGTACCGTTTCCGACCTGGATTGACGCTGGTCGCGTGCATCGGATTGGCGTTGCATGCAGTGTTTCCCCTGGTGGCGATGGCTTCTGGTGGCTGGATGGCGCTGGCTGGAGTGCTGACGTATGCCGGGATCGCGATGGTGTACGAGGGCAACCGGTGCGTAACACAGGTAAGGGCATGGCACGCGGTGTTGTTTGCACCAGCGGTAGCGGTGGTGATCTATGCGTTTGTGCGATCGATGGTGCTGACGCTTGCACGCGGCGGAGTCACGTGGCGGGGGACGCTGTATCCACTGGACGAGTTGCGACGTGCGGCGGGGCGAGGGTGGTGAAAGCTACTTTGTCGCGTTTGGTTGAGCCGTCGGCAAAGGCTCACGGGCCGAGTTGGACATGAAGGAGCGATGACTTCCGCGGGGGCGCAGGCTGGGGTCGTGGATGGGTGGGCGAGATTCGTCACCCGAGAATCCGTGGAGGAGCAGGGGGTTGGGCCGAAATGCGGGTGGGCCCCCATAAAACTGGCGCAGTCGGTTGAGCAGGATACCGGCGCGGCCGTGCATCGGCTCGACGACGCCGCGGATGTGGATGTCAAGATTGCGGTACTGACGGAGCTCACCGACCTCTTCGCGATCCTGCCAGGGATTGATGATGGTGAAAACGCACTTTTCGTCGGGCGTATCGGGCGAGCAGACATCGAGGTAACGGGTGCCGTCGGGCAGTTCGACGATGTCGTAGACGTGCGCGGTGATACAGACATCTTTGTGGAGCAACCTGCCGGCTTGGTCAGTGGTGACGCATGGCTTGCCGTGACTTGCAAAGGCAAAGCTGGAGGAAAGCAAGACGAGAAACGCACACGGGCGCATGAAAGGCCTGATTCCGAAGGATAAAAGCTAAAGACGAGGCCAGTGTAGCTGCGCCATCCAGCTTCCGCCAGATTACGGAAGATGGATGGCTTGATGTGAGCGGTGATTTGAGTGGCGCTTAGTGGGTGCCGACGAGTTCTTTGCTCTGCGCACCGTAGTGAGACTGGACGTAGTTGTCGAGGATCTGCTTGAACTCAGCCACGATGGTGTCGCCACGGAGGGTGGTGTAGAGCTTGCCATCGACGTAGACGGGAGCCTTGGGCTCTTCGAAGGTGCCGGGCAGGCTGATGCCGAGGTTGGCGTGCTTGGATTCGCCCGGGCCGTTGACGACGCAGCCCATGACGGCAAGCTTGAGTTCTTCGACTCCCGGGTACTTTTTGCGCCACTCGGGCATGGAGGTGCGGAGATAGGTCTGAATCTGCTCGGCGAGCTCCTGGAAGTAGGTGCTGGTGGTGCGGCCGCATCCGGGGCAACTGGTGACTTGGGGCATAAAGCTGCGGATCTGAAGCGACTGAAGAATCTGCTGTGCGGCCTGAACCTCTTCGGTGCGGTCTCCACCGGGGCGTGGTGTGAGGCTGACGCGGATGGTGTCTCCTATGCCATTGAGGAGGAGCGGCGCGAGGCCGGCGGTGGAAGCGATGAGGCCCTTGGGACCCATGCCGGCTTCAGTAAGGCCGAGGTGAAGCGGGTAGTCGCATCGGGCGGCAAGGGCGGTGTAGACGTCGATGAGGTCGCGCACGCCGGAGACTTTGGCGGAGAGGATGATCTTGTCGTGACCGAGGCCGTAGTGCTCGGCGGCTTTGGCGGATTCGAGAGCGCTGACAATCATCGCTTCCATCATGACGTCGCGGGCGGGAAGGGGGTCGGGGCGGTGGTTGTTCTCATCCATCATGCGGGTGAGGAGGGCCTGATCGAGCGAGCCCCAGTTGACGCCGATGCGGACGGGCTTGTCGTTTTCAACAGCGCACTCGACCATGGTGCGGAAGTTGTCGTCGTCTTTGCGGCCAATGGAGACGTTGCCGGGATTGATGCGGTATTTGGCAAGCGCGCGGGCGGTAGTGGGATATTTCTTCAGGAGGATGTGGCCGTTGTAGTGAAAGTCGCCGACGATCGGCACGCGGATGCCGCGCTTGTCGAGGCCCTCGACGATGTGGGGCACGGCGGCTGCGGCGTCTTCGTTGTTGACGGTGACGCGGACGATCTCTGAGCCGGCGAGGGCGAGAGCAGCAACCTGTTCGATGGTCCCGGGGATATCTGCCGTGTCGGTGTTGGTCATCGACTGGACGACAACTGGGACCTCCCAGCCAACACGCACCGGGCCGATTTTGACCGTAACTGTCTTTCTGCGCTGAATATTCGCCATAACGACCTCAGAATTTAGTGTACCTGTTTCGGGAAACGGAGTGTACTACCACGCCGCATTTGGATTTCCGGGAAGTGAGCGCGATGGCTTAACCCCTCAGTATGGAGCCCCGGCACTCGCAGGACGAGGATAAGGGGGAGTAAAATGCAAGCATGAATCGGCGTAGTTTTCCCCTGATTGTTTTGATGCTGCTCGCAATGTTGAGTGTTTCGAGTCTGGCTATGTCGTCTGCCCAATCGAGCCGCCGGGGCCGCAAATACAAGGCGCCACCGCCCACATCAACGGTGAATGTGACGATCTTGCGGGCCGATGACAGCAAGCCGATTCACGACGCAGCGGTGATCTTCCAGCTTGTGGGCGACAAGGGCAATATGGAGCTGAAGACCAACGAGGAAGGCAAAACGATGATCGATGTGCTTCCTACCGGGTCGAAGGTGCTGCTGCAGGTGATTGCAAAGGGTTACCAGACTTACGGGCAGCAGTACGACATCGACAAGGAGAGCATGAACATCGAAGTGAAGATGAACCGCCCGGCCAAAGATTACTCGATTTACGCCAAGAACAGCGGATCGAGCGGAAGTAATGGGGGCTCTGGAACGAACAAAGGGAATTCCGGTTCATCGAATCAAGGGGGATCGCAGCAGGATTCCAACAAGTCACAGCAGAAGTAGTTTTGCCTGGGGAGAGGCCGCGGTTGCTGGAGAGCACAAGCATATCCATGCAGGAGAGCCGGTCTCTGGCTGGGAAGGCAGCGTTTGTGACAGGGGGCGCGCGGAGGTTGGGCAGAGAAATTGCGCTGACGCTGGCCCGAGCAGGCGCGGATGTCACAATTACCTACCGCACCTCACAAGACGAAGCGGCCGCAACAGTTCGGGCAATTCAAGCGACGGGTAGAAGAGCGCAGGCCGTTCCGTGTGATGTGCGCGACGAGAATCGTGTCGCTGCAGCAGTGAGGTCTGCAGGTGATTTCTCTGGAAGACTCGACGTTGTGGTGAACAACGCGGGGATGTTCGAGAGCGTCAAGCTGGAAGAGATCTCGCTGGAACAGTGGGATGCAGTGTTTGCGACGAACACACGCGGGCCATTTCTGGTGGCACGGGCGGCACTTCCGCATTTGCGCGCCGCGCGGGGGCACATTGTGAATCTGGGATCGCTGGGAGGCATGCGGGCCTGGGCAGGGCATGGACACTATTGTGCGTCCAAGGCAGCGACGCACATGCTGACACAGGTGATGGCCAAGAGCTTTGCCCCAGAGGTGAGCGTGAATTGCGTTGCTCCCGGTTGGATCGAAATGGATGACGCCGGCAGCGAGCGAGCGGAGCGCATGGCGCGGAAAACTCCGATGGGGCGAAACGGGACAGCTGCGGAGGTGGCTCAAGCGGTGCTTTTTTTTGCGACAAGCCCGCATTATGTCACGGGGCAGATACTGGCGGTGGATGGGGGCCTGGGGCTTTAGTGCGATTCACTCGCCGCGTCGGATGAGATCTTCAGCGGGAGAAGAGACGCTTCCAGAGGTTGGGACCTCGACTTTTTGCAGCTGCGCTTCCCAAAGGCTTGAGGCTTTCATCCCAAAGGCCGACCGGCTCCGGTTGCTGCGGAAGCGGTGTGCCTTTGACAGCGGCCAGGGGATTTGACCGGAAGAGACGCTCCGCCGATTCAGCTCCTACCCGGTTGGCAACATACTCAAATCCTTTTTTCAGATGGAGCGGTCTCCAGCCAGGATGATGGGCATCACTGGCGAGGAAATGAATCCAACTGCGATCGAGTAACTCGTTGGCGTAATCTGCCGCGGCGGTGCCGAAGCGTCCGTACAGCGAAGCGGAAGTGACCTGAACAAGGCTTCCCTGGCGCAACCAGTCGCGAAGAATCTCCGGCTTGCGTTGGAGGATTGGATTTCGTTCGGGGTGTGTGATGACGAGCGTATATCCGGCAAGGCGAAGCTGGTGCATGGCCTCGTTCAACTGCGGAGGAATCGCGAAATCAGAAAACTCGATGAGCAGGTAGCCTTTGCCGTTGATGGAATAGCGCGGGGGATGTTCGACGGCATCGAGAATGTTTGCGGCGCTCATGTGGAAGTCACACCCGAGGCTGAATTCAAGGGCACCGTCGAGTTCGTCACGCAACTCAGCCAGACGCTGGACATTGAGATCAAAGTTGTATGGATAAACCTCATTGGCATGGGGCGTACAGACAATGTGGGTGACCCCCTCATCTACAGCAATCTGCGCCATAGTGACCGCGCACGAAAGATCTTCCGCGCCGTCGTCGACTCCGTAAATGAGGTGGGTATGGATGTCGATCATAGTGGAAGCGTCTGAAGGTCCTCGATTCCAAAATCAGCGCACAGCGAGTGCTTCAATCATGGATGCGAATATTTTCCATCCATCGGCAGAGCCGAGGAGCTTTTCGCTGGAGCGATCAGGATGAGGCATCATGCCGAGGACGTTGCGCTTCTCATTGAGGATGCCGGCTATGTTGCCTAGGGATCCGTTTGGATTGGCCTCTGACGTCACGTCACCGGCGGGAGTGCAGTAGCGAAAGGCGACGCGGTCTTCGGATTCGAGGCGCTCGAGTTCCTCCGGCGTGCAGAAGTAATTACCTTCCATGTGGCCGATGGGGATCTGAAGGACGTCTCCCTTGGTCAGCCTGCTGGTGAAGGCGCTGTTGGCAGTCTCTACGCGGATGTGGACCTGCTTGCAAATGTACTTGAGGCCTGCATTGCGCATGAGCGCGCCGGGGAGGAGTCCTGATTCAGTGAGGATCTGAAAGCCATTGCAGATGCCGAGGACAAGGCCACCGCGCTCCGCGAAGCGCTTGACGGCCTGCATGACAGGGGAGAAGCGGGCGATCGCGCCGGTGCGGAGGTAGTCGCCATAGGCAAAGCCGCCGGGGACGAGTACAGCATCGACGCCCTGAAGATCTTCAGAGTCATGCCAGAGAAAGGTGACGGGCTCGTGAGCGACATCAGCGATGACGTTGTAGGTGTCGTGGTCGCAGTTGGAACCAGGAAAGACGAGGACGCCAAATTTCATAAGACTAGGGTACCAGTTGGGAGCGTCGCGGAAGGGAAGGAATCAACGGCAAGGAGTTACGGGAGGGGACCGTGCCGCAAAGATGCTGCGGCACGGATTGCCGGGCTGAGGGTTAGTAGGTGAAGTGGATGCGCAGGCCCTTGCCATCGTCTGGGACGGTGGCGGCGATGCTGTGGTGCGAGGCATCGTAGCTGGGCTGCAGGGTGCGCGGGGCAGAGCCATCAAGGGCCGAGCTTGAAGCCGCCGACGCAGGCTTAGAAGCGCCATAGACTTCAACGGCGAGCGTGTTCCACCATGGCGCAAAGCTACCCTGCCGGGGCTGGATGGTCACAGTCAGGCCGCCCGCTTCTGTAGTGCAGGTGAAAGCGACCCGTGTGTACGCGCCTTTCCTGAAGTTGTAGGTTAGGCCGTCATCGAGATAGACACTGCCGGAACAGGGATCGGTGATGGCGGTTGGCGGATAGACGCGGAGCGCGAGCGGACCCTGCGGCGTTTCATCCGTGCTCTGGACCAGAGGCTGCTCGGGGACGATAGATCCGGCGCGGACAAAGACGGGAAGCGTCTGCATACTTGGGTGGATGTGGACTTCCGGCTGCTTGACCTGCGTGAGGTCGACCTGTGTGCGTGAGGTGTCGCTGGCCACGCGCTGGCCTGTCCAGTAGTCGTACCAGGCGCCAAGCGGTAGGGTGACTGAGTAGTCATCGAGCTCGTCTGGGAAGGGGCTTTGGGCGATGAGGAGGTCATGGCCGACTAAGAAAGCTCCGCTGTCGGCGAGGTCGAGCGGCTGTTTGTCGATGGCGCCGTCGGGGTATTCAAGAAACAGTGGACGCATGATGGGCAGGCCCGTGCGGCTCATCTCTTCTGCCGTGGTGTAGAGATAGGGAAGTAAATGGTAGCGCTCCTCGATGTAGCGGCGGCGGAGGTTTACGTCTTCCGCAGTGCCGTTTTCCCAGGGCTCCTGCGGCAGCGTACCGACGGCGGTGTGGTCGCGATCGATGGGCTGGAAGGCGGCCACTTCGAGCCAGCGCGTAAGGAGCTCGGGCTGTGGAGAGCCAGCAAAGCCGCCCACATCGGCGCCGCTCAGGGCGAAACCACTCAGACCGAGGTTGATCAGTTGAGGAACAGTCTGGCGGAGATGGTTCCAGGTGCTGGAGTTGTCTCCGGACCACGTGGCTGCGTAGCGCTGACCGCCGGCATAGCTGGCTCGGGTCATGACGAAGGGACGCATGTTGGGCTTGAGTCGGAGCAGGCCTTCAAAGGTGCCGCGGCTGTTCTGCATGCCGAAGATGTTGTGGACTTCGAGGTGGTTTGCGACTCGCGTCTTGAAGCCAGGCTCTTCGATGCGGTGCTGCACGTCATCGGGCATGGTTTTGGAGGCGACTTGGAAGATGGCGGGTTCGTTCATGTCATTCCAGAAGCCGGCGACGCCCTGATCGACGAAGTCGGCGTAGAGTGTGCCCCACCAGTCGCGCGAAGATTTCTGGGTGAAGTCGGGAAAAGCGGCTTTGCCGGGCCAGACGACGCCGACGTATGTGGAACCGTCGGGGTTCTTGACGAAGTGATCGCCGGCGACGCCTTCGTCGTAGGGCTTGTAGCCGGAGTTGGGCAGGTCGGCGATGTGGAGGTCGGTGATGACGACGGTCTTGAAGTGCTCGGCCTTTAGGTCCTGAACCATCTTCTGGAAGTGTGGAAACCGTTCTGGATCAACAGTAAAGGGACGATTCTTCAATTGATAGTCGATGTCTAGCCAGATGACATCAGCCGGGATTTTTTTGCTGCGGAGTGTGGAGGCGATGCGACGCACATCGGACTCGGGGTAGTAACTGTAACGCGACTGCTGGAAGCCGAGGGTCCAGAGCGGCGGCAGGGGTGTTTTGCCGGTGAGCCAGGCCCAGTCCTCGACAACCGCTTTGGGTGAAGGGCCATAAAGGACGTAAAGATCGAGAGGACCGCCTTCGGAGCCAAAGGAGTATGCGTCGCGGTACTCCTTGTTGAAGTCGAAGCTGGCACGCCAGGTGTTGTCGAGGAAGACTCCTGCGGAGACACCCCTGTGGAAGGTCATGAAGTAGGGGATGGATTTGTAGATGGGGTCAGTGGACTCCTGCCAGCCAAAGGCGTCGGTGTTCCAGTCGTCGAAGGCCTCGTTGCGGCGGTCAATCGGGCCGGGTTTGTCGCCGAGGCCGAAATAGTGCTCGTCTTCTGGCGACTTGAGATACATCCGGAAGGACGCGCCGTTGTATTCAATGGGGCGGCTGGGAAGCTCCGCGAGGATCGTGCGCCCATCGAAGTCCGTGATGGTCAGTGCGAAGGGATTCTTCTGCACCGTGACGCGAAGCTTCGCAGTCCGGAAGCCGACGGCTGTGTCGGACGAATCTGCCGTGACTTGCACAGAGGCCGTGCGCGCGGCGGGCAGAACAGCCCATGAAGCGTCCTCAGGGAGCTGGCCGGCGGGACCGACGCGCATACGGACCACGTCGTCGCGGAGCGCGGTGATTTGCACGATGGCGCTGCCAGAGCGGAGTTCAAGACCGTTGGGGAGCGGCCGGGAAGCGGTGACCCGGTCGAGCCGGACAAAACCCGTGGTCTGAGCGGGCTGGCCGGAGTTTTGCGCTTGTGACGTTGCGGCGAAGGACAAAACTGCAAGAACTGCAAACAGGAAGATTCCTGTCTTCTGCACTTAGCACCTCGTAGGGAGCCAATTTTGATTGTGGGAGAAGGATAACCGCTCGTGAGTTGATTTGGGAAACGGAAAGTCAAGGCGTAGTGCAAAGGCTGCCGGGGTGCGGACGATGATGCGGCAGGGCCGGAGTTAGTCTTCCTGCTTGAGGCGCGCGAGTCGCATTCTGACTTGATCGGCAAAGGCCTCGGCTTCTGTGGAGCCGGTTGGGAGGGAATCCAGATTGATGGTGACGTTGGCGAGGGCACCTTGCAGCGCGGCCTTGGCAAGCGCGATGGCTGTGGTGAGATCGGAGCGCATGTTGGGATTGGTGATGGGCACGAGGGAATCAGCGATGTTGGCGATTTCAGCAGCGCGCTCGGCGACGCCAAGGGGCACGCTCGTGGCTTGTTGCAGCGCGGGAAGCGTGAGGTCCGCTCCGGAGGGTTGTGCTTTGGCTACCTTGAAGGCCTGCATCACGGCGGTGTAGGCATCGGCATCGGCGTCGATGGCGGACTTAAGCTCCTCGCGCAAGGTGGCAAGGCGGGCGAGGGCTTCACTGAGCTGGCTTTCGTATTGCAGGTAGGCTTTTTTCCCGCGGGACATAGAGGCCACCATGGTGGCGAGGGCTGCGGCCATGGCGCCACTGGCTGCTGCCGCGCTGCCCCCACCGGGCGTGGCGGTGGGCGCGGCGAGCTGCTCGATGAAGGGCTCGACACCTGCGCGGAGACCGCCCACGGCCATCTTGCCGCTCATGACGGCGGCGAGGCGGTTTTCGAGGATGAGGGATGAGTCGAAGTTTTCGATTTGCAGGAACCACTCGGCGGCCTGTTCCAGGGCGAGTTTGGGAATGAGACCGACGATTTCGCTGGAGACGGGCGCGGCGCCGTAGCGCGCGGCCTCGCGGCGGACGAGTTCGAAGACGCGGTGGATCGGCGTCTGCTCGAAGTCGGTGAGGTTCATCGAGACCTGCGCCATGCCGCGCACGAGGAAACCAGCGCCTTTGACGAAGCGCAGACCGCCGGAAGAGAAGCGCACGGCTTTGGCGACCTTCTTCGCGATGTCGACGTCGGCGGTGTTGAGAAAGATGTTGTAGGCGATGAGGAATTTGCGCGCGCCGACGACGGTGGCGCCGGCCGTGGGATGAATGCGCGGCTCGCCAAAATCGGGTTTGCGGGTGGGGTTGGTGGCGATTTCGTCGCGCAGACCTTCAAATTGGCCACGGCGGACGTTCTCAAGGTTCTGCCGCTCGGGTGAAGTTGCGGCCGCTTCGTAGAGATAAACGGGGATCTGGTATCGGCGGGCAATCTCTGCGCCGACGTGGCGGGCCATGGCGACACAGTCTTCCAGCGTGACGCCTTCGATGGGAATGAAGGGGACGACATCGGTGGCGCCCATGCGGGGATGCGCGCCTTTGTGCTGCGTGAGGTCGATGAGTTCGGAGGCTTTGCCCACGCCGCGGATGGCGGCTTCCTGAATGGCATCCCGCTCGCCGACGAGAGTGATGACGCATCGGTTGTGGTCGGCGTCCATCTCGCGATCGAGCAGGTAGACGCCGGGAATCTTCATGGCCTCGACGATGGCGTCGACTTTGGCGGCATCGCGGCCTTCAGAAAAATTAGGAACGCATTCTACGAGCGTGGCTGGCACAACAGGAAGGATACATCACGGCTGCGCGTCGTTCAGCAACGGACGATCTTAGGGGAGTCGATACCCTTGGTCGCGTTGCGCGTATCGATGACAAGCTGGGCGCGGTTCACAATGTCCTTGTAGTCGTAGCTGCTGTGGTCGGTGACGATCACGACGGCGTCGTACTGATCAACATGATCAAGGGGGGTATTGGTCATGTTGAGGGCGTAGTGGCGTCCGTGCCCGACGGTCGGGAAGTAAGGGTCGTTGTAATCGACGAGGGCGCCTTTTTCACGGAGAAGCTCAATGATGGTCAGAGAGGGTGATTCGCGCAGGTCGTCGATATCTCGCTTGTAGGCAAGGCCGAGGACGAGAATTCTGGAGCCGTTGATTGCTTTGCGATGGCGATTCAGGCCCTCTGCGAGTTGGTCGATGACGAAGTAGGGCATTGCGATGTTGACTTCGCCTGCAAGTTCGATGAAGCGGGTACGGAAATCGAACTGCTTGGCCTTCCATGAGAGATAGAAAGGGTCGATTGGGATGCAATGGCCTCCAAGGCCCGGACCAGGATAGAAGGCCTGAAAGCCGAAGGGCTTGGTCTTAGCCGCGTCGATGACCTCGTGAATGTCAATTCCCATGCGCATGCAAAGCTGCTTGAGCTCATTGACAAGGGCGATATTGACGCATCGATAGATGTTTTCGAGGAGCTTTGTCATCTCTGCCGCGGAGGGACTGCTGACCGGTACAACCCGGCGGAATATGGCTCCATAGAGGGCGCCAGCAAGCTGGGATGCGGCGGGGCCGCAGCCACCGACGACCTTGGGAATGTCATGGCGGGCGACTGTGTCGTTGCCGGGGTCCTCGCGCTCTGGCGAAAAGGCAACGTGGATGCCAGGGGAATCAAGCGAGCGACTGACTTTGAGACCCAAGAGATTTCCAGATTCGAGCAGAGGAACGACAAGTTCTTCCGTCGTACCGGGGTAGGTGGTGCTTTCGAGGATGATGAGCTGGCCCTCATGGACATGGGGAGCAATGGCCTTGACCGTACCGGTGACAAAGCTGAGGTCGGGCTCATGGTACTCGTTGAGGGGTGTAGGGACGCAGATGATCACAGCATCCATTTCGGCGATCGCGGAGTAATCGGTCGTCGCGCGGAAACCGGCCTTCTGCGCCTCCTGAATCATGGCGGGGAGAATCCGTACGATGTAGGAGCCGCCCTGATTCAGGGCGGCGACCTTATCTGCAGCAATGTCAAAACCGGTGACGCGGAATTTCTCAGCGCTGAATAGCAGCGCGAGGGGCAACCCCACGTATCCCATGCCGACGACTCCGATGCGGGCCTGGCGGGATTCAATGTTTGCCTTGATCTCTGCAACTCTCGATTCAGCAACCGTCGTCATGTTTTGATTGTACGGCGAGCCGGCTTGGAGTCCGGATAGTATTCTCAAGGGGATCAGACATCCTCTCGAATACATCGAGATGGACGGGAGTCGACATTGGCAAAGTACCTCATTACGGGAGCAGCCGGCTTTATCGGTCGGTCCATTGCGGCGGCGTTACTGGCACGTGGCGAATCGGTGCGTGGCGTGGACAACTTCATCACTGGAAAGCGAGCCAATCTAATTGGGTTGGAGAAGATGGAGTTTCTGGAGGGCGATCTGACACGTCCGGAAGACTGTGCGCGGGCCTGCGCGGGAGTTGAAGTGGTTTTCCATGAGGCGGCACTGGCGTCGGTCCCGCGCTCGGTTGCCGATCCAGCGGGCACCCATTTGCACTGCGCGACGGCGACACTGAATGTGCTGATTGCAGCACGGCAAGCGGGAGTCCGCCGGGTGGTGTATGCCGGTTCGTCGTCGGCCTATGGCGACACGCCAACTCTGCCAAAGCATGAAGAGATGCTGCCGAATCCAATCTCACCTTACGCGGTCGCCAAATTGGCCGGCGAACATTATATGCAGGCGTTTGCGCGTGTGTATGGAATGGAAACGGTTGTCTTGCGGTATTTCAATGTGTTTGGCCCGCATCAGGACCCGACTTCACAGTACTCGGGGGTGCTAGCCAAGTTCTGCCGAGGCATGCTGGCGGGCGAGCCACCTACGATTTTTGGGGACGGGGAACAGAGCAGGGATTTCACCTATATCGATAACGTGGTTCATGCGAATCTGCTGGCGGCAGTGGCGGATGCGAGTCGTGTATCCGGACAAGTGATGAATACGGCAACAGGCAGCCGGGTGACATTGAATCAGACATTTCGCATTCTGTGCGAACTGACAGGATTTCAAGGCAAGCCTGTTTACGCTGAGCCCCGGGCGGGTGATATTCGAGACTCTCTCGCGGATATTCATCGAGCAGAACGACTGCTGGGCTATGGGCCCCTTGTGAATTTTGAAGAAGGACTGAAGCGGACAGTGGAGTGGTATCGACAGGGTAGCGGCGAGGAGTAGACGCGGTATTACCCTTGTAATGTTTTTCCACTTTCTGTCAGCCCTGCTCGCGAGACGCGAAGCGGGCTGGCGGGCGATACTGGGGTCAACATTCTTCCTCAGCATTTTACGAACGAGGCTCCTGTCCAAGGGGTCCTGTGAGGCTGTGGAATCGGGGGCTCTCAGCATTGCCGGATACGTCCACTGTTCCGGACGGCGCACAGACGCCGCCAGAATCATGCCATACAGCACAGGCTGCTCGGCAGGGAACAACAACCACTCTCGCTGAGTTCTGGCAGATTCTGAAGCTGCGGCGGCGTGTCATCAGCATGACATGCGGCGGGCTGTTACTTGCCTGTCTGCTCTATTGCTTGATTGTTCCCGATCAATATGAAGCAACTGCGGAAGTGGCTTTGCGCGTTGCGCCGGCGACCGCGCTACATCTGGACTCCGATGATGGGGGATCCTCGGCTGCATTGGCATTGGGGCAGGTGCAACTGGAGACGCTGGCTGGGATGCTTCGCAGTGAGAATCTAGCCTGGCGCGTGATTGTGGATGACAGGCTCTATGCCGCTCCGGGTTTCGTGGGAGTCTTTGGAAAGAAATACGCGGGGCTTAATCCCTCATCACCCGGACCGGAAGCACAGGCATATCTTCTGGATCGATTCGCGCGCCGGCTGACTGTCAGGAGTCTTCCGCGAACCATGATTCTTCAGATTCGATTCCGTTGTGCGGACGCTTCACTGTCTGCGGCGGTGGTGAATGATCTGATCGCCGAGTATGAAAAGCAGCAGACAGCTGCACGCGCGCGGGGAACGCGACTGGAAACGGCTTGGTTGCAGCAACAGCTCGCCATCCTGAAGTCGCAAGTAGAGCATGATGACGCGAAGCTTGCGGCCTATCAACAGGCGCATGGACTGGTGAATTCGCCGGAGACATTGGCTAACGGCCAGCCGAGCGATGTACAACATGCCGCCCAAATCACAGCGATTGATGAGATTGGCCAGGAACTTGTGGCCGCAAGAGCGGACCGGATGCGGCGGGAGGCCGAATACCGAGAGGCGGTACGGGGGGATCCTGAAGCGGTTGTAGCCGCTGATCCTACTCTACAGACCGGAACCTACAACTTCTCGACTGGGCTGCTGCAACAGTTGCGAGCACGACGCAGCGATTTGGAACAGGAACAGGCGCAATTGAGCCTTGAGCATGGCCCGAACTTTCCGCGAGTACTTGAGATCCATAAAGAACTTCAAAATCTAGATCAACAAATGACAGGAGAGCGGAAGAAGCTACTGGAACGGTTTAAGGCCGCATGGCAGACCGCGCAAAGAAGAGAGGAACTGGTTCGGCAGGATCTGGACGAAAGCACGCGGGAAGGGATGAGGCTGAATGCTGCGGCATTGCAATACGCAGTGATGCGGCAGGAAGCCGAGACGAACCATCAACTGTATCTGCAGATGATGGCGAAGAGTGAAGAAGCGGGTCTGACAGCGGGCATGCAAAGGTCGAATATTGAGGTTGTGGATCCGGCTCGCCAACCCGTCAAGCCGGTCTCTCCAGACTTGCCTCTTGATCTGTCGATCACGCTTTTTGTGAGTTTGTGGCTGAGCGTGGGAGGTGCTTTTCTGATGGAGTCCGTCCATCCGATGGTGCGCAGCGTTGGAATATCACTAGGGATTGCTGGTCTTGCCGCTGTCCTGGCACACGGTCAGGCACCAACGCCGAGCACGTCCGGGTTACCGACAGGCGTGGAGAATCTACCGCAGTCTACGGAGCGGAGAAGCCAGCCGAGTCCGCGTCAGGCGCCGGCGACGTGGAGCGAGGGAGATGGCGCCCATGCTGAGGCAACTGAATCACTCCCGAGCGCGGTTGCCGAAACCATGCCCGCACCGATTGCGGCAGGCGATCTTCTCGAGGTGAGGGAGTCACACTTGCCGGAATTCCGGTCGATGGTTCGAGTGGCTGCGGATGGAACGGTTACTCTGCCGATGATCGGCGATGTGAAGGTGGCGACTCTGGATGAGACGGGCGCCGCGCGGGCGATTGAGCGAGCGCTTCTATCGAAGGGGATGCTACTTCATCCGCAGGTGACGGTGCTGGTGACTTCGTATGTGGGGCAAGATGTGAGCGTGCTGGGGGAAGTAACGCATCCGGGAGTGTATCCCTACGGCGTGCACCATCAGCTTCTGGATGTGATCGCGGAAGCCTCAGGGATGACGCAGAGTGCCGGGAGCCTGATTACGATTGTGCATCGAGACCCCGCTGAACCTCCCCAGGCGGTCGTGCTGGATGGTGTAACAGGAGAGGAGATTGCTGCGCACAATCCCGAGTTGAAGCCGGGAGACACAGTTGAGGTCAACCGGGCCGGGTTGGTGTATGTGGTAGGAGATGTGATCCGGCCCGGCGGGTTCTCGGTTGATCCGATGCAGAAGCTGACGGTGCTGCAAGCACTCTCACTGGCGTGGGGGCCCACAATGAACGCAGCCATGACGAAGGCGGTTCTGATTCGCGAACAGAAGGGCGGAAGAACGCTGACGTCCTTAAATCTGAAGCGCTTGCTGCGCGGTCAGGACCCTGACATTCCAATTGAAGATCGGGACATTCTTTTTGTTCCGGATTCTGCAGCGAAGAATTTGTGGAATCGAACTATGGAGTCGGTGGTTCAATCCGCCGCGGGGGTAAGCATCTACGCGGGCCTCGTGTACTCACAGAGGTTCTAGCCATGCAGCGGCTGACCAATGGGGTCCTTCTACTGTTCGCATTCACTGTACCGTGGGAGTATTCGCTTGACCTGGGCGAGCCCTGGGGCAATATCGCCCGAGTGGCGGGCATCATCGTGCTCGCATTTGCGCTTTTCCTCGTACTGGCAAAGGGCCGCGTGCGAAGGCCGGGTCTTGCTCTTTGGTTCACCCTTGCACTTTTTCTCTGGCTTTGCTGCACAGCTTTCTGGACTGTGGATATGCAAGCAACCCTGGAACGGCTGCGGGCCATGCTGCAGGAGACGATCATCGTTTGGTTCGTCTGGGAGATATGTGAAGACCAGGATGACTTGCGCAGGCTCCTGATCGCGACCTTGGCGGGTTGCTGGATTCTTGCCGGCCTGACGTATGCCGATGCACTCTCAGCGCACATCGCTGGCGCTACGCCGATCCGGTTTTCGGCTAACGGACAGGATCCAAATGATGCTGCCCGGCTCCTCGATTTCGGATTTCCTTTGGCGGCACTTTTATTTGATTTGACGAGTCATCGAGTCGTGCGGGTCATTACGCTGGGATACTTTCCCGCAGGCCTGGTTGCCGTGGTCTTGACAGCTTCCCGGGGCGGGGTTCTGACGGCGATGGTTGCGATTGCGGGGGCGGGTGCACTTTTGGCGTGGCATCATCCGCGCCGAATGGTTGCAGGCGTCCTGATTTCACCGCTGCTTCTGGGATTCATGGGTCTAATGATTCCAGCGGGCCCGCTGGAGCGATTGGCGACGATCCCCGACCAGTTGCGGAATGGCGACTTGAATCAGCGCGTCAATATCTGGGATGCGGGCTGGAGGTCGTTTGCCGAGGCGCCCTGGATGGGACACGGGGCGGGAACGTTTGTGACGGCAACCGGACTGGCGACGGGAGCGACGGCACATGATACGGCGCTCTCTCTCATGGTAGAAAGTGGACTGATTGGCATAGCCCTGGCGCTGGCCCTTCTGGTGGTCTTGGTGCGCGAGGCGATAAAGACGAGGGGCTCGCTTCGGATTGGGCTGTGTACATTGCTAGCTGTCTGGGGGGTCGCCTCGCTGGTGGGAACGCTGGATGAGACCCGCATGACATGGCTACTATTTGGAATCATCGCGCTGGCTGGCAGAGTTGATGCCGAGGCGGGGACAGCACGTACCGATGTGCGCACACAGCTCGTCGGCAGGCTTGCTGCGCCATTGCACGGGGCGCTGTAATGGGCGAATCGACAAGCCGCTTCCTACTTCGGACGGATGACCTGTGCCCAACCATGTCGCGCGGTGGATGGGCGCGGTTTGAGGCACTGATCGAGGAGTTCTCTCTCCGGCCGATTTTGGCTGTGGTCCCCGACAATCATGATCCGGAGCTGGAGAAGGATACACCGAACCCAGGGTTTTGGAAGATGCTGCGAGCTTTGGAATCGCGCGGGGCAACCATCGCTCTGCACGGATATCGACATCTTTGCGCGAGTCGAGGTCGCGCGCTGATGCCGCTGCACACCATGAGTGAATTCGCCGGTATCGATGAAAGCTTACAGCAGGAATGGATTCAAGCGGGATTGGATACTCTGCGGGGTCACGGATTGTGCCCTCGACTTTTTGTAGCGCCGCGGCACGGGTTTGACCATGCGACGTTAAGGGCACTTCGCGCGACAGGTCTGTCAGCTATTTCCGACGGATATGGCAAGTGGCCATTTCAATTCGGAGGAATCACATGGATTCCGCAGCAGCTTTGGGAACCCGTGGAGAGACAGGCCGGAATCTGGACCATCTGTATCCACCCCAACACCGCAAGCGATGTTGAGACCCTACGACTGCGCGAGTTTCTGCGAAGGAAAGCATCACAATTTGCCTCAGTAGATGATGTGCTTGGGGATAGCGGGGGTACAGTTCGCGGACTGCTGGGGCTGGGGCAATCGGCCGTATGGGCCCGATTGCGGCGTTTGAGAACCGAGGCGCAGAAGGCCTTTGGCAGGGGCTAAGGGAAACCCGACAATCGAGGCAGAATGCAGAGATCCTTCAACCCATGCGAAGCGGCTGAGTATTCTCTTCGAGGAGCTTGAGGTAGAGCGAGTGCCACTGTTCCATGACTAGGTCCATGCGATAGTGCTGAACGATCTCTTCACGGGCACGGGCTCCCATCGCCTGACGCTCATCTTCGGCGGTTTCCATCATGCGTTGCATCGTGGCTGTCATGGCCTCCAGATTCCCCAGGACTGCGAGTAGTCCGTTTTGGCCGTGGGTAAGGACGTTTGCGGTTCCGGGCACATCGGTCGCGACGATCGGAAGAGAGCAAGCTCCTGCTTCAAGAATAGCCATGGGGAGGCCCTCCCACAGTGAGGCGAGCACGAATGCGTCTGCAGACTGAAGAAGCGGCAGGGGATCAGGAAGGAAACCGAGAAAATGGACGCGTTCGGCGATGCCGAGATGCTCAGCGAGGCGGTGAAGGGGATTGCGGAGAGAGCCGTCTCCGGCGATGGCAAGATGAACGGAAGGGTCGAGCCGCGACAGAGCCTGGAGCATGAGGGGGTAGTCTTTCACGGGCTCGAGGCGGCCAACGGTTGCCCAAAGAAATGCGTCGCCGACCCCGAGCTGTTGCCGCAAGGGCGAATGCTTGGAATCGCGGGGCTTCCAGTGGTCTGTATCCACCGCATTGGGAAGGACGAGTAGCCGATCAACATCCACAAGATTTGCATCTGCATAGGCCTGGGCGACAGATTTGCTGACTGCGGTAACACAGGTTGGAATGGACCTGGACAATCTGTAGCCGAGTTGCCGGGTTGAGGGTCCGAGCGAGGATGTATGGAGGGTGTCCATTTGCACGCGCGTTGGCGTGAGGAATCGGGACCAGCGTGCGAGCCAGGTTGCATGGGGCAGATGGGCGTGGAGAATATCGGGCTTCTCCAACCGCAGCCAAGCCTTCAATTGCTTCCAGCCTCGAGGATCCAGAAAGGCCTTGCGCATTTGCAGGCTGAAAAAGGGAATACCTTCCTGTGCGAGAGAGGCGCCGGCTTCACCTCCTGATCCGGACATGGCGATGACTGTGATTCTCCATTGTCGGCGAGCCATCTGACGCGCAATCAAAAGCGCTTGTTGCTCAGCGCCGCTCACGCTGTCAATGCCGGGCAGGAGGATTGCAATGTGACCCATCATCGTTAGCCCAAGAGTAGCGCATCCAGCAAATTCTCATAGTGTCGAATTACATTCCTGAGGCAAAAAGGTTCGATCCATTCATGAGAGAAGCGTTCGTTGCTCGAAAGGGCTCGAAGAGCCTTTCCAATGGCCTCCGCCAGGGCCTCTGGCGTGCAGTCCGTAGCAAGCCAGACGCCGGGTTGGCTCCCCAGCAAGCTGGGCAGCGCTGGCGATGCAGGGGTAGCAACCAGCGGCAGTCCGGCCGCGGCAGCTTCAAGCAGGGCATTCGGCATCGCCTCACGGCGAGAGGAGAGCACGAAGAGAGTTGTGCCACGAAAAAAGACAGCGGGCTCGGGCACATGCCCAGGGAAAAAGACCCTGGCCTCCAGACCAAGGAAGCGCGCCAAGGATTGCAGAGATGCAGACTCTGGCCCTTCTCCGAGAACAGTGAGATCGAGTAACGGAAATTCTGATATGAGGGCGTGAAAAGCACGCAATAGAATGTCGATGCCCTTTTCATCGGCAAGCCTGCCAATGGCAAGAAGGTGAGGACCAGGCCCCTTCCAGAACGAGTCGGAGCGGTCTATGACAAGTTTGATTGATTCATTGTCAATGGGGTTGCGAAGGACCACAAGTTTCCGCGGCTCAAGAGAAAGGATCTGCGAGAGATCGTCCGCCATTTCGGGCGATTGGCAGATGATGCGGTCTGCGGCGGGATACAGGAAGCGGTAAAGCCGCTGAGTCCGTGGATGCGCGGAGTTCTGAGGGAGGTCTTTCGGCAGGGTACAGTTCTGGCGCACGATGATCCTGGCGCCAGGCGGCATGAATGGGCGCAGCAGCAGGACCAAAAAGTTGAGATGGACCATGCCACAGACGATCAGTTTGGGACGCAGACGCCAGGTGAGTTTCAGCAGAAAGAGCGTTGCATTGCGGACATGGCGGTACGAGGCGATATGCAGAACGATGTGAGAAGGCAAGGTATCTGTGTCAACTTTGTTCTGCGCATGCGCCAGAATGCCAAGATGGATCTCATATTTTTCAGGATTGAGATGGGAAGCAAGACGCGCGATGACAGCTTCGGCACCACCGCCGCCCAGATGAGGCGTGAGCAGCAGAACAGTAGGTCGGCGCGGCATCGTGGCGGAGTCTCAAAGTTAGTATATGGATGAGGACGCAAAGACATGTGATCTTCCTCACACGCATTCACCTCAAACACTCCTATATTCTGGTCAAAGATTTTGAACAAGTAAAAATAAGCCAATCTGCGCGCTTAAGCGCAAGAGGGCGGGGCGACGGGATGTTAGTGGGCTCTCGTTGACCCAGATTGACTGGGTTGTAGTGCTTTGCGTTTGTTCCCAGGTGTCGAGGTTTCTGGCGGGCGTCTTTGGGTGATCCAGAGCCCCAAGAGGAGCTAAGGCCGTGAACTTTGGTCCATCTGGGCGTGCAAACCATTCGCAGCCCTCTTCAAGATTGGGTACAAATCCCCATATTGTGATCGGGATTACTAACTCGCAAACTTGCCTCGTACTGGCAGGCAGGTTGCGGACGCTGAAAAGTGCCGGCTTCCGTGTGACTTTAATTAGCAGTCCCGGTCCATTTCTAGCGACTACGGCAAAAAGTGAGGGAGTTGACTTTCATGAATTGCCAATGGAGCGGGGCATCTCATTTTTCCGCGACCTGAAATCTTTCATCAAGTTGACGCGTCTGCTCCAGCAACTCCGACCTGACGTGGTTGAATTCAGCACGCCGAAGGCTGGCTTGCTGGGAATGATCGCAGCGCGACTCATTGGAGTGAAGTGCAGGGTTTACCTTCTGCGTGGACTTCGACTCGAGACTGTAACGGGATTGAAGAGAGTGGCCATGACGGTGGCGGAGCGGTTGACATCGTATTGCGCCCAAGTGGTGCTCTGTAGCAGCCGGAGTCTGCGTCAGCAAGCGCTTGCATTAAGACTGGCGCCGGAAGGCAAACTCCAAATGCTAGGCAATGGAAGCAGCCATGGAGTGGACACAGAGCGTTTTGCGCCCGGACCGAGCTGTTTACGTTGGAGTTTGGGGATCCCTGATCGGGTGCCGGTGATTGGATTTGTTGGACGACTGACTCGCGACAAAGGGATTCCGGAGCTGCTTCAAGGCTTCTCGAAGGTCCTGCAGCAGGCTCCGGAGGCTCGTCTTCTGATGGTGGGTTGGTTCGATGAGTCAGAGGACGCGCTGGACGCCTCGATGCGGAGTCAAATTCTGGAGCATCCGCGGATTGTTTATACAGGCTTTGTGGAGGACACCGCCCCGTACTACCGGGCAATGGACTTCTTGATTTTGCCAAGCAAGCGCGAGGGTTTTCCGAATGCTGTGCTGGAAGCTGCGGCGACAGGCATTCCCGTCATCACGACCTTCGCAACAGGGGCCCGGAATGCCGTGGTTGCTGGGGTCACAGGCCTGCTGATTCCAAAAGGGAGCACAGCTGCAATCTGTGCGGCGTGCTTGGAACTCATCCGCGATTGGGAGCGCCGCATGCGGATGGGCCGAGAAGCCAGAGCTTGGGTCCAGGAGTATTTTCCAGAGAGCGAGGTACTCGGCCTGACCGTTGCGTTTTATCGCAATCTGTTGCACACAGGCCCAACAGACGTGTGGCAGGCCGAGCCATCCGAGGTGGCTATTTCGACGCGTTGAGGGCGGCGGGAGCAGGTTCAGGAGCGGGGATCTGTAATGTGTGGGCACCTGTCTCCGCGGCTTGCAACGCCTGTCCCGGAACAATTCCAAGCAAGAGAGTGGCTCCCGCGGTGAAGAGAAGCGCCGCAGATACAGCGACACCAAAACGCGGGAGGACCGCTATGCGGGGTTGCTCCGGTTCGGTGGGGGGCTGGCAGGCGGCGAAGACCAGCCGCAGATAGTAAGCCGAGGCCAGGCCTGAATTCAATAGTCCAATGACTGCGAGCCAAATTGCGTTTCCGCCAACTGCAACCGAGAAAGAGTAGAACTTACCAAAAAATCCTGCCGTGAAGGGAATTCCAATCAGCGAAATCAGGAAGAATATTAGGAATGAAGCCAGGACCGGGGCCCGGTGGATCAGGCCGCGATAATCCGCAATGAGACTAAGTTGATCATCGTAGCCACCGACCAGCGTGACCACGGCAAAGATACCGACATTCATGGCAGCATACGCGGCTGCATAGAAGCTTGCGGCGGCGATTCCGCTGCTTCCCATGCCAGCGAAAGCAACGAGCAGGTATCCGGCATGAGCGATGGACGAGTAGGCGAGCATGCGCTTTACGTTTTGCTGACGTAGCGCGGCCACGTTGCCAACTGTCATGGAAAGAATTGCGACGATCCAGAGTAGAGGTTCCCATGCGGAGCGTAGCCCGGGGAAGACTTCATACAGGACACGAAGCAGTAGTGCAAAAGCCGCGGCCTTGGGCGCGGTGGACATGAGCGCAACCACAGGAGAGGGGGCTCCCTCGTACACGTCGGGTGCCCAGATGTGAAAAGGAGCGGCTGAGACCTTGAAAAGGATTCCTACCAACATAAGCGCCATGGCCGCTACGACCATTGCGTGGTTCGTGGCCAGTGGGATCAGTCGACCGAGTTGATAGACTTCTGTGGTGCCGGTGGCGCCAAAGACGAGGGCGATGCCATAGAGCAGAAAACCGGTCGCGAAGGAACCGAGCAGAAAATATTTGATTGCAGCTTCCGGGCTGCGTGCCGAGTCTTTGCGATATCCGGCGAGGATGTATGTGCTGATGGAAGAAATTTCGAGGGCAATGAAGACGACGAGCAGTTCCACCGCCGAAGTGAGCAGGCACATCCCGACTGCGCCAAAAGGGATAAGGGCGTAGAACTCACCCTGATGGTGGCTCCCTTCGGGGAGAGTGTCAAGGGAAAGAAGCAGAACGACGAGGACGATACCGCAGATGAGTACATGAAAAAAGACTGTGAACGGACTTGTCTCGACCGTCCCGTAAAATCCAGTTCCCACGGGCAATGAAAGCTGCCACAGGCTGGACCAGAGCGCAAGTGTTGTTCCAAGAGCGGCAATCCAACCGAGGCTGCGACGGGGCGTAATGGCAGGCAGGGAAGCGTCTACCAGCATGACAAGTACGCCCGTGAGGGTGAGAACAATTTCAGGGAGGATGCGCAGCATATCTGCGAAGTTCATTGCTGGCCTCCGACTTGCACGACAGGGCTGGAATTAAATCGGGACAAAGCTGAAGCGCTCCTGAAGGTCGGCGGACCTGTTCGACTTTCAATCGTCGGAAGCCAGAGCGAAGGGGCAAGCCCCATCACGAGCATGAGGGCCGCGAGCGGCCATAGCGCCAGTTGCTCGACGGGGCGCAGATCTTTTCCGTCAGCCGAGAGTGCAAGCGCTTCTTCTGGGCCGTAGAAAATCCTCTGGACGAGCCAGAGCATGTATGCCGCTCCAAGAATGACACCCACTGTCGCGGCAATTGCCCAACTGTGGCTAACACCAATGAAGGTGCTGGAGAGGATCAGAAACTCGCCGACAAAGCCGTTCAACATGGGAAGGCCGATCATAGCCAGAGATGCGATCACAAAGAATGTGGCGGTCTGCGGGACTTTGCGCGCAAGTCCCCCGTAGGCTGCGATCTGACTGGTGCCGAAACGCATCTCCAGAATTGCAAGAAGAAGGAAGAGTGCGGCATCAACAACACCGTGGTTAAGGACCTGGTAGATTGCCCCGTCCCATCCTGTGAAGGTGAGTCCGTAGATTCCCAGGGTGATAAGGCTGAGGTGGCTGAAGGCGGCAAACGCGAGGAGACGCCAGAAATCCCGCTGAACAAGTGCCAGACACGCACCGTACAGAAGCCCGATCACCGCCAGGGCTACAAGCAAAGGAGCAATGGCGCGCGCCTGCACAGGGAAAAGACCTATATGAAAGCGCAGCATCGAGTAGAGGCCGAGTTTCCCTGCGACAACCATGGCAAGAGCAACAGGTGCCTCGCTGAAGGTATCTGCCAGCCAGCCATGTAACGGGAAAACGGGCACTTTGACTGTGAAGGCGAATAGGAATGCCAACGCGACCCAGAACAGTGCACCTGCGGGGAGGCTGCCGCTGGCGATGAGCATCTGGAGGTCAGAAAAGTTGAAGCTGCCGGTGTGCGCGTAAAGCCAGAGGATGGCAACGAGAAACGGAGCCGATGGAATGAAGGTAAAGAGAAAGAACTTGAGCGCGGCCCGAGGACCATCCTTGCGCCCGTACACCGCAATGAGTATTGCCATGGGAACCAGAGAGAGCTCCCAGAAACCGTAAAAGAGAATCAGGTCAAGCGAGAGAAATACACCAAACATCGCTGTCTGCTGGACGAGAAAGAGCGCATAAAAGACCTTGCGCCGCTTTTGGATCACATTCCAGCTGACGAGAATGCCGATTGGGGCGAGCAGACCAACGAGGGCGACGAACCATACACTCAAGCCATCGATGCCCACGTGGTAACTGATGGCGGGATTCTCAATCCAGGTGCGATTGATTTCAAATTGAAATCCATGCTGGCCCACCATGAAGTGCGCGGGGAGGTGAAGGGTCAACAAAAACGTGACGAGCGTAGTGAGTAGTCCGATCCATGCAGGCAACTTGCCGCGGTCCGGGAGAAGGGCAATCAGAATTGCACCGACGAGCGGAGCAAGCAGAATGTATGTCAGGATGGATTCGCTGAGGTATGCCATGGATTACCGTCCCATCCCGCTTGCGTGCAGACCAAGCGTTGCCGGAAGAAGAAGAAACAGCAGCACCGCAGCCGCGCCGAGCGCGAGCCATCCGGCGTAAGAGCGCAAATTGCCTGACTGCCACCGTTGCAGTACGGCACCAGAGAACTGCGCAATGCCTGCCAGCAGCCAGGCCGCGCCTCCAAGAATTGCCACGTCCACAACCCATCCGAGAAGGTATTTTGAGATCGCGAGCAAGGGCTTGACCACCGCGTAGGTATAGATCTCATCGACAAAATACTTGTTGACCAGCAGATGGTAGGCACCGGACATGCTGGTGGCCAACTTTGCCGGTCGATCCGGTGCGCGACGGTAGTACTTGTCTGCGATGAGAAGTCCTTCTAAAGCGAGCAGAATCGCGATGCCGGTGAGGTACAGTTCAAGGTGAGGAATGTTGGACTCGAGGTGAAGAGATCCGAGCGATGGTGTAAGGAAGGTGCTGAATCGATCAATTCCGATCCAGCCGCCCACGACCGAAAGCAGTCCAAGGACAGTGAGTGGGCCCAACATCGACCAGGGGCTCTCGTGCGGATGAATTTCAGGGCTGCGGGATTCGCCGAGGAACGTCATGTACCAGAGGCGGAACATGTAGAACGAAGTCAACAGCGCCGTCACGACCCCAACGAACCAGAGCACCTTGCCAAGAGTGCCGTCAAGGAAAGCCGCGTAGAGGATTGCATCCTTTGAGAAGAATCCGGCAAAGGGCGGAAAGCCTGCGATGGCGAAAACCGCGGCTGTCATCGTCCAGAATGTGATCGGCATTTTTTTGCGCAGACCACCCATCTTGCGCATATCCTGCTCGCCTCCCATGCCGTGAATTACGGAGCCTGCTGCGAGAAAGAGCAGCGCCTTGAAGAAGGCATGCGTCATCAGATGAAAGATCCCGGCCGCATAGGCCATGACGCCGCAACCGAGGAACATATAGCCAAGCTGCGAGATGGTGGAGTAGGCGAGTGCGCGCTTGATGTCGGTCTGCACCAGGGCCATGGTAGCGGCAAAGAGCGCGGTGATTGCGCCGATGATCGCAACGACACCCAGAGCGAAAGGCGAGCGATCAAAGAGAGGATGCATGCGGGCGATCATGTAGATACCCGCGGTGACCATGGTGGCGGCGTGAATGAGGGCGGAGACGGGCGTGGGGCCTTCCATCGCATCCGGCAGCCAGACATAAAGGGGTAGTTGCGCGCTTTTGCCGGTGGCGCCCAGCAGAAGGCAAAGAGCCGTTGCAGTGAGGATTCCGCCTTGCCATTCCGGAGCAGCAGTAAGCTTTGTCGCAATCTCACTGAAGGTAAGCGTGCCGAAGTTGGCGAGGAGGAGAAAGATGCCGATTAAAAAGCCGAAGTCGCCAATGCGATTGACGATGAAGGCCTTTTTGCCTGCATCTGCTGCCGAATTCTTCTGATAGTAGAAGCCGATGAGCAGATAGGAGGCCAGACCGACTCCCTCCCAGCCCACGAACATGACAAGCGCGTTTCCAGCGAGAACGAGAACCGTCATGAAGAACAGGAAGAGGTTCATGTAAGCGAAGAAACGCCAGTAGCCGTCTTCATGAGCCATGTAGCCGACGGAGTAGATATGGATGAGAAATCCCACACCGGTGACGACGAGGAGCATGATGAGGGAGAGCGGGTCGAAGACTGCGCCGAAATCAATATGCAGGGACCCAGCCGCGAGCCAGATGGGCGCGCCTGTTTCGATAAAGGGTAGTCGGAGCAACCCTGTCCAGGCGAAATAGGCATCGCGCAGAACAATCGCGAACGATGCAAACGGCGCGGCGAGCGCGATCAGCGTAACGAGGCCCTTTGGCAGACGTCGGCCCAAAATGCCATTCACCAGAAAGCCAGCGAAGGGCAAGAGAGGAATTAAAGGCAAGTAAAGCAGCGGTCCATTCATAGTTTCATTAAGTCGATACGGTCAACGGCCAGCGTAGCGCGGGCGCGAAAGATGGCGATGATGATCGCAAGTCCCACGGCGGCCTCTGCCGCGGCAACCATCATGACGAAAAAGACAAAGATCTGTCCCTTGACCGCGTGCCACTGATGAGCAAACGTCACAAAGGATAGGTTGACGGCGTTGAGCATGAGCTCAATGGACATGAACACCGTAATCAAATTGCGCTTGATCAGGAATCCGATCACGCCGAGGGAAAAAAGGATAGCGCTGAGCAACAAGTACCATTCAAGAGGTACTCCATGGGGCACGACGGAAATGGAGGCAGAATTCATTTGCCGGCGGTCCTTTCTCCATCCCCGCGGCGGGCCAGTGCAACAGCGCCCAGGATGGCGATCAGAATCAGGACAGAGGTCACTTCAAATGGGAGCAGAAGGTTCGTGAAAAGGATCTTGCTGAGTTCCTCCGTCGAGGTGATGCCATCCTGCATGGCTGCACGGCCGAGACCCTCGGCCTTCAGAATGACGGTTGCCAGCAACGCGAGGATCGCGGCAACGGCTGGAAAACCAAGCGTGAGCGCCACGCGGCTTCCTAGGGTGCGCTCTTCTCGCCCAGCATTCAGAAGCATGATGACAAAGGTGAAGAGGACCATCACCGCGCCAGCGTAAACAATCACCTGGGCCGCAGCGAGGAACTCCGCGCCGAGGAGTAAATAGAGAACTGCGAGAGAGGTCATCACCACAATCAGCGAAAGGGCGCTATTGATGGGATGGCTTTGCAACAGGAGATTAATTGCTCCAGCGAGGCAAAGTCCGGCAAAAAGAAAAAAAAGGATCAGATGCATCGTCGCGTCACTTGTATGCGAGCCATAGACTCGTGCCCACAATGTTGAGGATGGCGAGGGGCAGCAAATAGCGCCATCCGAAATTCATGAGTTGATCGTAGCGGAAGCGGGGCAAAGTGCCGCGCACCCAAACGTACAAGAACAAGAAACTGAACACCTTGAGAACGAACCAGAAGATCGGAAGCACGGAGCGGAGAATCAGACTCTGTGGGTCCGGCAGGAGGTGACCGAAAGGGCTGGTCCAGCCGCCCAGAAAGAGCATCGTTGCGACGCAGCCCACGGTGATCATGTTGGCATACTCCGCCATGAAGAACATTGCGAACTTCATCGAGCTGTACTCCGTATGGTAACCGGCAGTCAGCTCGCTTTCCGCTTCCGGCAGATCAAAAGGGGAGCGATTGGTTTCAGCGTAAGCTGCCATCAAGTAAATGAAGAAGGCGATACACTGCAGACCACCGAAGAGATTCCACGTCAGCAGGCCCTGACTGGCTTGGCTTTCGACGATGACGCGAAGGTTCAGGGAACCGGCGCGCATCACGACACCCACGAGTGACAATCCGAGCGCCAATTCGTAGCTGATCAGTTGAGCGGAAGAACGCAAAGAGCCGAGCAGGGAATATTTATTGTTGGAAGACCATCCGGCAAGGGCAACACCATAAACACCGATGGAGGTAATGCCGAGGATGACAAGCAACCCGATATTGACATCGGAGATTTGAAAGAGATGAAAGCCGTGGAAAGAGATGGAGGGGTCGCCGAAAGGAACGACCGCAATCGAAATCAGTGCGCATCCCAGCGCGATCATGGGTGCCAGCAGGTAGAGTGGGCGATACACGGCGGTCGGGATGATGTCTTCTTTCAGAAAAGACTTCGCTCCGTCCACGAGAGGTTGCAGAAGTCCAAAGGGTCCAACGCGGCTTGGCCCCCAGCGGTTCTGGATCCGGCCGACAAGCTTGCGCTCAAGCAGCACCGTGTAGGCGACGCCGACGAGCAAGATAACCGTCACCACGATGACCTTCAACAAGCTCCATAAAAAGAACTGCAACAAAGTCACGAGAATTCAGCCTCACTTACCAGGTACACGATCAGTCAGCGGCGGTTTCTGCCATTGACGGTGATTGGTGGCGGAGCAGGTCAACGAGCGAGGTGCTATACCGGCCCAGCGTTCCAGAAGTAAACAGACCATCGTGAGCCGGTGTGACTCCATCCGGCGCGATGAGTTGCGAAAGGGGGACGAAGCCCGGTTCGGTGGGAGAGTCATTTCCACCAAAGAGATTGAGCCGGTCCAATTTGTAGGCCGGAATGAGTCGTTCTATCTCATCCATGGTTGCAAATGGATCGAACGGGCTCAGCTTGGGTTCGAGAGAGCGTGCAGCAAGCCAGACTGCGTGTCGGTCTGCCTCGCCGGCCTGGGCTCCGCGTGACTGACCAAGGTCTGCTGTGACTGCGCTCCCGCCAAATGGCACAAGGGTTTTGACGTCCACGCCCATCGCGCCGGCAAGGCGCACGATGATCTCGAAGTCCGGTTTGCTTCTGGGAATGTCTGCTGCCTTGCGGGCCAGTTGAACATCTCCATACGTGCTGGTGACCGTGCCTGTCTTTTCATAAAGGCTCGCGGCGGGAAGCACGACATCGGCCATCGCTGCAGTCTCAGTGAGAAAGATGTCCTGCACGATCAGAAAGGTCTTGCGCAACTCGGCTGGATTGATTTGGTTCGCGGCGGGATTGGCGCCGACGACGAGAAGTGCGCCGAGGTCGCCGCTCGAGACCGAAGCAAGCATCTCTTGAAGCGGCTTTCCAGGCGCAGTGGGCATGCCAGGATACTCAGAAGAAAATGCGCCTGGTTGCGAGACGGACACATATCCCGGCAGCAGGTGAGGAAGCAGACCCATATCGGCGGCGCCACGCGAGTTGGCGTAGGCACCAATACATGCATAACGTATATGGGGACGTTCGATTCCCCACTTCACAAGAGCGTCCAGTTGGGCACCGCGGAACTCCGGACCGAAAATGACAACCAGGGATTCTTCTGCGAGAAGGGCATCGCGGAATGAAATGTCGCGAATGGACGTAGATTGGCCGCCGAGATAGGCAGCCAGCAGCGGATAGCCGTCCGCAGGCAGACGGAGTACAGCCTTCGCCTGACGCTCGAGCTTGATCGGGGTTGTATTCGCCACATACAGGCGTGCCCGATTGATGCGTACATTGGTCCGCAATTCCCATGCGAGCAGCGGGTGCTCCTTGGTAGGATCACCGCCAACCAGAAGAATTGCGGGGGCTGAGGCGATGTCACGCAAGCTGGCAGCGCGGCCCGCGTGACCAGCGAGCGCGTGGGCAAATGCAGCATAATCCGCAGTGCGTTCGTGGTCGATATTATTGGTGCGCAACACGGAGCGTGCAAACTTCTGCAGCAGGTAGTTCTCTTCGTTGGTTGTGGAGTTGGAGCCGATGACGCCAATGGCCGAGCCGCCGCGGGTATCCCGCACTTCTGTCAGCTTCATCGCAGCGGTGCGAAGCGCGCGCTCCCAGGAAACGGGCTCAAGAACGCCCTGCGCATTCCGTACAAGCGGCCTGGAAACGCGCTGGGGGTTCTGCACAAAGTCGAAGCCGAAACGGCCCTTTGCGCAGAGGAAGTCGCCATTGATCCCGCTCTTGTCGCGGTTGTCGGCGCGGATGATCTCGGCACCTTCAGGCGACTGGCGAACGCCGAGCGTGACCTTGCAGCCATCGGCGCAATGCGTGCAGACGGTGGCAACGTGGTTCATCTCCCATGGACGCGTCTTGTAGCGATACGATCCGCTGGTGAGTGCGCCGACGGGACATACGTCGATACACATGCCGCATTGTTCGCAGTCGAGGCGGTCGCCGCCGTTGGGCGCAATGACGGCGCTTGCACCGCGATTCTGGACGCCCAGTGCCCAGACATCCATCCCCTCGCCGCACATGCGGATGCAGCGATAGCAGAGAATGCAGCGGGGACGGTCGTAGTAGACAGCGGGAGACCACTGCTGCTCGTCACGGTGGCGCTTGACGTCGACCATGCGGCTCTCACCTGCGCCGTATTTGAAGGTCATGTCCTGCAGCTCACACTCGCCGCCAGCGTCGCAGACGGGGCAGTCGAGGGGATGATTGCCGAGCAGGAGTTCGATGGTGGCTTTTCGCGCCTGGGTGATTTCCGGTGAATCCGTGATGAAGACCTGACCTTCGGCGACTTGTGTGGTGCAGGCGGTCTGCAGCTTGGGAACCTTTTCCTGGCGCACGACGCACATCCGGCAGGCTGCCTGCAGGCTGAGGCCGGGGTAGTAGCAGAAGGCCGGAATCTCAATGCCTGCCTTGCGGCACACATCAATGAGGAGCGCGCCGGCTGGCGCCGTGAGCTTTTTGCCGTCAACTGTAATCGTTACGTCTGCCATGCCTCTCCAGCGCCCCTAAACGACTGACAATTCTACGTGTTTTGCGAACGGACAAGGCTTGCCGTTCAGGTGATCTTCGAATTCCTTCCGGAACTTCTTGACGAAGCCTAATGTGGGCATCGCGGCTGCATCGCCGAGCGGGCAGAAGGTACGGCCCAACATGTTCTCGGCCAGATATTGAATGTTGTCAATGTCTTTGGCGGAACCAAATCCGGCGTGGAAGCGCGTGAGCGATTTCTTGAGCCAGTCTGTGCCTTCGCGGCAGGGGATGCACCAGCCGCAGCTCTCGTGCTGATAGAAACTGATCGTGCGCAATGCGAATTCCACAATGCAGGTCTGGTCATCGATCACAACGACACCGCCCGAGCCGAGCATGGAGCCGGCCTTGCCTACCTGGTCAAAGTCCATGCCGAGGGTCTCAATCTCTTCGGGTAGCAGGACGGGCGTTGAAGATCCGCCGGGCACGACGGCCTTCAACTTGCGGCCACCGCGGACGCCACCTGCCACATCGAAGATGATCTTCTTAAGGTTGTAGCCCATTGGTAATTCGTACACCCCGGGGCGCTCCACGTGCCCGCTAACACCGAAGAGGCGTGTTCCACCATTGCGCGGAGAACCCACTGCCGCATAGGCCTCTCCGCCCATGGCGATGACGTGGGGTACAGTGGCGATGGTCTCCGCGTTATTGATGACTGTTGGGCCGCCGTACAAACCGACGACTGCCGGGAAGGGAGGCTTGATGCGGGGCACGCCGCGCTTGCCTTCGAGCGACTCCATCAGTGCGGATTCTTCGCCCACTTCATATGCACCCGCGCCGCTCTGGGTGATGATCTGGAACTCCGTGTCGGAGCCGAAGATGTTCTTGCCGAGGAAGCCCTTTGCGTAAGCATCGGCGACTGCCTTTTCCATGATCTCGAGCAGGTAACGATACTCGCCGCGAAGATAGATGAAGCCGAGCTTCGAGCCGATTGCCAGGCCAGCGATGATGGTACCTTCAATGACCGAATGCGGATCATGCAGAAAGATCAGATGATCCTTACAGGTGCCGGGCTCGCTCTCGTCGCCATTCACCAGCACATACTTCGGTTTTTGACTCTGCTTGGGCACGAAAGACCACTTCATTCCGGTTGGGAAACCTGCGCCGCCGCGGCCGCGAAGATTGGAGGTCTTCATCTCATTGATGATCCAGTCGGCCCCCTGCTCAAGGCACTTCTTCGCGGACTCGTAGCCTCCGAGCTCGATGTAGCGGTCGATGTTTGCCGCTCCCTGGCCGAATCGCTTGGTCACGATCTTGACTTCATCGGGGTGTGAAACCAGTCTAGGCATGATCGGCTTTTCCTTCCGACTTGGCTTGAGCGCGGTATTGATCAAGGATGGCAGGAACGCGGTCCGGGGTCAGGTCGTCATGAAAGTCATAGTTGACCTGAATGGCTGGCGCCCAGCAACAGGCGCCGATGCACTCCACCTCTTCAAGAGAGAACAGAGCATCGGGGGTGACGCCTTTGTGACCAATACCGAGTTCGTCCTGAAATCGATCGAAAATGTCGTATCCACCACGAAGCATACAGCTGATGTTGGTACAGACCTGCACGTTGAACCTGCCAGCGGGCTTGAAGCGCAGCATGGAGTAGTACGTGGCTACGTTACGGACGTCGAGTTCGGTGATGCCGATGCGAGATGCTACCTCGGTGATCACTGCGTCAGAAAGATAGCCAACCTCATCCTGGGCATAAAGCAGCATCGGCACCAGGGCCGAGCGACGAACAGGGTATTTTGCAACGAGCGCATCAAGGCGGGCCGCCAGTTGCGGCGAAAAGATGCTCATGGTTTCTACGCTCATTGCATCAACTCCCGTGCCCACGCTTCAGCCGCCATATCCATCTCTTCTTCGCCTCGACTTGACTTCAATCTTCCTGCTGCGGTCAGCTCCAGCACGCCGGAGCTTCCGTCGTCTCGCTTCCAGTCCACGTTGCGCCCTGTGCGCACCAGGTCGAGCCAGCGATCTGCGTGACGGACCACGATGCGTTCTTCGCCCAACTCGACGGTTGCCTGCCGATCACCATTGAGTCCATGCGCCGCGGTGTAACTACGAAGCAGGGAAGCCAGCGAGACCCACAACTCAACAAATAGCTGAGTCTCGGTAGGCACTAGCGATCGATCTCCCCCAGAACAATATCGATGGAGCCGATCACCGCAACGACATCCGCCAGCATACCGCCTTTGCACATCGTCTCCAGCGCCTGGAGTGTGGCAAAAGACGGATACCGCATGTGGACTCGCCACGGCTTTGCGGTTCCATCGGAAACAACATAAAAGCCAATTTGCCCATGCCCACACTCGATGCCCTGATAGACCTCGCCTGCCGGCACGTTGAATCCCTCGGTGACAATCTTGAAGTGATGGATGAGGGCCTCCATCTGCGTTTTCATCTTCTCCCGGTCTGGCAGAACGACCTTGGGCGCATCGGCCTTCACCGAGCCCTCCGGCATTCCGTCGAGGGCCTGCTGAATAATTTTGATACTTTCACGCATCTCGTCGAGACGCACAAGGTAGCGCGCCCAAGTGTCTCCGTCCGGAAGGACCGGCACCTTGAACTGAAACTTCTCGTAGCTCGAATAGGGCATGTCTCGGCGGAGGTCAATGTCTACGCCTGAAGCACGCAACGGCGGACCGGTTACTCCGTATGCAATTGCATCTTCTGCAGAGAGATAGCCAATACCCTTCAAGCGATTCTTGAAGATTGGATTACCAGTGAGGAGATTGGAGTACTCGTCGAACTTCTCAGGCAGAGTCTTGATGAATGCCTGGACCCGGGGCAGGAAGTCAATGGGGGGCTCCATGGCTAGTCCGCCCACGCGGATGTAGCTGGTCATCATGCGCTGGCCGGCAACGGCTTCGAGCAGGCGGAGAATCTCTTCGCGTTCGCGAAAAGTGTAGAGGAACACGGTGAGCGCCCCAATGTCCATGGCATGGGTGCCAAGCCAGATGAGGTGCGAGTTCAAACGGCTGAGCTCTGCAAGAAGGACGCGGAGCCACTGGGCTTTGTCCGGGATCTCCAGATCGAGCAGCTTTTCAACGGCGAGACAATAGGCCAGATTGTTCGACAGGGGATCAAGATAGTTGACACGATCGGTCAACGGCACCACTTGCTGGTAAAACTTCGCCTCGCAGGTTTTTTCGATCCCTGTATGCAGGTATCCGATCTCGGGATAGAGGCGAACAACGATTTCGCCATCGATCTCGAGAACTAGCCGGAGCACACCGTGGGTGGCTGGGTGCTGCGGTCCCATGTTCAGGACCATATGCTGGTCCTTTGCGCCTTCGGCGACAGGGACTTCGAGGATGGGCGTACCGGCACGGTCGGTCATTTAGCGATACCCCTCCACCGGGTAGTCCTTGCGCAAGGGATGTCCTTGCCAATCTTCAGGCATCATGATGCGGCGCAGGTTGGGGTGCCCCTCGAAGCGAATCCCGAAAAGATCAAAGACCTCACGTTCAAAGAAGTTGGCTGCGGGCCAGATTGAGGTGATGGACTCCACGGCAGGATCCGTCTCCTCCAGCAACACACGCAGCCGGATCCGCTCCAGAAGCTTATGCGAGAGGATGTGGTAGCTGAGCTGGAAGCGGGGGGAGGAAGGGAACCAATCGACCGCAGTCATGTCCTCAAAGAAATTGTAGCCTGCGGCCTGAACTGCGGCTGCGGCTTCAAGAATCGATTCCGGGGCAACGGTAAGAGTCATTTCTCCACGATCGAAGCGAGCATCGACCCATGCTTCGGAGTTCCATCTCTGGAGGGCCTGAACGGCGGGATGATTCGGCATCGCTTCGAGGACTTCCAGCTTGCTGGAAAGCGTCTTTTTGATTGACTCGCTCATCGTTACAGGTCCGCCTTGTCCTGGCTCCAATTCAGGATGCCTTTGCGCACAATGTAGTAGAGTCCGACAGCGACAAAGCCGAGGTAGACCACCATTTCCCAGAAACCAAACATGCGCGACCCGGTAATCATGGGTAGCTTCCGGTAGATCACTGCCCAGGGCATCATGAAGACTGCTTCGACGTCGAACAGGATAAACAGCATCGCCACCATGTAAAAGCGAACACTAAATCGACCGCGTGCATCCCCGACGGATTCAATGCCACACTCGTACGCGGCAAGTTTGACCCTGGAGTTACGGTGCCTGCCAATGAACCAGGAAGCCGTCACCATTCCCACGCCCATGCCGAACGCGACAAGGATCTGGAGGAACAGAGGTAGATATTGCCAGTGGTAGCGAATCATGGAACTCCGGTTCAGATTGAGCTGCAGAAATCCGTGTTCAGAAGCAGCGGACCTGCACGAGGAAGCGCTGCAAGCCGCTAGTTTGAGATTAGGTTTTCAACCGCATCCCGTCAAGGAGTTGGCAGAGGGAAAGTCACCTTACGCGCGTTGACGTATGTGCTTGCAACTTCAGTTCTGAAGTCGCAAGCACAAAGAGCTTGACGAGCACCACTCGCTCTTCGCTTCCTGCTTTATACCGATGAGGTCCCCTCCTTCATTGTGAGCGCGATCACATAGGTTCATTTCAGGATGCAAAACGGGTTGGTGTTGTTTTAGAACGCGGTATGTGGATGGATTCAAGAAAGACGTTGGGATCGTCGACGAGCGGAGGGACCTTACCATTCAACGCGACGCCCGCAAACCATCCGCCTTATACGGCAGGTCTTGGCAGGGATTCAACGGCATTGGTCTCAGCGCAAAACCGTCGACACCTGATGAGACCTCAAGCGGGCCGCGCACTGGGGATTCTTGGGCATGCCATTGACTGTCTGCTGGACGGGTATCTATGTATTCCGAGAATGATTCACCATCGCGATGGAGAGCTTCAGACTGTCGAGCTCCTCATGGCGAAGAAGCGAGAGATTCATTTTGACTGTCGAGTCGTTCTACTTTGCGCGAGGAGTTAAGATCACGTTTCCGGTGCTGACGGCAGCATGTTCCAAGGCACCGAGGAGAGACCGAAAGAAGAGTCGGCAGAATGGTATTCTGTGCCGGTGAAGCAGCAAATTCTTCGAGTGTCCGGCCTTTTGCTGGCGTTTTGCGTAACATTGCTGGGCGGGCGGTTGAGCTTCGGGCTCCAAGCGGATCTGCAACCATCCATGACATCTCCGACCATGACGATGTCGCAGTTTGATTCCGGAGGTCCGATTCACATTGTGGTGTACGGAGATAGCCGATTTACCGATCCGTCTGTGACCCAGGGAACAAATCCGCGCGTGCGGCAATGGCTCGCTCAAAGGATCGCCCGGGAACATCCGGATGTCCTGATGCTGACAGGAGATACTCCATATACGGGCGCAAAAGAGGCGGACTGGGAAGTCTTCCAAAGGGAGACGGCGGTGTGGCGAGACCAACACATCCTGGTTTTGCCGACGACCGGGAATCACGAGATCTACGGAGGATACAAGGCTGGCATCCTCAACTACCTGAAGAACTTCCCTGAGGTTGAAGGGTACCGGCACTACTCAGCTTTACTTGGCAGCGTGGAGGTGATCGCGCTGGATTGCACGGTGGGAGGAGATGCCAGCAGCGACCAGGCGGAGTGGTTTGCGGCACAACTGGATCATCTGCCGGACCAGGTGCATTTCCTCATGGTCCTTTACCACATTCCATGGGTGGTTGATCGGCAATCCCAGATCTTCATTAATCTGCCTTCGAAGGATGCCTTGGTGCTTCGCAACATTCTTGAAGCGCATTTGCCAAAGCTCCATGCGCGAGTCATGGTTTTCAGTGGGCATATTCACAATTACGAGAGGTTTGAGCGGCGCGGTGTGGAATATGTAGTCACTGGAGGCGGCGGGGCGCAACCGTACCCTCTCTTATTCCGCGGACGGGGCGATCTATACCGGGATCCAGGATTTCCTGTGTATCACTATTTGACTTTGGATGTGACTGATAACCAGATGCATGCGGTGATGTGGAAAATTGTCAATCCAGATGCGTCGGTGTTGACGGTCGAGGCAAAGGATGAGTTCACGCTGACGGCACCCAAGCAAAGACCGCCCCACCCGAAGGCACCTCATGCACAAAGAAGCCAGTAGCTTCTCGCTTTGACAGTGGCGCTCCTGATGGGCGGATCGTGGGACAAAACCATGCTGCTTTATTGACCCACCGCAAGGACACCGAAGAGCACCAGCCATGCGATTCCCATGGCATGCCAGTACCACGCTGAAGCATCCACTGCAATCTGACGCAGCTCGACGCGGCGCAGAAAGCCGGTAGAGACGATGCAGGCAATCAGCGCGACAAGACCAACAAGAAGGTGTCCAGCGTGCAGCCCGGTGATGAGGTAAAAGAAGTAGCTGGCAGGTGTTGCCGAGCGATCAAAGGCGAATCCCTGTGCAGTCAGTTGCCTCCATGCGGTCCATTGACCCGCGAGGAAAAGTCCACCAAGTGCAAGGGTTGCGGCAATCCAAGGAAGCGTTTTTTGCAGGGCCGGATGACCAAGTCCCAGCCACTCCTCCAGTACATCCACCTCACGAAAAATATTCCGGCGCGCGAATTCCATGGTGAGGCTGCTGAGGAGTAGAACTGCCGTATTGAGGTACAGGATGGGCGGAAGGACGACTGGGTGCCAGTCGCCGATTTGCTCGTGGGTTCGTGGGTCCATATGCATGCCCGCCTGACGAGCAAAGAAAAGAACGACGAGCATGACGAAGAACATCATGTCGCCTGCCAAGCCAAAAAAAACGAAAAATCGGATACGGTGGAGCAATTCACGGGGACCGCGCCGCTCATTCCTCCAGTTGTCATCTCCACCTCCCCCTCCGCCACCGGTGGGACGCCTGTCCAAAGGCGGCTTTCCGCCAATCCCGGGTTCTTTCCGTTCCGTCTCTGCCGGAGAGTGAGTGAAGGTCGCGGGCATAGGGCCTCTCGATGAGCGTCTTGTGGAAACATAAGTTACCGGATGCGAACCTTCCGCGCATTCAGCGTGTCAAGACTCTCTCAAAGGAAGATTACTCTTACTTTGACTGCGGTGCATAGAGAATCGACACCGCGTTCCTTCCCAATCAAACTCTTTTTGATGGCAACTGAGGGCAGTTTATCGGCGGTTTGCCGAGTCAACAAGTGCTAAAAATGCCGAGTGGACCCGCCGGTCATGCGATAGCTCGGGATGAAAGGTCGCGGCCATGATATGCCCTTGTCGAATCAGAACAGGATCTCCGTCCCGGCGGGCAAGGACCTCCACGCCGTGACCGACCTTCAGGATTCGGGGAGCACGAATAAAGACCATCTCAAGTGGGCCGCCAGGTAGAGAAGTGGGCGCGGTGAGGATGGAAGAGTCAATCTGGCGGCCATAGGCGTTGCGCTGAATGGTGACATCGACAAGCCCCAGTGAGCGTTGCGTCGGATTGAGCACCTCGCGGGCAAGGAGGATTGCACCCGCGCATGTGCCGAAGACCGGATTCGATGCGCAGTATCGCTGCAAGGCTTGAAAGAATTGGTGTTTTTCGAGGAACTTGAGCATCGTGGTGGATTCGCCCCCGGGCAATACGAGTGCCTCCAACGGCTCAAGTTCCTCTGGTTTACGTACTGCGACGGGCTCAGCTCCTACCTCCTCAAGGGCGGCAGCGTGAGCGGCATAGTCTCCCTGGATGGCCAGCACTCCAATGCGCTTCGGCGCGGGGATGTGGGGCAACCTTCGTTCTCCTGTCGTGCGAGGACTCTACCAGCCGCGGGTTTGCAACAACTGGGCTTCTTCAATGGCAGCGGCAGCCAGGCCCTTCATGGTTCCGGTCACCTGCTCCGAGACTTCGGCAAGGATCTTGGGATCGTTGTAGTGCGTGGTCGCCGTCACGATTGCTTTGGCGCGACTCACGGCTTCCTCCCGCTCCTTGGGATTATTTTCCACATCGAGGGGTGTGGCCCGTTCCTTCATGAAGATTCCCGAACCAACGAAAATCGCTTCCGCGCCCAGCTGCATCATCAGCGCGGCATCGGCCGGCGTGGCAATGCCTCCCGCGGAGAAGTTGGGGACAGGAAGCTTGCCAGCCTGCGCAACCATACGAATAAGTTCATAAGGAGCCTGGTGCTCCTTGGCCGCCGCATAGAGTTCCTGATCACTTAAAACAGTCAGGGCCTTCATCTCCTTCACGATCTGGCGCATGTGTTGGACGGCATGGACGACGTCACCTGTACCCGCCTCGCCCTTGGTACGGATCATCGCGGCACCTTCTGCAATGCGTCGCAGTGCCTCCCCAAGATTGCGCGCCCCACAGACAAAGGGTGTAGTGAAGGCATGCTTATCAATGTGATGAGTCTCGTCGGCCGGGGTCAGGACCTCGCTCTCGTCAATAAAGTCAACGCCAAGCTCCTGGAGGATCTGAGCTTCAGCAAAATGGCCAATCCGCGCTTTGGCCATGACAGGGATTGAGACGGCCTGGATGATCTGCTTGATAAGGCTTGGCTTTGCCATCCGCGCTACGCCGCCTTCAGCACGAATCATTGCGGGGACGCGCTCAAGAGCCATCACTGAGGCGGCGCCAGCCTCCTCCGCAATGCGCGCCTGCTCCACATTCATGACGTCCATAATGACGCCACCCTTCAGCATCTCAGCCAGGCCCACCTTCAGCCGCAGGCTCGTCGATGTAAAACCATTCTTTTCATTTGGTTCCGGCATAGTCTTTGACCTCGGAAGGCAATATATCGCGGACACTTGGAGCGCTGCGCTCGGGTTCTGGCGACACAGTTCAGTGTAGCAGCGAAAGGAGTGCGAAGCCACTTGGGATCAAGAGCAATGTGGACCGTGCAAAAGAAGGATGAGACGGATCTAATCTTCTGTCCCTCCTGTCTGGGCCTGCTGCTGCGAGGGTTCCGGTCAAATGGCTAACACGACTGAACTGCCCCGGCGGCTTGAAAACCAACATCGGGAGCCGATGTCCAGAGAACTCGCGGCACCCGGGATTGAGGAGGCTCTGGTTCCCTCTTTGGGGAAGGATGTGCGAGAGCCGATGGCCATCACGGGGCCGCTGACTTTGCTTCCTGTTCAGCTGGAAGTTGCTATACCGATACGCGGCTTTCGTGTTCGAAACCTGCTGGCTCTGGCGCAAGACCAGGTCATTGAAACCCAATGGTGCCACAGCGAAGATCTTCCGCTCTCAGCCGATCATGTGCAGCTTGCGTGGAGCGAATTCGAAGTGATGGAGACAGCATTGTGCGTTCGCGTAACACGATTGGCCTAGGCAGCAAGATGCGCCCTGTGGCGGACGGAAAGGGAAGATGATGCAACGCGTGGAAGAGCAGAAAGGGAGCGGAAAGAGGATGCAGGCCGGTCTGGGTGCCTGGCTGATCCAATGGGCTCGCAGGCGCCAGCCTCAGCGCGCCCATTTGGTCCTGGTGGAACGGATCACTCTGGCGCCGCGCCAAATGTTATCTCTCGTGGAAGTGGAAGGCAGACGGATTCTCGTTGCGACCGCAGCGGAAGGGGCTCCCTCGTTCTATCCGCTTGACACCGAGTACATCGCTTCCCGTCCGGATTCCGCGCCTGCGCGTGCGAGGAGGGTTTCATGGTAGCCCTCTGGTCGGCGAAGACCCTTGCTTCCGCAACTCCCTCGCTCCTGCCGGATCTGAGCACCCGACTTCGCCCCACGGACTCGGCCCCTTGGACGATCCTCTTTGTTCTGACGCTGGTGACATTACTGCCAGCGATTGCGATGTGTATGACGCCGCTGGTGCGCCTGATGGTTGTCTTTCATTTTCTTCGGCAGGCACTCGGGACGCAGACCGCGCCATCCAATCCGACTCTGCTTGGTCTCGGTCTGATGATGACCTGGTTTCTGATGACACCCGTCCTCACGCAGGTCGATCAGGTGGCGGTTGAGCCTTATAGGGCCGGACAAATTACGGGATGGCAGGCTCTGGATATGGGTTCAGCGCCAGTCAAGAGCTTTTTGCTGCGCTATGCACGGGAAAAAGACCTGGCTTTGTTTGTTGCAGCCGGACAGATTCCGCGACCGCATCGTCCGGAGGACCTGCCCATGCGGGTTGTGATTCCTGCCTACATTCTGTCGGAGCTCAAAGCTGGATTTTCCATCGGTGCGGTTCTATTTCTACCGTTCCTCCTGATCGACATGGTGACAGCGGCTATCACGACGTCGATCGGGATGTTCCAACTGCCTCCGGTGGTGGTCTCAACGCCCTTGAAGATTCTGCTCTTTGTCATGGTGGATGGCTGGAATCTTCTGGCAGGTTCGCTTTTGAAGAGCTTTTGAGGAAAATGCATGACGCCCGACATGGTCACCGAGTTGCTGCGCCACCTGTTACGTGAGGCGATGGTAATCGCCGCTCCTGTGCTGGTTGTGACTGCGCTGCTGAGTTTTGCGTTGAGCCTGTTGCAGACGCTCACCAGCCTGCAGGAGCAGTCGTTGACGACCGTACCACGGCTGGCTGCTGTTGCCGTCATTCTTCTGGCCGGGTTGCCGTGGTTTCTGCATCGTATGGCGGACTATACGCGCCTGCTCATCTCAGACCTGCACCGCTACCTGGGATGAGCCTTCTGCGAGGATCAAGATGCCTGCATGGAACCAATTTTTGAGCGATGCAATCCTGGTGTTAATTCGCCTGAGTGTGGTCGTCGCATGGGCTCCCTATTTCTCCTCAATCTTCTTGCCCACGCGAACGAAGGCAATTTTCGTTCTGCTGATGGCTAACCTTCTGGCACCGGCCATTGCTGAACTGCCTGCATCTCATCCCAGTCTTGGACTTGCTGCCATTCTGAGTGAAGTCGCGGTGGGAATGCTCTTTGGGCTAACTCTGGCCCTGCTCAACGAAATGCTGATCTTTGCTGGCGAGATGGTCGGCCTGCAATTGAGCTTCTCGCTTGTCAATTTACTCGACCCATCCTCCACGATTCAGACTCCGCTGATGGGCGAGCTCTTTCAGTTGTTGGGCACACTGGTCGTGATCACCGGAGGGCTCGACCGGATCCTGCTGCGTTCACTTGTTCGCAGCTTTCGCGCGGTGCCGCTCGGCACCTTTGTGCTGCAGCCTTTGAGCTCCGCAGCTTTGATTCGAGCCGCAAGTGGCATCTTTCTGGCTGGAGTGGAGTTGGCCGCGCCGGTACTGGCCGCGACTCTTCTGGTCGACGTCGCAGTCGCGCTGATGGGTAAGTTAAGCCCACAGCTTCCCGCGATGTCTTTGACGGTGCCCATCAAGACGATGGCGGGCTTCTTGCTTCTGGCATCGTCCTTGGCTCTTTGGCCCCGCTTCATTGAAGGACACTTTGACCAACTCCTCGACATGGCACAGCACTTGATTGCGAACAGTTCCTCGAGAGTGAGCGGCTAGATCATGGCAGGCGAACGCACAGAACAGGCCACTCCGCATCGCAGGGAGCAGGCTCGCAAAGAGGGCGATCTGCTCCACAGCCGGGAGCTTTCCGCGGCTGCGGGCACGCTGGCAGGCGTAATGACGCTGCAACTGGTCACCAGGCGGGCAGTACAGTCATGGCAAGCAGGGCTGATCGCGTGCATCGATCTGGGCAGGTCGGCGCATTGGGAGGCGCAGGCTCCTGATCCTACGCTGCGAGCGCTCCGGATTGTCCTGTTGGCGATGCTTCAGCCAGTGGGCGTCTTGATGGTCGCGGTTGTTGTGGCGACGCTCGGAGCGGCACTGTTGCAGGCGGGAGGCTTCCGTTTCCACTTGGAGGCCGTTGCGTGGAAGCTCGACCGCCTCAATCCGGTGACCAACCTGCAGAATCTCTTCTCTTTGCGTTCTGCATCGCGCCTCGCCAAGTCCATTCTTCCCGCCGCAGTGCTGGGAGTGGTCGCAGTGCACCGACTCGAGCATCAAGTGACGATCCCGCCTCTTTCCAGTGCACGGCTCGAGCTCCTTTTCCGCGATCTGTTTGTGATGCTGGCAGCGGCAGCGTGGCTCCTATTTGGCTGGTCTCTCGTGGATTACTTCGTGGAGTGGAGGAGTCGTGAACAGCGCCTGAGAATGAGCCGAGAGGACTTGCGACAGGAATTCAAGGAGACGGAGGGTAACCCGCAGATTCGTAGTCGAGTTCGCGGATTGCAACGACAGATGCGGCGCCGCAAGGTGAAGGCCGATGTCTCAAAAGCCGCTGTGGTGCTCACCAACCCAACGCACTATGCCGTCGCGCTTGGCTTTGACTTTTCGACGATGGATGCGCCAAAGGTGCTTGCGAAAGGCCGGAATCTCCTCGCCGAGGAGATCAAAGCGGAGGCCCGATGGGCGGGCGTGCCGATCATCGAGAACCCGCCACTTGCACGGTCGCTCTACCGTACGGTCGAGGTCGGCCGAGCCATTCCTACACAACTGTATGTCGCGGTCGCGGCGATTCTGGCCTATCTTTACCGGCAAAGAGTGGAGGAAGAAATGCGGGAGAAGCGGCTTCGCAGCAGCGCAGCCCCTAAGGACCACACTCCTTCCTCGACGCCGCTGTCCGTACTCCTTCCGCCCTTTGAAGGGGGAGCGCGATGAGTTCGACAGTTCTGCCGCATTCCACCATGAATACGAAGCCGGTTCTTTTGCGTTTTCGTGAGTTCACGCTTCCGCTCGCCGCCATTAGCGTCATCTTTGTGATGCTGGTTCCTTTGCCAGCCGCAGGTCTGGATCTTCTACTTGCGCTGTCAATGGCGGCATCGATTGTTGTTTTTCTGACCGCAGTACAGATCCGGCGCGCTGTCGAGCTGAGCGTTTTCCCTACACTCCTCCTTCTTCTTACGCTCTTTCGGCTCGCGCTCAACATCGCCTCAAGCCGCCGCATCCTGCTCCATGGCTCGGAGGGCACTGGAGCAGCGGGCAAAGTCATTGAGGCCTTCGGCCAATTTGTTGTGGGCGGTAACTACGTGGTCGGCTTCGTACTTTTCCTCGCACTGATCGCAATTCAGTTTCTTGTGGTCTCGCATGGTGCCGTGCGAACGGCCGAGGTGACGGCGCGATTCACTCTTGATGCGCTTCCGGGCAAGCAGATGGCTATCGATGCGGATATGAATGCCGGCCTGATTGATGAGGCTGAGGCGCGGCGCAGGCGGCAGGCCATCGCACGGGAGGCAGAGTTCTACGGAGCCATGGATGGAGCGGCGCGATTTAACCAGCGTGACTCTTTGGCGACAATCTTGATCACGTCGATCAACATCGTTGCAGGCCTGCTGATTGGTACGCTGCAGCAGGGCGTCGACCTAAGCGAGGCAGTTCGCACATACACCGTCCTGACGGTGGGCGATGGCCTCGTAACCATGATTCCCTCGCTGCTCGTCTCGGTGGCAGGCGGCATGACGCTGACGCGCGCCAACTCCTCTGGAATGCTGAGCGAGGAGATCCAGCAGCAGCTGCTAGCGCGTCCCACTACCTTGTATCTGGCCAGCCTCGTCGCTGCTGCCATGTGCCTTGTGCCCGGCTTGCCCAAAGTGCCCTTTCTGCTTGTGGCTGGTGGATTGTTCTGGGCCGCCCGGAGAGTTGCCACCGTCGTTGCTGCGAATGCGGCGCCTGACGCCCAGCGAGTCGAGAAGAAGACGACGGAACCGTCGCATACGGCGGATCTGGCTCATTTGCTGCGGCTCGAGGAGTTGACTCTTGAGATCGGTTTTCAGCTGATCCCACTGGTCGATGAGAAGCAGGGAGGCGCACTCCTTCATCGGGTTCGCTCCTTGCGCAAGCACTTGTCGGCCGAATTGGGCTTTTTGATTCCTCCAGTGCACATCTCCGACAATCTCCGTTTGAAGCCGCGTGAGTACGTATTTTCACTCCGGGGAGTCGAGATCGGACGCTGGCAAAGTGAAGGAAACCAACTGCTCGCTGTCTCAGGAGAACCCGGACGGAGACCGCTGCCGGGACGCGAAACGCGGGAGCCAGCCTTTGGCGTGCCAGCGGTATGGATTGCGCCATCTCTTGAGGAACAGGCCGTCGCAGCCGGTTATTCCGTGGTCGACGCCGTCACAGTGATGACGACGCACCTGGGCGAGCTGGTTCGCAGTCACGCAGGCGAATTGCTGGGCAGGGCGGAGATGAAGCGTCTCATGGATGGACTGAACGAAAGCCATCCGAAGCTGGTGGAAGAGCTCGTCCCCAAGTTGCTATCGCTCGGAGAGGTCAGTCGGGTGCTCGAGCAGCTACTCCGTGAGCGTGTCTCCATTCGAGATCTGGGCACGATTCTTGAGGCGCTCGTGGACACCGCACCTGTGAACCGGCACTTGGTAGCGCTGGTCGAAGCGGCGCGGCAGGCACTCGGGAGACGTCTGATTCAACCCCTCCTGGACGGGGACGGACAGCTCCCTGTCCTTCTGCTCGACTCCGGCCTGGAGGAGGAAATTCTGGCAACTCTTCAGCCGGAGGTGGCGTCACGGATGCTGCCGGCGGGGAACGCATCGGCGACTCCTTTGGTCCGGCGCCTCAGCGATTCTTTGAGACATCTCATCGGCTCCAGCGCGAGCCTGGGCCTTCCGGTGCTTCTATGTCCAAGTCCGGCCCGCTACTACGTGCGGCGCTGGCTGGAACCCTTCCAGCCACGTTTAACCGTGCTGGCCGCCAGCGAAATTCCGCCTGATATCGGGTTGCGTCCGGCGGGTACCGTGCGTTGAACGCGCGCAACCGAGGTCCTAAAGGAAATTGATGCAACCAAAGTTGCGCAACTAACGAAAAGAACTTGGGGGGCAATATGGATGGCACCTTGATGAGCAATCAGAAGGCGACCGGACAAGCCGGTGCGGCACGGTACAACTATCCGCCGGCCGCTTTGGAAAAGCAGAGCTTGACGGGCGAACAGGAACGGCTTCTGCTGGAGCATCTCCCGATCGTCCGCTTCCTGGCGCGCAGGATTCACGAGCGCCTGCCGCAACATGTCGACATCGAAGACTTGGTCTCGGCAGGCGTCGTTGGACTCATGGACGCATTCACAAAATTTGATCCGGGTAAGAAGGTCCAGTTTCGCAGTTATGCGCAGTTCAGGATCCGCGGTGCCATTCTGGACAGTCTTCGCACTCTTGACTGGAGTCCACGTGATCTGCGCCGCAAGGGACGCGCGATTGAGGAAGCTATTCGCACTCTTACGGCGCGCTTTGGCCGCCCCCCCGGAGAAGCCGACGTGGCTGCTCAGCTGGGCATGGAGCTTGAGGAGTACCAACTGCTCCTGGGCGAATTGAAGGGGCTTGAAATCGGAACGCTGCATACAGAGCGGAGCGAAGACTCCGGCGAAGAAGAGTTGGCTTACATCCCTGGCCGTCCCGACGAAGATCCACTGTTTCGCTGTCTGCGCGGTGAACTCGAGGAGAAATTGAGCCAGGCAATCGACAACCTGGCGGATCGGGAGCGACTGGTGATGACGCTCTATTACTACGAAGAAATGACGATGCGTGAAATTGGCCTGACACTCGGCGTCGTGGAGTCGCGTGTCTCACAGATCCATGCTTCGGCAGTCCTGCATCTTCGAGCTGCACTTAAGGACCTTGCCTCAATGGCTACTTCGCGCCGAGATCAGGCAGTGAGGCCAGTCGTCATGAAGTAAATGCTAGGGACTGGAAGGGAGTGGTTGTTTGCTCCTCAGAAATCGCAGAGCAGGAGGTTCCATGGTGGAGAAAACTCTCGAACAGAATGAGATTGATGCACTTTTCGAGGCTGCAACAACGCAGAAGTTGCGGTCCGACCGCGATGATCCGCGTCCGCGGGTGATTCCGTATCTCTATTCTTCAGCTGGACAGATCTCGACCGATCAGTTGCGGGCTATCAGCTTGTTGAACGACCAGTTCGCTCGCAACCTCACCCACAACCTTGCTGCGTGGCTTCGCACCCGATTCCAGGTCAATCTGGTCTCGGCCGAACAGATCCCTTTCAACGAGTTTCTACTTCGAATCCCGGAAATAAGTTACGTCGCCTCGGTCCGTCTGGAACCGCTCGGAGCATTGTCTGTCCTCCAGTTTGACTTGGGTCTCGCGCCGCCCACTATTGATCTTCTTCTGGGCGGAGAGGGGCAGGATGGACCATTACGCGAGTTGACGGATATCGAGGAATCCATTCTTGCCAGCGTGATTGAAGTTGTTTGTCGCGAGTTAACTGCGGCGTGGCAGACCGTGGGCTTGAGCTTCAATTTTGAGCGTCGCCAAATGCAAACTCAGGTTGCGCGCATCATGTCTGTGAACGAAAAGACACTCTGTTTAAGTTTTGAGATTCGCATGCCGCACAGTTCAGGTCTTCTCAATCTGGCATTCCCTGCCATCGTGGCCAACACAATCCTGCGACGCCTGACATCCGACTGGGGACGACGAAGACGTCACGCGCCCGAGACTCGGGAACGGATCGAAGCGGCGGTGCGTCGCATTCATTTCGGCGGGTCACTGCAACTTCCCGCCGTTCGGATCCCAGCAAGCGACTTCGAAAATCTCAAGCCCGGATCCTTGATTCGCTTTGCGTTACCTTCGCATTCCAAGCCTGAGTGGCGAGTCGGCGGGCAGACGATTGCAAGTGCTCAGGCGATCCGGCTTGGAAGCCATCGCGCCGTTCGACTGGATTCATTGCCAACGAGAGGAGAATCATCTTGAAATTCATGGATTGTTGGATCTCTGTCGCGCAGACACTCTTTGCACAGGCCCTCGCGGGAGAACCTGAGCTGGTGGAGTCGGTCTCCAAGCCAATTCCAGGAGAGCAATTCGGACTCACGTTCGAAGTGCGTGGCAATGAAGAAGTTCGGATTTCCGTCGTGTTGGATTCGGAACTACTCGCACTTCCGTTAATGGGCGAAGCGACCGATCAGCGCAAGGGATGGGAAGAGTTGCTTCGCGAAATTGCAGAGGCCTCCGCAGGGGACTACTTGGCCAAGACGGGCAAGAGTTGCCGTGCTGAGCGCTTTACAGAGGCCCAGCCGCAACGACATGTGACGCATGCCTTTCAGCTCAACATATCTGCCGGCTCTTTTTCCATTCTGGTGCAGGAGGAACCTCTCCAGGGCACGGAAGTGTCAATTGAAAAGGATGGAAAAGCGGCTCACCACACGGATGATCCGGAGAGCAAACTAAGGGAGCCTCCGCTGGATAAAGCTCCTGCTCCGGAGATCTCGCCAGGCCTCGATTTGTTGCTCGATGTGGAGTTAGAGGCAACCCTGCGATTCGGCTGCCGGGAACTGCCTCTCGGTGAACTGCTCGAACTTGGACCGGGAGATGTGGTCGAGCTTGATCGTCATGTCTCCGACCCCGTCGACTTGATCGTGGGCGACAAGATCGTTGCATACGGCGAAGTGGTTTTGGTCAATGGAAATTTTGGATTGCGTGTGACCGGAGTCTCAGAACCGCGCAAGCGGCTGGAGAGTATTCGATGCCTGTTCTAGTTCGCCACAGTCAGCAAAGTTCATTTCGGCATCCAGTCATCGAAGAGGGGGCCCGCGGTACGGAGCGCACGGTGTCTGAAATTGAAGGCGCGAGCCTCTCCAATGAAGCCATTCACGCAACATGGAAGACACGAATCCGAAACAACTTTGTGAGTCAGTGTGCCAATCCAACATGTCGGACAAGCTGGCTTCAACTCTGGCGTGGACGCTCCGCACCAGTGTTTGAGAATGGTTGGACATGCTCGGCGGCCTGTACTTTAAGTCGGATGCGTGCGGCGCTGCGTCGTGAGCTCGACAGCCGCGGATCAAACCGCGAAGCGCATCGCCATCGCATCCCACTTGGGCTTCTGATGCTCGAACAGGGCTGGATCACTCCGCGGCAGCTGCGCCGGGCGCTGGAGGAGCAAAAAGCATCGGGCTCGGGAAGACTCGGAGAATGGCTGGTCCGGGATCGCGCGGCGAGTGAGGCCCACGTGACTCGAGCCCTTGCGCTGCAATGGAGTTGTCCAGTGCTCGAATCCGATGGGCATGACCTTTCGTCCATGGCGGTGGCTCTCCCACGCCTCTTTGTCGACGCCTTCGGTGTCCTCCCTCTCAGGCGTGCCAGTGAACGGGTGTTGTACTTCGGATTTGAACAGAGTTTGGATCGCGTCGTTGCGCGCGCGGCGGAACGAATGCTCGGACTCAGGGTTGAATGCGGCATCGTGCCCTCCTCCGATTTTCGAATCAAGCATCGTCGGATGCTCGGCGCCGCATTTCCGCCGGTTGAACTCATTGAGGCCGCGACTGAATCCGCTGCCGCCTGTGCGCTCGCGCGCGCGTTGGAAAAGACACGCCCTTTGGCTTCACGTCTTGTCCGAGTGCACGACTGTCTCTGGTTGCGTTTCTGGATGCGCCATAAGCAGGGAACGTTACCCGAGAGAGAAGACGTTCGGGATGTCATCTGCTCAATTGGCGACGCAAGCTAGACCGGTACGGCGAACTCTTGAAGAAGAGTTCGATGTGCGCCTCATGAAGTGAAGAAGACCGCCGATAAGGAGTCATGTGGGGGAACTGAAATGACCGAGGTGCAGGTGTTAATTGTCGATGACTCCTCCGTGATGCGTAAGATCATAGAACGTGCCCTGAGACAATCAGGTCTGGACGCAATCGTCGTCCATGAAGCATCCAGCGGCCTCGACGGTCTGGAAGTGCTCAGACAGCACTCCGTGCATGTCATTCTCTCCGACATCAATATGCCGTCGATGGACGGCCTGGAATTCCTTCGCCAAATTCAGTCGCAACGACTGGCGCCGGGTGTCCCAGTGGTGATGATTACGACCGAGTCGAGCGAAGAACATGTGCGCCAAGCGATTCAATGCGGGGCACGGGGTTACATCCGAAAACCATTCACGGCGGAGCAGGTGAAAGAGCGGGTTCTTCCCCTGCTGAACATCGATTGAGCCGGTTGCAGCGAAAGTGGATCCGGATGCCGCAGTGCTGCGCACTTGTTTTGCGAATGAGCATGAGCAGGAGTGAGCGAGGGAGCAAAGATGGGGAACGGGCAGTCGTTGCGCGAATTGGTCCACGTGATTGCAGATCCTGAACATCTGGATGCAAGTGTGGAAGAGGTTCTTCGTCTGATGCTGGGGATTCAGAGCCAACGGATCGCGAATGAGCATCGCGGCTGTTGCAGAGCAGAACAAGAGACGGTGACGGCGGTTGTCGGATTCGGCGGGCTGCTTAGCGGGGCATGTGTCTTTCGCTCAGGGTCCCAAGCCGCAATCAAGCTGGCTTCGCACATGACGGGCATGCATTTGGCTGCATTGGATGACACGGTTAAAGACGGGATCGGGGAGCTCTGCAATATGCTGGCGGGTGCATGGAAGGGAAAGTTCCCGGGCCTTTCGGCCAGCTGTGGCCTATCTGTCCCGGCTGTCATTACTGGGTGTGACTACAATTTGCACGTGCAGGCTCCCGAGTTCCGACTGGAACATACCTATTCGATTGACGAGACTCAATTCACCGTGAGTATCGTCTGTGACAACCTTCAATAGGAACCGCATTCTCTCATCCGCCAGATTATCCCAGGGCCAGTTTTCCGCCCGCATCTACCTCACAATGTACTTCCGCTGCTGCCTCCAGCTCTGGCAGTTTGCAGATCTTCGTTAATATTTCTCAATCATCCGATTCTCCATTTGGCGCTTCCGCTGCAAGCATCTGCCGCAGTGGGAGGAATGAGTATGGACAGTGGCTACTACGCTGCGATGACAGGCCTGAACGCACGCATGCAGGCACTGGATACGGCTGCGACGAACCTCGCCAACGTGCAAACCCCTGGATATCGCGCAGAACGCGAATTCTTCCGCTCTGCATTTCTCGGTCAGGATATGACGGATTCGCAATTAGGCGAAGCCGTGAATCACTATGGATTGCTGGGCGGGGATCAGCTGAGCCAGACCCAGGGCACTGCGCAAGCAACAGGCAATCCACTTGATCTGGCCATTCTTGGCCAGGGATTCTTTGCGATTCAGACCGCTCATGGACGCCAGTTCACCCGCGACGGAAGCTTTCATCGATCCAGCCAAGGTCTTCTGGTGTCGGAGGCAGGCGAACCGGTCCTATCCGAGGCCGGTAAGCCAATACCACTTCCTCCTGGAGCAATCTCAATCGGTGCAGACGGCCTCATTTCGGTTGCCGGCGGCGTAGTGGCGCAGGTGGGTGTCTTCACCTTTCCCAACGGCACGCTGCTGACCGCCGAGGGCGCGAACCGCTATACCGTTCCGGAGGGAAGCAAGCCGATACCCTCAACCGATTCCACAGTCCGCCAGGGAGCACTGGAAGGTGCCAACCAGGACATGATTCAGGGAACCATGGACCTGGTCATGATGCAGCGGCAGGCCGAGATGATGCAGAAGGCATTGACGATCTTTCATACCGAGTTCAACAAGTTTGCTACCGAGGATCTGCCGCGGGTCTAACAACGGGTCGTAGAGAGAGAGGGAATCGATGATTGAAGCGCTTTACACGGCAGCGAGTGGGATGAGCGCCCAGCAGATGAATCTGGACACCATCGCAAACAATCTGGCCAATGCTTCGACGACCGGCTTTCGCCAGTTGCGACTGCAATTTCAGGACATGATCTATCAGAATCTCGTCACGCCGGGTGCCGCAGAGAGTCAATCCACGGTCTCGGCGGGTCTGCAGATCGGTCTTGGCACCAAGCCTGCGGCGACGGAAGTCATCAATACACAGGGAGCTCTGAATGAGACGAACAATCCATTAGATGTTGCGATTGAGGGTGCGGGATTTTTCCAGATCCAGAGGCCCGACGGAACGATTGCCTACACGCGAGCAGGACAGTTTCACCTGAACCAGCAAGGAACGATCGTCACGACCGACGGGGATCCGCTTCTGCCCAATATCACTGTTCCACCGAACGCGACATCAATCACGATTACACAGTATGGAGTCGTCAATGCAACGCTTCCCGGACAGCAGAACCCCTCGCAAATCGGGCAGATCCAGCTGGCCACCTTCCCGAACCCAGGCGGCTTGCAGAGCGTTGGGTCCAATCTTCTGACGGCGACTCTCAGCTCGGGTGATCCTGTACTTGATAATCCAGGGGGTCCACAAGGGCTCGGAACTTTGCAACAGAACTATCTGGAAAACTCCAATGTTGATGTTGTGACCGAGTTTGTGCAGATGGTGCTGGCGCAGCGCGCCTATGAATCGAATTCCAAGGTCATTCAGGCAGCAGACAACATGTATTCGCAAGTCAACAACATGACGCGATGAGGAGGAATTGATGTCGGAATGGGATTCAATTACCCGGAGGACTCAACGCGTCGCGGCATGCGCCATCCTGTCCGGATGCGCGACGCTGTGTTCCGCGCAACGTTCGTTTCCTCCCGAGGTCATCTATGCGCAAGACTTGAATGGCCCGTCGCAGCGCGTTTTGCGTGAAATCGACGATTCTTCAACTGGGATGCACTGGCTTCTATTCCACAACCCAATGAATCCCAACGGTCCGGGACGTCTGCTTTCGATCGATGCAGGGGATCCGGCTTTACTACAGACGCCAGGCGCAGCATCGACGGGTGGCAATCCAGCGGCCAGTCCGTCTCAGCCGCTCGTCATTCGCGGGGGAGACACAGTGACCGTTGAAGAAACCTCCGCCTTTGTGAAATTACAGATGGAGGGTGTGGCTCTTGGTCCCGCGAAGCTTGGGAAGACGTTGCAGGTCCGCCTGACCGTCGGAAAGCACGTTGTCCCCGCAGTGGCACTCGGTCCCGGCCTTGTACGGCTGGCAATCGACAGCCCGGTACAGCCATGATCTGCTTTCGTGGAATCTTCTTTCTCGGAGTGGCAGGATGCCTGCTGCTTACCCAGGCACAGGCTCGTACCGGAAGGTTTGTGGGAAAAGGAAGCACCGGAAAGAACACGCCTCCCGAAGCGGCACTTGAAAGGTATATTGCGCGAGTACGGGAGCATCACGCCGCAGAAGTGATGACGCCAGGTTCGATCTGGAATGCCGAAGGGCAATTGGTTCGACTAGGAACGGACGTCAAAGCGGCACGGCTGCATGACGTTGTCTCGGTCGTCGTGACGGAAAATCTGGCAGCATCAACTGATGGTCAGGTGAAAAACGCTCGGGCTTCAAACGCAAGTTCGAGCCTGACTGCGCTCTTCGGCGCGCTCAAAGCGTCCAACAACTTGCAGAATCTGGTGGGGCAAAGCTCTTCATCCGGTTTGACTGCCCAGGGACAGAGCACCACCAGCTCCAGCCTCGTGACAACGTTTGGAGCCGAGGTTGTCGATGTCCTTCCGAACGGGATGCTTGTTGTCCAGGCAACCCGGGAACTCACCTTTTCGCAACAAACTCAGCTGATCCGGCTGCGGGGATTGGTGCGACCCGAGGATGTCAGTGCGCAGAACCAGATCTTGTCTACATCCATGACCGATCTGGAATTGGAAGTGACGGGGAAGGGAATCGTCAACGATTCTACGTATCGCCAGAGTCCCGTCGTGCGTTTCTTACAAAAACTCCTGGTGTTTTGATCAGAGTGCATGGAGGAAGCACAATGCCTGGGAACAAGATGATGGAACGGGAAATCCGAAGAAGATGCCTGGCGCTGGATGTCAAAATCAGATATTTTTCCGCTGCCTTGGCAATCGGCCTTTGCTGGGGAGGAAGCATCTTCCTCGCGGCGCAAGCAAGCCGCGAGGATCTGGCGTCGCAGGTTGCGCGTGTAAAAGATGTTGCAAGCATTGAAGGAATACGAGACAACCAGCTGATTGGGTACGGCATTGTTGTGGGTCTTCACGGCACTGGAGACAGCCAGCAGACAGTCTTTCCCGCGCAGACCCTGATCTCGGCCCTAGAACGCATGGGGGTGACAGTTCCACAGACCGGAGCCATGAGCGCAATGAATATGCAGGTGAAGAATATGGCGGCCGTCTTTACCGTTGCCACACTGCCCCCTTTCAGTCGTCCCGGTTACAAGTTGGATGTCACGGTCTCGTCGGCCGGCGATGCGCGATCTCTGGAAGGTGGAATCCTGCTGATGACGCCTCTCTACGGTCCGGACGGTTTGATCTACGCCCAGGCCCAAGGTGCGCTGGTGTTAGGTGGCTATATGGTTGCGGCGCAAGGAAATACCCGGCAGGTCAACCATCCCACGACGGCCCGCATTCCCAATGGCGCGATGGTGGAACGCGAGGTTCCATTTGAACTGAAGCAAATGCGCACCATCAGCGTTCTATTGCATGACGCGGACTTCCACACGGCAGAACGCATGGCGGCGGAAATCGATCATGCGCTGGGTGCGCCGCGCGCACACACGATTGACAGCCGCCGCGTGGAGGTCCAAACCAATTCTAACGAAGACATTCCGGCACTCCTCGACCGGATCGAGTCCACCGAAGTCCAGGTGTATCCACGCGCCCGTGTCGTGGTCGACGAGCGGACCGGAACGGTTGTCATCGGAGGCACCGTGCGCTTGCAGCCGGTCTCCATCCTGCACGGTGGTCTCTCGGTCCATGTCATCTCTGAAACGGAGGTCTCTCAACCGAACCCCATGTCGGCTGGCACAACCAAGGTCGTCCAACAGACTTCCGTGCAGGCCTTAGACAAGCCCGTGAATCGAATCGATCTGAAAGAAGGAGCAACTGTGGAGGATCTGGTCCAGGAATTGCAGAGGATTGGTGCTGGAGCTCGCGACGTCATTTCCATTCTGCAGGCTATGAAGGAAGCGGGTGCTCTGGAAGCGGATCTGGAGGTGCTCTAATGCCTGTGCAGATCCAACATTTGACGTCAGAGGCTGGAGGATGCACCGATGTGCGAGATCGATTGGTGCGGGCCGCTCATGAATTCGAGGCTCAAATGATGAAGGAACTGCTGAAACCCCTGAGCGAATCGACGAACCTGACCGGCGAGGGAGAAGAAGGAGGCTCGATGGACGCACTCGGCACATTCGCCGCAGAGGCGCTGGGGACTGCGCTCAGCCAACGAGGTGGACTGGGAATTGCGAACAGCATCCTGCACCATTTTTCGGATCGGAGACTCCCGGCCTGCCATTCTGAATGACTTGGCGCGACATCGGCGGGTCGTGCATTCGAGGCTAAAGTGATTGAAAGGTCTGCCGATAAGCGAAACAAGGAGTATTGCGCATGGAAGTTCGCAGTGGCATGGATGATTTGAAGACAGTCCTGGGAATCACGTCCGGTCCGGCCAGTGGGTTGCGGCCAGCCAAGGCTGATTCCGAGAAGGAAGCAACGCCTCTTGCCGGCGACTTGGCGACATTCAGTCCGGCCGGTGCTGTGATGCAACAGAGCGCGGTTGCGGGTGGTGTTCGAAATGAGAAGGTTGCGAGCATTCAGGCATCTCTGGCTGCTGGCAGTTACCAGGTTTCCCCGGCTGCGGTGGCTTCGAAGGTTGTGGAGTCGATGCTTCAGGGAACGACCAGTCCAGAGGGGTAGAGCACTGCAACTCGCCGATTGCATCAGGAGACTCCTAGAGGGTTTCTCTGCCGAATTGAAAGGTGCAGAACCGAAAACGTGAAGAACACTGAATTCCAAACCGTGCCGACAGCGCGACCAATGGCTCAATTCCCCCCATTACATGAGATTGTCCGCGACGCCACCGTAGCATTAACTCGCCTTGACGCCGACCGCTTGGAGGAGTTGGTGTATTCCTGCCATATGCTCGACAGTGCACTTTCAAGGAGGGAATATCCAGTCAGTCCACTGGAATTAGAGAATGCAGTTCAAGACTTCTTAATGTTGAGCCGCGTTCTGGAAGTGACCCGATCCAATTTGCGTGTCATCCGACATCGAGTGAATCAACCATCGACCCGGCTTAGAGAATTCCGTGGCTCAACCCGCATTGGCATCGAGACGAGAGAAGTCTATGGCTACCATTAATTCTGCACTGAACCTCATCGCTCAGGCACTGGATGCCAATCAAAGCGCACTTGGCGTCGTAGCGAACAATGTCGCGAATGCAAACACCGCCGGATATACAAGGGAGGTGCCGAACTTCGAGGAAAGCGCGCCGGTTGACATTAACGGGATCCATTACGGGACAGGTGTGACGGAGACGGGCGTGAGTTCCGTGCGGGATACAGTCCTGACAACTCGGCTTAATCAGCAGCAGCAGCTTGCTGCATCCTCAGGAGCACGTCTCGCCGCGCTGAACACCCTGCAAGCACTTTTCACGCCAGCATCGGGCTCTTCCAGTTCCACTGCAGGGGATCTCGGCAGTGACATCACGGGATTCTTCGATTCCTTTGCTGCACTCGAAGCAAACCCGACCAATAGTGCATTACGCCAGCAAGTCCTTTCCACGGCATCCACCCTGGCGGGCGACACCTCGAATGCGGCTGCCAGTCTGAATTCCCAGCGCTCAGCGCTTGACCAGGAGGCTGCGGGCGTCACGAATCAAGTAAACGCACTGACGGCCTCGATCGCACAGCTGAACAAGCAGATTCAATCCTCGGGATCCGCAAGCAATGACGGTGCTCTGGAGGATCAACGGCAGCAGGACATCGCACAACTCTCTCAGATTGTCGGCATCAATGAAATTGTTACGGAGGACAATGGGCTATCGATCACCACGACTTCTGGGCAGTTACTGGTGTCTGAGGGATCGAGCATCCAACTGACGACGGGCACAGTCGATGGAGTCACGCACTTTTTTGCTGAGGGGAATGATCTAACCTCAGGGCTGATGACGGGCGGCGGATCCTTAGGGGGTTACCTTACGGCGCGTGACCAGGACATTCCGGGTGCACTTGCGTCTCTCGACGAGCTGGCCTACGGCATTTCGACGAACGTGAACCTTGCCAATAACGCAGGAACCGGTCTCAACGGGGTCGAGGGAACGGGCACCAATGCGAGCGGAGTCACCGGCAACGGAGCGACCTCACTCTATATCTTCAACCAGCCATCGCAGGTTGCCGGTGCGGCAGCGAACATGTATGTGGTGATGACCGATCCGAATCAAATTGCTGCATCAGGATTTGGAGCGGGCACTGGAGACAATTCAAACGCGGTTTTGATGGCCAGCTTAGCCACGCAGAACATTGTGAGCGGACAGACACCGAGCAATTTCTATGCACAGTTTGTCAGCCAACTCGGATCGACGGTCTCGCAGGTACAGACAGATCAAACGGCCCAGAATGCTTCCGTTACGCAGCTACAGAGCCAGGTTGACGCTCTATCGAGCGTTAACCTGAACGATGAAGCAGCTTCGATGCAGCAGTTTGAGCGTAGTTATCAGGCGGCATCGGAAGTTTTTACAATTCTGAATACAGTAATCTCGTCTGCTCTCAATCTTGGAGTGCAGACAGCGGTTGCCTAAGCAGCACGCTAGCGTCCGAAGCGGTGCCGAAGCACGCCTACGTTGTCCTGGCGGGAGGGTAAGAGATGCGGGTCAATCCATTTTTTGTTTCTAATCTGGCTACTGCTCTGAACCAGACTCAAGCAACTCAGGAACAGCTGAGTTCCGAGCTTTCCAGTGGCGTGCGCGTGACCTCGCTGAGCCAAGACCCAATTGCGGCTGGAGAGAACGTTCTGCTTTTGAACCAGATGCAGCGAGATGATTCCTTCACTCAGAGTTCAAGTCTCGTGCAGGGGCTGCTTCAAGTCGCTGACTCAGCACTTGGAAGCGTCGTCACGCAATTGACCCAGGCGGTCAGCCTGGCCACCGGGGCCAACAACGGCATCTTAAATGCCGATCAACAGAAAGCAATCTCCAATCAACTCGCAGGGATTCGTGACGAAGTCACATCCCTCGCGAATACAAGCTATCAGGGGCTTTACATCTTTGGCGGAACGCAAACGTCGATTGCACCGTTTGTCACCTCAACGACCAGTTCGCCTGCAACAACCACCTACCAGGGAGATTCCGGAATCAATGTCTTGCAGACGCCGAATGGTCAAACCATTCAACTTAACTTGCCGGGGGACCAAATCTTCACGAGCCAGGGTACTAATAATGTCTTTGCTGCCCTGAACAACCTCATCGCCGACTATGCGAATGGCGCAAGCATTCAAACGTCCGTGACGGACACAGAGGCTTTAAGCGCTTCCCTTAATTTCGTCTCACAACAGCGTGTAACTCTTGATAACTCTTTGACTCGACTGACCGCTTCTACAGATGCGGTAAACGCCGAGCAGACTCAGCTCACTTCGACCCAGACGACCCTCATGCAGGCTGATCTTGCCCAGGTGGCCACGCAGCTCTCTCTTTCTCAGTCCCAGCAAACAGCTCTGGAAGACCTGATTTCACAGCTAGGATCCGGAAGCCTTTTCCAGAAGCTTTAGCACTTCTTGTTCACTTCCACTTGAAGGCTGACATTGACTTCATCCTGTGACCATCATCATGACCGCGGTACGAGGCTTCTGTGATGCATCGCCGAGTGGCCGTATCCAAGAGGTCGCTATACTCTTGTCAGAGGATGTTTGATGCTGGAGCCTCTTCGTTTTCTCTGGAATGCGACCCGCGGACATCGACTTGCACCTTGGCGAAGCGAATATATTCGCTGGCGGATCGAAACCTATTCCGGCAAGCGCGCCGACACCCTGCGCGTGGCAGATGTTCTCAGCTTTGTCTGGTCTGCGCGTTGGGAGTTGCTCAGCTTTCTGTTCTGGACCGGGACACTTAAACAGGAGGCGCGCAGGCGCGGATGAGAGGTATTCGATTGCACCGGGTCTTGAGAGCACATGCACCAGAGCGCATCATCCTGTTCTCATTCGTTCTCCTCGGCGGCTCATGGACAGGGGCACTCGGTCAGCAACTGCCTCCCATTGAGCCGCCAAAGTCGATGCCTGAAACACAGGCAAATTCGCCGGTTTTTCACGTCACCACAAATGAAGTTCTCGTCCCCACGCTTGTGGAAAAGCACGATGGAGAGATCATCTACGGTCTGAAAGCTCCTGACTTTGTGGTGGAAGACAATGGCGTTCCCCAGAAAATCCATGTGCAGGAGGAAATGGATACCGCGCCGGTTTCACTGGTGGTTGCGGTTGAGGAGGGAGGTGCAAGTGTATTGGAATTCGGCAAACTCGCCCACATGGGGCCATTGCTCGATGTCTTTCTGAGTAGCGCCGGCAGTCAAGCGGCTCTGGTCGGCTTTGATTCGAGGCCATATCTGCTACACGACTTTACGCACTCTACAGATGTGCTTGACAATGATTTGCGCAACCTGCAGCCGGGCGACGGCGGTGCCGCGATCCTCGATACTATCAGTTATGCCGTGGACCTGCTGGAATCCGAGCCCGTGGATCATCGGCGAGTGCTGCTACTGATCAGCGAGAGACGCGATTACGGGAGCAAACACACTAAACCGGAAGCGCTCATCCGCAAAATCGGCCGCTCGAATGTCCTTGTCTTAAGTGTCTCATTTTCCCCGTCCGGCGCAGAGTTCATGCACGATGTGAAGGATTCTGGCGACGATCGAACGATGAATATGGTGTCAGCACTTGTGATGGCAGTCAAAGCTTTCAAGAAGAATGTCACAAAGGAAATTGCACAGGAGAGTGGTGGTGAGTACACGACGTTTGCCGGGGACAAGCGCTTTGAGCAACGTGTCGTGGATGCCGCAAAGCACATGAGGAATCGATATCTGATCACATTCAGCCCATCGAATCCGACTCCCGGCCTGCATACCATTCGCGTACACACCGTAACCGACCTTGGAGCAAGAATTGTGGCGCGGTCCACCTACTGGATCGACAGTCCACAGTGAAACGATTCAGTGCGCTGTGTTGCACTGTAAGTCACTGCCCGCCATAGCATTTGAGGGGCATTCATGGTACTCTCACTGTAGACACTTAAGAGTGGACTGAGAACGTAAGAGGAGTAACACACGCCGTGCTGGCGACTCAAAAGAAAACCGAACTGATTCAACGCTTTCGCACCCACGACTCGGATACTGGCTCCCCTGAGGTCCAGATCGCAATCCTGAGCGAACGGATTGGCGAACTGACAGAACACTTCAAGACACACAAGAAGGATCACGCCTCCCGGCGCGGTCTTTTGATGCTGGTCAGCAAGCGCCGCCGCCTTCTGGATTACCTGAAGACGCATGACTCCGACCGTTATCGCGACGTGATCGGCAAGCTGGGTATCCGCAAGTAATAAGAAAGCTGACTTTGACTCGGAAGCGCCAAGACCGGAATCTGGTCACGGCCCCTATTCGATTCTGGACCAGGGGCCTAGGTGTACCTGACGAGACGACCCTGAAAAACGGGCCTGCACATTGCCATCGGCCGTGTGCGGGCTCTTCGCGTGTTAGGGATGGTTTTGAATCCTCCGCGCGCAATAGGTTCAGCAATTTCTCGCCAGAAGAACCCGTGGCCATTGAATCCTGCGCTCCAACTCTCACAAGTTTCCCAAGTGAACAAACGAAACGAGGACATTATGTCGACAAAGCATGAAGTGACCGCCGAGCTTGCCGGCGGCAAGCGTCTGGTGTTTGAGACCGGACGAATGGCAAAGCAGGCATCCGGTGCAGCATTAGTTTCTTCCGGCGAGACCGTGGTCCTGGCTACCGCCGTTGCTTCCCCTGATCCGCGTGAAGGCATCGACTTCTTTCCGCTCACGGTGGACTACCGAGAGTACACCTACGCGGGTGGCCGCATTCCCGGGGGTTTTATCAAGCGGGAGGGACGCCCAAGCGAGAAGGAGATTTTGACGGCCCGCCAGATCGATCGCCCCATTCGCCCCCTTTTTCCCGATGGATTCCGAAACGAGACGCAGGTAATCGCACTGGTCTTTTCGGCAGATAAGGAAAATGATCCAGACGTCATCGCCATTAACGCAGCTGCTGCGGCCGTAGCGCTTTCCGATATTCCATTTGGTGCGACGGTGGGTGCGGTCAGGGTGGGCCGCGTTCGAGGCGAGTTCGTCATCAATCCGACATACTCTGAGCGCGCTGAAACCACAGTCAACATCATGGTCGTGGGCCATAAAGACGGCATCGTGATGATTGAATCAGGCGCCAAGGAAGAATCCGAAGAGGTCATTCTTTCTGCGATTGAGTTTGCCCATTCAGAGATTAAGAAGATCGTTGCTGCCATCGATGAACTGGTGACCAAGGCGGGCAAGCCCAAGCGGACCTTTACGGCTCCTGAATTTGACGAGGCCTATTACGCGGAGCTCAAGGCGAAGATTGGTGATCGTCTGAAGGATGCTCTTGATACAAAGAAGCATGGCAAGACCGAAAGCTATTCGCTGATCAAACAGATCAAGGATGAACTTGCCGCCGCGCTTCCGGCCGATGATTCTGCGGCCAAGAAAAAGCTTGGAACCTATTACGAGCACCTTCGCGAGCGGCTCTTCCGCGAACAGGTAACCAAGGACCGTATCCGTCCGGACCGCCGTGCCTTCGACGAAATCCGCGCAATCACAATCGAGACGGGCGTACTTCCAAGGACGCATGGCTCAGCCCTCTTCACGCGCGGTGAAACACAGGCGCTTGTAACAGCAACACTGGGTACCGCGGACGAAGGGCAACGACTGGAAAGCTATGAGGGGGAGCAAAAGAAAAACTTCATGCTCCACTACAACTTTCCACCGTTCAGTGTTGGAGAAACGGGCAGAATGACCGGCGTGGGGCGCCGGGAGGTAGGTCATGGAGCTCTTGCAGAGCGTGCGGTCAGCGCTGTGCTGCCCAATGCGGATGAGTCGCCGTACTCCATCCGTGTTGTCTCGGACATACTTGAGTCGAACGGCTCGTCTTCCATGGCTTCTGTGTGTGGCGCCAGCTTGGCCCTGTACGATGCGGGCATCCCACTCAAGGGGGCAGTGGCTGGCGTCGCCATGGGTCTGGTGAAAGAGGGCGACGACTACGCCATCCTGACCGACATCGCGGGTGCCGAGGACCACTACGGCGACATGGACTTCAAGGTGGCGGGAACCCGAAAAGGTATCACGGCCCTACAGATGGATATCAAGATTGGCGGGCTAACACGGCAGATCCTCCAGGAAGCAATGGAACAGGCGCGTCGTGGACGTCTCTTCCTCTTGGACAAAATGGACGAGGTACTCAGTGGACCGCGTCAGGAACGTTCCGCCTACGCGCCGCGCATCGAGACCATTCAGATTCCCACCGACAAGATTCGAGATCTCATCGGAAAGGGTGGTGCCACGATTCGCAGCATCGTGGAGCAGACAGGCGCCAAGATCGACGTTGATGACACGGGTAAAGTGAGCGTCGCTTCGTCGGATGCTTCAGGCCTGCAAAAGGCGCTGGAGATGATCGGCAATATTACAGCTGTTCCGGAAGTTGGTAAGGTCTACCTGGGCAAGGTAGTCCGCTTGGCTGAGTTCGGTGCTTTCGTCGAACTCTTCCCGGGAACCGACGGCCTCCTGCACATCTCGGAGATTGCCGAGCATCGTGTGAAGGACGTAAAGGATGAGTTGCGCGAAGGGGACCAGGTGATGGTCAAGGTCCTGGCAATTGAAGGGAACCGGATCAAGCTGAGCAGGAAAGCACTCATCAAGGAACAAAAGGCAAAGCTTGCGCAGACCGCACCTCAAGAGGCCCCGGAAGCAGGACCCGCCGCACCGGCGTCAAACCGTCCTGCGCATGAATTTGACGAACGCCAGCCGCGCTCGAATCAAAGTACGATCATGATTGAGGGCGGAGAAGACTTTGACGACGATGAGGAAGGCGAGGAGCTCGACGAAGAGAATGAGCCAAACTTCAATCGTGCCGATCCATTTCCGGTCGCCGCCGGTCAGCCGGCCAGCCGTCCGGCATCCAATGACAATCGCCGTCGTCGGCGGAGACGTGGTGGACGTGGCCCAAGTGGCGGTGGACACAACTAGTACGACGATTGGCGTTTTTGCATCGAACAAATACGGCCAATCGATAAAACAGGCACTGCATGAGAGGTTCGGGAAATTCTCCCGAGCCTCTCTTTTGGTTCTGAGGAGTGACCGTTAGATCCACACCGGATCACGTGACATGGCGTTTCATTGGGATCGGGTCAGAGAGCCGACTGGGACTAACTTGGTCTATCCATTGACTTCGACTGCAGAATCTACGCACGTGGATGCGTCCGTCCGTAGTATTTGTTCCACGCGGGTTGACTGGCCGAGGTCTTGCTTGTCGCGGTACATCTGCAGGTCTGCTGCGATGCAGAGAGCTTCCAGGCTGGATGCGTCCTCTGGAAAGACTGCAACTCCGATGCTTGCACCGATGACAACCGAATTCTCATCCGCTTGAATTGGCTTCGCGAGAAGTTGTAGAAGTGAATCCGCGACTTGAAGAGCGCTGGAACGATTGGTGGGCTCCTCCAAAACGACAGAGAACTCATCTCCGCCAGTGCGAGCCACTGTGTCGCACCTACGAACACGATTCGCAAAAGCGGATGCAACCGACTTGAGCACTGCGTCTCCGGCATGGTGCCCTAGTGAATCGTTAACGGCTTTGAAACCATTTAAATCAATGACCAGAAGGGAAGTCGATGTGGACTGGCGACGTGCCCGATCAATTGCAACTTTGAGACGGTCTTGAAAAAGGCGCCGATTCGGGAGGCCCGTGAGCTCATCATGCAAAGCAAGATACTTGTTGTGTTCAATTTGCTCTTCCAGTAAAAGCAGAATCATTCCTATGGCCACGAGATACTTGGGAAGATTCCAAACCTCGCCCTGTACGTGAACTGCGGGGAAGTAGGCATCCATTAAGGGGCCAATCAGAAAGACGAGCGCCCATGCACCAAAGCCAGAGATTGAAATCAGGGCTCCTGCAGAATTCTTTCGGTAGATGTGCCAGAAATGAATGCAGCACCCAGCGTAAAGGGTAAATAGAAGTCCGTTTAGCGCAAGATCAGGACCACTGACGCCACGGTTTTGAACACAAAGCAAATAAATGGCCAAGGCACCGGAGGCGCCCACGAGCCACCATCGCAAGTGATGTCGAAAACTGCGCAAAGTCGCAACTGCGATGACCAACGGAGCTCCGCCGAGAAGAACGGCTGCTGGGACGAGTGTCCACGAGCCGAGGGGGGCAAGCGTAAGAAGCCCCAAGTACAAAGTGATGGTTGAGAGCAGCGTCATGAGCATCCAGCGATTACTGATTTGGTCATGATACGGAATCGTGGAATACATGAAGAGGATACCGGCATCGGCAAGAGAAGAAAGACTCAGAAACGCGGCGAAATCACCTGTGGCATGAGGGAGTGGTACAAAGATTGAGGCAGCGAAATGAACACAGATCATCAACCAGCAGATCAGCCAGATTCGAGAGGCGCGAGTCCGCCCCTGCTTCGCAATTGAGGCGAAGGCGCCTGCGAGTAAACTCACAGTTGCTAAATCTGGGATCTGACTCCAATCCACCAACTGTCCCCTTCGAACTCCCGCGTTTTCATTAACTTATAGTAATGCTAGTCTAATGCATCAAAAACAAAACCTACTATGAGGTAGTACACCAGCATTGCTCCAAAAACTATAACTCTTTTGTCGCAAGCTTCAGACAGTGAGAAAAGCACTTGAGTAACGTAGCGTGTCATTTCGCCCGAGGTGATTGATTTGATGACCAGACATGGAATGTTTGGCCGCATCTCCCTCACTCTCGTACACTTAATTTGATGGCGGCGAGCTTATATATCGTAGTCGAAGGAGAAGATCCGGGCTTCGACATCTTTGTGAACGGGCATGCCATTGCACGCAATGAAGATGCTCTTGACAGGATCTCCGTCCAACTTCATGTGAAGCCGCTGCTGGATTTTTTCTCAGCGGATCACAATTCCATGGTTCTGCTTTTGGAACAGGGTGTAGGGAACCCAGACTGGGCCCACCACCTGCCGGAGCCGCAGTGGTATACCGCGCAGGATGGCTTGAATAGTGTGAGGAAGCTGACCGATTTTTTGATCCAAAACCCAACCGCGCTCGGCTCAGAAACGATTCCTGTCCTCAATGATCTCAGGGAATATGAGCGTGTGCTGAGAAAGTCATCCGATCACGGACTTCGTTGGCATCTAGCTGTCAGCTGGCGCTGAGAAAGCGCTCAAACTCGCGTGTGAGTGCTCAGTTCCGGACTGCGTGGAGCAAATACATTGCCCATGCGCTGCACCTCTGCTCCTGCCCCGCGAAGTTTTTCTTCGATCTGCTCGTAACCGCGATCCATGTGGTAGACGCGGTCCACAATCGACTCTCCATCGGCAATCAGCGCTGCCAAAACAAGGGAAGCGGAGGCACGCAGGTCAGAACACATCACAGCAGCGGCGGACAGCCTTGCAGGACCCTGCACAGTAGCCGTTCGCCCATCTACCTTGATGTTCGCGCCCATACGCACGAGTTCCTGGACGTGCATGAAGCGATTTTCGAAAATATTTTCCTTGATGAGACTTACACCTTCGGCCTGCGTAACCAGCGCCATGAACTGAGCCTGCATATCTGTCGGAAAACCGGGGTACTCTTCCGTCGAAATGTCGGTTGCGCGAAGCTTGCCATTCGATCGCACTCTGAGTGCATCGGGTGCCGGGGAGTCGATGACAGCACCAGCTTCCTCAAGCTTGCCTACAACGGCACGCAAATGTTTCGGATTACATCCGACCACAGTCAAATCCCCGGCCGTAATTGCGCCGGCCACCAGGAAAGTTCCTGCTTCAATTCGATCGGGATTAATCCGATAGCGCGCGCCATGAAGTCTCGAAACACCCCGAACCCGAATCGTTGACGTGCCGGCACCCCGAATATCTGCTCCCATTGCGGTCAGCAGAGCAGCAAGATCGACCACTTCCGGTTCACGCGCACAATTCTCCAGCAGTGTTTCTCCTTCCGCCAAAACTGCTGCCATTAAAAGGTCTTCGGTGCCCGTGACCGTTATTTTGTCAAAAACGATATGGGCGCCGTGGAGCCGTGGAGCGCTGGCTTCAAGATAGCCATGCTTCTGCTCAATCGTAGCTCCCATCTTCTCAAGTCCCTTGATGTGAAGATCAATGGGCCGTCCTCCAATGGCACATCCTCCAGGCATCGCCACACGAGCCGCGCCAGCCCGTGCAATCAGTGGCCCAAGCACCAGAGAACTTGCGCGCATGGTCTTGACAATTTCGTACTTTGCGACTGGGTCAGAAAGGGAATGGCAGCTGAGGATCGTCTCGTGGCCTGAGACTCCCGCACACATTTCGACCTGCGCGCCCATTGACGCGAGAAGCTTCCGTTCTGTCTCAATATCCCGCACCTGCGGGATGTTTTCGAGGATCAGCTCCTCATCTGTCAGAATTGCAGCCGCCATGCAGGGCAGAGCAGAGTTCTTGGCGCCAGAAACGCGAATTGTACCGATGAGTGGATTTCCACCACGAATAACGAACTTATCCATGAATCCCGTACCGCTCCAAGTCAATAGTGTAAATCGAAGCGGCGTTGGCAATTGCAATACGATGCAATATGCTCTATCGGAAATCCACTCTCGGTGCCATTGGGCCAATTCAGAGAAGAAATGGATGAATCTGAGATTGGCTTGAGTCACGTCCTCTTACGGTGCGGTTCCAATCTGGTAGTTCAGTGTGGCGAGCGCCAGACTGTACTGGTACTTTGCATTTGTGTTACCGATGGCTGCGTCCGTCTGTTGGAACTGTGCCTGGCTGAGTTCAACGATCGAACTGAGGCCCATGTTATAACGTGCTTCAGCAAGTTTCAGAGCCAGGTTCGCTTCATCCAGCAGCTGCGCCGAAACCGTCACGCGCTGGTAGGCAGTGTTTGCCGCAAGCCATGAGGTACGGATGTCTCTTACGATACGATCACGGAGATCGCGACTTTGCTCCTGCGCAGCACGTGCGCGCAGACTCGCCTCTTTCGCCTGGGCAGTGAAGAGGAACCCATTAAATACAGGAATCTGTAGGTTCACCCCAACAGCACCCCACCAGTTCGAAGTGAAGTACTGATCAGGACGAACTGGGACCGTGCCCACCGTGCCCATCGCGTTGATGGTTGGAAAAAGCTGGTCGCGCTGAGCCTTACTGTACTTCATAGCAGCCTGTGCATTGAAATTCATGGCTTGCAAATCCGGGCGTTGCTGAAGTCCTATCTGGATCAATTGCTCGGGATCAGGAGGCGGTGTCTGATCCGCACCCGCATTATCGATGAGCTTATACACAACCTCATGATCCAAACCTAAAACAGCATCCAAAGATGCCATCGTAGAATCCGCATTGTTTTGAGCGTCCAAGAGGAGCAGCTTGGCTTGTGACAGATTGACATCGGCAAAGCTCAAATCGAGAATCGATTTCAGCTTGTTCTCTGTCATCTCTTTAACTTGCAAGTCTGTGGTCTGGCGCGTGGCGACATTCTGCTTTGCGACCTGGAGCAGAGCCTGCGCCTGCAATGCGTTGTAAAACGCCTGATCAGCCGCGATCACTATGTCTTCTGTGGTAGCAAGAGCACTCGCATTCTGCGCCTTCTCTTGAAGCTTGGAATAGGCAACCAGGTTGCTGGTTCGACCGAAATCAGCAATCAGTTGGTTCAAATCAGCGCCTGCACCTGCATGGGAAAAAAGACGGGATGCTGTCAGCGCACCGGCGGAAATTCTACTCGCAAGCACCGCATCCATTCCAGTGGCGTTGGCAACAGCGGTCGGGAAATAAGCTGACCGCGCTTCTCTCACAACCTGGTGCTGGGCAGCTGCAACCAAACGACCCACGCTTACATTCGGGTTGTTTTTGATGGCAAGCTGTTCTGCTTGCATCCGTGTCAGAGTCGGCATCGAGTCCGCCGAAGACTGTGCGGGCGAAGAGGCTGACTGTGTTGTGGATGCCTGCCCCATGGCCAACTCACCTGGAGAGCTGACCATAGCAAGAAGACGTGTTTGCGGGGCATCAGGTAAAGTGCTCTGGAAATCTTGTTTTTGGGATTGGGCATATCCTCTACCGATAAGCCCGAACGCGATCAGGATCGCGGCTGTCTGGAGATAGAAATTGTGATGCTTCTTCATATTTCGTTGCTCCCTTCAATCGCGGGGAGTTGCTCTTCGCGGCGACCGTGAACGAGCAGATACACAGCTGGGACGAGGAACACTGTGACGACGACGGAGACACCCAGGCCGCCGATGATCGCACGAGCAAGCGGAGCGTATTGCTCACTACCAGCCTCGAGCCCAAGGGCCATTGGAATCATCCCCAGAAGCGTAGCGAGGGAAGTCATCAAAATCGGGCGGAGTCTGATCCGGCAGGATTGAACAACTGCCTCAAGTAGCGGCTTCCCCTGCTCGTGCAGCAAGCTCGCAAACTCAACAATCAGAATGCTGTTTGACACCACAATGCCTGTCATCATGATGACTCCCATGAGGGACATGATATTGAGTGTGCTATGCGTTACAAGGAGGATCATGACCACACCTGCGAGTCCCGGGGGAATGGCCATCAGAATAATGAACGGATCGACAAACGAGGTGAATTGCGCCATTAGAATCAGGTACACCAGAGCAATCGACAACATCAACCCAATCGCAAATCTCTCGAACGATTGATTCATATTTACAACTGCGCCTTGCACAGTGATTCTGATGTTGCGTGGGAGAGCAACGCCCTTGAGGATCTTATTGACCTCGTTGTTGACGCCGACGAGAGACTCTGTCGATGGCATCACGTAAATGTCGATGATGCGTCGAATCTGATAATGATCCACTTCTGTTGGCGTGTTGATCTCTTTGATTTGTGCCACAGATTGCAGAGGGGTGTAGTTCATATCCGTTTGAGATCGAAGTGGGATATCCTTGAAGTCCTCCATGCTCATATGACCAATTTTCTGGTCAAAATACTGCACCGTGAGCATATAGTTGTTGCCTGTGTTCGGATCGATCCAGTAACTTGGCGCAATCATTCCATTGGATGTCATCGCAGTGATGACGTTGTCAACAACCTGCTCAGGCGATACATGAATCAAACTGGCTCGTTCTCGATCAATGTTGAGCTGAAGACCTGGATATTTCAGATCCTGAGGAATTAAGACGTCACTCACGTCTTTCAGAGCTTTGACCTTCGTAGCAATATTCAGTGCAAGGGCAAAAGACTGATCCAGATCATTACCGCTGATTTGGATGTCGATCGGTGCAGGCAAGCCTTGATTGATCACCGAATCAACCAGTCCGCCAGCCTGAAAGTACGTCGTTAGCTCTGGCATGTCTTTCGCCAGGCGACGTCTCACTCGCTCCATGTACTCGTAACTTCCGACCCGATGCCCCTCTTTGAGACTGACCTGCACAAATGCAGTATCCATTGCAGAATTTGTCGTATAGATGGCAGAGAGATCGGGAGTGATCCCAATGTTGGATACAATCATGTCCAGTTCACTCGGTGGAACGATCTTACGAATCTCGCTCTCAACCTGAGCAATGTACACGTTGCTTAACTCAATTCGTGTACCACTAGGGCACTTGATGTTAATCACGAACTGACCAGGATCTGTCCTCGGGAAATAGGAGCGGCCCAGAAATGGGAATAAGCCAAGCAAGACCACGGCAACTCCGCCAATGATTATCGCGGCAGTTCGACCTGGACGCTGGAGCGCGCGAGTTACATTCACCTCGTAGTAATCCAGCATCCGGTGAAAGTACTCGTTAAACTTCGCTTCAAATCGACGGAAGAGCGAGGCCGGTTTGGTATCGTCATGAACTTCTTCGTGAGAAATCTTGATGAAGTTTGCACAGTAGAGAGGTACAACCGTCATCGCGAAGATGTAGGAAGCAAAAATGGAAAGAACAACTCCGAGCGCGAGGTCAGTGAAAATGTACTTACTCACCCCGGAAAAGAACGTAACAGGGAAAAATACGATTGAGGTGGTTGAGGTCGCGGCCAGAACTGCGAGCGAGACCTCCATGCCGCCTTTTTCGGCCGCAGCATTTGGCTCAAGACCCATTTCCATGTATCTGAAGATGTTCTCAAGCACCACGACCGAATCATCGATCAGTCGCGAGAACGCAAGGGCTAAGCCTCCCAGAAGCATTGTATTGATCGACCCGCCCATGCCATTCATAACCAGCATGCAGACCAGCGCTGATAGCGGGATCGAGAGCAGCACCGCGAACGTAGCGCGTGGACTCCCGAGAAAGACCAGGATCATAATACCGGTCAGAAATAGACCGATACTCGCTTCCTTGATGAGATTTTTTATGGCTCCTTTAACAAAGAGGGATTGATCGAAAACCACAGCGGTTCTGAGCGAGGATGGAATGTCTACGAGGTTTTTGATGGCCTCCTTCATACCATTCACGATGGTGATGGTATTGCTGTCGCCACCTTGCTTTAACACCGGAACATACACAGACCGCTGACCGTCGATGCGCACGATGTTCGTCTGGATCGTCCCCGAATCTTCAGCTTTGCCAACATCTGCTACGAATACCGATGCATTGCCAACCGACTTTAGCGGAAGATCATTGATTTCCTGCGGCGTCGGCACCTGGCTATTTGCATAAATGTTGTAGTCCTTTGGGC